>NZ_LZJZ01000032.1 GCF_001667585.1 Mycobacterium sp. E2733
GAACCTCGATACGGCCCTGCTCGCCGGTAGGCATCTCGATGTCGTCTTCGACGGTCAGCAGATGGATCTGGGTGCCGGGCCGGGGCGCGCCGGCGCTTCCGCGGGCGCCGCCGGGGCCGCTTGCGCGGCTGCGGTCGTCGTTCCGCCGGCGGCTTCGCCGTTGGCTTCACCATTGCCGATGGCCTTGTCGAGGGCCTGGTCAAGCGATGTGTCCGGGCCCTTGGCCGGGGCCTTGGCGGCCGCCTTGGCCGCGGTCTTCTGGGGAGCCGGCTTGCCGCCCCCGAATGATTCGCGCAGTCGACGAGCGACCGGCGCCTCCACCGTGGACGATGCTGACTTTACGAATTCGCCCTGTTCATTCAGCCGGGCGAGAACTTCCTTGCTGGTAACACCGAGTTCCTTGGCCAACTCGTGTACGCGGGCCTTACCTGCCACTACATCTCCTGTCTAAGAGGCGACAGTCGTGGGGCCGCGCCTCGGGTTTAGCTATGACGCATGGTCATCGGGACTTCACGGTGTGCTCATGTTCTTTGCTACCTGTTCTGTTGCCGTGCTGGTCGAGCCCTTCCACGTGCCCGACCAGCGCGGATGTGTCCGGTGGACGGTCGATGCGCAGCGCCCTGGTGAAAGCCCGCCGCCGAATCGCCTGTTGCACGCACTGCGGTACAGGGTGCAGCCACGCACCCCGCCCCGGCCGGTTGGTCTTGGTGTCAACGAGCACGGCATATTCGCCGTTCCCGTTCGACACAGCCACCACGCGAAGCAGTTCGACGGCCAGCTCTCGCTTTCGGCACCCGACGCACGTTCGGACTGGTCCGTCCTCGCGTCTGTGCGCCCGGGCCGAAGGCTCACGCTGGATCACGGCTCAGTCTAGCGTCACTTATTCGATGGTCAGAACCGCCCGAGGGTGCCGGTGCGGAACCCCCGCGTCGGCGCCGTCCGACAGGGTCGGCCGCTAGTTAAGTTAGCGGTCGTGCGCCATCCCGTGGGTGGCGCCGTTTTCGGGGTGGCTCTCCGAATGCGACTCGGATCCCCCCGGCGTATCGCCGCGGATGTCGATGCGCCACCCGGTGAGCCGAGCGGCCAACCGCGCGTTCTGGCCCTCCTTGCCGATCGCCAGGGACAGCTGGAAATCGGGCACCACCACGCGGGCGGCGCGGGCGTTTTGGTCGATGATCGACACGGAAACCACCTTGGCCGGCGACAACGCGTTGGCGACGAAGCGGGACGGGTCCTCGTCATAGTCGATGATGTCGATCTTCTCCCCGGAGAGCTCGCTCATCACGTTGCGGACCCGCTGGCCCATCGGGCCGATGCAGGCCCCTTTCGCGTTCAGGCCGGGAACGTTGGACTTCACCGCGATCTTCGAGCGGTGGCCGGCCTCCCGGGCCACCGCCACGATTTCCACCGACCCGTCGGCGATCTCGGGGACTTCCAGGGAGAACAACTTGCGGACCAGGTTGGGATGCGTCCGGGACAGCGTGATCAGCGGCTCCCGGGACCCGCGGGTCACACCGATGACGTAGCAACGCACCCGGTTGCCATGTTCGTAGCTTTCGCCGGGCACCTGTTCGGCCGCCGGGATCACGCCTTCGGAGGCCTTGGTCTCGGTGCCCATCCGGACCACGACGAGGCCGCGGGCGTTGGCGCGGTTGTCGCGTTGAATGACGCCGGCGACGATCTCGCCCTCGCGGGTGGAGAACTCACCGTAGGTGCGCTCGTTTTCCGCATCCCGAAACCGCTGCAGCATGACCTGACGGGCGGTGGTGGCGGCGATCCGGCCGAAACCCTCGGGGGTGTCGTCCCATTCGCTGATGACGTTGCCGTCGTCGTCCGTCTCACGGGCGACCACCTTCACGACACCGGTCTTGCGGTCGATCTCGATGCGCGCGTCGTTCTGGTGTCCCTCGGTGTGCCGGTAGGCCGTGAGCAGCGCCGACTTGATCGTCTCGAGCAGCTCGTTGACCGAGATGCCGCGATCCACCTCGATGGCATGCAGCGCGGCCATGTCGATATTCATGATCCGGCCTCCGTCCTGTCGGCCTGGCCCGCCAGTTCCAACTCCGCTTGGGCTGGGGGCGAAAACTCCACCTGGACAACGGCTTTGGCGATATCGGCGAGCGGGAGCTCGCGTACCCGGTAGTCACGTCCCGCGCGGACCACCAGGGCAACGGAGTCGCCGCGCGTCTCGCCGACGCGACCGGTCAGCCGCGAACCGTCCGCGAGGACGACGTCGACCTTGCGGCCGCGGGCGCGACGGAAATGTTTTTCACTGGTCAGCGGGCGGTCCACGCCCGGCGAACTCACCTCGAGCACGTAGCGGTCCGCAACGTCGTCGAGGCCGTCCAGCAAAGCCGACGCCGAGCGCGACAGCGTCGCTATGGTGTCCAGGTCGAGGGCCTTGTCACCGTCGGCGACGACCATGATCCGCGGCGGGCGCGTCCGGGCGTCGATGACCACGTCTTCGATCTCGTATCCAGCGCGCGCGAACTCATCACCGAGTAGCTCGATCACCTGCGTCTGCGAAGGTAGCCCGGTGGTCACGGCGAGCTCCTCATCTTGAGTTGTTCGGTCAGCTGCAGGGCGTCGCCGCCCCCTTGGCCCTGCGGGCGGCTCCAGTGTCCTGGCGGAACGCGAAGGCTGCCGTTCCGCGAGAGCAGCTATCAACGATACGCCAGGAATCGCGTCTGACGGCGGGATCGCGTCCTGGCTTCCTACCCACCTCCGCAGCGATGGCAGGATGTGTTTGTGTCTAGCGCATTTCCGGTCGTCAACCGGCGGGGTGTGCTCGCCGGCGGCGCGGCTTTGGCTGCGCTCGGGGTGGTGACCTCCGCCTGCGGCGAGTCCCCGCCCAAACCCCCGCCAGTCGAAGAGCTGCTGGGCCCGCTGGACCAGGCCCGCAAGGACAGCGCGCTGGCCGGTGCCGCCGCGGCGGCCGTCGGCAATCCGCCGCAGATCGCCGCCGCGCTGGCGGTGGTCGCAAGCCAGCGCGCCGCGCACGCCCGCGCCCTGTCCACGGAGATCTCGCGGGCCGCCGGCAAGATCACCGCCTCGTCGACCAGCGAGACCGCGGGCCCCAGCTCGAGCGCCGCCGAACCGGCGGGACCGCCGCCGCCTCCCCCACCGGTGTCCGACGTGATCAACGCCTTACGCGCCTCGGCGGACAGCGCCAGCCGGATGGTGGCGGGAGAATCCGGCTACCGGGCGGGGTTGCTCGCCTCGATCATCGCGTCCTGCACGGCGTCGTACACCGTCGCCCTGGTGCCGGGGGGCCCGTCGATATGAGCTCCGGCAAAGACGCGGACAACGCGGCGCTGTGCGACGCGCTGGCCATCGAACACTCGACAATCTACGGCTACGGCATGGTCTCGGCGCTGTCGCCGCCGAGCGTGAACGACATGGTGGTGGAGGCCCTGGGCCAGCACCGCCAACGCCGCGACGACGTGATCGCGATGCTCAACGCCCGCAAGGTCACCGCGCCGGTCGCCGCCCCCGGCTACCAGTTACCGATCCTGGTGGGCAGCGCGGCGGATGCGGCGCGCCTGGCGGCGCGGATGGAGAACGACGGCGCGTCGGCCTGGCGCGTGGTGATCGAGCACGCCGAGACGGCCGACGACCGCGCGTTCGCCTCGACGGCACTGACGCAAAGCGCCGTGATGGCCGCCCGATGGAACCGGGTGCTGGGCGCCTGGCCCATCACGACGAGCTTCCCCGGCGGAAACGACTAGCGGCGCAAGGGTTTTCGAGCACTACCCGGTCAGGGCGGCCGCGACGTCGGTGGCCAGTGACGGCCCGGTGCCCAGCTCGCGCGTCTGCCCGCTGAAGCGGTCGCGCAGCTCCACCACGCCGTTACCCCAGCCGCGCCCCACCACCAGGATCCACGGGACGCCCAGCAACTCGGCGTCCTTGAACTTGACCCCCGGTGACGCCTGACGGTCGTCGAGCAGCACCTCGACGCCCAACCGGTCGAGGTCGGCGGCCAGCGCGGTGGCTCCGGTGCGGGCGTCCGCATCCTTGTTGGCGATCACCAGGTGGACGTCGAACGGCGCGACCGCCGACGGCCAGCGCAGGCCCAGCTCGTCATGGTGCTGCTCGGCGATCACCGCCACCATCCGCGACACCCCGAGGCCGTAGGACCCCATGGTCAGCCGCACCGGCTTGCCGTCCTCACCGAGCACGTCGGCGGTGAAGGCGTCGGTGTACTTGCGGCCGAGCTGGAAGATGTGCGCGACCTCGATACCCCGGGCCGCCACCAGCGGGCCGGCGCCGTCGGGAGACGGATCGCCGTCGCGCACCTCGGCGGCCTCGATGGTGCCGTCGGCGGTGAAATCCCGGCCGGCCACCAGGCCGACGACATGCCGCCCGGGCTCGTCCGCCCCGGTGATCCAGCTCGTGCCGTCCACCACCCGCGGGTCGACAAGGTACCGAACGCCGTTGTCCCGCAGCGCTTTCGGTCCGATGTAGCCCTTCACCAGGAACGGGTATTTGGCGAAGTCGGTGTCGTCGAGCAACGCGTAGTCGGCCGGTTCGAGCGCCGCGCCCAGCCTCTTGTCGTCGACCTCCCGGTCGCCCGGCAGGCCGATGGCCAGCAGCTCCCACTCGCCGCCGGGCTGACGCACCTTGAGCAGCACGTTCTTCAGCGTGTCCGCCGCGGTGACGGTGCGGCCCAGGCCGGCCGTGTTGGCCCAGTCCACCAGGGTGGCGATGGTTGGGGTGTCGCCCGTGTCGTGGACCACGGCGTCGGGCAGCCCATCGATGGGTTTGGCCTCCGGGCGGGCGGTGATGACCGCCTCGACGTTGGCCGCATACCCGGATTCCAGGCAGCGCACGAAGGTGTCTTCGCCGACCGGGCTTTCGGCCAGGAACTCCTCGGAGGCGCTGCCGCCCATCGCTCCCGATACCGCGGACACGATCACGTAGCTCACCTGGAGCCGGTTGAAGATGCGCTGGTAAGCCTCCCGATGCGCGTGATAGGCCGCCTTGAGCCCGGAGTCGTCGATGTCGAAGGAGTAGGAGTCCTTCATCAGGAACTCGCGCACCCGCAGGATCCCCGCGCGCGGACGCGCCTCGTCGCGGTACTTGTTCTGGATCTGATAGAGCAGCACCGGAAAGTCTTTGTAGGAGCTGTATTCGCCCTTGACGGTCAGCGTGAAGAGCTCTTCGTGGGTGGGGCCCAGCAGGTAGTCGTTGCCGCGGCGGTCCTGGAGCCGGAACACCCCGTCGCCGTATTCGGTCCACCGGTTCGTGGTCTCGTACGGCGCACGCGGCAGCAGGGCGGGAAACAGGATCTCCTGACCGCCGATCGCGTTCATCTCCTCGCGGACAATGCGCTCGATCTTGCGCAGCACGCGCAGCCCGAGCGGCAGCCAGCTGTACAGCCCGGGCGCGATCGGCCGGATGTAGCCGGCGCGGATCAGAAGTTTGTGGCTGGGCACTTCGGCGTCAGCGGGATCGTCGCGCAACGTGCGCAAGAACAGCTCGGACATCCGGGTGATCACAGCGGGCCAGCCTAACTTGTCAGGGGTGGGCGCCTGACAGCCGAGGACCCGCGCGAGGCTCCGCGAATCTGATATCGCCCGCGCTATCGCATCCGGCGCAACGACATTGGAGTTGGCCGCCATCGGCGGCCCGCCGCCTTACAGCTCGCCGGCGTCGATCGCTTCTTTGACCTCTTGCGCGTGGGCCACCTGCGCGGGCGTGTAGCCGATCAACAGCGCCGCGGCGCCGACGACGACGGCCACCCCGGCCACCCACAGCAGGCCGTAGGTGTAGCCCTGGTCGAGCGCGTGCAATTGGAGGTCGTTCATGATCTTCACCGGGCCGGTAGTGCCGCCCAGGTACAGCGTGCGGGAGGTGATCACGGCCTGGATGACGGCCAGCACTAGCGGCCCGCCGAGGCTCTGCAGCATCAACGCGATCGCCGACACCGGACCGATCTGGTCGAAACCGACCCCGGCGATCGCCGACAGCGTCAGCGGGACGACGCAGATGCCGATGCCGATTCCACCGACGATGATGGGCAGCACCAGGTTGGGGAAGTAGGGCACGCCGCGGTGCATGAAGCCCCAGCCGTAGAGCATCGCCCAGAACAGCAGGATGCCGCCGCCGATGGTCAAGACCCGGGGCGAAAACCGCGACACCAGTTGCGAGGAGACGCCCAGACCGATCCCCATCGCGATGACGAACGGGATGAAGCCGACGCCGGCGCGCAGGGCGCTGTAGCCGAGGATGTCCTGCACGTACAGGCCGATGCACACCGTCAGGCTGAACATGAGGCCGCCGGCCAGGAAGATCGCGGCGAAAGTGACCAGCCGGTTGCGGTCGCGGAACAGATCGAATGGGACGACGGGGTTTTCGGCGGTGCGCTCGACGATGATGAAGGCGAGCGCGGCGGCCATGGCGACCACGCCGGAGCCGATGGTGGTGATTGACACCCAGCCCTTCTCCGGTCCCATCGAGAAGGCGTAGACGGCGGCGGTGCACGCCAGCGTGGCCAGCATCGCCCCGGTCGCGTCGAGCTTCATCCGCTCCCGGTTGGTCTCGCGCAACGCGGTGCGGGCCAGGTAGATCATCACCAGCCCGATCGGGACGTTCACCAGGAACGCCAGCCGCCACGACACCTCGGTCAGCGCCCCGCCGACGACCAGCCCCATCACCGAACCGATGGCGGTCATGGCGGCGAACACCGCCGTCGCGAAGTTACGGGCCGGGCCTTTGGGGAAGGTGGTCGCGACCAGCGCAAGGCCCGTCGGCGAGGCGATGGCGGATCCGACACCCTGCGATAGCCGCGCGATGACCATGGTCGCCTCGTCCCAGGCCACCGCGCACAGCACTGAGGAGATGGTGAACAGCGCGACGCCGACGATGAAGGTGCGCTTGCGTCCGATGGTGTCGCCGAGCCGGCCGCCTAGCAGCATCAGCCCGCCGAAGGTGAGCACGTACGCGGTGATCACCCAGCTCCGGCCGGCGTCGGAAAGGCTGAGCTCGTTCTGGATCCGGGGAAGCGCGACGATGGCGACGGTGCTGTCCATGGTCGCCAGCAATTGCATACCGCCGATGGCGATCACGGCCGCGATGAAGCGACGGGACGGCAGCCAGGCCGGGTAGTACTTGCTGATGCGGGTGGAGGCGGTCTCCGCCAAGCGCGTGGCGCGCGCCGGGGCCGGACGATCGGGGCGCGCGGACGTGAACTTCCGTACCGCGCGCTCTGTGTCGTTGAGAGCCGTCATAAAGGGTTACCTTACAGTAATCTTAAGATCCGTTTAAAGCCCGAAGGCCGCCACCGGCCCGATCACGATGATCGCGGGAGGTCGAATGCCCTCGGCGCGGATCTTTTCCGGCGTGTCGGCGAGAGTGGCCCGCAAAGTTTGCTGAGCCGCCGTCGTTCCATGTTGAACCACCAGCACCGGTGTTTCCGCAGGTCGGCCGCCCGCTATGAGCGCGTCGGCGAAAAGCTCGATGCGTTCGACGGCCATCAGCAAAACGATGGTGCCGGAAAGCGCAGCCAGCGCATTCCAATTTACTAACGATTCGGGATGGCCGGGCGCCAGATGGCCGCTGACCACGACGAATTCGTGATTGATGGCCCGATGTGTGACCGGAACGCCGGCCAGTGCGGGCACTCCTATGGCGCTCGTCACACCCGGTACGACGGTGACCGGGATCCCCGCGCCGACGCACGCCTGCACTTCCTCGTAGCCGCGGGCGAAGACGAACGGGTCGCCGCCCTTGAGGCGGACGACGAACTTCCCGGCCCGGGCGCGTTCGATCATGACGTCATTGATCGCGTCCTGCGCCATCGCCCGCCCGTAGGGAATCTTGGCGGCATCGATGACCTCGACGTGCGGTGGCAGCTCGGCCAGCAGTTCCGGCGGCGCCAGCCGGTCGGCGACCACCACGTCCGCGTGCGCCAGCAGCCGGCGCCCGCGCACGGTGATCAGTTCGGGGTCGCCGGGCCCGCCGCCGACGAGCGCCACACCACCGCGCACCACGTCGGGGCTCGCCGCGCTGTCCGGGGTGATGACCCCGGTCTGCAGCGCCTCCCGGATGGCCGAGCGAATCGCCGCGGACCGGCGGTGCTCGCCGCCGGCGAGCACCCCGACCGATAACCCTGCGTAGCTGAAGGACGCCGGGGTGACCGCGGATCCCTCCACGGCGATGTCGGCGCGGACGCAGAAGAGGCGGCGGCGCTCGGCCTCCGCGACGATGGCCGCGTTCACTTGCGCGTCGTTGGTGGCGGCGATCGCGTACCAGGCCCCGTCGAGGTCGCCGTCGCGGTATTCGCGGAGCGACAACGTGATTCCGGTCATCGCCTCGACCGACCTGGTGGCGCTGCGGGAGATGACATGGACGTCCGCGCCGCTGGCGATGAGCAAGGGCAGCCGACGCTGGGCAACCGAGCCGCCGCCGACCACGACGACCTTTTTGCCGGCCAGCCGCAGTCCAGCGAGGTAGGCGTTCTCGGTCACCGGGCAAGCCTAGTGGCGACCGCGAGCGCGGCGGTAACGCCGGGCGCTGCGGGTCGCCACCGTCGGAACTAGTGGCGACCGCGAGCGCGGCGGGCGGCGGCGTGCGCGACGAACCGCGCGACGGCCTGTGGTGCCGCGGCCGGATGCGTGTGCAGGTATGAGGCGTGCACGCCGGCGTGCACGACGCCTTCGCGCACGGTATCCGCGTCATTGCCCCGATAGGCCCACGCGGGCTGGTAGCCGTCGCCGAAAGTAATTGCGGTGCGGTGGAATTCATGCCCCACCGCCCGCTGGCCGGCGGCATAGAGCGGCGAATCGGCCACGGCGACGGCGTCGCGGTAGGCCAGCGTCAGCTTCGGCGTGAACCGCGCCGACCCGGCCAGCACCCCGCACATCGGGTAACCGTCCAGTTCGGTGGCCAGATAGATGAGGCCCGCGCATTCGGCGTGCATCGGAGCGCCGGCGGCGGCCAGCTCGTTGATCTGCCGGCGCACGGCCTCGTTGGCCGAGAGCTCGGCGGTGAACTGTTCCGGAAAGCCACCGGGCAGCAGCACCGCGTCCGTGCCGTCCGGCAGTTCTTCAGCCAGCGGGTCGAATTCGACCACGTCGGCGCCGGCGGCCCGCAGCAACTCCGCATGCTCGGCGTAGCCGAAGCTGAACGCCTTCCCCGCCGCCATCGCCACGGTGGCCCGCCCGCCGGGCGTCTCCCCCACCGCTGTTGCCGGGTCCCAGGCCGTGGCGGTCCGGCTCGCGGCGACAGCCGCCAAGGCCCTCAGGTCGACATGACGGGCTACCAAGTCGGTCATCGCCTCGACCGCGAGCCGCGCCCGCCGACCGTACTCCACCGCCGTGACCAGACCCAGATACCTTGTCGGCAGCTCTAATTCGGCGGTGCGCGGAATCGCCCCCAGCACCGCGACGCCCGCCTGCTCGCAGGCCTGCCGCAGCACGTGTTCGTGCCGGGCCGAACCGACCCGGTTGAGGATCACGCCGCGGATCCGGGTCGCGGCATCGAACGTCGAAAAGCCATGCAGCAGTGCGGCGATGCTGTGGCTCTGGCCGCGCGCGTCGACCACCAGGACGACGGGCGCACCCAACAGGCCGGCCACGTGGGCGGTGGAGCCTTCCGCCGGGGCGGCCGCGGCGGGCCCGATCCGCCCGTCGAAGAGCCCCATCACCCCTTCGATCACCGCGATGTCCGCACCGCCGGAGCCGTGCGCGTACAGCGGTCCGATGAGGTTCTCGCCGACCAGCACCGGGTCGAGGTTGCGGCCGGGACGCCCGGCGGCGAGGCCGTGATAGCCGGGGTCGATGAAGTCCGGGCCGACCTTGAACGGTGCAACGGCATGGCCCGAACGCCGCAGGGCACCGATCAAACCCGTTGCGACGGTTGTCTTTCCGCTGCCCGACGCCGGCGCGGCGACGACGATCGCGGGGACAGTCACCACTCGATACCCTTCTGCCCCTTGCGCCCGGCGTCCATCGGGTGCTTGACCTTGGTCATCTCGGTGACCAGGTCGGCGGCGTCGATCAACCGCTGCGGGGCGTCGCGCCCGGTGATGACCACGTGCTGGTGGCCGGGCCGCGCCAGCAGCACGTCCACCACCTCGTCGACGTCCACCCACCCCCATTTCAGCGGGTAGGTGAATTCGTCGAGCACATAGAAGTCGTGGCGCTGCTCGGCCAGCCGGCGCGAAATCTCCGCCCACCCGTCGGCCGCGGCCGCCGCGTGATCGAGTTCGCTGCCCGCCTTGCGGGACCACGACCAGCCCGCGCCCATCTTGTGCCATTCCACGGGCCCACCGATGTTGTGCTGTTGGTGCACCTGGCCGAGTTGAGCGAGGGCGGTCTCCTCGCCCACCTTCCATTTGGCGCTCTTGACGAACTGGAACACCGCGACGGAGAGCCCAACGTTCCAGGCGCGCAACGCCATTCCGAATGCGGCGGTCGACTTCCCCTTGCCGGCGCCGGTGTGCACCGCCAGCACCGGGGTGTTGCGCCGGGCCTTGGTGCTCAGTCCGTCATCGGGGACCTGAAGCGGGCGGCCTTGTGGCATCGGGCGGTTACCTCTCTCAGGCCGCGTTGCGCACGGCGCGCGTCAGAGAGTCCGCATGCAGCTGCTCCAGGCGCACGGCCGGCGCGCCGAGGTGGCGGGCCAGTTGCTCGGCCAAACCCAGCCGCACGTAGGAGGTTTCGCAGTCCACCACCACCGCGGCGGCACCCTCGGCCACCAGCCGGGCGGCCGCGGCCCGGCTGCGGCCCAACGGGTCCGGCCCGGCGGTGGCCCGGCCGTCGGTGAGGACCACCACCAGGGAACGCCGGGCCCGGTCGCGCGCCTTCTCCCGGACGATCAGCTCACGCGCGGCGAGCAGGCCCTCGGCGAGCGGAGTCTTGCCGCCGGTGTCGAATCGAGCCAGTCGCCGCCCGGCGATGTGCGCCGACGATGTCGGCGGCAGCAGCAGCTGCGCCTCCTGCTGGCGGAACGTGATCACGGCGACCTTGTCGCGGCGCTGATAGGCGTCGCGCAGCAGCGACAACGTCGCGCCGCTCACCGCGGCCATCCGATCGCGCGCCGCCATCGACCCCGACGCGTCCACTACGAAGATGACCAGGTTGCCTTCGCGCCCCTCCCGGATCGCCCGTCGCACGTCGTCCGGCCCCGGCCGCAGTGGGCCGGGCCCGGCGCGCTCGGCGGCCGACAGCAGGGTGGCGAACAGGTGCAGCCCGTGCGCGCCGGAACTCGCGTCGTTGCCGTCGGCGGCCGCGATCACGCTGCCGTTGGCGTTGCGGGCCCGCGACCGCCGCCCGGGCGCGCCCGCACCGACCCCGGGCACCCTCAGCGCTCGGGCGCGGAAGGTCTTCGACGGCGGCGCGCTCGAGTTCGGTGACGATCGCGAGCGCGGCGCAGCCGGGCGCGGCGGGTCGTCACCCATCGAGTTCGGTGACGATCGCGAGCGCGGCGCAGCCGGGCGCGGCGGGTCGTCACCCATCGAGTTCGGTGGTTGCGGCTTCGACGGCGCCGATGAGTTCGATTGCGCCGCAGGATCGTCCGCGGACCGACCGCCCCCCGGCGGGTCGGGCTCGGGCTCGCGGTCGTCATCGCCGGCTTGCGCCAACGCCTCGTCGAGCTGGTCGCGGTCGATGCCCGGGTCGTCGAACGGGTCGCGGCGGCGACGATGCGGCAACGCGAGCTCGGCGGCCACCCGGACGTCTTGCTCTTCGACGGTCTTGGCCCCGCGCCAGGCGGCGTGCGCGGCGGCGGTCCGGGCCACCACCAGATCTGCCCGCATTCCGTCGACGTCGAACGCCGCGCACACCGCCGCGATGCGGCGTAACTCGTTGTCGGGCAACACCACTTCGCCGACAAGCGCCCGCGCGGCGGCGATGCGCCGGGCCAGTTCGGCCTCGGCGTCGGCGTAGCGCTCGGCGAACGCGTCCGGGTCGGCCTCGTAGGCCATGCGCTGCCGGACGACCTCCACCCGGACGTCGACGTCGCGAGAGGCGTGCACGTCGACGGTGAGACCGAACCGGTCCAGCAATTGCGGACGCAGTTCGCCCTCCTCGGGATTCATGGTGCCGATCAACACGAACCGGGCCTCGTGCGAATGCGAGATGCCGTCGCGTTCGATGTGCACCCGCCCCATCGCCGCGGCGTCCAGCAGCACGTCCACCAGATGGTCGTGCAGCAGATTGACCTCGTCGACGTAGAGCACCCCGCCGTGCGCGCGGGCCAACAACCCAGGCGAGAACGCTTGCTCGCCATCACGCAACACCCGCTGCAGGTCCAGCGAGCCGATCACCCGGTCTTCGGTTGCGCCGAGCGGCATTTCGACGAGGCCGGCGCTCGCGTCGCCGGTCGCCTCGGAGAGCAAGGCCGCCAGACCGCGCACGGCCGTCGACTTGGCCGTGCCCTTCTCGCCCCGGATGAGCGCGCCGCCGATCTCCGGGCGCACGGCGCACAGCAGCAGCGCGAGGCGCAGCTGGTCGTGCCCGACGATCGCGCTGAACGGATACTGCTTCACGGTAGCTCCGTCATTCCGGAACCCGGGCGTGGCGGCTTCACCATCGGCACGTGCGGAATGCCGTCGTCGACGAAATCATCACCGGCGCGGACGAACCCGTGCTGAGCGTACATGTCGGACAGGTAGGTCTGCGCGTCGATCCGGCACGGGTAGTCGCCGACCTCGGCCAGGGCGGCGCGCAGCAGCCGGGTGGTGTGACCCTGCCCCCGGGCGCTGCGTTTGGTGCACAACCGGCCGATCCGGAACGCCTTTTGGCCGCCGGCGTGCTCCTCCATCAACCGCAACGTGCAGATCACCTCACCGTCGGGCGTCTCCAGCCAGAAATGCCGGGTTTCGGCGAGCAGGTCGCGCCCATCCAGCTCGGGGTATGGGCAGGCCTGCTCCACCACGAACACCTCCACCCGCAACTTGAGCAGCGCGTAAAGGGTCTGGGCGTCAAGGTCTTTGGCCCAGGACCGACGCAACGCTTCACTCATGACCGAACCCCCGAATCGGACTTCAACTGCAGCACCTCGGTACCCCAGGACCACACCTCGTCGTACAACGCCGGCTCACGGGACAGCTCCACCCCCAGCGACGGCACCATCTCTTTGAGAGTGGGCAGCCAGGATTGATAGCGGTCGGCAAAGCACCGCTCCAACACTTCGAGCATGGCCGCCACGGCCGTCGACGCCCCCGGCGAGGCTCCCAACAGACCGGCGATGCTGCCGTCGGCGGCGGCCAGCACGGTGGTGCTGAAATCCAGCACGCCCCCTTTGCGCCGGTCCCGCCGGATCACCTGCACGCGCTGACCGGCCACCGTCAACTCCCAGTCGGAACCCGCTGCGGTGGGGGCGAATTCGCGCAGCGCGTGGATGCGGTCCGGTTCGGACAGCCGCAGCTGGCGGATCAGGTAGTTGACCAGCGTCAGCTGGGTCAGGCCGACCCCGAGCATGGACAGCGCGTTGTCCGGTTTCACCGAGCGGGGCAGGTCGCTGAGGCGGCCGTGTTTCAAGAACTTGGGCGACCAGCCGGCGTACGGACCGAACACCAGCCAGGACTTGCCGTTGACGAACCGGAGGTCCAGGTGCAGCGCGCCGAGCGGCGGGGCCCCCGGCGCCGGGACGCCGTACACCTTGGCCCGGTGCGCGGCGGTGAGCGCCGGATTTCCGGTGCGCAGGAACCGGCCACCGATCGGAAACCCGGCGAAGCCCCTGACCTCGTGGATGCCGGACTTCTGCAGCAACGGCAGCGCGTCGCCGCCGGCCCCGACGAAGACGAATTTGGCGTTCAGCCGGTGCTTTTCGCCGGTGCGGCGATTGCGGATCAGCAGCGTCCAGCTGCCGTCGGATTGCCGGCTCAGGTTGCGGACCTCGTGGCCGAACAAGGCGGTCGCGCCGCCCTGCACGCAGAAGCCGATGAGCTGTCGGGCCAGTGCACCGAAGTCGACGTCGGTGCCGTGTGGAGCCCAATTGAGCGCGGTCGGTTCGGAGAAGTCGCGCCCGGCGGCCATGAACGGCAGCCGGCGGGCGAACTCGTGCGGGTCGTCGATGAATTCGGTGCCGGCGAACAGCGGGTTGGCGGCCAGGGCCTGTTGCCGTCGGCGCAAGAACTCGACGTTTCGCGCCCCGCGCACAAAGCTCACATGCGGCAGCTGGTTGAGGAAGCCGGTATCGGTCAGGATCCCGCTCTCGACGGCGGAGGCCCAGAATTGGCGCGTCACCTGGAACTGCTCGTTGACGCGCACCGCTTTGGTGATGTCGATCGAGCCGTCCGGGTTCTGCGGGGTGTAGTTGAGCTCGCACAGCGCGGAATGCCCGGTGCCGGCGTTGTTCCAGGGACTGCTGCTTTCGGCGGCGACGGCGTCCAGGCGTTCGACGATGGTCATGGACCAGTCGGGCTGCAGCCGCCGCAGCAACGCACCCAGGGTTGCGCTCATGATGCCCGCGCCCACCAGCACGACGTCCGTCCGTGCGGTTCGGGCTAGCGATGACACCTGCTCCTGGTCCTTCCGTCGACTGTGCCGGTTCCCAGGCTATCCCGAGGCAAACCCGGCACGGACGGCGTGCGCCTCCCCGTAGCCAGCAAAACCTCTAAGCTGGCCTCGTGACTGGCTGGGTGCCCGACGTCCTGCCCGGTTATTGGCAGCGCACCATCCCCCTGGGGCCGGACCCGGTCGGTGAGGGCGAGATCGTCGCGACCCTGATCCGGCGCGGGGAGCCCGCCGGACCCACCGGCGCGGGGCACGCGGTGCTGGCGGTGCACGGCTACACCGACTACTTCTTCAACACGGCGCTGGCCGATCACTTCGCCGAGCGCGGCTTCGCCTTCTATGCGCTGGACCTACAGAAATGCGGCCGGTCGCGCCGCGACGGCCAGACGCCGCACTTCATCACCAACCTCGACGACTACGACGCCGAACTCGAACACGCCCTGGCGGCCATCCGCGAGCACCACCGACCCGCCAAGGTTCTGGTGTACGGCCATTCCTCCGGTGGGCTCATCGTGTCGTTATGGCTGGACCGCCTTCGCCGGCGCGATGCCGCGGCGCACGCCGGCATCGGCGGTTTGGTACTCAACAGCCCGTTCCTGGACCTGCACGGCGCGGCGGTGCTGCGCCATTCGGTGACCTCGGCGCTGATCGCAGGCCTGTCCCGGGTGCGGTCCAAGGGGGTGGTTCGGGCGCCCACCGAGGGTGGTTACGGCACCACTCTGCACCGCGACTATCACGGCGAATTCGACTACAACCTGCAGTGGAAACCGGTGGGTGGCTTCCCGATCACGCTCGGGTGGCTGCACGCCATCCGTCGCGGCCACGCCCGGCTGCACCGCGGGCTCGACGTCGGCGTGCCGAACCTGATCCTGCGCTCGGACCACACCGTGCGCGAAACCAGCGACGCGGCGTCCATGCAGTGCGGCGACGCGGTTCTCGACGTCACCCAGATCGCCAAGCGCGCCGGCTGCATCGGGAATCACAGCACCATCGTGCCGATCGGCGACGCCAAACACGACGTCTTCCTCTCGCTGTCGCAGCCGCGCCGGGCGGCCTACCGGCAGCTCGACCTCTGGCTGGACCACTACCTCCCCACCGACCGCACCGAGCCCTCTTCGAGGAAGGGGTGACCCGGTGGAGACCTATGACATCGCCATCATCGGAACCGGTTCGGGGAACACCCTTCTCGACGATCGGTTCACCGGCAAGCGTGCCGCGCTCTGCGAGCACGGCACGTTCGGCGGCACCTGCCTGAACGTCGGGTGCATCCCGACCAAGATGTTCGTCTACGCCGCCGAAGTCGCCATGACGATCCGGGACGCGTCGCGCTTCGGCGTCGACGCGCACGTCGACCGGGTCCGCTGGGAGGACATCGTCTCGCGCGTCTTCGGACGGATCGATCCGATCTCGATGAGCGGCGAAGACTACCGCCGCGCGGCACCCAGCATCGACTTGTACAGCCGGCACACCCGGTTCGGGCCGGTTCAGCCCCACGGGCGCTACCTGTTGCGCACCGACGGCGGTGACGAATTCACCGCCGATCAGGTGGTGATCGCGGCGGGGTCTCGCCCGGTCATCCCTCCCGCGATCCTCGACTGCGGCGTCGCCTACCACACCAGCGACACGATCATGCGGATCCCGGAGCTGCCCGAGCACCTCGTGATCGTTGGAAGTGGCTTCGTGGCAGCAGAATTCGCCCACATCTTCTCCGCCCTCGGCGTCCGGGTGACGCTGGTCATCCGCGGCAGCTCGATGCTGCGGCACTCCGACGACACCATCTGTAAACGCTTCACCCGCATAGCCGCGGCCAAATGGGAATTGCGCACACACCGAAATGTCGTGGGCGGCAACAACAACGGCTCCGGCGTCGCCCTGCGGCTCGACGACGGGTCGACGCTGGACGCCGACCTACTGCTGGTCGCGACCGGGCGGGTGCCCAACGCCGACCTGCTGGACGCCGAACAGGCCGGTGTCGAGGTCGAGAGCGGCCGGGTGGTGGTCGACGAATACCAACGAACGTCGGCGCGTGGTGTTTTCGCCCTGGGCGACGTTTCGTCGCCGTACCAGCTCAAGCACGTCGCCAACCACGAGGCCCGCGTCGTTGCGCACAACCTGCACTGCGCCTGGGATGACACCGAGTCGATGGTGATGACCGACCACCGACACGTGCCGTCGGCCGTGTTCACCGACCCTCAGGTGGCAGCCGTCGGGCTGACCGAAAACCAGGCCATTGCACAAGGATTCGAGATCTCGGTCGCGGTACACGACTACGGCGACGTCGCATACGGCTGGGCCATGGAGGACACCACCGGGATAGTCAAGCTGATCGCCGAACGGAACACCGGCCGCCTGCTGGGCGCGCACATCATCGGTCACCAGGCGTCGTCGATCATCCAACCGCTGATCCAGGCGATGAGTTTCGGACTTACCGCCCACGAGATGGCCCGTGGCCAGTACTGGATTCATCCCGCGCTGCCCGAGGTGGTCGAGAACGCGCTACTCGATCTGTACTAGTGGCGATCGCAAGCGCGGCGAAGCCGGGCGAAGTCCCCCGCAAGCGGGAGGTGCCCCCAGGTCGCCACCTTTGGGGGAAGGTCAGCGCTCCTGGCACTGCGGGCACAGGCCGTGCAGTGTCAGGCCCGCGGCTTCGGACAGCGCGAAGGAACTGCCCGCCATCGCGTGTTCGAGCGCCGAACTGAGCTGCCGGGCGGGCACCTCGATGATCGAGGCGCACTCGGTGCATACGGCGTGGTGGTGCGGCGCGGTGGCCATCCCGTAGGTGGTGACACCGCCGTCGAGGGTCAACGGGTGCAGCACACCCTGGCCGACCAGGGTGGTCACCGTGCGATAGATGGTTGCCACGTCGGGAGCGTGGCCGCCGTGCGGCAAAGACGCCTGCACCCGCCTGTGGATCTCCGCCACCGGCAGGTGGCCGTCGACCGGCTCGAGCACCGCAAGCACCTGGATACGCGACGACATCCGCCGCAGCCCGCGGGCGCGCAAAAGGTCGCCGATCCGGGCGGACGCGGACGGGTCCAGTGCCGGCGGCTTGAGCGTCACCCGCCCAGTGTCGCTCCGCCGCGCTGGGCGCGCCAGTCTTCGGCCGGATTGCCGCCCGGCACCGGCTCCGGGATTCCTGCAACCGCCTTGCATGTGGCCGACGGCGGCACATACAGTCGTGCCGGTTGTTCCCCGCACCCGATGCTGGAAGGAACCCAGTGGCCAGTACCGAGCTCGGCTGGCGCCCGTCATGGACGACCAGGCTGCGCAGCGCCCTGACCCCGGCGGAGTGGGGGCGACTCGCATCGATGTCGGCGATCATCGTCGCGCTCCACGTGGTCGGCTGGTTCACCCTGGTGGCCTTGGTCGCCCCGGCGCAATTCAGCTTGGGCGGCACGGCATTCGGGGTCGGCGTCGGGCTGACGGCCTACACCCTGGGGATGCGGCATGCGTTCGACGCCGACCACATCGCCGCCATCGACAACACCACCCGCAAGCTGATGAACGACGGCCAGCGCCCCATCGCGGTCGGATTCTTCTTCTCGCTGGGCCATTCCACGGTGGTCTTCGCGCTGGCTCTCCTGCTGGCGTGCGGGATCAAGACGATCGTCGGACCGGTCCGCGACGACTCCTCGATGCTGCATCACTACACCGGGCTCATCGGCACGGGCGTCTCCGGTGTCTTCCTCTATGCGATCGCACTCCTCAACGTTGTCGTGCTGGTGGGCATCCTGCGGGTGTTCGCCCGGGTGCGCCGCGGCGACTACGACCCCGACACCGACGGGGCCGAACTGGAACGGCAGTTGGACAACCGGGGCCTGATGAACCGATTCCTCGGCCGCTTCACCAAATCGGTCACCAGGTCGTGGCACTCCTACCCCGTCGGGCTGCTGTTCGGGCTGGGCTTCGACACGGCCACCGAGATCGCGCTGCTGGTTCTGGCGGGCACCAGCGCGGCCGCCGGGTTGCCCTGGTACGCCATCCTGTGCCTGCCCGTCCTGTTCACCGCCGGCATGTGCCTCCTGGACACGATCGACGGCTCGTTCATGAACTTCGCCTACGGCTGGGCCTTTTCGAATCCGGTGCGCAAGATCTACTACAACATCACCATAACCGCGCTGTCGGTGGTCGTCGCGCTGCTCATCGGCAGCGTCGAACTGCTCACCCTGTTCGCCGAGCAGTTCGGCTGGCGCGGCACGTTCTGGACCTGGATCGGCGCCCTGGACCTCAACGCAGTCGGCTACTTCATCGTCGGCGCGTTCGTCATCACCTGGGCCGTGGCCCTGCTCGTCTGGCGCTACGGGCGCCTCGAACAGAAGTGGACGTCATCCTGAATCGCGAGCCCTGAGAGCGGCTGCGCATCGGGTGCCTTCGGTGTAGAACAGTGCTCATGAGCCTCGCTGCGGCCGGACGCCGGTGACCGGCGGTGCATGAGCTGTCGCTGTGCGAAGCGATCGCCGGCGTGGTCAAGACACACGCCGACGGTCGGCACGTCGACGTGGTGCGCGTGCGGATCGGGGCGCTGCGCCAGGTGGTGCCCGAGTCGCTGTCGTTCTGCTGGACGCTCGTGCGGGACGCCGAGAACATGCCCGGGGCCGAGCTGGAACTCGAGTGCGTCGGGGCCGCGGTGCGCTGCCGTGCGTGCGGCCGGCAATCGGAGATCACGTCGGCCTGGTCGATCTGGTGTCCGGAGTGCGACAGCTCCGACGTCGAGGTGTTGCGCGGCAACGAATTCTTGGTGACGTCACTGGACGTCTCGTGAAACCGGCTCGCTCCGAACGGATTTGACCATGGGCAGATTTCATCGGCATGACGACGGGACCGTGCACACCCACGAGCACGACGACCGCGATCATCGGCACGGCGATCACGGCCAGTACCAGACCGGCAGGCAGCGGGTCGACGTGCTGGAGGCGATCTTCGCGGAGAACGACCTGCTCGCCGACGCCAACCGGGCGGCGTTCGAGAGCAACGGGGTGCGCACCCTCAACCTGATGAGCTCGCCGGGGTCGGGCAAGACGACCGTCCTGCAGGCCACGCTCGACGAGCTCGCCAATGAGCTCGCCATCGGGGTTATCGAGGGGGACATCGCCACCGACCTGGACGCCGCCAAGCTCAGCGGTCGAGGCGCCCAGGTGTCACTGCTCAACACCAGCAACGGTTTTGGCGGCGAGTGCCATCTCGACGCGCCGATGGTGAACCGCGCACTGCCGGGTCTCGACCTGCCCGCGCTGGACCTGGTGATCATCGAGAACGTGGGCAATCTGGTCTGCCCCGCCGAGTTCGACGTCGGCGAGCACGCCAAGGCCATGGTCTACTCGGTGACCGAGGGCGAGGACAAGCCGCTGAAGTACCCGGTGATGTTCCGGTCGGTGGATGTGGTGTTACTCAACAAGATTGACTTGGTTCCACACCTGGACGTCGATGTCGATGAGTACATCGCCCACGTGCGCAAGGTCAATGCGACGGCGACGATCCTGCCGCTCAGTGCGCGCACCGGGGCCGGGATGGGCGCTTGGTTCGGCTGGCTGCGACGATTCGCCGCGGAACCACCGGCCTGACGGTCCGTTCTCGCAAGGATTCGCATGACGTCGGGGCCATCGGCGCGGCCGCCGATCGCTCACGACCGGAACGAAAGACGTATGCAACGGTTGTCTAACTACTTGGTGCCGCAGAACCGTTGACACGCTGGGCGGTGAAGAGTAGACCCAGAAATTAGCGCTGCGCAAGTGGGCCGACGGTCGACTCCGGCGGCGCAGGGGTCTCAGCCCGGCCCCGGAAAGCTGCAGCATGCCAACAGAAGCAGCAGTCAAAGCGGAAGAAACGTTGATTCATGTTCTATGGATTAATGCGGGGCTCAGTTGTGATGGCGATTCGGTGGCGTTGACTGCCGCCACCCAACCGACGGTCGAGGAGATTGCCCTGGGCGCTCTGCCGGGGCTGCCGAAGGTCGCCGTGCACTGGCCACTAATCGATTTCGAGTGCGGACCCACCGGGGGGGCGGACGACTTCCTTTCGTGGTTCTTCAAAGCGGACCGCGGCGAACTGGAGCCCTTCGTGCTCGTCGTCGAAGGATCCATCCCCAACGAAAAGCTCAAAGACGAGGGCTACTGGTGCGGGTTCGGCAACGACCCGGCCACCAACCAGCCGATGACCACCAGCGAGTGGCTCGACCGATTGGCACCCAAGGCCACCGCGATCGTCGCGGTCGGGACCTGCGCCACCTACGGCGGCATCCACGCCATGGCCGGTAACCCGACGGGGGCCATGGGGGTGCCCGACTACCTGGGTTGGGACTGGAAGAGCAAGGCCGGCATTCCCATCGTGTGTGTGCCCGGTTGTCCGATCCATCCCGACAACCTGTCGGAGACGCTGACCTACCTGCTCTACATGGCGACCGGCCAGGCGCCGATGATTCCGCTCGACGACGCGCTGCGTCCCGCGTGGTTGTTCGGCGCCACCGTGCACGAGGGTTGCGACCGGGCCGGATACTACGAGCAAGGCGACTTCGCCACCGAGTATGGATCGCCGAAATGCATTGTCAAACTTGGCTGTTGGGGCCCAGTGGTCAAGTGCAACGTGCCCAAGCGGGGGTGGATCAACGGTGTCGGCGGCTGCCCCAACGTGGGTGGCATCTGCATCGGATGCACGATGCCGGGCTTCCCCGACAAGTTCATGCCGTTCATGGACGAACCGCCGGGCGGCAAGCTGTCGAGCACGGCAGTGGGGCTGTACGGCACCGTGATCCGCAATTTGCGGGGCATCACAGCGCGCACCGTCGACAAGGAGCCGCGGTGGCGCCACACCGGTAACGAACTCACCAGCGGAGCGCGTCGCACCTGGTAGGTCACCAGGCCGGCGCGCTTCGTTCTCCGATCTGAGCCCTCTGGCTCAAGAGCCCACAGCGGGAAGAAGAAGTGCGATGACAACCATCATTCCGGAGCCCACCCACGCCAAGCGGGAACCCGGCCAGCTGGTCGACATGGCCTGGGACCCCATCACCAGGATCGTCGGCAGCTTGGGCATCTACACCAAGATCGACTTCGAGAACCGCGAAGTCGTCGAGTGCCACAGCACCTCGTCGATCTTCCGCGGCTACTCGATCTTCATGAAGGGCAAGGATCCTCGCGACGCCCACTTCATCACCAGCCGCATCTGCGGTATCTGCGGCGACAACCACGCCACCTGCTCGTGCTACACGCAGAACATGGCGTACGGCGTCAAGCCACCGCACCTGGGCGAGTGGATCGTTAACCTGGGCGAGGCCGCGGAATACATGTTCGACCACAACATCTTTCAGGAGAACCTGGTCGGCGTGGACTTCTGCGAGAAGATGGTCTCCGAGACCAACCCGAGCGTGCTGTCCCTGGCGGAGAAGACGCCCGCCCCGCAGGCCGGCGCGCACGGGTACCGGACCATCGCCGACATCATGCGGTCGCTGAACCCGTTCACCGGCGAGTTCTATCGGGAGGCGCTGGCGGTCAGCCGCTGGACGCGAGAGATGTTCTGCCTCATGGAGGGTCGCCACGTGCACCCGTCCACACTGTACCCCGGCGGGGTCGGCACCGTCGCGACCGTTCAGCTGATGACCGACTACATGACGCGGCTGATGCGCTATGTGGAGTTCATGAAGAAGGTCGTGCCGATGCACGACGACCTGTTCGACTTCTTCTACGAGGCGCTGCCCGGTTACGAGAAGGTCGGGCTGCGACGCACCCTGCTCGGCTGCTGGGGTTCCTTCCAGGATCCCGAGGTGTGCAACTTCGCATACAACGACATGGAGCGCTGGGGCAACGCCATGTTCGTGACCCCGGGCGTGGTGGTGGACGGGAAACTGGTCACCCACTCGCTGGTGGACATCAACCTTGGCATCCGGATCCTTTTGGGCAGTTCGTACTACGACGACTGGACCGATCAGGAGATGTTCGTCAAGACCGATCCGCTGGGCAACGCGGTGGACCGGCGGCACCCGTGGAATCAGCACACCAACCCGCACCCGCAGAAGCGCGACTTGGACGGCGGGAAATACAGCTGGGTGATGTCGCCGCGCTGGTTCGACGGCAAGGACCACCTGGCGCTGGACACCGGCGGCGGTCCGCTGGCCCGGCTGTGGGCGACCGCGCTGGCCGGCCTGGTCGACATCGGCTACGTCAAGGCGACCGGCAACAGCGTCAAGATCAACCTGCCCAAGACCGCGCTCAAGGGTCCGGTCGAGTTCGAGTGGAGGGTGCCCAAGCACGGCAGCAACACGATCGAACGGGACCGCGCGCGCACCTACTTCCAGGCCTACGCGGCGGCGTGCGCGCTGCACTTCGCGGAGCAGGCCCTGGCCGAGATCCGGGCCGGCCGCACCAAGACGTGGGAGCGCTTCGAGGTGCCCGACGAAGCCATCGGGTGCGGTTTCACCGAGGCGGTGCGCGGCGTGCTCAGCCACCACATGGTGATCCGGGACGGCAAGATCGCCAACTATCACCCGTACCCGCCCACGCCGTGGAACGCCAACCCGCGCGACAGCTTCGGCACGCCGGGGCCGTACGAGGACGCGGTGCAAGGTCAGCCGATCTTCGAGGAGAACAGCCGGGAGAACTTCAAGGGCATCGACGTCATGCGCACGGTGCGCAGCTTCGATCCGTGCCTGCCCTGCGGCGTGCACATGTACCTGGGCAAGGGCAAGACCCTGGAGAGACTGCACACACCAACTCAGTCACCCGTCGGGGAGTGAGGAGATGGTGGATCGCCCGGGAACCCTTGACGACAGTGCGGCGCGTTGGCGCACAGCGGGCGATCGAATCCAGACCCTGCTGGATTCCTGCGCGGCGAGCGGCGCGGCCGCACAGGAATGCGCCAGGGAGTTGGTCCGCGAGGTGGTCGGGCTCTACGGGGCCGGGCTGGAACGGATCATGCAGTTGGCTCAAGAGGGCCCACTGGACGGACCAGGCCCCGGCCTGGCCGAGCGGCTGGCCACCGACGACCTGGTGGCCAGCCTGCTCCTTGTCCACGGCCTGCACCCACACACCGTGCACCGCAGGGTGTCCGACGCGCTCGACCGGGTGCGACCCTACCTCGGCTCCCACGGCGGTGACGTCGACCTGATCGGAATCGACGGCGATACCGTGCGGCTCGCGTTCACGGGCAGTTGCAAGAGCTGTCCGTCATCGGCGGTGACGCTGGAATTGGCGGTCCAGGACGCCGTGCGCGCCGCCGCACCCGAGGTCTCGTCGATCGAGGTGGTGACCGCCGAATCCGCGCCCGGCCCGGCCGTGATACCCGCCGAATCGCTGATGGCCCACCTGCATCCGACTAGCTCGACCTGGTATCCGGTCCCCGAACTGGCCGAGCTGGCGCCCGGCGAGGTAGCGGGATTCCTGGTCTCGGACACCACGCTGCTGGTGTGCAGGATCGGCGACCTGCCACTGGCCTACCGCGACCACTGCCCGGTGTGTGACGACTCGTTGGCGGGTGCGCGACTGCGTGAGACCCTGCTGAGCTGCCCGCGCTGCGGCACGCAGTTCGACATCGTGCACGCGGGTGCCGGGCCCGACGGGGCGCACCTCGAGCCGCTCCCCCTGCTGCTTCGCGACGGGGTGCCATCGGTAGCGCTGGCCGAGCCGATGGGAGCCGGCGCGTGACAACTCCCTACGAGGTCCTGACCCGCATCCGCAGCAACCGGCCGGCGCCCGACCCGGCCGGCGAGCGGTGCGAGATGTGCTCGGAATCGATCGCGGACACCCACCAGCATGTGGTCAATGTGGCTGACCGCCAGCTGATGTGCGTGTGCCGCGCCTGCTATCTACTGTTCACCGACTCGCGGGCGGAACTCCGGTACCGCGCGGTGCCCGACCGGTACCTGTCCTTCCCGGACTTCGCGCTGGACCGCCGCGCCTGGGAGGCGCTGCAGATCCCGGTGGGCGTCGCCTTCTTCTTCAGAAACTCCGCGCTCGGGCGCACCGTCGCCTTTTATCCCGGACCGGCCGGCGCCTGTGAATCCGAGCTCGCGCTGGACGTTTGGGACGCGCTCAGCGGCGCCGACGCCCGGGTGGGAGTGCTGGCCGACGACGTGGAGGCGCTGTTGGTCCGCGTCCCCGAAACCGGTGCGCCGCAGAGCTATCTCGTCCCCATCGACGCCTGCTACGAATTCGTCGGGCGGCTGCGCATGCTGTGGCGTGGATTCGACGGAGGGCAGGAGGCGCGTGAGTTCATCGACGGCTTCTTTTCCCACCTCGAAGCGCGCGCCGTGAGAACACCGCCATGATGGACGTCGACTTCTCGGTCCTGGACGTGGCACCCGAGCCGTACACCGTCAGCCCGGTGCTGACCGCGCGCGTCGCCGTGGACACCGGTGGCAGCGCGGCGGAGCCGGTGCACGCGATCGCCCTGCGCTGCCAGGTCCGCATCGAACCGCTGCGGCGCTCGTACTCCGACGCCGAAGCCGAGGGATTGCTGGACCTGTTCGGGCCGCGCGAACGCTGGGCGAGCACCCAACGCACCTTCCTCTGGCAGCATTGCACCGCGATGGTGCAGGGCTTCACCGGCAACACGACGGTGGCGCTGCCGCTGGATTGCACCTACGACTTCGAGGTCGCCGCCGCCAAATACCTGCATGCGCTGCGAGACGGTGCGCTGCCCCTCCAATTCCTCTTCAGCGGGACAATCTTCGTCAAATCCGAACGCGGGTTCTGCGTCCAGCAAGTTCCATGGGACTGCGAAAGCCGCTACGACATGCCGGTCACGGTCTGGCGGCAGCTGATGGCCCAGCACTACCCGAACACCGGCTGGCTGCGGCTGAGCCACGAGACCATCACCGCCCTGGCCGCCTACAAGTCGGCGCACGGGCTGCTCGACCTCGACCACGCGATCACCTCGCTGCTGGACACGGACCGGGAGGCGGCGCGGTGACCGCGGATCGCGACCGGGCCCGCGCCGTCGCCGACGCGGTGCTCTACGAGGGCTACCTGCTCTACCCGTACCGCGGAACGTCGAGCAAGAACCAATCACGCTGGCAATTCGGCGTTCTGGGCCCGCCCGGGGCCGCCGAGGCCGGCCTCGGTGAGGACGACACCCTGGCGGCGCAGTTTCTGGTCGACGGCGCCGGCGAGCTGAGCCTGGTGGTGCGATTCCTGCAGTTGCAGCACCGCCGGGCCGAGCGCGAAGTCACGGCCGGGGAATACGCGCCCGTCGACGAGCTCACCACCCCGGGCGGATCGTGGCTGACCTGGGACGAAGCGGTCGAATGCGAAAGGTCCTTCGGCCCTGTCGCGCTGGACGGCCGGCCGTGGACACTGTCGGTGGCGGCGGACGCGGGCACCGACGTCGAGTGTCTCGATGGCGGGCGCCTAGTGCGGCAACGACGGGAGGTACGTGGCGTGCTCACGGTCGCCAGCGAGGCCGACGGCGACCTGTGCCAGGTGTCGGTACGGGTCAGCAACATCGGCGCCGGCGCAGCGGACAAGAACGACTCGATCGCGCGGTCCATGATCGGAACCCACCTCATCGCCGAACTCGAGGGCGGGCAGTTCGTTTCGCTGCTCGAGCCGCCGCACGGGGCGGCCGACGCGGCATCCCGGTGCAGCCAGCACCGCTGCTTTCCGGTGCTGGCCGGCCCTCCCGGCACCCGGGACCTGCTGCTGATCTCGCCGATCATTCTCTACGACCACCCGGAGGTCGCCGAGCAGAGCGACACCGCCCTGTACGACTGCACGGAGATCGACGAGATCCTCACCCTGCGCGTGATGACCATGACGGACGAGGAAAAGGCGCAGGCCCGGGCCACCGATCCGCGAGCGGCGCGGATCATCGACCAATGCGACGCCATGTCTCCCGAGGCGATGGCTCGCCTGCACGGCGTGCTGCGCGACCCGCACACGATCTCGGACCTGGTCCCGCAGATTCCCGACGGGGTCGATTGGTGGGATCCGCTGGCCGACAACGCGGTCCGCCCGGAAATCGATGCGGTCCTGGTGAACGGGGTCCGGGTAGCGCGCGGCAGCCGGGTCCGGTTGCGGCCGAGGCGCAACGCCGACGCGCAGGACATTTTCGTCACCGGCAAGACCGCCCGCGTCACCTCGGTGCACTCCGACGTCGAGGGCAACAAGCACATCGCGGTCGTCGTCGAGGACGACCCGGCCGCCGACCTGCACGACTGGTACGGCCGTTACCTGTACTTCTCCCCCGACGAAATCGAGCCTTTGGAAGCTCAACGCAGCCCGGCAAACTCGTGAAAGGAGTCCGAAGATGGAGATCCTGGGTTGGATATTCGTCGCGATCATCGCGTTGGTGGTCGCGATCGGATTGGGGCTTGGGGTGGTATCCCTGCCCGATGCCCGCCGCTACCTGAAACTGAGGCGGATGTAATTGCCCGGACGGCGGAGATGACGGCGCGCATCCTGGTAGCGGGCATCGGCAACATCTTCCTGGGCGACGACGGATTCGGGTCCGAAGTGATCCGCAACGCCGAGATCCCGCAGGGCGATTCGAATGTCCGGGTCACCGACTACGGCATCAGCGGGATGCACCTCGCCTACGACCTGCTCGAGGACTGGGACACGCTGGTCCTCATCGACGCGGTGCCCAGCCGCGGCAACCCCGGCACGTTGCATGTCTTTCAGGCCGATCATAAATCAAATCCCGCCACAACGGGTTTCGATGGCCACAGCATGGATCCGGCCGCGGTGTTCGCCAGCCTGCGGGCGCTGGGCGGCAATCCGCCCTACACGGTCGTCGTGGGGTGCGAGGCGGGCAGCGTCGAGGAGGGCATCGGCCTCACCGACCCCGTTGCCAAGGCGGTTCCACGCGCCGCCCGGGCCGTCGAGGAGATCGTCGCGGCGTTGCAATCCCACTCGTCGCAACCGGCCGAGAGGAACGCTGAACCATGTGTCTAGGGATTCCCGGCCAAGTGATCCGGATGCTGGACGGCTTCGAAGGGCAACTCGCCTTGGTCGACGTCACCGGCGAACAGCGCCGGGTCAACGTCGGCATGCTGCCCGAAGAGACGTTCGCGCCCGGCGACTGGATCATCATTCACATGGGCTTCGCCATCGAGAAGACCGACCGTGCCGGCGCCGAGCAGGCGATGGCCGGCCTGGAGCTGATGGGCCGCGGCCGCACGGAGCCGATGGACTTCCCGGAGGGCGGCTGAGATGACCCAGTCCCCCCTGCTGCTACGGCGCGGACGCTCTGATATCCGGGTTCGGCAGCGCTTCACCGTGACCGGTGTCGTGCAGGGGGTTGGCTTCCGGCCCTTCGTCCACCGCATCGCGACCGAACTCGGCCTGTCCGGCTTCGTCGGCAACGATTCGGGCGCCGTATTCGTCGAAGTGCAGGGCGAGCCCGCACGCATAGCCGAATTCGGCAGGCGCCTGCGCGCCGAGGCGCCGCCGCTGGCGCGGATCAGCGGCATCACGGTCAGCGACATCGCCGCCGACGCCGGCCGCCGACCCGGGTTCAGGATCGTGGCCAGCCGGGCCGTCCCCGGCGGGACGACGCCGATTCCGCCCGACATCGCCGCCTGCGACGACTGCGTCGCCGAACTCTTCGACCCAAGCGACCGGCGCTACCGCCACCCCTTCGTCACCTGCACCAACTGCGGGCCGCGATTCACCATCATCCGCGAGCTGCCCTATGACCGCCCGGCCACCACGATGTCCGGATTCACCATGTGTGCGCGCTGCGCCGCCGAATACCACGACCCGGCAGACCGGCGCTTCCACGCGCAGCCGATCGCCTGCACCGACTGCGGGCCGTCCCTGTGGTTCCGGTCGGCGGACGGCCGCGTCGACGGTGCGGATGCCGCCCTGGCGGCCACCCAACGCGCGCTCGCCGCCGGTGCGGTGGTGGCCATCAAGGGCGTCGGCGGCTACCACCTGGCCTGCACCGTCAGCGACGGCTCGGCGGTCGCCGTGCTGCGGGCGCGAAAGGCCCGCGGCGCCAAGCCGTTTGCCATGCTGGTCCGTGATCTGGAGATCGCGCGCCGCTACGCCTACGTCGACGACGACGAGGCCGCGGTGCTGCTGGGTCCCGCCCGCCCGATCGTGCTGCTGAGGCGCCGACCCCCGAACGACACTGCGCCGGTCGCCGACGCCGTCGCGCCCGGCAGCCCGCTGCTGGGCCTGATGCTGCCGTACTCCCCCATCCACCACCTGCTGATGGCGCCGGTGCCCGGCGCCGCCGAGGCCGCCCCCACCGCGCTGGTGCTCACCAGCGCCAATCGATCCGACGAACCCATCTGCTTCACCGACGACGATGCCTCACAACGACTTCCGGCCCTGTGCGATGCCGTCCTCGACCACGACCGCGCGATCCACGTCCCATGTGACGACTCCGTGGTACGGGTGTTGAAAGACGAGGGGGTCGGGCGCGAACTGCCGATCCGGAGGTCCCGCGGGTATGCGCCGCTGCCGGTCGACCTGAATGTCGAGGGCCCGGCGGTGCTGGCCGTCGGCGGGGAATTGAAGAACACCTTCTGCCTCACCGACGGCTCGCGCGCCTACCTGTCCGGGCACATCGGCGACATGGGCACCTGGGAGACGCTGCGCGCGTTCGAGCGGGCGGTGCGCCAGCTCAGCGAAATACGCGGTGAGCCCGCACGGTTGGCCGCCGACCTGCATCCCGGGTATCACACCCAAAATTGGGCGGAGCGCCGCGCGGACCGTCGACCGCTGGACCTCGTTCAGCACCACCACGCGCACGTGGTGTCGTTGCTGGCCGAGCACGGGCGTATCGGTGAACCGGCCGTCGGCGTCTCCTTCGACGGCACGGGTTACGGATTTGACCAGACCATCTGGGGCGGGGAAATCCTCTCGCTCGGCGTCGACAGCCAGCGATTCGTCCGGGCCGGCCACCTGTTGCCGGTGCCGCTGCCCGGCGGTGATGCCGCGGTCCGCAACCCGTGGCGGATGGCGCTGTCGCAGTTGTGGTCGGCCGGCATCGACTGGATGGCCGACCTGGCGCCCGTAGCGGTGGCGACGCCCGACGAATTACGCCTTACCCGTTCCCAATTGGAGACGGGAACCGGATGCGTTCCCTGCTCGAGCATGGGCCGCCTGTTCGACGCGGTCGCCTCGTTGCTCGGCGTGCGGCACCGCATCGACTACGAAGGGCAGGCCGCCATCGAGCTGGAAGCGCTGGCCGAGTCGGCGGGCGCGCAGGCCGGGCCGTCGCTGCCGCTCATGGTGGACGCCGACGGGGTGATCGACCCCGCCCCCATGGTGCAGACGTTGGTGTCCGCGCTCTACGCCGGTACGCGGCCCGCGCTGCTGGCCAGGGCTTTTCACGAGTCCGTCGCGGACGCCGTCGCCAAGGCGGTCGGTCAGGTGGCCGGCGCCACCCGGTTGGTGGGCCTCACCGGCGGGGTATTCCAGAACGTGTTATTGCTGAGAGCGTGTCGTCAGCGGTTGCAGCTGGCCGGATTCGAGGTGCTGACCCACCACACCGTTCCGCCCAACGACGGCGGGCTCGCCCTGGGTCAGGCCGTGATCTCCATGCTGACCGCGCGGGAGGAGACTGAGCCATGACCACCACAGCCATCGATCGCGGACTAGGCGCCGAATTGGCCGAAGACCTCGCCGCCACCGCATTCACACTCGCCAAGCGCTTCGCCGCCGGCGCCACCATGTGGTCCATCGCGCCGTCGTGGGAGCCCCACGCACTGCACATCGCGGTCGAGTTCGTGCACCCGGTGATCATGGGCAAACGGGCCCTGCCCGCGGTGGCGCTGACCGGACCCGACCTGGTGGATTTGGTCCGAGTGTCCGTGCGGCCCGGCGACATCATGGTCGCGGTCTCTGGAGCCGACGACGCGCAAGTCCGCTCGGTGATGCGGCGCGCCCCCGCATGGGGCGCGACGACGATCTGGATCGGCAGCGGCGAACGCCCCGGGGCTGGCATGGCCGACCACGTGCTGTGGCTCGACGACCCCGATCCGCGCGTGCCCGCGACGGGTGGCTTTGTGCTGTTCTATCACCTGCTGTGGGAATTGACCCACGTGTGCTTCGAGCACCCCGGCCTGCTCAAACCCGAGCGAGCGGACTCGGTTTGCGTCACCTGTAGCGACGAGGGACGGCCCGGCGAGGCGGTGACGGCGTCGGCCGACGGGCACGCCACGGTGCGCACCGCGCGCGGCATCGAGAACGTGGTGACCACCCTGATCGACCCCGTTGTCGCCGGGGACCTGATCCTGGTGCACGCGGGCATGGCGATCGGCAGACTGGAAGACGAGGAGGGCCGATGACTCCCGCCGAGGAACCCACCAACTTCCTGTACCCGTTCATCGACGCCGAAGAAGACGATGCCGGTTCGCTGCTGGCCGACCTGGCCGCGTCCGCGCAGGCGAAGGCGGCCGAGAGCCTGGCGCTGCGGCGCTCGACACTGGAAGCCAACGCCGCATTGCTGGAGCAGGCCGCCGCCGAGCTGGCGCGCCGCTTCGCGGCGGGCGGGCGTATGTTCACCTTCGGAAACGGCGGCAGTTGCACCGATTCCACCACCCTGGCGAGGCTGTTCGCCCGGCCGCCGGTTGGCATGCCGTTGCCCGCGTGGCCATTGACCACCGATCAGGCGATCCTGACCGCGCTGGGCAACGACGTCGGATTCGAGTTGGTGTTCGCCCGGCAGTTGATTGCCCGCGCCAAGGCCGGTGACATCGCCATCGCCATGTCGACCAGTGGCGGTTCGCCCAACCTGCTCGCCGCGCTGGCCGAGGCGCGCCAACGCGGCCTGTACACCATCGGTTTCGCCGGTTATGACGGCGGCGCGTTCGCGAACAATCCGAATGTGGACGCCTGCTTCGTCGTTCGTTCGCAGAGCGTGCACCGGATCCAGGAAGCGCAAGCGCTGCTGGGCTACCAACTGTGGCTGAGCGTGCATCAACAGCTCGGCGGTGAGAAACGCATGGGGGCGGCATGAGTCGCGCCGACGACGATGCAGAGCGAGCGATGAGGAGGAGCGGCGCAGTGAGCACATCGGCGGGTGAATACCTTTCCTCGGGGCCACGATTCGCCGAGGGCGAGGTGATCGAGCGGATCGAGTCGTTCCGCAGGCGCCGCCCCCGCTTGCTCGACGACCATGTGACCCTGGCGCACGGCGCGGGGGGCAAGGCCTCGGCGGCGCTGGTGGACGCGGTGTTTCTGGAGGCGTTCCGCAACCCGCTGCTGGAGTCACTGGGTGACAGCGCGGTCCTGACGCTGCCCGGCGGCGATCGCCTGGCGATGTCGACGGATTCATTCGTGGTGCAGCCCAGGCGCTTTCCCGGCGGCTCGGTCGGCGCGCTTGCCGTGCACGGCACCTGCAACGATCTCGCGATGGCCGGCGCGGTGCCGTCGTGGATCTCGGCGGCATTCGTGCTCGAGGAGGGTTTCCCCATCGCCGAATTGAAGGAGATCGTCGCCGACATGGCGGCGGCGGCCGCCACGGCCGGCGTGCGGATCGTCACCGGCGACACCAAGGTGGTGCCCAAGGGCGCCGCCGACGGCGTGTTCATCACCACCGCCGGGGCCGGTGTCATTCCGGCGGGACGCGCGCTGTCCGCGGCGTCGGTGCGGCCCGGTGACAAGCTGCTGCTGTCGGGGTCGATGGGCGACCACGGCATGGCGGTCATGCTGGCGCGGGGCGACCTGGCCATCGAGGCCGACATCCACTCCGACACCGCGTCGGTCAGCCCGCTGGTGGAGCTGCTGATGGCGGCCGCGCCGTCGACCCGCTGGCTGCGCGATGCGACAAGGGGCGGGGTGGGCACCGTCTGCAACGAACTCGCCCAGGCCTGTGGTCTCGGGGTGCTGCTCGAAGAGGAACGACTTCCCTTGGCGCCCATGGTCAATGGCGCCTGCGAGCTGCTCGGCATCGACCCGCTGTACGTTGCCAACGAGGGCAAGTTCGTCGCGGTCGTCGCGCCGGAGGAGGCGCAGGCCGGGCTCGACGTCTTGCGGTCGCATCCGTTGGGCGCCGACGCCGCCGAGGTCGGGGAAATTGTCACCGAACCAGCCGAAAGCGTGGTGCTGCGCACCGGATTCGGCGGAACACGGATCGTCGACATGCTCGTCGGCGACCCGCTGCCGCGGATCTGTTAGGGCGCGGCGGGTCGCCACCAGAAAGTAAGGGAGGCCGCACATGTGTCTGGGAATTCCGGGGCGGATCGTCGAGATCACCGACCCCGCCGAATATTTGGCGAAGGTCGACGTCAGCGGCGTGCAGCGCACCATCAGTGTGCGGCTGCTCTCCGACGACATGCCCGAACCCGACGACTGGGTGCTGGTGCACGTCGGGTTCGCGATGGCCAAGATCGACGAGACGGAGGCGCTGCTCACCCTGGCCGCCGTTCAGAAACTCGGCGACGCCTACGACACCGAGATCCAAGCCTTCGACTCGTCGGCCATCATCTGAAGGGGACGCACATGAAATTCGTTGACGAGTTCCGTGATCCGGCCGCGGCACGCAAGCTGCTGGGCGCCATCGAACGCTTGGCCGGCGCCGATGGCGACCAGTTCAAGTTCATGGAAGTGTGTGGTGGGCACACGCACACGATCTACCGGCACGGCATCGAGCATCTGCTGCCCGACAACGTCGAGTTGGTGCACGGCCCCGGCTGTCCGGTCTGCGTGATCCCGATGGGCCGAATCGACGACGCCATGTGGCTGGCCGGCCAACCGGACGTGATCTTCACCTGCTTCGGCGACATGATGCGGGTGCCCGGGTCGCACGGCAGCCTGCTGGACGCCAAGGCGCGCGGCGCCGACGTGCGGTTCGTCTACTCCCCGCTGGACGCGCTGAAGATCGCCCTCGACAATCCCGACAAGCACGTGGTGTTCTTCGCCATCGGCTTCGAAACGACCGCGCCGTCGACGGCGGTCACCCTGGCCCGGGCGCGCGACCTGGGGCTGAGCAATTTCAGCGTGTTCTGCAATCACGTGATGATCGTGCCCCCGATCAAGGCCATCCTCGAGTCGCCGGACCTGCGCCTGTCGGGGTTCATCGGCCCCGGGCACGTTTCCACGGTGGTGGGCAACCGTCCCTACCGCTTCGTGCCCGAGGTGTATCGAAAGCCGTTGGTGGTGGCCGGTTTTGAGCCCCTGGACATTCTGGCTGCGGTCGCGATGCTGCTGACGCAGATCCGCGAGGGCCGCTGCGAAGTGGAGAACCAGTACACCCGTGTGGTGCCCGAGGGCGGCAACCCGGCGGCTCTGGCGTTGATGGGCAAGGTGTTTGCGCTGCGCCCCCACTTCGAGTGGCGCGGGCTGGGCTTCATCTCCCAAAGCGCGCTCCGGCTGCACGACGACTTCGCGGAGTTCGACGCCGAGCTGCGGTTCGCGATGCCCGGTGTGCGGGTCGCCGACCCCAAGGCCTGCCAGTGCGGCGAGGTGCTCAAGGGCGTGCTCAAGCCTTGGGAATGCAAGGTTTTCGGTACCGCGTGCACCCCGGAGACCCCGATCGGCACGTGCATGGTGTCCCCCGAGGGCGCGTGCGCGGCCTACTACAACTTCGGCCGCATGCACCGGGACGCGGTCAAGCTGGTGGGGCGCGCTTGACCGGTAACACCGACGGCCCGGACATGTTCGCGCGCTATGCATACGCACCCAACGCGCTGGGCTATTGCGGTCCCCCGCTGGGCGCCACCCTGCGGGACGGTTCGGTCGACGAGGTGCGCCGCGCCGCAACGAAGTTCTCCGGGGCGTGGCCGTACCTGCGGGTGCTGTCGACGCTGACCGGGATCGCCGACCCGCTGGATTACCGGCTCGTCGAGTCGTACTGGCTGGGCGGGGGCGTCGGCGCCGACCTGGACCCGCGAGACTTCTTCGACGCGTTGCTGGCGATCATCGGCCCGCAGGCGGGCCGCTACTGGTCACACCTGACCCCGGACCTGGCCGGCGAGGCCGCCGCCAACCACTGCTTCCACGTGTTCGGCGTCTACCCGTGGACGCGGTTCTTGGGCCGCGGCATGGATCGGCATCCCCTGAACGTGCTGGACAGCTGCCGGATCACCTGGGGAACCGTGCTTTCGCGTGACCGCGACCGGATCGAGGTGCTGCACGCAAAGCTGGTACTCGACGGTGACGCGCTGGTGCTCTCCGAACCGTCGTCCGGCGCGTTCGACGTCTGGACCGACGGATACAGCGCGGTGCCCGATGTCGCCCCGGGCGACGTGGTCGCGCTGCACTGGGGGCGGCTGTGCGGCCGGCTGTCACCGCGACAGGTCCGCGACCTCGCCGACGGAACCGAGCGCCAACTGCGTGTGACGAGCCGCCGACTGGCGCGCGTCTAACGGCGATCGCGGCCCGTGCCAGACTGGCCCCCGTGCCCGGTTCCCTCTGCGATGTGCTGCCCGCGGCCGCCGCCCTGCTCGGCGCGCCGGGCGCCGTCGACGAGCTGGGTTTGGCCGACGGGCTCGGCGGGGCGGACGGAGTCGATCGCGTCGGGGTGGTGCTGGTGGACGGACTGGGCTGGCACCTGCTTGCGGAGCTGGCCGGCAGCGCCCCGCTGCTGGCCTCCGTGGCCGCCCGGCAGACCGGCCACCTCACCCAGCTCACCAGCACCTTCCCGTCGACCACCCCGACCAGTTTGGTCTCGCTGGGCACGGGGGCGCAGCCCGGTGAGCACGGGATCCTGGGCTTCACGCTCAACGTGCCGGGCACCGACCGGGTACTCAATCACATCCTGTGGCGTGACGACCCGCCGCACGCCGAGTGGCAGCCCCTACCCACCTGGTTCGGGCGGCTCAACGAAGCCGGCGTGAGCGCGCGCGCCGTGTTGCCGGCCGCGTTCATGGGTAGCGGGCTGACCGAGGCGGCGTATCGCGGCGCCGAGTTCCGCCCGATCCAGCCGGCGGACGACAACGCTCAGCGAATCGCCGATGAGCTGCGCGCGGCGCCCGGCCTGGTTTACGGCTACACCGCCGCCCTGGACACCGCGGCCCACGCATTCGGTGTCGGATCGTCCCAGTGGCACGAAGCGGCGGCCCGGGTGGACACGCTGCTCAGCCGGCTGGTCGAAGCGCTGCCGCCGAACGCGGCGCTGCTGGTGACCGCCGACCACGGCGGTTTCAACGTTCCACCGAACGCGCGGATAGACGTCGACACCGACCCGAGGCTGGCCGCGGGAGTGCGCGTGGTCGCCGGCGAGCCGCGGGTGCGCTACCTGCACACCGAGCCGGGCGCCGCCCCGGAGGTGCAGGCGGCCTGGAGCGAGGCACTCGACGGCAGGGCGCACGTCTACAGCCGCGAGCAGGCGGTGGCGACCGGCATGTTCGGACCGGTCAGTCCGGCGCACCTGGCGCGAATCGGCGATGTCGTCGCCGTCTGCACCGGCGATACCGCCGTACTGGCAACCGGGCACGAGCCGCCGGAAACGGCTCGCCTCATAGGCTTTCACGGCGCCGCGACGCCCGCCGAAATGGCCATCCCGCTGATCGCCTTCAAATCCCCTGCCGCGGTTGGTTAGTCGAGACCGCGGCTACTTCCGCCGAAACCCTCACAGCCCAAATGGGGCTACCTTTAAGCCTTTTCAAAGGGACCTCGCCGCGCCGCCACTCACCCGCGCTGCTACGGTGGCAGCACTGTGAGTTTTCGTGGTGCAGGCAGACCCCCAAGGCCACGACGCCAGGCGGCCATGGCGGTAGTTGCTGCCCTGTCCCTTTTCGCCGCTGCCTTCGGGTTTTGGGCGTTGCAGGTTGGAGCGGTGGCCGGCCCACCGCAGCACGTGGCGGTGTCGGTGGCGAGCACCGACACCGGGCTACTGCAATTGCGGGACGGCTCGGCACCGCACAGCCGTCCGGACTTCGGCTCCACCCTGAACGACGACAAGGCATTCAAGAGCGCGGGATTGAAGCGCGATCGGCCGACGACCTTTTCGCTGTCCGTGCCGCGCTGGTCGTGGACGATGTCGTCAGTCGCGTCGGCGACCGGAGCCCAGCGGCCCGTCGACGCATGCCCGTCACGCGCGCCTTCGACTGTCCTTGCAGGTCAAGATCTCTTGACCAAGCTTTGCGTGTCCCGTCGCTGATCGGCGTCCCGACCCCTTCATAGACATCTCTGGCCCGGCGCCGCGCGCCGGTGAACAGCCAACCGCGTCGGCGTCCGCCGCAGCGCTTGAGCCTGTCGGCAGGCGCGGTCGCTACCTATCCCTAGGAAAGTCATGTTTGCAGCCAACTCGGTCACGCCCGCGGGATCCGCGGCGAACAACCCCGTCCCGAGCGGGGGCAGATAGCGGTGGACTTCGGCGCGCTACCCCCGGAGATCAGCACCGCGCGAATGTATTCCGGCCCCGGCGCCGCATCATTGCTGAGCGCGGCGACAACGTGGCAGCGGCTGGCCGACCACCTCCGCGCGGCCGCGACGAAGTACCTCGTTTCCGCGGGGCTGCTGGACGGCCTGCGCGGCCCCGCCGCGGTGCAAATGGGCGACAGGACGGCGCCGTACATAGCGTGGCTGCATGCCACCGCCGCGTCAGCGGAGCAAACCGCCGCCCGGGCCGGCGCGGCGGCCGACGCGTACGAGTGGGCGTTGGCCGCGACCGCACCCCCGCAGACCATCGTCGCCAACCGGGGATTGCGAAGATCGCTGGCAGCGACGAATCACCTGCGCCAAAACACCACGGCGATCGCGTCCGCGGAGGGCCACTACGACCAGCTGTGGGCGCAGAACGCCGCCGCCATGTACGCCTATGCCGCTGCCGCTGCGGCCGCCTCGACTGTGCCGCCCTTCACGTCCCCGCCCGCCGCCGGCGACGGCAACGAGGTGATATCGGCTGGCGGGGAACTGATTTCGATGCTGCCCGCTGCGCTGAACGGACTATCCTCGGCATCTTACTGGCGATTCCGCACCGCGGTGCTGTCGATGTCATCGCCGCTGTCCAGGCTGAGTTCCCTGCGCACCGGGTTCGCCAAAGCGGCCAGCGTCCCCCTTGCCGTGGCCATCGGTGGCGCGGCGGCGAAGGCGGTCAGGGGTAACCGCGCCGCGGCGCTCGCGGGTTTCGGACGCGCGATCGCGATCGGCGCGTTGTCGGTGCCGCCGGCCTGGCAGCCGGTGGCGACGCCGGACCCGGCGGGCAGCGTGTTCCACAGCCCCGATACCGCACGGCGGGCAGGCGGCCAAACCCACACCGGACTTTGATCGTTTTCACAGCTCGCTGGGCTTGTCGCCCAAGCCTGGTGTTGTAGGTTCGGGCCATTGTGACAGCTGGCGACACCCGGAGAACTCGACGACTGCGGTCGGCCATCGCGATGGTCGCGATGCTCGGGGTGTTCTGCGCGGTCACCGCGGGTTGGGCCTCGCGCGGGAGTGCGGTCTCCGGCGTCGCCGGCGTGAATGCCGCGCAGGTGCAGGCGCAGCACCGTAACGCTGCCGCGCCGGGCTTCTCCGCTGGCTCCTCGCCGACGCATCACAAGAGCACCCACACGGCGTGGATGACGCGGGATCGTCCGCCGACAAAGACCCGCTCGTTGCCGCCGTCGATCGGGTCGCCGTTACCTACTTCGTTTGCGGCCGCGGTATTTCGGCCGCCCCGCGCGCCGTGCCGTGCGCTCGGGGCGGTTCCATCCGCCCGGGATCTGTTGACCCAACTCTGCGTCGCCCGTTGCTGAGGGCTCCGTCGTCGGCGCCAACCGCCGTCGTTGCACTGCCGCAAAGGCAGGTAGGCCTGTAACCCCCTGGCCTACGTCCCAACAGAAAAGTCCCGTTCGAACCACGGCCCAACCGCCGTCGTTAGGCAGAGATAGCAATGAATTTCACGACGCTCCCTCCCGAAATGATTTCCGGACTACTGCATGCCGGCCCCGGCTCGGGGTCGATGGCCGAAGCGGCGTCGGCCTGGGCCCGCCTGGCCACTCGGCTGCACACCGCGGTCGCCGACTACCGGGCGGTGACTTCGAAGCTGCTGGCCAGCTGGGCGGACCCCACGGCCGCGCCCGAAGGCGCGGCGCCCTACATCGAATGGCTCAACGCCACCGCGATTCGGGCCGAGCAGGCGGCCACCCAGGCCGCCGCGGCGGCGAGCGCCCATGAAAGGGCGTTGGCGGCAACGGTGCCGCCGCCGACCATCGATGCCAACCTTGCGCAACGCAGATCGCTGGCCATGGCGAACTCCCTGGGTCTGGCGAGCCCGGCGATCGCCGACACCGAGGCCGACTACGAACGGATGTGGGCAACGGACACCGCGGCCATGTACGCCTACGCGGGGGCCTCGGCGGATGCCTCGGCCATCGCGCCGTTCACGTTGCCGCCCGGCAGCGGCAACCAAGGCACGTGGGCACTGAGATCGGCGCCCGAGGTGGTATCGGCAGGGCGGCAGCTGATCTCGGCCGCGCCGGGCGCGCTCCGGGCGCTGTCCCGCTCACCGCTGGCCACGTTCGACGTCTCCCTCGCGTCGGCGACCTGCCCCCTGTCGAAACTGAGCTCACTCACGGCGCCGTCGGGCGTAGCGATCGGCTACCTGAATGCGCTCAACAAGGCGGCGGCGTTGCGCTGCCTGCTGTCCAACCAGCGTGGTGTTCGCGGCCCGGCGATCACCGCGCGGCTCGGGCGCGCAACGTCGGTCGGGACGTTGTCGGTACCACGGGTCTGGGCGACGGCCGCTGCGCCGATGGCCGTCTACCGCGGGACGGTCGCGTAGGGGGGTCAACCCGCGCGCCCGGCATACGACCGCGCGGCGTCGACGATCGCGGTGAAGAGGCGCAGGTCGTCCAGGGACTGTTCCGGATGCCATTGCACGGCAAGCACAAACCGGTCCCCCGGCAACTCCAGCGCCTCGACTACACCATCGGCGTCCCACGCGGTGACCACCAGGCCCGCACCGACTTCGTCGATCGCCTGATGGTGGTGGCACGGCGCATCCGTGCACTCCCCCAGCAGCGCGGCCAGCCGGCTGCCCGCGGCGGTGCGCACCGGCAACCTGGTGAACACCGCGTTGCCGGCCCGATGTCCGTCGTGCCCGAGAACCTCGGGCAGGTGCTGGTGCAGGGTGCCGCCGAGCGCCACGTTGAGCACCTGGGCGCCGCGACAGATGCCCAGCACCGGCAGACCGCGATCCAGCGCGCCGCGCAACAACGCGAATTCCCAGGCGTCGCGGGCGGCGCGCGGCGGATCGGTTGTCGGATGCGGCGGCTGGCCGTACGCGGCGGGGTCGACGTCGTAGCCGCCGGTGATGACCCACGCGTGCAGGCTGTCGAGGACCGGGCCCACGGTCTCCGGTTCCGCCGGCTGCGGCGGTAGCAGCACCGCGGCCCCGCCGGCCATCACGACACCCTGGAAGTAGTCGGCCGGCAGATAACCGGCGGGGACGTCCCAGATCCCGGCCCGCACCTGCTCCAGGTACGAGGTCAGGCCCACCACCGGGCGCCAGTTCACAACCGCGCATCCTTTCGTCGACCGCCACGGTACCGCCCTGAAGCGATCAGCGCGTCCACGACCCGCGGAGCGGGCGGGAAACCGCTTGTGCGAGTTGCTGTTCGGCGCGCCGATTGGACTACCAGGTACTGGTGCGCAACACGATCTCGGCGGCCAATTGTGCCGTCGACTCCTGCACCGTGCGCCGGCCCAAATGCACCACGCGGTAGTCAGCGTAGACATACTGCTGGCTGGCGCGGGCCACCGCCCGCGCGGCCGGGGAGCTGACCAGAACCGTGGTGCCGATCTCCACCGGCGGGCAGTGCCCGTCACGAACCGCACCGTCGCGATCGGCCGCCCGCGGATGGCCGCGGTCGATCACCACCAGGCCGACGAACCGGCCCAGCTTCGTCGCCGCGAGTTCCCAGGCCAGTTCGCCGCCGGCGCGGTCGCCCACCACCACAGCCCAACCGATTCCCAGTGCGTCGAGGATGCCGACCACCGACTTCGGGGTCAGGCGCGGGTCGAGTCCGATGACGACCGTCCGAAGCGACGCGGTGTGCAGACGCTCGCAAACCGCGTCGTACGCGGCGGGGACGCGCTCCTCGTCACCCAGGATGACGACCACGACACCCTGTTCCGGACCAGCCACGGCTACCGGGACGGGGAACCCGTCGAGCGTGGTCATCATTGAGGGCATCTACGCACGCTACAGCCGACCTGCCCGCACGCGCGACGCTTTCTTCACATCCCTGCGTTCAGCGGCTATCGCTGCGGGCACGCTCGGCGCGTTTTGCGTCATCGTCAATTCGCTGGTCGTGCAGCCGCGGCTCGACGAATGCCCTACGGCCCCAACCGAGTTGCGAGGCGCGGTCGGCGGGGCGGCGGACCGTCGAGCAGGCCGAGGACTGCGTCGGTGTCCAGATGGGCGGCCAGCAGATCGGCGATCGCGTCGAGTTGGGCTTCGCGCCGCGCGGCGACGTTCGTGTCGGCGACGACGAACCCGTCGCGGCCGGCCGCGGCCGCGACGGTGGTGAGCCACGCGCGACGAAAGTCGTCGTTGTCGAGCAAGCCGTGCCAGTGGGTGCCGAAGACCGCGCCCCGCACGAGGCCGTGCGGTTGGCAGTCGCGCCCGCCCTCCGCACCGAACCAGGTGTCCTCGGCGCATCGCGACACCCGGCCGTGACGGATCTCGTATCCGGCGAGCGGCGGTGGCCACCGGCGCAGGATCTTGGTCTCGCCGAAGGCGATGTCGGCGTCCAACAGCCCCAGCCCGGCGACCTCGCCGAGCCTTGATTCCACCGGGTCATCGACGCGCCGGCACAGCATCTGAAAGCCACCGCAGATACCGAGCACCGGTTTGCCGGTCGCGGCGTGCGCGGTGATCGCCTCGGCCAGGCCGTGATCGCGCAGCCAGGTCAGGTCGGCGACGGTGGATTTGCTGCCCGGGATCACGATCAGGTCTGTGTCGGCCAGGTCGGCGGGGTCGGTGGTCCAGCGCACGATGACGCCCGGTTCGCACGCCAGCGCCTCCACGTCGGTGGAGTTGGAGATCCGGGGCAGCCGGATGGCGGCCACTCGCAGCCACTCGCGCCCGCGCGGCGGTTCCGGGGTGCCGACGACGCGGCGGGCGACCAGCGACAGCGAATCCTCGGCGTCCAGCCAGAGTTCGTCGGCGTACGGCAGCACCCCGTAGGTCGGACGGCCGGTCATCGCGTGCAATTGGCGCAATCCGGGTTCCAGCAGCGCGGGGTCACCGCGGAACTTGTTGACGACGAAGCCGGCGATCAGTGCTTGGTCGTCGGGCTCGAGCACCGCGACCGTTCCGAACAGGTGGGCGAGCAGCCCGCCCCGGTCGATGTCTCCGACCAGGATCACCGGCAGGTTCGCCGCCCTGGCCAGGCCCATGTTCGCCAAATCCGTTGCACGCAGGTTTATTTCGGCCGGTGAGCCCGCCCCCTCGCAGATGACGGCGTCGAATTCGTCGCGCAGGCAAGATAATTCGTTTGCGACGATCCCGGCCAGGCGGTCGCGATGCCGCACGTAGCTCGCGGCCGTGACCGAATCGGCGACCCGGCCGCGAATCACCAGCTGCGACGTCCGGTCACTGCCCGGTTTGAGCAGGATCGGGTTGAGCCGCACGCTGGGCTCCAACCCCGCCGCGCGCGCCTGGAGCGCCTGGGCCCGGCCGATCTCGCCGCCGTCGACGGTGACCACGGAGTTGTTGGACATGTTCTGCGCCTTGAACGGCGCCACCCGGACGCCGCGGCGCGCCAGCAACCGGCACAGGCCCGCGACCACCACGGATTTTCCGGCGTCGGAGCTGGTGCCGGCGACCAGCAGCGCCCCGCTCAACGATTCACGGCTTGTTATATCGAGGTGAGGATCTCGACGCCGGTGTCGGTCACCAGCAAGGTGTGCTCGAACTGCGCGGTCCACTTGCGGTCCTTGGTGACCACCGTCCAGCCGTCATCCCAGATCTCGTAGTCCAGGCCGCCGAGGTTGATCATCGGTTCGATGGTGAACGTCATGCCCGGCTGCATGGTCGTCGTGACTGACGGCTGGTCGTAGTGCAGCACGACCAGGCCGTTGTGAAAGGTGGTGCCGATGCCGTGGCCGGTGAAGTCACGAACCACGTTGTACCCGAACCGATTCGCGTACGCCTCGATCACGCGGCCGACGACCGACAGCGCCCGCCCGGGCTTGACAGCGTTGATCGCGCGCATCGTCGCCTCGTGGGTGCGCTCCACGAGCAGCCGGTGCTCCTCCGAGACGTCGCCGGCCAGGAAAGTCGCGTTGGTGTCGCCGTGCACCCCGTCGATGTAGGCCGTGACGTCGATGTTGACGATGTCGCCGTCTTCGACCACCGTCGAGTCGGGGATCCCGTGGCAGATGACCTCGTTGAGCGACGTGCAGCAGGACTTCGGGAAGCCCTTGTAGCCCAGGGTCGACGGGTAGGCACCGTGGTCGATCATGTACTCGTGGGCGATCCGGTCCAGTTCGTCGGTGGTCACCCCGGGCGCCACCGCCTTGCCCGCCTCCTGCAGCGCGCCGGCCGCGATCCGGCCGGCGACCCGCATCTTCTCGATCACCTCCGGGGTCTGCACCCACGGCTCGCTGCCCTCGCGCACGGTGGGCTGCCAGGCATACTCCGGACGGGGGATGCGGCCGGGCACCGGCAGAGTCGGGGACAACTCTCCGGGGGAAAGCGCAGTGCGAGAGGGCATGCCGACCAGCTTAATCACGCCGCCCGGCGGCGGCTCAGCCTCGCGTGTGAATCGACGGCGTTGAGTGTGACGGTGCGGCGACGACACGCCGAATTTGGCCGCCGTCGCTGCACACGCGACGCGGGCGGTCAGCCGAAGCGGCCGCGACGGATCAACGAGCGCCGCGGCCCGCGGATGATCACCGAACCGCACACCACCCGTCCCGTCAACACGACGTGCGGGCGCCCTTCGCCGGGTGCGTCCTTGCGGCGGTCGCTGGCGCTGCCCACGTAGACCTCCACGTCGTCGATCGACGCGCTGGCGCCGTCCGGCAACCGGATCTCCACCGAGCCGAATCGCATGTCGAGTTCGATGACCACCACCGGGCCCGCGAATCGGGCCTTGGTGAGGTCGAGCTCGATGGAGCCCAGCCGGCGGACCAACGCCAGCCGGGTGGGCACCGTCCATTCCCCCTGGCGCTTGAGCGAGCCGGCCCAGCCGCGCAGCTCGACCCGGTCGGCCGCGGAGGTGACGATCGCGCCCGGACCGGGCAGGTCACCGACCAGCCCGTCGAGCTCTCCCCGGGTGCGCGCATAGGACACCTGCGACGAACGCTGCTCGAACTCGTCGATATCGATCAGCCCGAGCGCGACGGCGTTGTGCAGTCGCCGCATCGTGCCGTTTCGGTCGGCGTCCGAGACCCGTAACGCCACCATCTCTCCACCGGTCTCAGTCATGGCTTTCCTGACGCTCGAACCCTCGGCCTACCCTCGCAACTTACCGCTGGGGCGGGCCGCCGGCGTCAGGCCAGGAAGTCCGGCGGCAGGGATTCGAACATCACCTTGGTCATCCGGACCGCGTATTCCGAGCTGCCGCCACCGACGATCAGTGCGGCGAACGCCAGATCGCCGCGGTATCCGGCGAACCAGGAATGCGATCCTCCCGGGAACTCGGCCTCACCCGTCTTCCCGTAGACCGCGCCGCAGCCCGCGATCTCCTTGGCGGTCCCGTTGGTCACCACCAGCCGCATCATGGGCCGCAGCGCGTCCACCATCTTCGGGCTGATCGGCGTGGTGTCGCCCTGAACCGCCGTCGGCCGGCCCGCGATCAGCTGCGGCGTCGGGGTCTTGCCCGCGGCAACGGTCGCCGCCACCAGCGCCATGCCGAACGGGCTGGCCAGCACCTTGCCCTGGCCGAAGCCGTCTTCGGTGCGCTCGGCGAGGTCCACGGTCGGCGGCACCGATCCGGTCACCGTGGTGATGCCGTCGACCTCATAGTCCAGCCCGATCCCGTACTGGCTGGCCGCCTGCGTCAGGCCGCGCGGCGGCATCTTGCTGCTGAGCTCGGCGAAAGTGGTGTTGCAGGAACTGGCGAACGCCCGCGACATCGGCACCACGCCGAGGTCGAAGCCACCGTAGTTGGGGATGGTGCGGTGCCCGATGTCGAGATGGCCCGGGCAGCCCAGCATGGTGTTGGGGGTGGCCATGTCGCGGTCGACGGCCGCGCCGGCGGTCACCATCTTGAACGTCGACCCCGGCGGGAACAGGCCGGTGGTGGCGAGCAGGCCGTCCGCGTCGGCGCCCCCGTTCTGCGCGATCGCCAGGATCTCCCCGGTCGACGGCTTGATCACGACGATCATCGCTTTGCCGCCGCGGGTGTCCACCGCACGCTGGGCGGCGTTTTGCACCACCCGGTCGAGCGTGATCGAGATCGAGGGCGCCGGCGACCCCGGAACCTCGTGCAGCACTTCGACTTCGACACCGTTCTGGTTGACGCTGACCACCCGCCAGCCCGCCTCGCCGTCGAGTTGGTCGACGACCGCCTTCTTCACCTCGGTCATGGCAGCCGACGCGAAATGCGGATCGGTCGGCAGGATCTCGGGCTGCGGCGTGACGACGACGCCGGGCAGCCGGCCGATCGCCGGGTAGATCTTGTCGTTGTCGTCGGGATGTAGCGTCACCAGGTCCACCGGCTGCGTCGCCGAGCTCGCCTGCTCGGCGAGCAACTGCGGGTCGTTCAGCGTGTCGTTGAAGGGGCGCAGGACGTCCACGATCGCGTGCGCCGTCCCGCTCAGGGCGGATCCGGATCCGGCCTGGGTGGCGTCCAGCGTGTAGTGGTACAGGTAGCCCGGCACCAGCACGTCGGTGCCGCCGAGTTCGTTCACCGAGGCGCGCCGCGGCGCATCGGCCCGCAACGCGAACGTCTGATGCTCGCCCAGCTTGGGATGCAGGTCGGTGGGGGTCCACCGGACCTCCCAGTGCCCCTCGTCGCGCGCCATTTTCAGCTGGCCGTCATAGGTCCAGGTCCGGTTCTTGGGCAGGCGCCAGGTGAAGCGATAAGCGACCGTGCCGGTGTCCTCGGCGTACTTGGCGTTGAGGATCTGCGTGTCGAGGTGCGTCGCCTGCAACCCCGCCCAGGCCGCGTTCAGCGCTTCGCGGGCCTCGTTGGGGTTGTCGCTGAGTTGGGCGGCCGTGGCGGTGTCGCCGACTGCCAGGGCGCCGAAGAACTTTTCGGCCGCCGGACCGGGGCCGTCGGGGCGCGGGGTGCATCCGGACATCGCGACGGCCGCAAGGAGCAATCCGGCCGCCACGATTACCAGTGGGGTTCTTGTGACCATTGGTACAGATGTTATGAACCCCGGCTGCCGCACCGGCGTCGACACACCGAGATCAGATCGTGATGTCGGGCGTTCGGCGGCGAGCTTCTCAGTCCAGCAGCACCGTTGCGAAGGTGCCCACCTCGTCGAAGCCGACTCGGGCGTATGCGGCGCGCGCCACCGTGTTGAAGCTGTTCACGTACAGGCTGGCGGTGCGCCCGCTCCCGACGACGACGGCGGCCACGGTCGCTGTGCCTGCGGTGCCCAGGCCCAGGCCACGCCACTCCGGGTGCACCCATACCCCTTGGATCTGGCCGACACCCGGCGACTGCGAGCCCACTTCGGCCTTGAAGACGACCTGGCCGTGTTCGAAGCGGGCCCAGGCGCGGCCGGCGGCGATGAGGCTGGCCACCCGCCGCCGGTAACCCCGGCCGCCGTCGCCGACCCGCGGGTCGACGCCCACCTCGCCGATGAACATGTCCACGGCGGCCACCAGATAGGCGTCCAACTCGTCCGGTCGAACCTGGCGCACGCCGGGGTCGATGTCGCAATTGGGGTGCCTGGACAGCGCCAGCAGAGGCTGGTGGTCACGCACGTCACGGGCCGGGCCCCACGCCGACTCGAGCCGCTCCCACATCCGCATCACCAGGTCGGACCGCCCGACCAGCGACGAACAACGGCGCGTCCCGCTCATCGCCTCGTCGGCGAAGGCGTCCATGTCCTCCGGCGCGCCGCGCAGCGGGATCAAGTTGGCGCCGGCGAAGCACAGCGACTCCTCCGCGCCGCGCAGGGTCCACAACTCCCCGCCGATCGAGTTGGGATCGATGCCGTGGTCCGCCACCCGGGCCGCGACCATGCACGACCCGACGGGATCCTCGTCGAACACCCTCCAGACAGCGGCGGCGTCGCGCACCACGGACACCCGTCGCTCACCGACCAGGCGGAAGAGGGGCGGAGCCGACATCTGGCGAACTCTCTGTGATGCGAACTAACGGACCAGCAACCGGGAACAGGCCCCCATCAGCTTACGGTCACGATCGGCGAACCGCTTGATGTTGTGTCAGGACCGTGATCGGTCCCCATCTCCGAGGCGAGTCGCATGGCCTCCTCGATGAGCGTCTCGACGATCTGGGCTTCCGGCACGGTCTTGATCACTTCGCCGCGAACGAAGATCTGCCCCTTGCCATTTCCCGAGGCGACGCCAAGGTCGGCTTCCCGGGCCTCACCCGGACCGTTCACCACGCAGCCCATCACGGCCACCCGCAGCGGGACGTCCAGGCCGTCCAGCCCGGCGGTGACCTCGTTGGCCAGTTTGTAGACGTCGACCTGCGCGCGACCGCACGACGGGCAGGACACGATCTCGAGCCCGCGCGGCCGCAGGTTCAGCGACTCGAGGATCTGGATGCCGACCTTGACCTCTTCGACCGGCGGCGCGGACAGCGACACCCGGATGGTGTCGCCGATTCCCCGGGACAGCAGCGCGCCGAAGGCGACCGCGGACTTGATGGTGCCCTGGAAGGCCGGACCGGCCTCGGTGACACCCAGGTGCAGCGGGTAGTCGCATTGGGCGGCCAGCTGCTCGTAGGCGGCAACCATCACGACCGGATCGTTGTGCTTGACGCTGATCTTGATGTCGCCGAAGCCGTGCTCCTCGAACAGCGAGGCCTCCCAGAGCGCGGATTCGACCAGCGCCTCGGGGGTGGCCTTGCCGTACTTCTCCATGAAGCGCTTGTCCAGCGAACCGGCGTTGACGCCGATGCGGATGGGGATGCCCGCCGCGGCGGCCGCCTTGGCAACCTCGCCAACCCGGCCGTCGAATTCCTTGATGTTGCCGGGGTTCACCCGCACGGCGGCGCAACCGGCGTCGATGGCGGCGAAGATGTACTTCGGCTGGAAGTGGATGTCGGCGATCACCGGGATCTGGCTGTGTCGGGCGATCTCGGCCAGCGCGTCGGCATCCTCCTGACGCGGGCAGGCCACCCGCACGATGTCGCAGCCGGCTGCGGTCAGTTCCGCGATCTGCTGCAGCGTCGTGTTGACGTCGTGGGTCTTGGTGGTGCACATCGACTGCACCGAAATCGGATATTCGCTACCCACCCCGACGTCGCGGACCATCAGTTGGCGCGTCTTGCGCCGGGGGGCCAGCGTGGGCGCCGGAGTGTCCGGCATGCCCAGGCGAACGGTCATTTGCGCCACTCCTCCTCATCGCTTCGCTCTGCATCGTCGCCGGCGCGGGTCACTGTTCTGATTCCTTCTTGCTTATTGGAAGAGCCTGATCGGATTGACCAGATCGGCGGTCACGGTCAGCAGCATGTACCCGACCACGAACACCAACACCACGTAGGTGGCGGGCATCAGCTTGAGGTAGTTCACCGGTGCGGCCGCGACCTTGCCGCGGGCCGACCGGACGAGGTTGCGGATCTTTTCGAACACCGCGATGGCGATGTGGCCGCCGTCGAAGGGCAGCAGCGGCACCAGGTTGATGGCACCGAGAATGAGGTTCAGCTGGGCCAGGAAGAACCAGAACGCGACCCAGAGCCCGTGGTCGACGGTGTCGCCGCCGATGATGCTGGCGCCGACCACGCTCATCGGGGTCTGGGGGTCACGCTGTCCACCGCCGATGGCGTGCACCAGCGCGCCCACCTTGGTCGGGATGGTGACCAGCGCCTTGCCCACCTCGCGGGTCAGGTCGCCGGTGAACGCGAACGTGGCCGGCACCGCGGAAAGCACTCCGTAGTGCGTGGGCGCGAGCTTGACGGCGGCGACGCCGATGGCGCCGACCGTCGAGGGTGCCGCCTGAGCGCCCTGCCCGTTGGCCGCATTGCTCAGGTAGCGCTGGGTGGGCGTGACGTCGACGTAGGTGGTGATCGTGGTGCCGCCACGCTCGACGACGACCGGAACGGTGCCGTGCATCTTGCGGACCGCGGCGGCCATGTCCTCGAACGTGGACACCGGGGTGTCGCCGACCTTGACCACAACATCGCCGGCGCGGATCCCGGCGGCCGCGGCCGGGCCCGGACCGGTGCACTCCGCGATCTTTCCGGGCGCCACTTCCGGTGCGACACAGGCGGTTTCGCCGATCACCGCCCTGGTCGGCGGGTGCAGGTTCGGCAACCCCCACACCAGTGCGATGCCGTAGATCAGCACCACGCAGATGACGAAATTCATGGCCGGCCCGGCGAACAGCACCGCGACCCGCTTCCACGCGGCCTGCTTGTACATCGCGCGGTCGGTCTCGTCGGGCGCCAGTTCCTCGACCGAGGTCATCCCGGCGATATCGCAGAAACCGCCCAGCGGCACGGCCTTGAGGCCGTACTCGGTCTCACGGCGCCGCGTCGACCACAGCGTGGGCCCGAACCCGACGAAATAGCGGCGGACCTTCATGCCGGTGGCGCGGGCGACCCACATGTGGCCGCACTCGTGCAAGGCCACCGAGATCAGGATGGCAAGGGCGAACAGCACAATGCCGATAACGAACATCATCTCCGCTGCGGGACCTTTCTCACACCATTCCGGAGGCGTTGACGGAGGCCTCGGTGGGTCGTGCGTGTGCGACGGCGCGTCGGGCTCGCTCCCGCGCCCAGCGCTGCGCGTCTAGTACCTCATCCACGTTAGCGGGTGAAACCGCCCACTGGTCTGCGGCGTGCAGCACGTCGGCGATGGTTTTGACGATGACGGGGAATCCCACCCGGCCCGCGAGGAACGCCTCCGCCGCTTCTTCGTTGGCCGCGTTGTAGACGGCGGTCATGCAGCCGCCGGTCTGGCCGGCGTACCGGGCCAGTTCCACGGCGGGGAAGACCTCGCTGTCCAGCGGTTCGAATTCCCAGCTAGAGGCGGTGCTGAAGTCGCAGGGCGCGGCCACGCCGGGAACCCTGTCCGGCCAGCCCAGTGCCAGGGAGATGGGCAGCTTCATGTCCGGGGGGCTCGCTTGCGCGATGGTCGAGCCGTCAACGAACGTGACCATCGAATGAACAATCGACTGCGGGTGCACGACGACGTCGATGCGGTCGTACGGGATGCCGAACAGCAGGTGCGTCTCGATGAGTTCGAGCCCCTTGTTGACCAGCGACGCCGAGTTCAGCGTGTTCATCGGGCCCATCGACCAGGTCGGGTGGGCGCCGGCCTGCTCCGGGGTGACACCCTCGAGCTGGGCGGCGGTCCAGCCGCGAAACGGCCCGCCGGAGGCGGTCAGCACCAGCTTGGCGACTTCCTCGGCGGACCCCCCGCGCAGGCACTGGGCCAGCGCGGAGTGTTCCGAGTCGACGGGCACGATCTGACCCGGCCGCGCCGCTCGCAAGACCAGCGGACCGCCGGCGACCAGGGATTCCTTGTTGGCCAGCGCCAGCCGGGCGCCCGATTCCAGGGCGGCCAGGGTCGGGCGCAGACCCAGCGCACCCACCAGCGCGTTCAGGACGACGTCGGCTTCGGTGTCCTCGATCAGGCGGATCACGGCGTCGGACCCGCGGTACGGGACGTCGGCGGCCTGCGCCGCGCGTTCGTCGGCGACGGCGATGTTGGTGACCCCGGTCTCGGCGCGCTGCCGCAGCAGGGTGTCGACGTTCGCGCCGCCCGCGGCCAGGCCGACCACCTCGAAGCGGTCCGGGTGGGCCGCGATCACTTCCAGGGCCTGGGTGCCGATCGAGCCGGTACTGCCCAGCACCAGCACCCGCAGGCGGCCCCCCGGTGTCGCGTTTGTCACTCACTCATTGTGCCCCGCCCGCTGACGATGCGAGGGCTGCGGGACCTCGCCGCGGGTATGCCAGAATCGCTGCAGGACCGACGAAAGGGATTCACCGTGGCCAGTACCGAGGTGGAACACTTCAGCGGCGTCGACACCGTTGAGGTGCCGTCCGCGGCGTGGGGTTGGAGCAGGATCAATCACCGCACCTGGCACATCACCGGCCTGGTCGTCATCGTGTTCCTGCTGGCGATGCTGCGCGGCAACCACGTCGGCCACATCGAGAACTGGTTCCTGATCGGGTTCGCGGCGCTGGCGCTGGTCGCGCTGGTGCGCGACCTGTGGGGCCGCCGGCGCGGCTGGATCAGGTAGTCGTCAACCGCCCGCTACGTCTTTCGGCGGCCAGCTGTCCACAAGCCCCGGCCGATTCACCTTCGCTCCAGCTACCCGCCCGCTAGGTCTTTTCGAAGGCCAGCTGTCCGCAGGCGGCGCTGATCTCCCGGCCGCGGGTGTCCCGGACCGTGCAGGAAACCCCCTGCGCCCGGACCCGGCGGACGAACTCCCGCTCCACCGCCTTCGGGCTGGCATCCCATTCACTGCCCGGCGTCGGGTTGAGCGGGATGAGGTTCACGTGCACCAGCGGGCCGAGCGCACGATGCAGGCGCTTGCCCAGCAGACCCGCCCGCCACGCCTGGTCGTTGACGTCGCGGATCAACGCATACTCCACCGATACCCGGCGTCCGGTCACGTCGGCGTAGTAGCGGGCGGCGTCAAGCGCCTCGGTGATCTTCCAGCGGTTGTTGACCGGCACGAGGGTATCGCGCAGTTCGTCGTCGGGCGCGTGCAGCGACAGCGCCAGCGTCACCCCGAGCCGCTCGTCGGCGAGTTTGCGGATGGCCGGCGCCAGGCCGACCGTCGAGACGGTGACCGAGCGGGCCGAAATGCCGAAGCCGTGCGGCGGCGGTTCGGTGATGCGCCGCACCGCCGCCACCACCCTGGCGTAGTTGGCCAGCGGCTCCCCCATCCCCATGAACACGACGTTGGAGAGCCGATCGCCGAAATCCTCACGCAGGGTCACGGCGGCGGAACGGACTTGTTCCAAAATCTCCGCGGTCGACAGGTTGCGGGTCAGGCCCCCCTGCCCGGTCGCGCAGAACGGGCAGGCCATGCCGCAGCCGGCCTGTGACGAGATGCACACGGTGTTTCGCTGCGGATAGCGCATCAGCACCGACTCGAACGTCGTCCTATCGGTGCCACGCCACAGCGTCTTCCGGGTCTGCCCGGCGTCGCAAGTGACTTCGGTGGCCGCGGTGAGCAGATGCGGGAACATCGCCTCGGCGATCCGGTCCCGCACGGCCGCCGGGAGATCGGTCATCTCGCGAGGATCGGCGATCAGGCGACCGTAGTACTGCTGGGCGAGCTGTTTGGCGCGGAACGCCGGCAGCCCCAGTTCGGCGACGGCCGCCGCGCGGGCTTCCGCGTCGAGGTCGGCCAGGTGCCGCGGCGGCCTGCTGGGGCGGGGTTCGGTGAAGACCAGTTCTTGGACCATGACCAGTCCAGTATCGGCCCTCTCAGGGCACGAGTGTCAGCACGATCCACGCGGCGACGGCCGACGGGAGCACGCCGTCGAGCCGGTCCATCAGGCCGCCGTGGCCGGGCAGCAGGCGGCCCATGTCCTTGATCCCCAGGTCGCGCTTGATCTGGGACTCGACCAGATCGCCCAGCGTGCTGGTCAGTACGAGGACGACACCGAGCAGCGCGCCGATCCAGGGCGGTTTGCCGGCCAGGAACGTCGCCGTCAGCATTGCCGCGGTGATTCCGAACACCAGGGACCCGGCCAATCCCTCCCAGGACTTCTTGGGGCTGATCGCCGGGACCATCGGGTGCTTGCCGAAGAGCGCCCCGACGGCATATCCGCCGGTGTCGGAGGCGACGACGGTGATCATCAGGCAGAACACCCGCCCTGCCCCGTCGTGCGGGTAGACCAGCAGCACGCCAAAGGACGCGAACAGCGGCACCCACGCGGCCAGGAACACCGTCGCCGAGGCGTCCCTGAGGTAGTTGGCCGACGGCGAGCCGGCGAACGGCTCGGGCCGCTTGCGGTTGTCCTGCATGAACAGCCGCCAGACGTTGCAGACCACTACGGTGGCGCCGAAGCCGGCCAGGGCGCCGGCGGCATGGTACGGCCAGGTCAGCCAGACGGTGGCCTGCCCGCCGATCAGCAGCGGGATGAGCGGGATGACGTATCCGGCCTCGCGCAGGCGCCGCACCACCTCATGACTGGCGACCGGGATGGCGAGCGCGACGATGACAACCCAGAAGCGCGGCGCGAAGACCAGCGTCACGATGAGCACGCCGCCGATTCCTAAGCCGACCGCGATGGCGGCGCGCAGGTCGCGTCCCGCGCGGGAGGTCTTCTTTGCCGGCTGTTGCATGGTGTTTTTGCCCTCACGCCCCGGCTCGTCGGGCGGGCTGGCTGCGCCGGTGGTTGCCACGGACCTGGGTGAACTCAGCTGCTGGGCGGCCGCTAGACCTCCAGCAGCTCGCCCTCTTTGTGCTTGACCAGGTCTTCGATCTGGGTGATGTACTGGTGCGTGGTCTTGTCGAGGTCTTTTTCCGCGCGCCCGACCTCGTCCTCGCCGGCCTCGCCGTCCTTGCGGATGCGGTGCAGCTCTTCCATCGCCTTGCGGCGGATGTTGCGCACCGACACCTTGGCGTCTTCCCCTTTGCCCTTGGCCTGCTTGACCAGCTCCCGACGCCGCTCCTCGGTGAGTTGCGGCACTGCCACGCGGATCAGGGTGCCGTCGTTGGTCGGATTGACGCCCAAATCGGAATTGCGGATCGCCGTTTCGATCGCGCCGAGCTGACTGGTTTCGTACGGCTTGATCACGACGAGCCGCGCCTCGGGGACGTTGATGCTGGCCAACTGCGTGATGGGGGTGGTGGCGCCGTAGTAGTCGATGACGATCCGGGAGAACATGCCGGGATTGGCGCGGCCGGTCCGGATGGTTGACAAGTCGTCGCGGGCCACCGCTACGGCCTTCTCCATTTTCTCTTCGGCGTCGAAGAGAGCCTCGTCAATCATCGTTCGCTTCCCCTCAGGTGGTGACCAGTGTCCCGATTTTCTCACCGGCGACCGCGCGGGCGATATTGCCATTGGTCAGCAAGTTGAACACCAGGATCGGCATGCCATTGTCCATGCACAGGCTGAACGCCGTGGCATCGGCCACTCGCAGTCCCCGGTCGATGACCTCGCGATGGCTGATCGCCGCGATCAGCTCGGCGTGCGGATTCTGCCGCGGGTCCGCTGAGAACACCCCGTCGACCGCCTTGGCCATCAAGACCACTTCCGCGCCGATCTCCAGGGCCCGCTGCGCGGCGGTGGTGTCCGTGGAGAAGTACGGCAGGCCCATGCCGGCCCCGAAGATCACCACCCGGCCCTTCTCCAGGTGGCGGACGGCCCGCAACGGCAGGTAGGGCTCGGCCACCTGGCCCATCGTGATGGCGGTCTGGACCCGGGTGACGATGCCCTCTTTCTCCAGGAAGTCCTGCAGGGCGAGGCTGTTCATGACGGTGCCGAGCATGCCCATGTAGTCCGAGCGCGTGCGCTCCATTCCGCGCTGCTGCAGCTGCGCGCCCCGGAAGAAGTTGCCGCCGCCGATCACCACCGCGACCTGCACACCGCCGCGGACCACCTCCGCGATCTGGCGGGCCACCTGGGCGACGACGTCGGGATCCAGCCCGACCTGACCGCCGCCGAACATTTCGCCACCAAGCTTGAGCAACACCCTGGAGTATCTGGGCCGCGTCCGCGGCTGCCCGGCAGCCGATCCATTCTCCGGTGCGGTGGGCTCCGGCTTCGGGGCCGCCGCGCCGGCGGCTTGGGGCTCCCTGGGCTCCGTCATCAGGCTCCTCGCATGAGAGTGCCATCCCGGGGTTAACTCCTCCGGAACGGCATTTCACATCCTGCCTCATCGCAGCACAAGCCGGCGCCGGTGGGGTGCGTTATGCGCAGAGTTGGCGATGCGGACGACTTTTGGCGGCGATCGGCCCAGGTGACGCGTCGGCGGTCCCCCGTTCCGCCACCTTGCCGCTATCGATGTTTGAGGGACGGCCATCGTGGGGAATCCGCACCATCGCGGTGGGAATTCACGGTCTTGAGAATAAGGGCCAACCTCGCCGTATGACCGGATCGATCGCGTTGGCGATCGGTAGTGAGCGCGAATCGCTCAGGTACGCCTACGAGAGGAACTGATCCATGGCGGACAACAACTCGGGACCTGCTGAAGCTGTCAAGGGCGTCGTCGAGGACGTCAAGGGCAAGGCGAAGGAGGCCGTTGGTGCGGTGACGGGCCAAGACGACCTCACCCGCGAGGGCCAGGCCCAGCAGGACAAGGCGGAGGCACAGCGCGACGCGGCGAAGAAGGAAGCCGAGGCCGAAGCGGCCCGCGGCGGCGCCGAGGCCGCTGAGGAGCGCCAGAAGGCCAATCAGTAGCTTGCTGGGAGGATGGGTCCGGTCTGTGGAAACGGACCGGGCCCATCGACTTTTCTGGGTGACGATGGTCGCGCCGGTTTAGCCGGGCCGACGCGGTGTGCAAGCGTCGGACATTCGTTTGCATATTTTCGCGGCGAGTGGGTAGTCACCGCTGCGCAGGCTGACATCTCCCAGGAGATGCCTGCGGGCCGGGGGCAAATGCAGACCCACATTTCGGGAGCTGTCGTTGGACGTTCTACTGCTAACCGACGCAGACGACTTCGAGCGCGCCCTGCCGCGAGTGGCGTCCTTCGCGAGAATCGTGCGGCGTGCGCCGCTTACCGGTAACGGCCAGGGGCAGGTCGAGGCCGGCGACGTCGCCATCGTCGACGCTCGGGGCAACCCGGCGGCGGCGGAGTCGGCCTGTCGGCGCCTGACGACCGATGCCCCCGCCACCGCGGTGGTGGCCCTCGTGGCACCGACCGACGGCGTAGCGGTGGACGCCGCGGACTGGCATTTCGACGATGTCATGCCGCTGGGAACCGACACGGACGAGCTGCTGGGGCGGATGCGGCGGGCGATTGCGCTGCGGCGCAGCGCAATCAACGGCAGCTTGCGGTTCGGCGCCCTGCTGCTGCACCCGACCAGCCTCACCGGGTCGCTGGAGGGCAGGGACCTCGGTCTGACGCTGACCGAGTTCAAACTGTTGAGTTTCCTTGTGCAGCATGCCGGTCGGCCGTTTACCCGTACCCGCCTGATGCACGAGGCGTGGGGCTATGACAGCAACGGCCGAGTCCGTTCGGTGGACGTCCACGTCCGGCGGCTTCGCGCCAAGCTCGGGCCCCGGCATCACTTGATGGTGGACACCGTCCGCGGCGTCGGCTACATGGCCGCGACCCCGCCGTATCCGGAGTGGATCGTCAGCGAGCCGACGCTGACGACGGATCCCGGCGGGGACCCCGTTCCGCATTGACGCGAAACACCGACTCGAATAGCTCTGTCCCCGAGGGTGTTCGGATCGGTCAGCCGAACAGCGGGAAGGCGCGCTTGCGCGCTAGTGCGTCCATGCCGTCCTGGATGGAGTCCTGGATCTCACGGTACTTGCGGTCGACGTACGCCTCGTCGTCCGCGCGTGCGGGATCGTGGTCGAGCTCCACGGCCGGCATGAACCGGGTCCTGATCTTGGCCGGCAGCGGCAGCTGCGGAAGTGCCGCCGGCGCGATCCCCCACGGCAGCGAGATCGCCAGCGGGAAAACCTTGAGGCGCAGCAGGCGGTCCAGCCGCAAGGCCTTCGACAGCTTGTCGCCGCGGATCAGCACGGGCATGGCGTCGGCACCGCCGACCGTGGCGATCGGCACGACAGGCACGCCGGCGCGAATCGCCATCTTGACGAAGCCTTTTCGGCCCGCCAGGTTGGCCTCGTCGCGCTCGGTCCACGGGCGCAGCGAGTCCACTTCCCCACCGGGCCACAGTGCAACGTCGCGCCCTTCGGCCAGAGCGGTGGCGATCGCGTCCGGGGCGGCCGGAAGCACACCCATCGACCGGAAGTAGCGTCCGAAGATCGGGATGGCCATCAACGCGTCGTGGGCCGTGCCGTGCAGTGGGCGGTCCTGCCCGAAGCGCCGCCACCATTGCAGTCCGACGGTCCAGGCGTCCCACACGAAGGGAGCGCCGGAGTGAATCCCCACCAACAGCGCCGGCGGCTTCGGCGGGATGTTCTCCCAGCCGTCGATCTCCATGCGAAACCAGTAGTCCACCAGCACATTCCACAGATACTTCTGCCGCTGCAGGGTGGTCTCGTCCTGACCCCTCAGGTCCCACCTGCCGGCGCGCTCGGCGACCCAACCGGCGACGCCGCCGTCCTGCTTGCGGCGCCGCTCGTCCATGCTCACCTGCGTCCGTCTGGCGTGGAGCTTCGCTTGGGCACGTACTTCGGCTGGCCTGTGATCTGGGTTACTCATGGGTACGGGGTACCCGATTCATGCCCGCGCGATGCAATGCCCGGCCCCAAAAAGTGACCTCCCCGCGTCGCATGCGCAACGCGGGGAGATAACTGCTAGCCGGATCAGGCGTGTGGCGCCGGGGCGGGCGGTTGGCCCGGTGCCGGGCTTGCGTTCGGCGGTACGCCGGGCGCCGCGCCACCCTGCACGTTGGACGTCCACATCAAGACGTCTTGCAGTCCGTCGTTGTAGACGACGCCGTTCGGCGGCGCGCCCGTCACGTCGAAGTACAGGGTGCCGGTCGATTCGCTACCCTGCGGAATCGGCGCCGGGTTCAGGGCATTCGGTGCCCCCGCCTTGTCGATCAGCTTGTAAGTCTGACCGTTGGGCCCGCGTGCGCTGAAGTCCTTGACCATCGGTGTAACGAGCCCACCATCCGACCGGGCGGTGATGTCCGCCTGGTACAGCGTCCCCTTGGGCGTGTAGCCCGGAATCGAGACGTTGCTCGGCTGCAGGTTGCTCACCGTGTAGTTGGTGATCAGCGGCCCGTCCACGAGTTGCTCACTGGTGCCGAAGCCCTGAATGTTGGGCGGCGCGGCAGACGCCGGCACCGCGGCGAAAACGCTTGCCGCCGCTATCCCCCCGGCAGCAGCAGCTGTCTTAAGGGCGGTCTTGGTGACCTTCATTGCTCATTCCTTTCGTGTCGAACAATCGCCCCCCGGAAGGGCAATACGCAATAAGCCGCAAATAACCCCTTGCTGCCAGCTTTAAACATCTGGGCCCCTTTTATTTCGCAATTTTCGGTCGGCTAGCTGGCGAAACGGTGTTGTTTTGCCGGGCAGCACCTTTCGCATCGTTCTTAACATCCGTATCGCTATTCACGTCGAATCACCGCGGCCACGGCAACAGGAGCGGACTCGGACGGCCGGTTAGCCCCCGCCGCGGCGGGTAGTCGGAGCGGAGAATTTCGACGAGACGAAAGGGGCCGTCCATGGAACGCGGAAGCTCTAAGCACAGTCCGCGCGAGGACGACGAACTCAAGCACGAATTGGACGGCACGCTGCGCGGTAACCGGTCCAGTCGCGTCGAGGAATGGCGCGATCCCGAACCGCCGGCCGACGACGACCCCGACGTCCCCTCCGCCCGTCCAGAGACACGTGACCACGAATAGAGGATTCAGATGGGCTTTGCGCCTCAGCAACAAACCGCACCGGGTGTACAGGGCCGGATGAACCCCGTGCCCGACTGCGGCGAAAGCACTTACCGGGGCTCGGGAAAGCTCACCGGCAAAAGGGCGATCATCACCGGGGGTGATAGCGGCATCGGCCGCGCGGTCGCTATCGCTTTCGCCCGCGAAGGCGCCGACGTGCTGATCTCCTACCTCAATGAGGACGACGACGCCCGCGACGTCGCACGCTACGTGGAAGACGCAGGACGCAAATGCGTACTGGCTTCCGGCGACCTTTCCGATGCGGCGCATTGCCGCGCCGTCGTCGAGCGGGCCGTCCAAGAATTCGGCGGAATCGACATCCTGGTCAACAATGCCGCCTATCAGATGATGCACAAGAGCCTCGACGAAATCAGCGACGAGGAATGGGATTACACGTTCCGGCTCAATGTCGGCGCATACTTTTATCTCGTCAAGGCGGCCGTGCCGCACATGAGAGCCGGGGCGTCGATCATCGGCAGCTCGTCGGTCAATTCCGACACGCCCAATCCGACGCTGGCACCGTACGCGGCCACCAAGGCCGCGATCGCCAACTTCTCGGCGAGCCTCGCTCAGTTGCTGGGCGATAAAGGGATTCGAGTGAACAGCGTGGCGCCCGGCCCGATCTGGACACCGTTGATCCCGTCGACCATGCCCCCGGACAGCGTTGAGTCGTTCGGCGACAACGTCCCGCTCGGGCGAGCCGGCCAGCCCGCCGAACTCGCGCCCATCTACGTGCTGTTGGCCTCCGATGACGCCAGTTACATCTCCGGCGCGCGGGTGGCGGTGACCGGGGGTCGGCCAGTTCTGTAGCGCGACATTGTCTTTGCGCTCTTAGCGCGGTTCAGGAGCCCCGGTTCTCGCCCAGCTCGTCGACGATCGGGCTCTGCACGGGGATGTCTTTCGCGTTTTCGGCCAGCCCCGGCTTGGTGTGGGAGCGACGCGCCGCGGCCCTGTCGCGCTCCTCGACATCGCGATCATCGGTGATGCTGACCGACGCGGCGACCTGGGCGGCGTTGTTGTAGGTCTCGGGAGGAATGCCCCGCAACGCGCGTATCGTGTCGTCGTCGCAACCATTGCGGCCGGCGGCGTCGAGCAGATCCTGTTTGCTCACCGGGAAGTCCACATTGGTGAAGCACTGACGCAGTTGACTAGGGGTAGTGGACGCAACCATGGCTGTCGGGATGCCCGAAGGCCGTGGGGCTAAACGCGGCCACGGGGTGACGTCTCGGTCACACCGGGGCGCCCGTGCGACGCCGCTCTCAGCGGCCGCGGACCCGCCGGTTGTGCTTCTTGATCGCGTCGACCAACTCCGCCTTGCTCATCGTCGACCGGCCGCGGACATCGAGTCGCCGGGCCAGATCGAGCAGGTGTTTCTTGCTCGCGTTGGCGTCCACACCTTCGGCGGTCGGGCCGGATGCTCGCGGTCCGCCGCTCTTGGCGCGCTCGTCGGACGGGCCCTTCTCTTCTTTGGGTTCCCAATGGTCGCCGACTTTTTCGAAGCTGTGTTTGAGGGCGGAGTAGGCCACCCGATGAGCGCGCTCCCCGTCGCCATACTCCTTGGCGGCCGCGTCGTGCGCTTTGGTGAACGTGCGTTGGGCTTTGGCGTTGGACCGCTGCAAAGTGCTCGGCAGTTCGTCCTTTTTCGGCTTGCCGCCTTTCGTCGTCTTCGGCATTGGAAACCTCCTGATACGCCCGCGCGGTGAAACATTCGGTTACCCCTTTGACGGACCGGCAATCACCACTTCTCGCCGAAGCCGCGTCCGGAGCGCGGAAATATGTCAAGATCCTTGACATGGTTCAGGCCGAAGACGCCCCGCTGGGTTACCTGCTATACCGGGTGGCCAGCCTGCTGCGACCGGAGGTTTCCGCCGTGTTGGGCCCGCTCGGCCTGACGCTGCCCGAATTCGTCTGCCTGCGCATGCTTTCCCTGGTTCCGGGGATGTCGAGCGCCGAACTGTCCCGGCAGGCGGGCGTCACACCGCAGGCGATGAACACGGTGCTGCGCAAGTTGGAAGACATTGGCGCCGTGGCCCGTCCGACGTCGGTGTCCAGCGGTCGCGCGCTACCCGCCACGCTGACCGGTCAGGGCCGCGCCCTGCTGAAGCGCGCCGAGGGCGCGGTGCGGACCGCCGACGCGCGCATTTTGGCCAAGCTGACCGAAACGCAGCAGCGTGAGTTCAAGCGGATGCTCGACAAGCTCGGGTCCGATTGACCCCCGCGCGGCGAAGCCGGGCGAAGCGGGTCGCCCACCTGGAAACCGCGGATCAGTCGGTTTGGATCCGGGCCCACGGTCGGGCCTCTTCGAGCTCGTAGGCCAGCTCGAGCAGTAGCGCCTCCTGCCCGACGTCGGTGGAGAACATCATGCCCACCGGCATGCCTTCGTCGGACTGGGCCAACGGAAGGGAGATCGCCGGCTCGCCGGTGACGTTCTGCAGCGGGGTGAACGAGACCCAGTCGATCAGCCGTTCGATGACCTGGTGGTAGTCGGTGGGTGCCAGATAGCCGATGCGGGGCGTCTCGTCGGCGAGCGTCGGTGTCAGCACGACGTCGTAGGTGCCGAAGAATCGTGCGGTACGCCTCCGGATGCCGCGCAGGCGCATGATCGCCAGCGGCAGCCGGTGCATGTTGCGCGCGGTGTGTCGCTCCAGACCGAGCGTCAGACTGTCCAGCCGGCCGCGGTCGAACGTCTTGCCGAACATGTGCCGCCCGCTGCGCACCTGGGCCAGCGCGAGAAACCCCCAGTAGAGGACGAAATCGTCGACGAAGCTGGCCGGCACCGGGGGCTCCTCGAGGTATTCGACGCGGTGCCCCAGTTCCTCGAGAAGACCGGCGGACTTCACCGTCAGCTCGCGCACCTGGGGACTGCAATCGCGTTGCACCGACCGGGTCAGCACGGCGATCCGCAGCCGCTGCCTGCCGGGCCCGACGACGTCCCCGACCGGCGCGAGTTTCGGGTTACGCCAAATGCGTTCGGCCTCTCGGTAGAAAGCCGCGGTGTCACGCACCGAACGGGTCACCACGCCGTTGGCGACGATGCCCACCGGCATCCGGCGCAGGTGGGCCTCCAGCGGCAGCCGCCCGCGCGACGGCTTCAGCCCGACGAGCCCGTTGCAGGCGGCAGGGATGCGGATGGAGCCGCCGCCGTCGTTCGCGTGGGCGATCGGCACCACACCGGCGGCAACGAACGCGGCCGAGCCCGACGAGGACGCGCCGGCGCTGTAGTCGGTGTTCCACGGGTTGCGGACCGGTCCTAGCCGGGGGTGTTCGGCCGACGCGCTGAATCCGAATTCCGACAACTGGGTCTTGCCCACCGGGGCCAGCCCGGTGGCCAGGAACAGCCGGGTGAATTCGCCGTCGGAGGTTGCATTCCACGGCGTCCACGCGTCGGTGCCGTGCATCGTCGGCTGGCCGGCGATGTCGACGTTGTCCTTGAGGAAGGTCGGGACGCCGTCGAAGAAGCCGTTGGTCGCGCCGGCGGTTCGCGCCTGCCGGAAGGCCGCATACGCCAGGCCGTTGAGGACTGGATCGACGGCCTCGGTGCGGGCGATGGCGGCCTCGACCACCTCCGCCCTGCTGACCCAGCCGGCCTGTAACGCGTGGGCGAGGCCGACCGCGTCCAGATCACCGAGGGCGTCGTCGCCGAACGCATGCACGTGTCGCATGTAACCGACGCTAGCCCGCGCCCGCGCAGGGCTCAGGCCTGGCCCACCTCGAAGCGCACGAACCGCGTCACCGTCACGCCGGCCTCGTCGAGCAGGGCCTTGACCGTCTTCTTGCTGTCGGACACCGAGGGCTGCTCCAGCAGCACTGAGTCCTTGAAGAAGCCGTTCAGCCGGCCCTCGACGATCTTGGGCAGCGCCTGCTCCGGCTTGCCCTCCGCCTTGGCCGTTTCCTCGGCGATGCGGCGCTCGCTGGCCACGACGTCCTCGGGAACGTCCTCGCGCGACAGGTAACGCGCCTTGAGCGCGGCGATCTGCAGCGCGACGGAGTGCGCCGCCTCGACGTCGGAGCCGCTGTACTCCACCAGCACACCCACGGCCGGCGGCAGGTCCGCGGCGCGCTTGTGCAGGTAAGCCTCGACGGTGCCGTCGAAGTGCGCGACACGGCGCAGCTCGAGCTTCTCGCCGATCTTGGCCGACAGGTCGGCGATGGCCTGCTCGACCGTCTTGTCGCCAACCTTGGCGAGCTTGAGCGCGTCGACGTCCGCGGCCTGGGCGTTCAGCGCGGCGTCAACGATCTGGTCGGCCAGGGCCTGGAATTCGGCGTTCTTGGCGACGAAGTCGGTCTCGGAGTTCAGCTCGATCAGCGCGCCGCCCTTGGCCGCGACCAGACCTTCGGCCGTGGCGCGCTCGGCCCGCTTGCCGACGTCCTTGGCGCCCTTGATGCGCAACGCCTCGACGGCCTTGTCGAAGTCGCCGTCGCTCTCGGCCAGCGCGTTTTTGCAGTCGAGCATGCCGGCGCCGGTCAGCTCCCGAAGCTTCTTGACGTCGGCGGCGGTGAAGTTGGCCATGTCAGCCTTCCCTAGGAGGGTTCAGTGGTTGGTTCGGGTGCGCCCGCAGCGACGTCGGTGGGGGCGCTGGCAGCAGCGGAGGCCAGCAGTTCCTGCTCCCATTCGGGCAGCGGCTCGGCGGCCTCGGCCTCGGGCTTGCCGTCGGCGCGGCCGACTCCGGCGCGGGCCTGCAGGCCCTCGGCAACCGCGGAGGCGATCACCTTGGTCAGCAGCGCGGCCGAGCGGATGGCATCGTCGTTCCCGGGGATCGGGTAGTCGACCTCATCGGGGTCGCAGTTGGTGTCCAGGATCGCGATGACCGGGATACCGAGCTTGCGGGCCTCCCCGACGGCGATGTGCTCTTTGTTGGTGTCGACGACCCAGATCGCCGACGGCACCTTGGCCATGTCGCGGATACCGCCCAGGCTGCGCTCCAGCTTGTTCTTCTCCCGGGTCAGCATCAGGATTTCTTTCTTGGTGCGACCCTCGAAGCCGCCGGTCTGCTCCATCGCCTCGAGCTCCTTGAGGCGCTGCAACCGCTTGTGCACGGTGGAGAAGTTGGTCAGCATGCCCCCCAGCCAGCGCTGATTCACGTACGGCATGCCGACGCGGGTCGCCTCGGCGGCAACGGATTCCTGCGCCTGCTTCTTGGTGCCGACGAACATGATGCTGCCACCGTGGGCGACGGTCTCCTTGACGAACTCGTACGCCTTATCGATGTAGGTCAGCGTCTGCTGCAGGTCGATGATGTAGATGCCGTTGCGGTCGGTGAAGATGAACCGCTTCATCTTGGGATTCCAACGACGGGTCTGGTGCCCGAAGTGGGTGCCGCTGTCCAGCAGCTGCTTCATGGTTACTACGGCCATGCTTATGCCTTTGTGTGTCGGTTGTCGCCCGGCATCGGGTGAAGCCGGGCCCTGGCGCCTGCTGCGATGCCGGACCTCGCCAGGAAAAACCCTGGCGGGGACCGCCCGGCACGCGGTGCGAACTCCTAATGGAACGGGAGACGCGGGGCGGACGCGCGAAGTCAGCCCGCGAACGAGCTGCGACCAGGAGTTTACACCGACTCAGCTGGCGGTTTTGCACAGCACCGACCCGCCCTGAGTGGTGCCCGCGCCGGCGCGGCAATGAACTGAGCCGATGCGACGCGTTTTGCGGCTGATCCTATGCCTGGCGCTGCTCAGCGCGGCGCCGGCGGTTGCCGACGACGCCCGCCTGGACTGGCCTTTGCGCCCGCCGCCGGCCGTCGCCCGGGGATTCGACGCACCGTCACCGGATTGGAAACCCGGGCATCGGGGGGTCGACCTGCCCGGAGCCCCTGGTCAGCCGGTGTATGCGGCGGGCGCCGGCACCGTGGTGTTCGCCGGGCAGCTGGCGGGGCGGCCGGTGGTGTCGCTGGCGCACCCCGGCGGGCTGCGCACCAGCTACGAGCCGGTCCGGGCGGCGGTGCGCGTCGGTCAGCCGGTGACGGCCCAGACCGTGATCGGCGAGTTGGTGGCCGGCCATGCCGGCTGCCGGGCCGCGGCCTGTCTGCACTGGGGCGCGATGTGGGGTCCGGCGTCGGGCGCCCACTACGTCGATCCGTTGGGTTTGGTGAAGTCGACGCCGATCCGGCTCAAGCCGCTGCAGGGCCGAGGGCGAGTGTGCGCCGGGCCGCGCACTCAGCGCCGTCAGCACACTCACGCCCGCGGGTGGGCCTGATCGTGCACCGCCCGCAGCCGGGAGACGGCGACATGGGTGTAGAGCTGCGTGGTCGCCAGGCTGGAATGGCCGAGCAGCTCCTGCACCACCCGCAGGTCGGCACCGCCTTCCAGCAGATGCGTGGCGGCGCTGTGCCGCAGGCCGTGCGGCCCCATGTCGGGCGCGCCCTCCACCGCGGACACCGTCTGGTGCACGACCGTGCGGGCCTGGCGGACGTCGAGCCGCCGACCCCGCGCACCCAGCAGCAGGGCCGGCCCCGACTCGGCGGTCAACAAAGCGGGACGCCCGTCGTCCAGCCAGGCGCGCAGCGCCTCGGCGGCCGGCGTCCCGAACGGCACGGTGCGCTGCTTGTTGCCTTTACCGAGCACCCGGATCAGCCGATGTCCGGTGTCCACATCTTCGACGTCCAGGCCGCACAGTTCACTCACCCGGATTCCGGTCGCATAGAGCATCTCGACGATCAGCCGGTCCCGCAATGCCATCGGATCCCCCTGTTGGGCACCGGATTTCGCAGCGGCCATCGCGTCGAGCGCCTGGTCCTGACGCAGCACCGCCGGCAGGGTGCGGTGCGCCTTGGGCACCTGCAGCCGGGCCGCCGGGTCCCCGGCCAGCAGGCCGCGCCGGACGGCCCACGCGGTGAAAGCCTTGACCGCCGAGGTGCGACGGGCCAGCGTGGTGCGGGCGGCGCCGGCAGCGCCCGAGGCGGACAACCACGAGCGCAAGAGGGGCAGGCTCAGTCCGTCCAGCCCGGCGCCGCGGGCTTCGAGAAAGGTCAGCAGCGAGCGCACGTCGCCGAGGTAGGCGCGACGGGTGTGCGCTGAACGGCCGCATTGCAGCGACATGTATTCGTCGAACTCCTCGAGGATGGCCTCCACGCCTGCAACGTTCGCAGGAGCCGGGGACCCGATTCAGTCGACGCGCCGAAGCGTGTCCGGGGTGAGATCTTTCAGGGTCGGATAGCCGTCGACGGCCATGATGAGGTCCGCTTCGGCCAGCAGCGAGCGCAGCACGTGCACGACGCCGTCGACGCCGCCCAGTGCCAGGCCGTACGCGTACGGGCGACCGACGCCGACCGCGGTCGCGCCCAGCGCGAGCGCCTTGACGATGTCGGCGCCGCTGCGGATGCCCGAATCGAACAGCACCGGCAGCCCGTCGGCCGCCTCGATCACCCCCGGCAGGCAGTCAAGCGCGGGCAGACCGCCGTTGGCCTGGCGTCCGCCGTGCGTCGAGCAGTAGATGCCGTCGACGCCACCGTCCTTGGCGCGCCGGGCGTCGTCGGGATGGCAGATGCCCTTGATGATGAGCGGCAGCTCGGTCAGCGATCGCAGCCAGGGAAGGTCGTCCCACGTCAACGGATTGCCGAACGTCGTGACCCACTGCAGCACCGTGGCTTGCGGGTCCTCCTCGGGCGGGCGCTGCAGGCCGGCGCGAAACACCGGGTCGCTGGTGTAGTTGCTCAGGCACAGCCCCCGCAACTGCGGAAAGTTTGCCGTGGTGAGGTCGCGCGGACGCCACCCGGGAATCCAGGTGTCCAGCGTGACGATGATGCCCTTGTAGCCGGCGGCCTCGGCCCGCTGCACCAGGCTGGCGGCGAGCTCGCGATTCTTCGGCGTGTACAGCTGGAAAAAGCCGGGGGTGTCGCCGAACTGGGCGGCGACGTCTTCCAACGGGTCTGCGGTCAGGGTGGAGACGACCATCGGGACGCCGGTGGCCGCTGCGGCCCGCGCGGTGGCCAGGTCGCCGTGGCCGTCCTGGGCGCAGATCCCGATGATGCCGATGGGCGCCATGAACACCGGCGACGGCAGCGTCAGGCCGAACATCTCGACCGACAGGTCCCGCTCGGCGGCACCGACGAACATGCGGGGCATCAAGCCCCAGCGGTCGAACGCCTCGCGATTGGCCCGCTGGGTACGCTCGTCACCGGCACCACCGGTGACGTAGGACCACACCGACGGCGACATCGCCCGCTCGGCCCGGGCCTCCAGCTCCGCGAAGGCCATCGGCAGGGGCGGCACCACCCCGCCCAGGCCGCGCAGGTAGATCTCGTTCTGGTAATCACCGAAATGCGCCATGGGAGTAGAGGATGCCAGCCGGTGGTCAGACCGACGAACCCGCTACGACGCTCCGGCCTCCGCCTCGGCCAGTTCCTTCTTCCATTGCCGGAAGGTCTCTTCGGTGCGCCCCCGCCGCCAGTAACCCGAGATGGACGACGCCCACTTGGCGTCCACGCCGCGCTCCTTGCGGATGTAGGGCCGCAGGTTGTGCATGACGCTTTGCGCCTCGCCGTGAATGAACACGTGCACCTGTCCGGGCAGCCAGGGCGTGGTGGTGACCGCCTCGATGAGCGGGGCGTGGTCGCCGGCACGGTCCTCGGGGACCAGATCGGCCCGGCCGCCGCGGTAGACCCAATGCACCTCGACGCCTTCCGGCGCGGTCAGCGGAATCTCGTCTTCCTGGCCCGCTACCTCGATGAACGCCTTGCCCACGGCGTTCGGGGGCAACGCCTCCAGCGCCGCGGCGATGGCCGGGAGCGCCGATTCGTCGCCGGCCAGCAGATGCCAGTCGGCGGCAGGGTCGGGCGTGTAGGCACCGCCGGGGCCCATCAAGAAGATCCGCTGGCCCCGCTGGGCCGTGGCGGCCCATTGGCCCGCGATTCCGTGCTCGCCGTGCACGACGATGTTCAGCGTGATTTCGCGGGCCGCCACGTCCACGTGCCGGACGGTCATTGTCCGGACCGACGGCCTCTTGTCGGGCGGCAGGCCGGCGAAACTGTCCAGGGTCAACGGCTGGGGCAAGTCCGCGACGTCGACGTCATCCGCGACGAACGCCAACTTGACGTAGGAGTCGGTGAATTTGCTGGGCACGAAGGCGTCGAAATCCTTGCTCCCCAGCACCACACCGACCATGTGTGGTGTGAGTTCTTTGGTATCGACAACCTCGAAGCGCTGCAAAGGTCGACCCGCCACGTGTCCTCCTGTCCCCATCCGACCCCCGTCGACTATACGAGCCGCGGCGTCGCTGCAGCTTGGCCGCCGACGGCCCGGACAAGTCGCCACCTGCCCTCCTGACGCTGCACCAACCCGGCCAGCTCGAGGATCGCCAGCGGCCCCAACACCCGCTCGGGCGCCAGCCCCGACGTGACCGCGAGTTGCTCGACGGTGGCGGCGCCGCGGCCCGGCAGCGCCTCGTACACCCGCCGCTCGTCGTCGCTGAGCCCGTCGAGCGCCGTCGCCGGGCGCGGTTCCTCGGCTGCCAGCTCGCCGATGCGGCCGATCAGCTCGACGATGTGGTCGGCCCGGGTCACCAGTTCGGCGCCGTTGCGCAGCAGCTCATGGCACCCGGCCGACGCGGACGAGGTCACGGGACCGGGCACCGCGGCCACCACCCGGCCCAACGCCCTCGCCCAGGCGGCGGTGTTCGCCGCGCCGCTGCGCAGGCCGGCTTCCACCACCACCGCGGCCCCCGCGACGGCGGCCACCAGGCGATTGCGGGTGAAGAATCGGTGGCGGGCCGGCCGGACACCGGGCGGGTATTCGGTGAAGAGCAGCCCATGTTGCCCCACCCGGTGCAGCAATGCCGTGTGGCCGCTGGGATACGGAATGTCGAGCCCGCCGGCGAGAACCGCCACGGTGATTCCGTCGGCGTTCAGCACCGCCCGGTGCGCCGCGCCGTCGATGCCGTAGGCGCCACCGGAGACGACCGCGACCTCGCGTTGCGCCAACCCCGCGGCCAGGTCCTCGGCCACCTGCTCGCCATACGCCGTCGCCGCCCGAGTGCCCACCACCGCAGCCGCGCGGGAAGCCACCTCGTCGAGCCGGGCCGGGCCCTGCGCCCACAACACCATCGGCGCACCGCCGCGCGCTTTTGCCGGGGAATTCCCGAACGCGGCGAACGCCAGCAGCGGCCATTCGTCATCGTCGGGGGTGATCAACCGTCCGCCCCGGCGGGCAAGCAGCTCGAGGTCGGCGGCGGCGCAGTCGATTTCGCGCCGCGCCTCGGTGTGCCGCGCGAGGCCGTCGTCCATCAGTCCGCGGCAGACCCGGTCGGCCGCCTCCACCGGGCCGACACGCCGCACCAGGGCGGCGAGCTCGGCGCAGGGCGGCTCGGCGACCCGGGACAGGTATGCCCAGGCGCGCGACACGGGATCGTCGACCGCGGTCAGCATCGCGGTGCTCCGGGCTCCAAGGATTCCCCGAGGATCCGGATAGCCCCGTACGCGAATGTGTTGTCGTCGAACCTCATTCGCCATCGCGCAGCCGGCACGGAACGGAGTCCGGCGCTCATCGCTGCGCTCCAGGCTGCCGGAAGCTGAGTGCGGCCGCGACCTCCGCGGGCCCGGGCGATACTCCGCCGGCCAAGTCGGTCAGGCTCCAGGCGACCCGCAGCGTGCGGTCCAGGCCGCGGATGCTGAGCAGCCCCCGGTCCAGCGCTTGCTGTAGCGGCGCCATCGCGGCGTTGCCGGGCCGGAACTTTCGGCGCAACAGCACCCCACTGACCTCGGCGTTGGTGCGGAAGCCGTGCGGCAGCCACCGCTCGGCCGCGGCCGCCCGGGCCTGCGCCACCCGCTGCCGAACCTGTGCCGTCGATTCCGCTTCGGTGCCCGAGAACGCACCCGCGCGGACCGCATGCATCTCCACCCGCAGGTCCACCCGGTCCAGCAGCGGCCCCGACAGCTTGCCCAGATAGCGACGCTTGACCGCCGCCGCGCAAATGCAGTCCTGCGGATCGGCGGGCGCGCACGGGCAGAGGTTGGCGGCCAACACCAGCTGAAACCGGGCCGGGTAACAGGCCACACCGTCGCGCCGGGCGAGGCGAATCTCCCCGTCTTCCAACGGTGTTCGCAATGCCTCCAGCGCGCTCACGCTGATTTCGGCGCATTCGTCGAGGAAGAGCACCCCACGGTGCGCGCGGCTGACCGCGCCGGGGCGCGCCATGCCCGACCCGCCGCCGACGAGGGCCGCCACGCTGGAGCTGTGGTGCGGCGCGACGAACGGCGGCGTGGTGATCAGCGGCGTGTCCCCCGACAGCAGCCCGGCCACGGAATGGATCGCGGTGACCTCGAGTGACTCACTCTCCGACAGCGGCGGTAACAGACCCGGAAGCCGTTGCGCAAGCATGGTTTTACCGACGCCCGGCGGCCCGGTGAGCATGAGGTGATGCGACCCCGCGGCGGCGACCTCCACCGCGAAGCGCGCCTGCGTCTGCCCCACCACATCGGAGAGATCCGACGACGCCTCGAGTGCGGGGGCCGTCGTGGTGATCCGGTTGTCCAGGGCGGCCGATCCGCTGAGCCACTTCTGCAACTGCCTCAGCGTGCGCACCCCCCAGACGTCGATGCCGTCGACCAGGCTGGCCTCCGCCAGGTTGTCCACCGGGACGACGACGGCCGGCCAGCCGTCGCGTTTGGCGGCCAGCACCGCCGGCAGCACGCCGCGCACCGGACGGACCCGACCGTCCAGCGACAGCTCGCCCAGCAGCACCGTCTTCTCCAGGCGGTCCCACGGGTTCTTCCGTTGCGCCGACAAGACGGCAGCGGCCAGGGCGATGTCGTAGACGGAGCCCATCTTGGGCAGCGTCGCCGGGGAGAGCGCCAGCGTGAGCCGCGCCATCGGCCAGGTGTTGTCGCAATTGGCGACCGCCGCCCTGACCCGGTCGCGGGACTCCTGCAATGCGGCGTCGGGCAAGCCCACCAGGTGCACGCCCGGCAGTCCGGAGGTGATGTCGGCTTCGATCTCCACGATTTGGCCGTCCACTCCGCGCACCGCGACCGAGAACGCGCGACCCAGCGCCATCAGCCGATCCCTTGCAAATGGGTGATTTCGGGGGTGCGCCGGCGCCCGATCCGCACCCGGATCACGTCGATCCGCAGTGCCGCCCAGCGCTCGTCCTGGCCGGCCAGCCATAGGCCGGCCAGGCGGCGCAGTCGGCGAACCTTGCGCTCGGTGACCGCGTACGCCAGCCCGCCGTAGCCGTCGCCGGTACGGGTTTTCACCTCGACGAACACCACCGTGCGGGCGGCGTCATCGGCGGCGATGACGTCGAGTTCGCCATAGCGGCAACGCCAGTTGCGGTGCAGGATCCGCAATCCCATCCTCGTCAGGTGGTCCACGGCGAGCGCCTCACCCATCGCCCCGAGTTGGACCCGAGTCATAGTCGTTTCGGTCGTCATGCCCGCCAATGTGCTCCGACGGCACCGACACGGCGGGCCGCGGAGACGCGTGCGACCGGTCCGCGACGACGGGTTATCCCCAGTGCCGTCTACATTCACAACCGGCCGGAAAACGGCTAGCCGATTCGGTCGGCCCTGGTGTAGACGTTCATTGAGTCCTCCCGCAGGAACGCCACCAGGGTGATGCCGGACTCCTCGGCCAACGAGACCGCCAGCGATGATGGCGCGGACACGGCGGCCAGCACCGGAATCCCGGCCAGCACCGCCTTTTGCGTCAACTCGAAGGAGGCCCGCCCACTGACCAGCAGCACCGAGCCGGCCAGCGGCACCCGGCGATGTTCCAGCGCCCAGCCGATGACCTTGTCGACCGCATTGTGCCTGCCGACGTCCTCCCGCACCGCCAACATGGTGCCGTCGACGCCGAACAGCGCCGCCGCGTGCAGGCCGCCGGTGCTGTCGAAAACCTTTTGCGCCGAACGCAATTGGTTTGGCATCGCTTTGAGCGCGGCCGCCGCGACGGTGGCGGGGTCCGCGCCGGGCGAGAAGCGGCCGATCAGCCGCACGGCGTCCAGCGACGCCTTGCCACAGACCCCGCACGACGAGGTGGTGTAGAAGTTGCGGGTCACGTCCAGCGCCGGCACCGCGACACCGGCGGCCAGTGTCACGTCGAGCACGTTATAGGTGTTCGCGCCCTCGACCGCACCCCCGCAATACCGGATGGTCAGCACGTCGTCGCGGCCGGCGATGATTCCCTCGGTGAGCAGAAAGCCTTGCGCCAGTTCGAAATCCGCGCCCGGCGTGCGCATCGTCACGGTGACCGCCGCGCCGTTCACCCGGATCTCCAGCGGCTCCTCGACGACCAGCGTCTCCGGCCGGCTGATCGCTTTCCCGGCGGTGAGATGCTTCACCCGCCGGCGCGCAGTTACGTGCCGCACTAGGCGAATTCACCGTCAGCCGGGACCGCGGCGGAACGCTGGAACTTCACGCAGCCAACCTACCCCGGCCGGCGTCACACCGCCGAGGCCAGCGCCGCCAGGGTTTCCGCCGACGAGTGCAGCGGCCGCCAGCCGAGCTGGGTGCGCGCTTTGGTGGTATCCATGACCATCGATGTGCGCGCGGTGTGCAGCCATTCCAGCATGGACGGGACCAGCGGCACCCGCGACAGCGCCGCCGACGCGGCCGAGGCGGCCACGGCGGGCACCCGGACCGGGCGGCCGCCCAGGGCCCGGGCCACGTCGCCCACGGTCACGACGCCGTCCCCGGCAATGTTGTACGCCCCTGGCGGCGCCGTGGCGGTGGCCGCCAGCGCGATCGCGCTCGCGACGTCGTCGTGGTGCACCAGCTGCAACGGGATGCCCGGATCCGGAACGACCGGCTTCAATATCGGCACCGCCTTGACCACGGCGCGCATCGGGCCGGGCAGTTGATTCCACGGCATCGCCTCGGCCAGGACGGTGGCGTTGGGCCCGGCGACGATGCACGGCCGCAACACGTATACCTCGAGCGGCGAGTCCTTCGTGATCTCGCCGAGCAGCGCCTCACATGCCGCCTTCTGCGCCGAGTAGTAGTGCTCGTCGGACCCCCGTGCCGGGACGTCCTCGGTCAGCGGGTCGGGGTTGTCGCCGTGGTAGCCGTAGGCCGCCACCGACGACGTGTACACCAAGCGCCGCGCCCGCTCGCTGGCGACCGTCGCCTCGAACACGTTGCGGGTGCCCTGCAGGTTGATGCGGGCGCTTTCTTCCCTCGAGCCCATGATGATGAAGGCCAGGTGGATGACCACGTCGGCCTGTGCCACCAGGGCGTCGACGGCCTCGCGGTCCAGGATGTCGCCCTGTTGGTAGGTGGTCTTCTGCCAGCCGCGCGACGACGGGTCAAATGGCCGGCGCGCCATCCCGACGATGGCGTCCACCGCGGGTTCGCGCTCAAGCGCCGTCACCGCGGACATCCCGATCTCGCCTGTTGGCCCGGTCACCGCGACGGTAATTCCCACTTCAAGGCTCTTTCCCGTCCGGGCGCCGCCCAAACCACGGATGGGAAATATCACCAATGGGCGCCGCCGCGGGTGCGCCGATTCGTGCGCGCCGGACGCGCGGGTACCCGTATTGTCAGCGGGTGCTTTTTCGCTGGCCCGGGGACCGGCGGTCGAGGCGCGTAGATTCGTCGCAATCACACCGAACGGCGTGTAAGGCTCGCGCCAAGGACCGATAATCTACGGCGATCGAACGCGGGGTCAGACTGCCGAATGCGCAGGGAATGAGGCACAACATGGGGGACGAATCGACGGCCGCAGGCGGGCCGACGCCGGGCGGCGAGAAGGCCGACCCTGGGACGGTGTTCGCCGCGCTGGCCGAGATCATCTACCAGGGCTCCGACGTCGGCCAGATGTATGCCGCCATCTGCATCGCCGCCACCCTGGTCGTCCACGGATGCGACCACGCCAGCCTGTTGGTGCGTGACGGCGACCGCTACATCACCGTGGGCGCTAGCGACCAGCTGGCGCAGCAGATCGACGAGCTGGAACGGCGGTCGGGGGACGGCCCCTGCATCGACGCGATCGAGGAGGAGACCCCCCAGATCGACCCGGACCTGACGACGCCGTCGCTGTGGCCACAGCTGGCGAAGGTCCTGGTGGCCGAAACACCGGTGCGTGGGGCGATGGGCTTTAGGCTGCTGGTGGACAAAAGAAAAGGCGCCGCGCTCAACCTGTTCAGCGACACCGCAGGCGTGTTCGACGCCGAGGCGGCCGGGCGCGCGGCGGTGCTGGCCGCTTTCGCGAGCGTGGCCATCAATGCGGTCAACAAGGGCGAGGACGCCAGCAGCCTACGGCGGGGACTGCTGAGCAACCGTGAGATCGGCAAGGCGGTCGGCATGTTGATGCTGCTCCACGACATGACCGAGACGCAGGCGTTCGACCTGCTGCGACGCCATTCCCAGGCGCTGAACATCAAGCTGGCCGACGTGGCGCGGGAGGTCATCGAGAGACGCGGCCAACTGCCGCCCCCGGAAGACGACGAGAACAGCTAGCCTCGCTACTCCGGCAGCCGCAGCTCGGGCTTTTCCACCTCTTCGATGTTGACGTCCTTGAACGTCACCACCCGCACCTGCTTGACGAACCGCGCCGGGCGGTACATGTCCCATACCCAGGCGTCGGAAAGCCGCAGCTCGAAGTACACCTCGCCGTCGGCGTTGCGGGGCACCATCTCCACGCTGTTGGCCAGGTAGAAGCGCCGCTCGGTTTCCACGACGAAGCTGAACTGGCCGACGATGTCCTTGTATTCGCGGTACAGCGAGAGCTCCATCTCGGTTTCGTACTTTTCGAGATCCTCGGCACTCATCTGTTCAGACGTCCTTCTCGGAGAAACACTTCCCCCGGCGTTCCGCCCGGGGAATCCTGGCCCCATCTTTCCTCACCGATATCCCCCGCGCGCGGGCGAGGGTCCGGTCGGCATTCGGCCACGACGCGGCCGCCCGACCCTTCTGACCCTATGGCCACGCGCCGGACGTTGATGAACGAATGGCGGTGTTCGGGACAGGGACCCAGCTGCGTCAGCGCCGTGCTGTGCGCCGGTGTGCTGTAGCCCTTGTGCTCGGCGAAGCCGTAACCCGGGTGGTCGGCGTCCATGGCGACCATCAGCCGATCCCGGCTGACCTTCGCCAGCACGCTGGCCGCGGCGATACACGCCGCCGCGGCGTCGCCGCCGATGACGGGCAGCGACGGCACCGGCAGGCCCGGGACCCGGAATCCGTCGCTGAGCACGTACCCGGGCCGCAGCGACAGGCCCGCGACGGCGCGGCGCATGCCTTCGATGTTGGCGACGTGCACGCCGCGCCGGTCCACCTCGGCGGGCGGGATGAACACCACGTGGTAGGCCAGCGCGTAGCGACGGATCAGCGGGAACAACTTCTCCCGGGCAGCCTCGGTGAGCTTTTTCGAATCATCAAGCGCCGCAAGGCTCTCCAGCCGCCCCGGGCCAAGCACGCAGGCGGCCACCACCAGCGGGCCGGCGCAGGCGCCGCGGCCGACTTCGTCCACGCCGGCCACCGGCCCCAGACCGTTGCGATACAGCGCGGACTCCAGCGTGCGCAACCCCGACGATTTGCGGATCACCGTCCGCGGCGGCCACGTCGTGGCCATGGCTACTGATGCTGCTGCGGGTTCACCGAGGACACGCCACCCCATCGCCCGGGCGGCCACACGATGAACCTCGCCTTGCCGATCACGTTGGACACCGGCACGGTCCCCGACGCGGGGTCGCCCGTGCACAACACACCCTTGAGCGCCTCGGCCGGGACACTGTTGCAATGGGCGCGGGAATCCGCCGAGTGCGTCCGGTTGTCGCCCATCACCCACAGCCGCCCCTGCGGAACCGTGACCGGCCCGAACTCGCTGCCCAGGCATGGATACACCGACGGGTCAGCCATCATGGTGGCCGGATCCAGGTAGGGCTCTTTGAGCGGCTTGCCGTTGACCGTCAAGCCGGTGTCGGCCCGGCACTGCACCGTCTGCCCGCCGACCGCGATGACCCGCTTGACCAAGTCGTTCTCGTCGGGAGGCACGAAGCCGATGAAGGACAGCGCGTCCTGTGCCCAGTGCAGCACGGTGTTGTTCGACCGGATCGACTTGTACCCCAGATTCCAGGAGGGCGGTCCCTTGAAGACGATGACATCCCCGGGGCGGGGCGATTCGAAGCGATAGCTGACCTTGTCGACCATGATCCGGTCGCCGACGCAACCGGCGCACCCGTGCAGCGTCGGCTCCATCGATTCCGATGGGATCAGGTAGGGCCGTGCCACGAACGTCAACATGACGTAATAGAGGGCCACCGCGATCACCGCGAGCAGCGCGAATTCCCGCAGCGTGGATCGTTTGGTGCGCTCGGGCGCGCCCTCGTCGGGCGCCTCTAGGGGTTCGGGGACGGTTTCGGCCGCCGTCAGCGACTCGCCTTCGGGCGTGTCCGGGGTGCGGGTGGAGACCTTCGGCTCTGACTGGGCGGACTGGGGCTCAGATGAGTCCGTGGGATCGGTCACGAGATCAGAGTAGCCAGCGCAGATTGTGGCGCTGTAAACCGACCGGAACTCCCGCCCGGCCGTCGCGGCTCAGCGCTTTTCCTTGATCTTGGCCTTCTTGCCGCGGAGCTCGCGCAGGTAGTACAGCTTGGCGCGACGGACATCACCACGGGTCACCACCTCGATGTGGTCGATGTTCGGCGAGTGCACCGGGAAGGTCCGCTCGACGCCGACGCCGTAGCTCTCCTTGCGCACGGTGAAGGTTTCGCGGATGCCACCGCCCTGCCGACGGATCACCGCGCCCTTGAACACCTGGATACGCTCCTTGGCGCCCTCGATCACCTTGACGTGCACGTTGACGGTGTCGCCCGGGCCGAAAACCGGGATGTCGTCGCGCAGCGACGCTTGGTCGACGAAGTCCAGGCGGTTCATCTGAGAAGACACTTCCTTGCGGTCGCGGCCTGCGGCAACAGCTCTCACCTGGATGTGAGGCGGTCGCCAAGCCGATGGTTTGGGGCAACTTGCGCGTATCTCGCAGCGGGCGAAAGCGGCCCGGCCGGCCTGCAACCGCTGGAGACAACTGGTCAATTGTGCCAGACAGCGGGCTTGCCACGAAAATCACAGCATCGAACGCGGTTCGCAACGAGCCGAAAACGCTGGTGAATGGTACATATGACTGGGGCCAGAACGCGCTACCGGACCTTGCGTGATGGCCGGAGCAGGTGGCGCGATGCGGCCCGCACCTGTGCACTTGGGTGCGTCGGAGCCACATCGGAGGAGAGGAATGCGCGTTCGGCCGCTGATTCTGTTCACTGCCACAGCGGCGGTGGCATTGGTCGTGGCCGCCGGATGCGAGGCGAAGGTACAGGCCAAGGTATATAGCCTCCCGGTGTACGTCACGCCCGACCGCGGTCTGCGCCAGCCGCCCCCACAGTCCGCCGAGCTCATGCTCGAGGCGGCCAAGCCACCGCAGCCCGACCGGCAGCTGACGGGCGCGGGGCCCGTCGGCCTGCAGGCGCGGGTGCAGCAGGCAACCGACGAAGCCGCCGCCGGCGGAGCCGCCCTCTCGGTGGCGATCCTCGATCGGAAAACCCACCAGCTGGTCTCCACGGGCAACAGCCAGGTCATCGGTACCGCATCGGTGGCCAAGCTGTTCATCGCCGACGACCTGCTGCTGCACGAATCCGAGGGCAAGGCCGCGCTGAGCGCGGACGACCGCCAGGCGTTGGACATCATGTTGCAGTCCTCCGACGACGGCGCGGCCGAGAAGTTCTGGGGGCAGGGCGGCGAGAACGCCATCATCACCGCGGTCGCGGCCCGCTACGGGCTCACGTCGACCACCCCGCCGAGCGACGGACGCTGGTGGAACACGATGAGCACGACGACCGACCTGATCCGTTACTACGAAATGCTGCTCGACGGGTCGGGCGGGCTGCCCGCCGACAAGGCGAAGGTCATCGTCGACGACCTGGCCCAGTCCACCCCGAACGGGCTCGACGGCTACCCGCAACGCTTCGGCATCCCGGAGGGGCTGTACGCCGAACCGGTGGCGGTCAAGCAGGGCTGGATGTGCTGCATCGGCAGCGACTGGATGCACCTGTCGACGGGCGTGGTCGGTGCCGACCGCCGTTACATCATGGTGGTGCAGTCCCTGCAGCCCTCCGACGACGTCACCGCACGCGAGACCATCACCCGGGCGGTCAGGACGATATTTCCCGAGGGGCGAATCGACCCGCTGCGACGCGGGCTCTAATCCCGCGGGTCCAGCAGCTCGGGCCGGCGTTCGCGGGTGCGCTGCAGCGAGACCTCCCGGCGCCAGGCGGCCACGCGCGCGTGGTCGCCGGATAACAACACCTCGGGAACATCGAGCCCCCGCCAGGTCGGCGGCCGGGTATAGCTGGGCCCCTCCAGCAGCCGGTCCAGGGCCGGCGAGTGCGAATCCTCCCGATGCGACGCCGGATTGCCGAGGACACCCTCGAGCAGGCGCACCACGGCCTCGATCATCACCACCGCCGCCGATTCCCCACCGGGCAGGACGTAGTCGCCGATCGAGACCTCCTCGACCCGCATCCGCCGGGCGGCGTCCTCGATCACCCGCTGGTCGATGCCCTCGTAGCGGCCGCACGCAAACACCAGCTGTTCCTCAGCGCTCCACCGCTGGGCGTCAGCCTGCGTGAACAACTTGCCCGCGGGCGTGGGAACGACCAAAAGCGTTTGCTCCGAACATATCTCGTCCAGTGCGTCGCCCCACACCGGCGCCTTCATCACCATCCCGGGGCCACCGCCGTACGGCGCGTCGTCGACCGAGCGATGCACGTCGTGCGTCCAGCGACGCAGATCGTGCACCTGCAGGTCGACCAGGCCCGACTGAATCGCCTTGCCCGGCAACGATTGCCGCAGCGGGTCCAGGAAGGTCGGGAAGATCGTGACGACGTCGATTCTCATGCGAGATCCAGCAGGCCCTCGGGCGGATCGATCTCGACGCTACGGTCGCCGAGCGACACCGACGTGACGATCGCGCCAACGAACGGCACCAACACTTCCCCGCCGTCGCCCCGGCGCACCGCCAACAGCTCACCCCCGGCGGTGTGCAACACCTCGGCGACGACGCCGACCTCCTGGCCCGTGACGGTCCGGACGTGCAGGCCTTCGAGCTGGTGGTCGTAGTAGGTGTCCGGCTCGTCGATGGGGGGCAAGTCATCGGAATCGACGACGAACACGGTGCCGCGCAGCGCGTCGGCGGCGTCGCGGTCCGTCACCCCGGCCAATCGCAGCAGCAGCCGACCACCGTGTTCGCGCGCGCTCTCGACGACGAAGTCGCGTTCCTCGCCGCCGCGGGATGTCTTGCCGTGCAGGGTATTACCCGGCGCAAAGCGGGCCGCTGGGTCATCGGTGCGGATCTCGACGACGACCTCGCCGCCGATCCCGTGCGCTTTCGCGACGCGCCCGACGGTCAACTCCAACGGAGCTCCATCAGCGCTATTGGTCGGTGTCCACCACGTCGACGCGGATCCCCCGGCCACCGATACCGGCGACCAGGGTGCGCAGGGCGGTCGCGGTACGTCCGCCGCGACCGATCACCTTGCCCAGGTCGTCGGGATGGACGTGGACCTCGACAGTTCGGCCGCGGCGGCTGGTCACCATGTCCACCCGGACATCGTCGGGGTTGTCGACAATCCCACGGACCAGGTGTTCGACCGCGTCAACGACGACCGTGCTCACGTCAGTCAGCTTTCGGCGCTCGGCGCGGCCTGCTCGCCGCCCTCGGCAGCCGGCTCCGCCGGCGCGGCGTCAGCGGCCGCCTCCGCCGGCGCGGCGGCCTTGGCGGCCTTCTTCGCGGGCGCCTTCTTCTTCGGCTTCGCGGCCTCGGTGGTGGGACCGCCCTCGGCCTCAGCCAGCGCGGCGTTGAACAGATCGAGCTTGCTGGGCTTCGGCGGGGCAACCTTCAAGCGACCCTCGGCACCGGGCAGGCCCTTGAACTTCTGCCAGTCGCCGGTGATCTGCAGCAGCTTGCGGACCGGCTCGGTGGGCTGAGCGCCCACGGAAAGCCAGTACTGCGCGCGCTCCGAGTTGATCTCGATCAGGCTCGGCTCTTCCTTCGGGTGGTAGCGGCCGATGACCTCGATGGAGCGGCCGTCGCGCCGCGTGCGCGCGTCGGCCACGGAGATGCGGTACTGGGGATTGCGGATCTTGCCAAGCCGAGTCAGCTTGATCTTCACAGCCATGGTTAAGCGGATTCTCCTGTGTGTGTCACGCTGCAATTCAGCGATCGGGGCGGGATGCCCGGATCCGGTTTTGCCTCGCGTGTATGACCACGAAGCGATGCGTAATCGCTCGGTGGACAGCCGCCCATTGTGCCAGAACGGGGCGCCGGGCCAGAAATCCGCTCGATCGTCACCCAGATTGCCGTGATGGTCGCGTTCGGGGCGCAAGGCACAGCCGTGGCGGCAATCTCGGCGAAGGAGGCCGAAGCCGGGCTACATGACCTTCTGGAAGACCTTGGTCTCGACCCGGCGGGTCATCCGCCAGCCCTCGGGCGTGCGGACGAACTCGTCGTCGTACCAGAGCCCACAGAACAGCACCTGATCCTTGTCCCCGCCGAGCACCATCGGGTTGAAGCAGATCACCCGCGAGGAGGCCTTGTCCCCGTCGATCTCCACCGAGAAGTTGCCAAGCATGTGTGCGTATACCGGGAAGTTCGGCAGCACCTCCGACAGCCACTTCTTGACCTCCGGATAGTGGCCCTCGAAGCCGCCGAGGGCGGTGTAGTCGATGTACGCGTCTTCCGTGAACACCTTGTCGAGATCGTCGAATCGGCGCTGGTCGATGGCGGTGGAGTAGTCCACCAGAAGCTGCTGGATCTCTAAGCGGTCGGAAATCTCGGCCAGACTCAACATGCATCGGACAGTACTGATAATCGACGCCGAACAGGCCCGGTAGTTAGACTTTCGGCCCATGCGCAAGGTCATGGCCCTCAGGGTCGGCGTCGCGGCCCTGCTCACGGTCGGTGCGTGCGCTGCCACCGCCCCCACCTCCTGGGCCGACAGCATGCAGCCGGTGGGCTCGGTGCCGATCCCGGACGGCCCGGCCCAGACCTGGATCGTCGCCGATCTCGACAGCGGGCAGGTGCTGGCCGGCCGCGACCAGGACGTACCCCATCCGCCGGCGAGCACCATCAAGACGCTGCTGGCCCAGGTGGTCCTGGACTCGGTGAGCCTGGACTCCACCGTCGTCGCCGACGTCGCCGACACCCAAGTGGAGTGCAACTGCGTCGGCATCAAGCCGGGCCGCACCTACACCGCGCGCCAGCTCCTCGACGGCCTGCTGCTGGTCTCGGGTAACGACGCCGCCAACACGCTGGCGCACATGCTGGGCGGGCCTGACGCCACGGTCGCCAAGATGAACGCCAAGGCCGCCTCGCTCGGCGCGACGAGCACCCATGCCGCGACGCCGTCCGGCCTCGACGGTCCCGGCGGATCCGGGTCGTCGACCGCGCACGATTTGGCCGTCATCTTCCGCGCCGCGATGGCCAACCCGGTGTTCGCGCAGATCACCGCCGAGCCGTCGGCGATGTTCCCCGGCGACCCGGCTTCTGGGGGCGACCACCTCATCACCAACCAGGACGAGCTGCTGCAGCGCTACCCCGGCGCGATCGGCGGCAAGACCGGGTTCACCAACGCCGCCCGCAAGACCTTTGTCGGGGCCGCCTCCCGCGGGGGCCGCCGGCTGGTCATCGCCATGATGTACGGGCTGGTCAAAGAGGGCGGGCCGACGTACTGGGACCAGGCGGCGACGTTGTTCGACTGGGGGTTCGCCCAAAGCCCGCAGTCCAGCATCGGCTCGCTGTAGCTATTCCGACAGGCCCGAGTCCGGCGCCGCCGCGGACAGCAGCGTCATCAGCATCGGAATCCGTTGCTCGGCGATCTGCGGCTGCGGCAGCACCCCTTCCACCACCGCGGCCCCGTCGAACACATTGGTCAGCAACGCGACCAGGACGGGGAACGTCTCCTCGGGGAAGCTCTCGGCTCCGGGCAGCGTGCGGGCGGCGTCGTGAATCTTCGCGGAGTACTGACGCAGCTCGTGTTGCAAAGTGGCCCTGAGCTTTTCATCGGTTCGCGCGGCGACCAGCAGTTCGTAGAGCACGGCGTTGCTCGGCGCGGCGGTGATGTCGCGGAGTATCGCCAGGGCGGCTTCGAGCGCCGGCCGATCGGCCGGTATCTCGGCGACCCGCTTGGTGAACGTCTCGAGCTGACGACGCAGCACCTCGGACGCCGTGGCGGCCATGAAATCGCCCATCGTCTCGAAGTGCCGGAACAGGGCGCCCACCGACACCCCCGCACGCTTGGTGATCACCGCCGCCGACGCCCGCGCGTATCCGACCTCGATGATGGTGTCGATGCAGGCGTCGAGGAGCCGCCCCACGGTCTCCTCCCGACGCTGCTGCTGCGTCCTGGCCACGTCAGCCTCCGATTTTCAGGGCGCTATGGCCCCGGTGCCGCTGACCCGCGCGCAGGTAGCGGCCCGATTTCACGGTCCGGCCGTAGCCGTCCCTGAACTGGCCCGCGCGGAAGACCACGGTGCCGCCCACACCGGTCGCGACCACGGCGTCGTCGTTGCGGTTGACCATGCGCCGCAAGCCCCCGTAGAACGGCACCTCCTCCTCGTAGTAGCCCTCGACCGCTTCGTTGAGGCCGGCCGGGTCGATCACCACGAAGTCCGCACGGTCGCCCTGGCGCAGCGTGCCCGCGTCGACGCCGAACCACTCCCCCAGTTCGCCGGTCAGGCGATGCACCGCCTGCTCGATGCGCATGAACGGCGCACCCGCCCGGTAGGCATCCCGAGCCCGCTTGAGCAGCTTCAGACCGAAGTTGTAGAAGGCCATGTTGCGCAGGTGCGCACCGGCGTCCGAGAAGCCCATGTGCACGCTGCCTTCTTTGGCGAGCGCGTTGAGCAGCTTGGGGCGATGGTTGGCGACGACGGTGGTCCACCGGACGTCGCGTTCGCCGTTCTCGACGAGCACGTCCAGGAAGGCGTCGAGCGGGTGCAGTTTGCGCTCGTCGGCGATGGCACCAAAGCTCTTGCCTATCAACGACTTATCGGGGCACTCGACGATGACCGCGTCGTGGAAGTCGCGGTGCCACAACGACGGTCCGAGCTTGATGCGGTCGAACTCCCGACGAAACTTGCGGCGGTATTCCTTGTCGGCCAGTAACTCGTTGCGCTCCAACTGGTCCCGCATGTGCAGGGCAGCCGTTCCGGCGCCGAACTCCTCGAAGACCGGCAGATCGATTCCGTCGGAGTACAACTCGAACGGCACGGGCAGATGCTGGAAACGCACGCTGGCGCCCAGCAGCTTGTTCAGCAGACGGGTCCCCGGGCCGAAGACGTATACCGACAGCGGCATCGACTTGGCATCCGCAGATACCAGCATGCTCATGCGAACGCCCTTGCCGCGGTTGAGGATCCGGCTGCTGGCCAGGAAGAAGAGCACGCCGGACGACGGCTTCGCCACGTTGGGCGCGCTCTGCAGCATGCGTCCGCGCCTGCGCAGCACCCTGATCAGGGTGCGGCGCTCGCGCCAGGTCGCGAAGGTGGACGGCAGCGCCCTTGACCGGAAGCGCTCACCGTCGAGCTTGTCGATGGCCGCGTCCATCCCCGACATGCCGAGTACCCCCGCTTCGAGCGCCTCCTCGAGCAGGGCCGCCATCTGCTCCAGCTCGGCGTCGGTGGGCTGGACGCTGGCGTCGGTGGCCCGATCCAGCCCGAGCACCGCGGTCCGCAGATCCGAATGGCCAAGCAGCGAGCCGATATTCGGCCCGAGCGGCAGGGCGTCGATCGCCTTGATGTATTCCGCTGCGGTGGACCAGGTCTTGTTGGCGGCCAGGGCGCCGTAGACGAATTCGCGGGGCACGGCCTCGACGCGACTGAAGAGGTCGGCGGCGTCCTCGGAGTTGGCGTAGACCGTCGACAACGAGCAGTTCCCCAGCAGCACGGTGGTGACGCCGTGCCGCACGGACTCGCGCAGACCCGGATCCAGCAGCACCTCGGCGTCGTAGTGGGTGTGGACGTCGATGAAGCCGGGCACGATCCATTTGCCGGCCGCGTCGATCACCTCGGGGCAGCCATTCTCGTCCAGCGGCCCGTCCGAGACCGCGGCCACCACGCCGTCGCGAATACCCAGCGTGCGGGTCTGCGGCGCGTTGCCGGTGCCGTCGAACCACAGCCCTTCGCGGATGATCACGTCGTAAGCCACTTCTGCCTCCAGTTGTCGTGGTGGCATGGAACCTAACATAGATAGTGATCACTCACAATCTTTTCTGGCTTTCGGCGTGTCAGCCCGTTGACCAGCAACGATTTGCGCCTGCCTATGCCAGCGGTCTGAACACCTTGCCGCGCAAAATCACCAGGTCGGGCCGGCCCAGCGCGGCCGGGCCCGACCGCGGATCGCCCGAGTAGCACAGCAGGTCGGCGCACGCGTCGTGATCGATCCCGGGACGGCCCAGCCAGCGACGGGCGTCCCAGCACGCCGCGCCCAGTGCGTCGGTCGGGCTCATTCCGATGCCCTTGAGCGCTTCGACCTCGTCGGCGATGCGCCCGGGCGCGACCATGGTGCCGGCGTCACTCCCGGCGTAGATCGGCACGCCCGCATCGCGGGCCGCGGCGATCCGCGACAGGCCACGAGCATGCAGGTCGCGCATGTGGGCGGCGTAGGTCGGGTACTTCGCGGCGGCGGCGTCGGCGATACCCGGGAAATTCTCGACGATGTTGACCAGCGTGGGAACCAAGACGGTTCCGCGCTCGACCATCAGCGCGATGGTGTCATCGGTGAGGCCGGTGCCGTGTTCGATGCAGTCGATGCCGGCGTTGACCAGCCCCGGCAGCGCGTCCTCGCTGAAGACGTGCGCGGTTACGCGGACGCCATGGGCATGCGCCGTGTCGATGGCGGCCTTGAGCACGTCGTCGGACCACAGCGGGGCGAGATCGCCGACCCTGCGATCGATCCAGTCGCCGACCAGCTTGATCCAGCCGTCCCCCCGGCGCGCCTCTTCGGCCACCGCCTCGGGCAGTTGCCACTCGTCTTCCAGCTCCCGCGAGAAGCCCGCCGCATAGCGTTTGGGCCGGGCCAGATGTTTTCCGGCCCGGATGATGCGGGGCAGGTCGTCGTGGTCGTCGAGGCTGCGGGTGTCGGTGGGTGAGCCGCAGTCTCGCAACAGCAGCGCACCGACGCCGCGTTCGATCTCGGCCTGTGCGATCGCCTCTTCGAGCGGGATCTCGCCGTGCTCACCGAGCCCGACGTGACAGTGCGCGTCCACCAAGCCGGGCACGATCCAGCCTTGAAAACCGGATGAGCCGAACACGGTGTCGGCCGCCGCGACGGGTTCGGCGCTGATGCGGCCGTCGACGATCCACAGTTCGATTGGGGTCTCATCGGGCAGGCCGATACCTCGCACGTGCATGCGCACGGCGGGTTACTTTCGTCCCGTCCCATGGTGACGACCTGGGGACACCACCGCCGCGCTGGCGATCGTCACGGCTTGCCTGGGAACTTGAGTTTGGACAGGTCGAAGTCCGCCAGCCCGGGCGGCAGCTCGTTGAGGCCCTCGGGCATGTGCGACAGGTCGGGGAAGCCGGCCGGCATGCCCGGCATTCCGGCGCCCAGCGGGTTCCTGGCCTTCGGCGGCGTCGGTCCACGCCCGCCCTTCTTGGCTTTCTTGCCCGCCTTGCCCTTGCCCGCTTTGGCCTTTCGGGTGGCCGACTTGCGGCCCATGCCGGGGATGCCCATGCCGCCGAGCATCGACGACATCATCTTGCGGGCCTCGAAGAAGCGGTCGACCAGCTGGTTCACCTCGGACACCGAGACGCCGGATCCGTTGGCGATGCGCAGCCGCCGCGACGCGTTGATGATCTTCGGGTCGGCCCGTTCTTCGGGCGTCATGCCGCGGATGATCGCCTGTAGGCGGTCGAGCTGTTTGTCGTCGACCTGGGCCAGCGCGTCCTTCATCTGCCCGGCGCCGGGCAGCATGCCCAGCAGGTTGCCGATGGGGCCCATCTTGCGGATGGCGAGCATCTGCTCGAGGAAGTCCTCCAGCGTCAGCTCGCCGGTGCCGATCTTGGCGGCGGCGGCCTCGGCCTGCTCGGCGTCGAAGACCTGCTCGGCCTGTTCGATCAGGCTCAGCACGTCGCCCATGCCCAGGATGCGGCTGGCCATCCGGTCGGGGTGGAAGACGTCGAAGTCCTCGAGCTTCTCGCCGGTGGACGCGAAAAGGATTGGGACGCCGGTCACCTCGCGGACCGACAAGGCGGCGCCGCCGCGGGCGTCGCCGTCGAGCTTGGTCAACACCACCCCGGTGAAGCCGACGCCCTCGCGGAACGCCTCGGCGGTGGTCACGGCGTCCTGACCGATCATGGCGTCCAGGACGAACAGGACTTCGTCGGGATTGACGGCGTCGCGGATGGCCGCGGCCTGGGCCATCAGTTCGTCGTCGATGCCCAGCCGGCCGGCGGTGTCGACGATGACGACGTCGTGGTGCTTCGCCCGGGCCTCGGCGAGGCCCGCCGCCGCGACCGCGACCGGGTCGCCGGGCCCCGATTCGGGGGACTCGCCGGGATGGGGCGCGAACACCGGTACCCCGGCACGCTCACCGACGACTTGGAGCTGGTTCACGGCGGCCGGCCGCTGCAGGTCGCACGCCACCAGCAGCGGGGTGTGCCCCTGACCGCGCAACCAGGTGGCCAGCTTGCCGGCCAGTGAGGTCTTACCGGAACCCTGTAGACCGGCCAGCATCACCACGGTCGGCGGCGTCTTGGCGAAGGCCAGCTGGCGGGTCTCCCCACCCAGGATGCCGATGAGCTCTTCGTTGACGATCTTGACGACCTGCTGCGCAGGGTTGAGGGCACCGGAGACCTCGGCGCCCCGGGCGCGGTCCTTGATCCGGGTGACGAACTCGCGCACCACGGGCAACGACACATCGGCTTCCAGCAGCGCCAGCCGGATCTCGCGGGTGGTGGCCTCGATGTCGGCGTCGGTCAGTCGACCCTTGCCGCGTAGTCCCTGAAGGGCACCGGTCAACCGGTCGGACAGCGATTCAAACACCCCGCCAGCCTAGTGGAGAGTGTGCGGCCTCCCCTATCGCCGCGAGCGTGAAGCTGACGTCACGCTCGACCACCGTGACGCCAGCGTCACACTCGGCGCCTCTGAAGGGCTTGACGGCACGCCGGCGGCGAAGAAAAGTCAGCTCATGCTCGAGGTGATCGACAAGGGATCCTGCAGCGAAGCCCATCCGGTGCCGCTGCTCTTCGTGCACGGCGGCTGGCACGGCGCGTGGTGCTGGGAGCACTTCCTGGACTTCTTCGCCGACGCGGGCTATCGCGCGGTCGCGATGAGCCTGCGGGGACACGGCTCCAGCCCGACGGCCAAGCCGCTGCACAAGGTCTCCATCGCCGACTACATCGACGACCTCCGTTCGGTGGCCGACGAACTGGGCGGCGGCCCCGTGCTGATAGGCCATTCGCTGGGCGGCTTCGTCATCCAGCGCTACCTCGAAACACGCGGCGCGCCGGCGGCGGTCCTGGTGGGCTCCGTGCCGCCGCAGGGCGTGCTCAGGTTGGCGGTGCGCGTCTGGCGTCGCCGGCCGTCGATGACGATGGAAGCCTGGAGCGACCCGACGCTGCTGAAATTCCTCGCCACCCCGGCCCTCACGCGCGAGTACCTCTTCTGCGCCGACACGCCCGAGGCGGTCGTCGAATCCTGCAGGCAGCGCGCCGGGGCCGAGAGCATCCGCGCCGCCATGACCGATCCGATGGTCCGCCGCGTCAGAACCCGGCGGGTGACCACGCCGATCCTGGTGCTGGGCGCCGAGCACGACGGCTTCGTCAGCGCCAGCGATGTGCGCGCCACGGCGCGCGCCTACCGGACCGAGCCGGAATTCTTCCCGATGGGCCACAACATGATGCTGGAGCCGGGATGGGCTGACGTCGCGCAACGCATCCACGAGTGGCTGCAAACCCGCGACCTCGCGGGCCGGCCGCGGTAACCGCCCTCGAGTCGTTACTGCGCCGAAAAGCGTTGGCGTGCTACATTTCACGTCCGCCACCTAACCGCGCTGTCCGCGTTGAAAAACTGCACACTACGGGGGGAAATGTCCGTGCAACCGCTCGCTCGCACGGAGTCCTCCGCCGACGACGGCGGCCGGGCGCTGCGGGGTTGGCAGCGCCGGGCGTTGGTGAAATACCTGGCCGGCCAACCGCGCGATTTCCTGGCCGTGGCGACCCCGGGATCCGGGAAGACGACGTTCGCCTTGCGCGTGGCGGCCGAACTGCTCAGCCAGCGCGCCGTCGAGCAGATCACGGTCGTGGTGCCCACCGAGCACCTCAAGGTGCAGTGGGCGCAGGCCGCCGCGCGGCACGGCATCGCCCTGGACCCGAAGTTCTCCAACTCCAGTGCCCTGATGTCGGGCGAGTACCACGGCGTGACGGTCACCTACGCTCAGGTCGCGGCGCATCCGACGCTGCACCGGGTGCGCACCGAGCAGCGCAAGACGTTGGTGGTCTTCGACGAGATCCATCACGGCGGTGACGCCAAGACCTGGGGCGACGCCATCCGCGAGGCGTTCGGCGACGCGACGCGCCGGCTCGCCTTGACGGGCACGCCCTTCCGCAGCGACGACAGCCCCATCCCGTTCGTGACCTACGAACCAGGCGCGGACGGGGTGCGCCGTTCGCAGGCCGACCACACCTACGGCTACGCCGAGGCCCTCGCCGACGGGGTGGTCCGGCCGGTGGTCTTCCTGGCCTATTCCGGGGAGGCGCGCTGGCGGGACAGCGCCGGCGAGGAGCACGCCGCGCGGCTGGGCGAGCCGCTGACCGCCGAGCACACGGCACGCGCGTGGCGGACGGCGCTCGACCCGGCCGGCGAATGGATGCCCGCGGTGATCGCGGCCGCCGACCAGCGGCTGAGCCAGAAGCGCGCGCACGTGCCCGACGCAGGCGGCATGATCATCGCCTCCAACCGCACCGCAGCGCGCGCCTACGCCGCCCTGTTGACGACGCTGACCTCTGAGGCACCGACGGTGGTGTTGTCCGACGATCCCGGATCGTCCGCGCGCATCAGCGAATTCGCCGCCGGGACCAGCCGGTGGCTGGTGGCGGTGCGCATGGTCTCCGAAGGTGTCGACGTGCCGCGGCTCTCGGTCGGCATCTACGCCACCAGCGCCTCGACCCCCCTGTTCTTCGCACAGGCCATCGGCCGCTTCGTACGATCGCGGCGGCCGGGCGAGACCGCGAGCATCTTCCTGCCGTCGGTGCCCAACCTGCTGCAGCTCGCCAGCGAGCTGGAGGCCCAGCGCAACCACGTGCTCGGGGAGCCGCACCGCCCCGACGACGATCCCCTCGACGGTGACCCGGCCATCAGGACGCAGACCGAGACGACCGAGACCGACAACGGTTTCACCTCATTGGGCGCCGACGCGGAGCTGGACCAGGTCATCTTCGACGGCTCGTCGTTCGGCACCGCCGCCCCGGCCGGAAGCGACGAGGAGGCCGACTATCTCGGCATCCCGGGGCTGCTCGACGCGGACCAGATGCGGGCGCTGCTGCACCGCCGCCAGGACGAACAGCTCCAGCGCCGCGCCGCACAGGGGATGCCGTCCGCGGCGCCGGCGCCACCATCGATGCACGGTCAGTTGCGCGAGCTGCGCCGCGAACTCAACAGCCTGGTGTCGGCCACCCATCACCGCACGGGCAAGCCGCACGGCTGGATTCACAGCGAACTGCGCCGTCGTTGCGGGGGGCCGCCGATCGCCGCCGCGACCCGCGAGCAGATCCAGGACCGCATCGTGGCCCTGCGGCGACTCAACGCCGAGCATTCCTGACGCGCTAGTCGCCGACCGGCTCCTGGAGCACTTCGACTGTGGGGCCACCCAACACCGCGAGCAGGTTCTGTTCCATGGCGGCCCGCGCTTCGTGTTCGTCGCGGGCCGGCACCGTCACGCAGAAGACGTCGGCCGCCGTCGAGCCGAACGTGTTGACCTTGGCCCAGACGATGTCCGCACCCGCACGTTCGAGCGCACCGGTCAGCAGCGCGAGCAGACCCAACCGGTCCATGGCGCGCACTTCGAAGAGCAACTGGCCGGTGGTCGCCGTGTCGAGCCACAGGATGCGGGGCGGGGCGGTCGACCGGGTGACGGGCACCCCGGCCTGAATCTCGCCGGCCCGCGCGGTCGCGGCGCTGACGGCGTCGCTGTCGCGCCGCTCCAGCGTGCCGAGGACATCGAGGTCCCCGGCCAGGGCGCCGTTGAATTGCTGGCGCAGTAAGCCTGATTCGGGCGGCGAGCCGAACACCGGCGACACCACGAACTCGACGATCGCGACGCCCTCGTGAATGTTGGCCAGCGCCGAATGGATTCGCAGCGAGTTCACCGCCAGCACCGCCGCGGCTTTCGACACCAGCCCGCGCTGGTTGGGCGCAAGCATCACCGCGGTCAAGCGCTCTCGGTCACCGGGGTGGAGCTCCACGTGCACGCCGCGGCTGGCGGCCAGCGAAAGATAATGCGGGGCAATCGGTTCCGCCTCTGGGAGTGACTCCCCCGCCATCACCAGCCGGCAACGACGAACCAGGTCCTCGATCAACGATGCCTTCCAGTCGCTCCACACCCCGGGTCCGGTGGCCTTCGAATCCGCCTCCGCCAGCGCGTGCAGGAGTTCGAGCAGTTGCGGATCGCCGTGCAGGGCCGCCGCCACCGACTCGATGGTCTTGGGATCGTTGAGGTCGCTTCGGGTGGCCGTGATCGGCAGCAGGAGGTGGTGGCGGACCATGCCCGCGAGCGTGTCGGTGTCCTGGGCCGACAACCCCAGCCTGTTGCCGATCGGGATCGTCAATTCCGCGCCGAGCACACAGTGGTCCGTGCCGCGCCCCTTGCCGATGTCGTGCAGCAGCGCGCCGAGCGCGAGCAGGTCAGATCGCGCCACGCGGGTGGTGAGAGGAGCAGCGTTGACCGCTGTTTCGACGATGTGACGGTCGACGGTCCACTTGTGCGAGACGTCGCGCGGCGGAAGGTCGCGCACCGCGTCCCATTCCGGGAAGAGGCGGCCCCACAGCCCGGTGCGGTCCAGCGACTCGATCGTGTTCACCGCGGTGGGCCCGGCCAGGAGCACGACCAGCAGATCGTCCAGCGCCTCCCGCGGCCATGGCGACGGGAGGTCGGGAACGCTGTCGGCGAGTCGTTTGAGCGTGCCGGCGCCGATCGGCAGGCCGGTGTCCGCCGACGCGGCGGCGACTCGCAGGACCAAACCGGCATCGGTTTGGGGCTGGGCGTCGCGGGCGAGCACCACCTCGCCGTCGTACTCCACCACGCCCTCGTCCAAGGGTCGCCGCTTCGGCCGCCGCACCAGCGCGGTGAGCCCGCGTCGGGGCAGCGCGTTCTGCGCGGTCCGCAGGCCGGTTTCGGCGTGGTACGCGATGGTGCGGCTGACGCTGGAGAGCATGCGGGACAACGCAAACCGGTCCCCGACGCCCAACGCGGCGCTGACTTCGTCGGCGAACTGCGCCAGCAGTTGATCGAGTCCGCGCTTGGATACCCGGTGTAGTTCGGTGCGGACATCGAGCAGCGTGAGATAGGCGGCGTCCAGCGAGCCGCCGGGCGCGTCGGGATGCCCCATGCCGTGGCGGTCGATGAGCTGCGCGATGCCCAGCGCGTCAAGCAGTTGGACGTCGCGCAGCCCGCCCCGCCCCGACTTCAGGTCCGGTTCGGCTCGCTGCGCGATGCGCCAACACCGTTGCCAGCGTTCGTATGTCATGGCGACGAGCTCGTCCATGCGGGATCGGATTGCGCTGCGCCACTGGCGTCGCGCCCCGTCGATCAGCTCCGCCGACAGCCGCTCGTCCCCCGCGATGTGGCGGGCGTCCAGCATGCCCAGCGCGGCCACCAGGTCGCTATTGGCGACGTCCAGCGCCCCGGACACGGTTCGCACGCTATGGTCAAGCCGAACGTTGGCGTCCCACAGCGGATACCACAAGCCGTCGGCGACGCGCTGCAGCTCCGCGTCAGACCTGTTGTCGTGCAACAGCATCAGGTCGAGATCGGAATACGGCAGCAGCTCTCGGCGGCCCAGGCCGCCGACTCCGGCGATCGCGAAACCGCTGCCGTCGGTGATGCCGATCTCGCCGGCCTTGGCGACCAACCAGGATTCGTGAAGCTCCAGCCAGGCTTTCCGGAGCTCCGCCGCGCCGAGGTGACCGCCTTCCGACAGCAGTTGGCGCCGAGCGGCGGCCAAATCGCTTGTACCGCCGGCGCTTCCTGCTCCCGCTCCAAATGACCCGGACGGGTCGGGTGGGCTTGTCATACCCTCCCGGCCCGTCCGGCCTGGTTCAGCAATGTGCGGCTACGGTCAGAGGGCATCGGTTCCGCGTTCACCCGTGCGCACCCGCACAATGGTTTCCACGGGGGTGACCCAGACCTTGCCGTCACCGATCTTGCCGGTGCGCGCCGCCCGGACGATGCTGTCCACGACCTTGTCCACGATGGAATCGTCGACCACGACCTCGATTCGCACCTTCGGCACGAAATCCACCGAGTACTCAGCACCCCGGTAAACCTCGGTGTGGCCCTTCTGCCGCCCGTACCCTTGAATTTCGCTGACCGTCATGCCCAGGACGCCCGCGTCCTCCAGGCTGGTCTTCACGTCATCGAGGGTGAACGGCTTCACGATTGCGGTGACTAGCTTCATGCCTGCTCTGCCTCCACTTTGTCGCCCACTCGATCCTCCTCCAGGCCGTTGCGGTCCTCGACCGGAATCCGCGCCGTCGGAAGAACGGATCCTTGCCCACCGATCGTTCCGAAATCGTAACCGCTTTCCGCGTGCTCGGACTCGTCGATCCCGGTTGATTCTTCCTCGGCCCCGACACGCAACCCGATGGTGTACTTCAGGATCAAAGCCAAGATTAGCGTGACGATGCCCGAGTAGAAGAGGACGGCGAAGGCGCCGACCGCCTGCCGTTCCAGCTGGGCCCAGCCGCCGCCGTAGAACAACCCCTTCGATACCCCGACCACGCCGTTGATCGCCGGGGATTCGGGCGCGGCGAGCAGACCCACCAGCAGGGTGCCCGTCAGACCGCCGATCATGTGCACCCCGACGACGTCGAGCGAGTCGTCGTAGCCGAACCTGAACTTCAGCCCGACCGCCAGCGCGCACACCACACCGGCCACCGCGCCGACCACCAACGCGCCCAGCACGTTGACCGACGAGCAGGACGGCGTGATCGCGACCAGTCCGGCGACGATGCCCGACGCCGCTCCCAGCGTCGTGGGCTTGCCGTCGCGGATGCGCTCGGTGAGCAGCCAGCCCAGCATGGCCGTGGCCGTCGCGATGGTGGTGGTCATGAATGTGCTACCGGCGGAGCCGTTCGAGCTGGTCGCCGAACCGGCGTTGAACCCGAACCAGCCGAACCACAGCAAGCCGGCGCCGAGCATCACGAAAGGCAGGTTGTGCGGCCGGAACAGCGTGGCGGGCCACCCGCGGCGCTTGCCCAGGACTATCGCCAACGCCAGGCCGGCCACACCGGAGTTGATATGGACCGCTGTCCCTCCGGCGAAGTCGATGGCGTGCAGCTTGTTGTTGATCCAGCCGCCGTGCTCGGACGCGAAGCCGTCGGCGGCGAAGACCCAGTGCGCGACCGGGAAGTAGACCAACGTCGCCCACAACCCGGCGAACACCAGCCAGGCGGTGAACTTGAGCCGATCGGCCACCGCGCCCGAGATCAGCGCGACGGTGATGATCGCGAACATCAGCTGGAAGGCCACGAACACCGTGGCGGGCATGGTGCCGGCCAGCGGGATGTCGACCTGCGTGATGCCCTTGCTCGGGTCCGCCTTGACGGCGTTGCCGCCGATAAGCTTTGCCAGGCCCCAGTAATCGGTCGGGTTACCTACCACGCCGCCCCGGTCGTCACCGAACGACATCGAGTAGCCGTAGAGCACCCAGAGGACCGTCACCACGCCCATGGCGCTGATGCTCATCATGATCATGTTGAGCACGCTTCTGGTGCGCACCATGCCGCCGTAGAAGAACGCAAGACCCGGCGTCATCAACAGCACTAGCGCGGAACTCGCCAACATCCAGGCGGTATCGCCGGTATCGGGTTGGCCCAATTGCGGGAATGCCACTCGCTCACCTCCGGTCGGACATGAATGGCCCTCAGGCGACGCCTGTGGCCTGCGAGAACCATGCGCAATGGTTGTTTCCGCGGTGGGGCCGGCGTGTTTCGGCGGTATTAACGTCCCGCGCGCCGTGTAAGCGGTTTCAGCCGAGGAGGGCGTCGACGAAGGCGCCCGGCTCGAACGGCGCCAGATCGTCGGGACCTTCCCCGAGCCCGACCAGCTTCACCGGCACCCCGAGTTCCTGTTGGACGCGAAATACGATGCCGCCCTTGGCCGTACCGTCCAGCTTGGTCAGCACCGCGCCGGTGATCTCGACGACCTCGGCGAACACGCGCGCCTGGGCCAGTCCGTTCTGCCCGATGGTGGCATCGAGCACCAGCAGCACCTCGTCGACCGCGGCGCGCCGTGTTACCACGCGTTTGACCTTGTCGAGCTCGTCCATCAGCCCGACCTTGGTGTGCAGCCGGCCGGCGGTGTCGATGAGCACCACGTCGGCGCCCGAGGCGATGCCCTTGTCGACGGCGTCGAACGCCACCGACGCCGGGTCGGCACCTTCGGGCCCGCGCACCACCTCCGCGCCCACCCGTGATGCCCAGGTTTGCAGCTGATCGGCGGCCGCGGCCCGGAAGGTGTCGGCGGCGCCGAGCACGACGCGGCGCCCGTCGGCTACCAACACCCGGGCCAATTTGCCGACGGTGGTGGTCTTTCCGGTGCCGTTCACGCCGACGACCAGCAGCACCGACGGGTGGTCGGCGTGCGGCAGCGCGCGGATCGAGCGGTCCATGTCGGGGTGCAGCTCCCGGATCAGCACGTCGCGCAGCACGGCCTTCGCGTCGGCCTCGGTGCGCACGTCGCTGCCGGCCAGGCGGGCGCGCAGCTGCGACATCACCGACTCGGTGACCACCGGGCCGAGGTCGGCGACCAGCAGGGTGTCCTCGACGTCCTGCCAGGCGTCTTCGTCCAGGTCGCCGCCGCCGATCAGGCCCAGCACGCTGCGTCCCAGCGCGTTCTGCGACCTGGCCAGCCGGCCGCGAAGGCGCTCCAGCCGGCCCTCGGGCGGCGCGATGGCCTCGATCTCGGGCGCCTCGGGGGCTGGCGCTGGCTCGGGTACCGGCGGCGGTGGGGGCGCTACCGGCGGCGGGGCGGCAGTCGGCGGGGCCTCCGGTTCTGGGAGTTCGACCTCCGAGATGGTGCGCCGCGGCGCATCGCGAGGAATGGTGGCGTCGTCGCCCACCGCGGGCAGCCCCGTGGTGTCGAGCCGATCGGCCCCCAGATCGGCTCTAGCGGTCTGGCTGAAGGTGATGCCCGACGCCGCGGTGTAGCCACCCGACCGGTCGATCGCGCCGGGCTCGGGCTTGGCCGTGAAGCTGATCCGCCGGCGGCGGTACCGCACCAGCCCCAGGACCAGCGCCGCGATGACAACCAGGACAGCGACGACCGCGATGGCGATCCAAAGACCTTGCGACACGCTGACATTGTTTCAGGGGCGCGAGGCCGCGCGGTCGGCGCGGGGTCTACGCCGCCTACGAAGACTGCGAGACCAGCTGCTCCACTTGTTGCCCGCGCATCCGCTGTGAGATCACCGCGGTGATGCCGTCGCCCTGCATGGTCACGCCGTATAGCGCGTCGGCGACCTCCATCGTCGGCTTCTGGTGCGTGATGATGATCAGCTGAGACCGGGCCCGCAGCAGCTCGAACAGGCTGATCAGCCGGCGCAGGTTGGTGTCATCGAGCGCCGCCTCCACCTCGTCCATGATGTAGAACGGCGACGGCCGGGCACGGAAGATGGCCACCAGCATCGCCACCGCTGTCAGCGCCTTCTCACCACCGGACAGCAGCGAGAGCCGGGTGATCTTCTTGCCGGGCGGGCGCGCCTCCACCTCGATGCCGGTCGTGAGCATGTCGTCCGGATCGGTGAGCCGCAGCCGGCCCTCGCCGCCGGGAAACAGCACGGTGAAGACTTCGCGGAATTCTCGTTCGACGTCGACGAAGGCGTCGCTGAACACCTGCAGGATGCGGGCGTCGACGTCGGCGACGACGTCGAGCAGGTCCTTGCGGGCCGCCTTGACGTCCTCGAGCTGCGTGGACAGGAAGTTGTAGCGCTCCTCCAGCGCGGCGAACTCCTCCAGGGCCAGCGGGTTGACCCGGCCCAGCTCCGCGAGTTCGCGCTCGGCGCGTTTGGCGCGCCGTTCCTGGGTGGCCCGGTCGTACGGCATCGGGGCGGGCGCGACGACTTGCTCACCGCGTTCCCGCGCCTGCTCGAATTCGGCCATCTCGAGCTCGGTGGGCGGCAGCGCCACGTCCGGCCCGTACTCGGCGATCAGGTCGGTCGGCGCCATTCCGAACTGCTCCAGCACCATCTGCTCGAGCTGCTCGATACGCATCGCCGCCTGCGCGTTGGCCACCTCGTCGCGGTGCAGTGAGTCGGTCAGGGTGGCCACCCGGGCGCTCAACGCGTTCACCTCCTCGCGCACCGCCGCCATCGCCGTCGCGCGCTCCTGGCGTTCGGCCGCCAACGCGTCGCGGATTTTCGACGTCGCCGCGACCACTCCGTCCAGCCGCTGCGCCAGCAGCCGTCCGGCGTCGGCCACGGCGGCGGCGACGGCGGCCGCGCGCAGCCGCGCCTCGCGCGCCTGTTGGGCCCGCAGCCGTGCCTCGCGTTCGGCGGCCGCGGCACGGCGCAGGGAATCCGCGCGCCCGCGCACGGCATTGGCCCGCTCCTCGGCGGTCCGCACCGCCAGCCGGGCCTCGACCTCGGCGCCGCGGGCGGCCTCGGCTCCGGCGGCGATCCGCTGTCGGACCTCCGCATGGTTGGGCTCCTCGGCATGCACGTGCTGCGTCTCCTGCGCGTTGCGCAGCCGGCTTTCCAGTTCGGTGACTTCATCGAGCGTCTGCGCGCGGCCGGATTCGAGCTCCTCGCGCTGCCGCAGCAACCTGGTCCACTCGTCTTCGGTCGTGCGGGCCTCCTGCCCGAGCCGGCCCAGTTGCTCGTACATCGCCGAGATCGCGGTGTCGGATTCGTTGAGCGCGGCCAATGCCTGCTCGGCGGAGTCCTGGCGGGCGGCCTGATCCGTCAGCGCGCCGGACAGGGCCGCGGTCAGCTGAGCGACCTGTGACTCCGCGGCGGCCAGCTCGCTGCCGGCCTTGTCGATTTCCGAGGTGACCTCGAGCGTGGACAACTTGCGGTCGGAACCCCCACTCACCCAACCGGCGCCCACCAGGTCGCCGTCGAGCGTGACCGCGCGCAACTGCGGGCGCGCCGCCACCAGCTCGAGCGCCTGATCCAGGTCGTCGACCACCGCGACACCCGAGAGCATCGCCGTGATGGCGCCGCGCAGCCGCGCGGGCGCGTCGATCAGGTCCAGCGCCCACAGGGCGGTGCCCGGCAGGGCGTCGCGCGCCACGGGGTGGTCGGCGGGCCAGTCGCCGAGCACCAGCGCCGCGCGCCCGCCGTCGGCCTGCTTGAGCGCGGCGACGGCGGACCGGGCCGCGCCGAGGCTTTCGGCGGCCAGCGCATCGGCCGCCGATCCCAGCACAGCGGCCAGCGCCGCCTCGTAGCCGGAGCGGACCTTTACCAGCTTGGCGATTGGCCCGAAAAGACCTGTACCAGAATGGTTTTCGGTAAGCCAGGCCGCGCCGTCCTTACGCTCCAGGCCGACCGACAACGCGTCGATGCGGGCGCGCAACGAGGCCACCCGGCGTTCGGCGTCGCGTTCGGCGGATTGCAGTTCGGCGACGCGTGCGTCGGCCAGCCGTAACGCGGCCACGGTCCGCTCGTGGTGCTCGTCCAGGCCCACCTCGCCCTGGTCGAGCTCGCCGACGCGCCCCTGCACGGTTTCGAATTCCGCCTTGGACTGCTGCGCGCGGGCGGCGGCCTCTTCGATGCGTTCGGACAGCCGCGCGACGCTGTCGTCGATCGACTCGACGCGCGCCCGCATGGTCTCGACCTGACCGGCCAGCCGCGCCAGCCCCTCGCGCCGGTCCGCCTCGGCCCGCACCGCCGCCAGGTGGGCCCGATCGGCCTCGGCGGCCTCGCGCTCACGCTCACCCAGCTCGGCGCGGGCGGCATCGAGCCGCGTGCGCGTCTCGGCCAATTCGGCCAGCAATTGCTGCTCGGCGGCGGCCACCCGCTCGGCCTCGGCTTCCAGGGCGTCGGGATCGGTGTCGCTGGGCGGCGCCGGTTCCAAGTCGAGGTGCTGAGCGCGTTCGCTGGCGATGCGGACCGTCGCGGCCACCCGTTCGGCCAGCGCAGACAGCCCGAACCAGGTGTGCTGCACCGATTCGGCCCGAACCGAGAGTTCGGCCACCGCCGCCTCGTGCGCCGTGAGCTCCTCGGACGCCACGGCCAGGCGGGCGGCGGCCTCGTCGTGCTCGCGGCGGACTGCGGCCTCGGCCTCGAAGATGGCGTCGCGCTGCACCTGCCGGCTGACCAGGTCGTCGGCCGCCAGGCGCAACCGGGCGTCGCGCAGGTCGGCCTGGATGGTTTGGGCGCGGCGGGCCACCTCGGCCTGGCGGCCCAACGGTTTGAGCTGGCGGCGCAGCTCGGTGGTCAGGTCGGTGAGCCGGGCCAGGTTCGCCGACATCGCGTCGAGTTTGCGAAGCGCCTTCTCCTTGCGCTTGCGGTGCTTGAGGACGCCGGCGGCCTCCTCGATGAAGGCGCGACGGTCTTCGGGTCGCGACTGCAAGATCTCGTCGAGCTTGCCCTGCCCCACGATGACGTGCATCTCCCGGCCGATCCCGGAGTCGCTCAGCAGCTCTTGCACATCCATCAAACGGCAACTGGCGCCGTTGATTTCATATTCGCTGGCGCCGTCACGGAACATCCGGCGGGTTATCGACACCTCCGAGTATTCGATGGGCAGCGCGTTGTCGGAGTTGTCGATGGTGACGGTGACTTCGGCGCGGCCCAGCGGGGCCCGCGACGAGGTGCCCGCGAAGATGACGTCTTCCATCTTGCCGCCGCGCAGAGTCTTTGCTCCCTGCTCCCCCATCACCCAGGCCAGGGCGTCGACGACGTTGGATTTGCCGGAACCGTTGGGCCCGACGACCGCGGTAATGCCCGGCTCGAAACGTAGAGTCGTCGGCGATGCGAAGGACTTGAAGCCCTTCAGCGTCAGACTCTTGAGGTACACGGCGAGCCAGACTACCGCTCAAATCGCCCGTGCCGCCCGCACCGAGGGGTGTCGCCCGGGCCGAAATACCGCCGCTGAGCACAGTCGCCGCACTGGCCACAATGACCACATCAGTCACGGGATCGGAAGGGATGTCGCCCGCTGAAACGTGATAGGGCCGGCGCTATCAGGCGTCAGCGTTCGACGAAGCCTTCGTACCGTTCCTGCGGCTGCGACCAGTCGGCGACCACCCTGTGGACGCGGCCCGGCCTCGGCGGCCACGACTCGTCGCCTTCCAGCAGCGCCAGGAGCTTCTCGCCCGCTTCGCGCGGCCCCTGAGCGACCACCAGGACGCGGCCGTCGGTCTGGTTGGCAGCGTAACCCGTCAGGCCCAGCTCGAGCGCCCGGGAGCGCGTCCACCAGCGAAATCCGACGCCCTGGACTTCGCCGTGCACCCAGGCGGTGAGCCGGACGTCAGGCTCCGACATCGGCAACCTCGAGATTGACCCGCGTGCCGGCCTTCAGCGTGCGCCCGACGGTGCAGACCAGTTCGATCGCCCGGTCGACCACCACCCGCAGCCGCTCCTTCTCCTCCGCGGACAGTCCGGACAGGTCGAGTTCGAGCGTCTCCTCGAGCAGCGGATAGACCTCGTGTTCGCGGTCGGCGTCCCCCGACACCCTGACCACCGCCTTGTAGTCATCACCGAGCCGGCGGGCGAGCGGCTGATCGCTGGACATCCCGCTGCACGCGGCGAGCGCGATCTTCAGCAGCTCACCGGGGGTGAACACACCCTCGACGTCCTCCGAGCCGACCAGGACCTGCGCGCCACGCGAGCTGTATCCCGTGTAACGGCGCGACCCCGTGCGCTCCACCCAGAGTTCGGTCATGCCTTACTTTTTACCGGGCGGTGCTTGCGGTACGCCGCGGGCATACTGCGTTTGATGGCCATCGTGGTCGCGTTCCACGCACATCCGGACGACGAGGTAATCCTCACCGGAGGCACGCTCGCGCGGGCCGCGGCGGGCGGGCATCGCGTGGTCGTCGTCACCGCGACCGACGGGCGTGTGCACAACGAAGAAGCCGATTTCCGGCTGGACGAATTGCGTGTGAGCGCAGGCATTTTAGGAGCCCCCCGGGTTGAGTGCCTCGGCTATGCCGATAGCGGTTATGGCCCTGTGTTCTACCCGGATCCGCCGGGTCGGATCCGCTTCGGGCGAGCGAATGTCGAGGAGGCGGCGCAGCGGCTCGCGGCAATACTGAGGGAGAACGCGGACCTCCTGCTCAGCTATCAGCCCAACGGCGGCTACGGCCATCGCGATCACGTCCAGGTGCATCACGTCGGCACGCGGGCTGCCGAACTGGCGTCGACGCCGCGGGTGCTGGAGGCGACCATGCCTCGCGAATTACTTGTGCGCGTTGGTCATCTCGCCCGTCTGCTGCGGCTGCCGGCACCCTAAGCGTTCGGCCTTGCCCGCCGGGGCCGCTCGCCGGGACATCTTCGATCGATCCGCCGTCGGCCCGATCGAGTGGGCGTCCTGGGCGACGCCACTCGGTGTGTCGCGACCGTGGGCGCACGCTCAACGCCCTGGACGCACACTCAAACCCGCGGCCGCGGTTGGCATCTCGGGCAGTAGAACGACGACCGGTTCATGAACTTCTCCCGGCGCATCACCGCGCCACAGCGGCGGCAATTCTGCCCTTCGCGGCCGTAGGCGTCCAACGACCGGTCGAAGTAGCCCGATTCGCCGTTGACGTTGATATACAGCGAGTCGAACGACGTCCCGCCTTGCGCCAGCGCGTCGCGCATCACGTCGGCCGCGGCGTCCAGGATGGCGCCCAACTGGCGGCGGCTCAACCCAGCGGCGATCCGGGCGCCGTTGACCTTGGCCCGCCACAGCGCCTCGTCTGCATAGATGTTGCCGATGCCTGACACCACCGTTTGATCGAGGAGCTGCCGCTTGATCTCGGAATGCTTGCGCCGCAATATGTTAACGACGGAATCGCGGTCGAAGAGCGGATCCAGCGGGTCGCGGGCGAGGTGCGCGACGGGGACCGGCACGACGCTGCCGTCGACGTTCACCAGATCGGCGAGCATCCACCCGCCGAAGGTGCGTTGGTCGGCGAAGCTCAGCACCGTCCCGTCATCAAGCAGCGCGGAGATGCGGACGTGGTCGGCGCGCGGCACTTCTCCCAGCAGCATCTGCCCGCTCATGCCAAGGTGCACGACGAGCGCGGTGTCCGGCTGGTCCGGAGCGTCGAGCAGCAGCCAGAGGTACTTGCCGCGCCGATCGGTGCCGGTGATCCGGGCCTCGAGCAGCCGGGCGGTGAGGTCGGCGGGCCCGGCCTCGTGACGGCGCACCGCGCGCGGGTGATGCACCCGGACGGCCGTGATCGTTTTACCCACAACGCGGGCCTGCAAGCCGCGGCGCACCACCTCGACTTCCGGCAGCTCGGGCATCTAATCGGGCACCTAGGCGGACGTTTTCCCCGCGGTGTCCAGCACTTCCAGCGCTTTCCACGTGGCCGCCGCGGCCTTCTGCTCGGCTTCCTTCTTGGAGCGCCCCACACCCGAGCCGTATTCGGTGTCCATCACGACGACGACGGCGGTGAATTCCTTGTCGTGGTCCGGGCCGGTGGAGGTGACGACGTAGGACGGCGCGCCCATACCCCGCGCCGCGGTCAGCTCCTGCAGGCTGGTCTTCCAGTCCAGCCCGGCGCCCAGCGTCGGCGCGGCGTCCAGCAGCGCGCCGAACAACCGCAGGATCACTTCGCGGGCCGTGTCGATTCCGTGCCGCAGGTAGATGGCGCCCAGCAGCGATTCCATGCCGTCGGCCAGGATGCTCGATTTGTCGGCGCCGCCGGTGTTGGCCTCCCCGCGTCCGAGGTAGAGGTGAACGCCCAGGCCGTCCGCGGACAGCTTGCGCGCGACATCGGCCAGCGCCTGAGTGTTGACGACGCTGGCCCGCAGCTTGGCCAGGTCCCCTTCCGAACGGTCGGGATGCCGGTGGTAGAGCTCGTCGGTGATGGTCAGGCCGAGCACGGCGTCGCCGAGGAATTCCAGACGTTCATTGGTCGGCAGACCGCCGTGCTCGTAGGCGTAGCTGCGATGCGTCAACGCCAGCGAAAGCAGCTCGTCGGGCAACTCGACCCCGAGGGCATCGAGCAGGTCTTGCCGTGACGTCATTGCTCACCCCGCGCCGCGTCGGGCTCGGGAAACATGCCCGCCAGCTTGGCCCACCGCGGGTCGATGCGGTCGTGGTGATGGTCCGGCTCGGCCGCGAGGGCAACGCCGCATTCGGGGCACAGCCCCGGGCAGTCGGGCGTGCACAGGGGCGAGAACGGCAGCTCCAGTCCGACGGCGTCGACGATCGCCTGCTCGAGATCGATGATGTCGTCGACGATGTGGCCGACCTCGTCTTCCTCGGTGGTCGCCTCGGTCGTGCTGTCGGGGTAGGCGAACAGTTCGGTCAGCCGGACCTGCACGTGACCTTTGACCGGGGTGAGGCAGCGGGAGCATTCGCCGGCGGTGGGCGCGTCCACCGTCCCCGTCACCAAGACGCCCTCGGAGACCGACTGAACCTGTAGGTCGAGTTCCAATGGAGCGCCCGCCTCGATCGCGATCATGTCCAGCCCGATGCGCGACGGGGTGGGCACGGTCTTCCGCAGGGTCACCATCGCCCCGGGACGCCGCCCGAGCCGGGCGATGTCAATCCTCATCGGGGAGCTCAGATGGCGCTGCGAGGTGGTGCTGTGCTGCCGCGTCATATCAGAAATCCTACGGCGCGAACCGCACAATTCCAGGGCGCGGCCGCCCGGTCGACGCGCTAACGCACCGCGTAGTCGTGCGTACCGGCCGCCGTCCGGAGTTGGTGACGACCGCGCCCGACGGACCGAAGCGTGCCGTTGAGGAACTCCTCGAACTCGGCGAGCTTGTTGTCGACGTAGATGTCGCATTCACCGCGCAGCCGGTCGGCCTCGGCATGGGCCGAGTCGATGAGACGGGTGGCCTCCGCGTTGGCCGCCTCCACCACGCTGTTCTGCGACACCAGGCGCTGCTGCTCCTTGATGCCCTCTTGCACGGCCTTCTCGTAGGAGATGTTGCCGTTCTCGAGCAGCCGGTCGGCCTCGGCCTGGGCGCGGCCGACGCTGGCCTCGTACTCCCGTTTGGCCGCCGTGGCGATGCGCATCGACTCCTCGCGGGCCTCGCCGACCATCCGCTCGCTATGCTGGCGCGCCTCGCTCACCATGCGGTCGGCCTGCGCCTTTGCGTCGGACAACAGCCGGTCGGCCTCTGCACGGGCGTGGTTGAGCATCGACTCCGACTCGGTGGTCGCCGAGGAAACCATGGATTCGGCGTGCGACTTGGCGTCCTGCAGCATCGAGTCACGCGCGTCGAGCACATCCTGGGCGTCATCGAGCTCGCCGGGGATCGCATCCTTGATGTCGTCGATCAGTTCCAGCACGTCACCGCGTGGCACCACGCAGCCGGCCGTCATCGGAACGCCGCGTGCTTCTTCAACGATGGCGCTCAACTCGTCGAGCGCTTCAAAGACCCTGTACACGGCCATATCCTCCTGGCGTCTGCAAAACTGTTGTTACCAGTGTGCCTGGTGTTGCCTTTGTGACAGTGGTGGCGAGGCCGGTGTGTCGGACATTTGACCGCGACAACGACGCAAAATGCCGCAGAAAACCGGCTGCGACCTCCCCGTCATGAGTCAAATCCATCGAAACGCCCGTCCGCGCCGCCAAGGTTGGCCGCACCTGTTGCCGGCCATTGTAGGGATCGCCAAGACTCCAGGCGCTGGCCAGCGCACTTTGTACCGGTTGGGACATACCCAGTAGGGGTATAGTTTGGCGCGGGGTCAACCGAGGGGAAGGACGAGAACTCGTGCTAGCAGCGATCGGACACGCCTTGGCAGTGACGGGATCGATGACGTGGGAAATCCTGTGGGCGCTGATCTTGGGATTTGCTCTGTCTGCGGTGGTGCAAGCTGTGGTGCGGCGCTCGACCATCGTGGCGCTGCTGGGCGACGACCGCCCACGCACCTTGGCCCTCGCCGCCGGTCTCGGCGCGGCATCGTCGTCATGCTCGTACGCCGCGGTGGCCTTGGCCCGATCCCTCTTCCGCAAGGGCGCCAGCTTCACCGCCGCCATGGCATTCGAGATCGGCTCGACCAACCTGGTGGTCGAACTGGGCATCATCCTGGCCCTGCTGATGGGCTGGCAATTCACCGCGGCGGAATTCGTCGGCGGCCCGCTGATAATCGTAGTGCTCGAGGTCTTGTTCCGATTGTTCGTGCGCTCCAGGCTTATCGATGCCGCCCGTGAGCAGGCCGACCGCGGGCTCGCCGGTTCGATGGAAGGCCATGCGGCCATGGACATGTCGATCAAGAAGCAGGGCTCGTTCTCTCGGCGCCTTTTTTCCCCGGAGGGCTTCACTTCCGTTGCCCATGTGTTCGCGATGGAGTGGTTGGCGATCCTGCGCGACCTCGTTCTGGGCCTGTTGATCGCGGGGGCCATCGCGGCGTGGGTGCCCGAAAAGTTCTGGCAGAGTTTCTTTTTGGCCGACCACCCGGGCTGGTCGACGATATGGGGGCCGATCGTTGGACCAATCGTGGCGATCGTGTCCTTCGTCTGCTCGATCGGCAATGTCCCGCTTGCCGCGGTGCTGTGGAACGGGGGCATCAGTTTCGGCGGTGTCGTCGCGTTCATCTACGCCGACCTGCTGATCCTGCCGATCCTGAACATCTACCGCAAGTACTACGGAACCAGGATGATGCTGACACTGCTGGGCACGTTCTATGCGGCCATGGTCGCGGCGGGCTATCTGGTCGAATTGATCTTCGGCACAGCGAGTCTCATTCCGAAGCAGCGCAACGCCACGGTCATGGAAGCGACGATTTCGTGGAACTACACGACCTGGCTCAATATCGTCTTCCTCGCCGTCGCCGCCATCCTGGTGGCCCGGTTCGTCACGACGGGCGGAGTTCCGATGGCGCGCATGATGGGCGGCTCACCCGCCGCTGGGCACGAACACGATCACGAGTGCCACTAGCTGATGGCGTGAACCTGTTGAGCGAGTGAGGATTCAGAAGCGGCTGGCGAGCTTCTCGCGCAGGAGGCGGTTGACCGGTTCGGGCAGCAGCTCCGAGACGTCCCCGCCCAACAGCGCAACCTCTTTTGCCAAGGACGACGAGACGAACGAATAGCGGGGTGTCGTCGCGACGAAAAACGTGTCGACGCCGGCGATGTGCTTGTTCATCTGCGCCATCTGCAGCTCGTATTCGAAGTCGGTGCCGGTGCGCAGGCCCTTCACGATGGCGGTCATCCCCTGCGACCTGACGAAGTCCACCACCAGACCCTGGCCGGCCTCGACCCGCAGGTTGGGCAGATGTGTCGTCGACTCGTTGATCATCGCGATCCGCTCGTCGAGCTCGAACATGCCCTTCTTGGCGGGATTGGTCAGGATCGCCACCACCACCTCGTCGAACTGAGCCGCCGCCCGTTCGAAGACGTCGATGTGACCCAACGTCACTGGATCAAACGACCCCGGGCATACCGCGCCACTCATGTCGCGCACCGACGACGATGCAGTGGGGGCACCGCCCGATCGCGGGGGACAAAGCGATGAGGTGGGGGTACGCCCCCACAAGTGGGAGGAACCCCCACCCGCTTGCGGGGGAGAGCGGCGCTCATGTCGAAAGACGGTACACGCCCGACTCACAGTCGTTCGGCCAGCTCCAAACGGGTGTCACCATACACGCGCGGCGGCCACACGGACCAGCCGGCCGGCCAGCTCAACGGCGCGCCGGAAGCCGCGCGCTCCACCACCGCCACGGTTCCGGGCTTCGCCCAGCCATGAGTGACCAAGGCGGCCAATACGGCTTCCACCTCGGCGGCCTCGACGTCGTAAGGCGGGTCGGCCAGTACGAGGTCGACCGGGCTCGCGGTCCCGGCCGCCAAAACGGTCGCGACCGCGCCGCGGCGCACCGCCGCGCCGGTCAAACCGAGGGCGTCGATGTTGCGTGCGATGACGGACGCGCTGCGCTGATCCGATTCCACGAACAACGCCGACGCGGCCCCCCGCGACAGCGCCTCCAATCCCAGTGCGCCCGAACCGGCATAGAGGTCCAGCACCGCAACGTCGTTCAGGTCACGCCGCACGGTCAAGATGTTGAAAAGCGACTCACGCACGCGGTCGGTGGTCGGCCTCGTCCCTCGCGGCGGGACGGCGATGCGCCGGCCGCCTGCCACGCCGCCGATGATCCGGGTCACGTGCCAACGCTTACAGCAGCGTCGACCAATAGTCCCAGAACCGCGCCATGATCAGCAGAAACACCGCGGTGAACCACAGCGCGGCGATGGACCACCGCCATTGGTACAGCACCCACGCCACACCGCGTCCCCGGCGTTGCAGCGCCGGGCGGCACACGATCGACGCGACGACGACCAGCAAGGTGATGGTGGCCGCCCAGACCACCATGCAGTAGGGGCACAACGCGCCGATGCTGTACAGGCTCTCGTAGATCAGCCAGTGCACGAACCCCGCCCCGATCACCAGCCCGACCGTCAACCCGATCCAATACCATTGCGGCAAGGCTACTTTGGTCACCGCCAGCAGCCCAGTGACGACCACCACGGTGAAAGCCCCGAGGCCGAGCAGCGGATTGGGGAATCCCAGCACCGACGCCTGCGGCGTGACCATCACCGAGCCGCACGACAGGATCGGGTTGAAGTTGCACGACGGCACGTACGCCGGGTTGAGCAGGAGGTCGATCTTCTCGACGGTCAGCGTCGCGGAGGCGACCAAGCCGATGACACCGGCGATCAGCACCCACCACGCGCTGGGCGCCCGCACGCGAGCTTCGGGACCCAATTCCGGTGTCAGGCCGGCGGTTTGGGCTGACACCGGAGTGGTCACGTGGCCGCGGGGCTCACGGCGCCGTCGATGCCCGGCACGTCACCCACGATGCTCTTGATCTTGGCGACCAGCGCATCCGGGGTGGACGGGTCGTACTCGTCGCCGTTGATCTTGATGGTCGGCGTGGCGTTGATCTTCGCCGCCGCCGCCTCGCCGGTGACCTTGGCGATGTACTTGCCGCTGTTGACGCAGTCGGGCACCTTGCCGACGACGCCGGCCTCGCGGGCCAGCTCGATCAAGCGGGCGTTGTCGGGAAAGCTGGTGCCGCGTTCGCTGGGCTGGATGTCGGTGGTGAACAGCGCGGTGTGGAATCGGCGGAACGCGTCGATGGACTCGTCGGCCACGCACAGGGCCGCGGCGCCCGCCCGCGACGAATAGTTCTGGTTTCGGGAGTTGTCGAGGATCGACACCATCGAGTAGTCGGCCGCAATGGCACCGACGTCGATGAGCCTGGACACCGTCGGGCCGAACGTGCGCTCGAAGTTGCCGCAGGCCGGGCAGAGGAAGTCCTCGTAGAACGTGACCACGGCCTTGGGGTTGCTCGTCCCCGGCTGGGTGACCAGCTTGCTCGACGTCACCCGCACCGTGTCACCCGAGCCGATCGCGGCCGTCTTCTTGTGGTGCGTCACCACGATGTAGGAGACCAGCGCGACCAGGAAGATGACGACGACGGCGGTCCCGCCGATCTGAACGAGTCGGCCCGATTTACCGTCGGCAGCCTTCATGTCAAAGCGCGGGGGGCGTTTGGATTTGTCGGCCACAGTTTCCGTGATCCTTCGGTACTCGGGTTGTCGTTCGGTGGTGGGCAAGACAACGGCGCCTCTAGATTACCGGCGGCGACCGCGCAAGAGATCAGACCCGGCTCAGGTGGGCACGCAGAGCGGAAATCAATTCGGTGGTCGCGGCGGCGCTGCCGCCGCCGAGCTGGAACAGGTTGGCGAAGCCGTGCGTCAGCGACCCCATGCAACGCAGATCGACCGCGGTCCCGGCGGCCTGCAGGGCCGCCGCGTAACTCTCACCTTCGTCGCGCAAGGGGTCGAAACCGGCGACCGCGATCAGCGCGGGCGCGAGCCCGGCCAACGACTCGGCCAGCAGCGGCGAGACCCGCGGGTCCGTCCGGTCGATGCCCGAACGCCTGAGGTATTGAGACTCAAACCAGTCGATGTCGCGCTTGGTCAACAGGAATCCGCGTGCGAACAGGCCCATCGAACGGGTCTGCGCGGTGAAGTCGGTCCGCGGGTAGATCAGCCACTGCAGCACGGGGGCGGGCTCGCCCTCGTCGCGCGCCCGTTGGCAGACGACGGCGGCCAGGTTGCCGCCCGCACTGTCGCCGCCGACGGCGACCCGGCCAGGCGCAGCGCCGAGTTGCTCGGCGTGGTCGTATGCCCACCTGAAGGCGGCGTACGCGTCCTCGACCGCGGCCGGCGCGGGGTGCTCGGGAGCCAGCCGGTAGTCGATCGACAGCACGTGAATGCCGGCGTCACGACACGTCAACCGGCACAGCGCGTCGTAGGAGTCCAAGTCGCCGATGGACCATCCGCCGCCGTGGTAGAAGACCAGCAGGGGCGCGGACGCGCCGTTGGCGGGGCGGTAGTGCCGCGCCGGGATCTGGAAGGCCGGCCCTGGCAGCGATAGCTCCTCGACGTCGACGTGGATCTGCGGACCGGGTAGTTCCAGCAAGAGCTGGCGGAACTGAGCGCGGGATGCACCCGGGTCGTCGTCGACGACCAGACCGTCGATGCCCACGGCGCGCAGACCGGAAAGCATCAGCTGAAGCGTGGCGTCAAGCGTGTTGCCGTCGATGGTGACCGAACGGCCACCGAACAGCGCGCGCTTGGCCGGGGTCGGGATCCACGGAATGACCTTGACACCGATCGTGGAGACGGCGCCCTGCATGCGACTGGCCAGGCGCATCGGCGAGTGCTTCACGCCAAGGTGGAGGTCCGGCGCAGGCACGCTCTTGGTCATGGGCACTCCCTTGAGTAAAACGTCTAACGCTCGACGACGGCGGCTGTCCGCTTGCCCGCCGTCGTGTCGGAGCCTTCCGGTTCCCGGCGGCCACCGAGCAGATGCGGTTGGTGTCGCGCTGCGCGCCGGCAGGGCGGTTGCCGGTTCGGCTGTGCCGTGTGACCAACTCTACGTGTAACGAATATGCGAAATTCAGGCCAGGGTCCGATATCACCGCGGCCCGGCCCGGTGTTCGATGAGGTGGTATTTTTCCAGCCCGGTACTATCGCGCCGATGGGACGGCGTCGACCTTCTGGCACGATGACGGCACCCGGCTGGGTCCACGATCCTTCAATTTCACAGGCAGGTGAATGACATTGGCTAGCGAGTCGGGCGCGGCCGTGCCCTCGATAGCTCTTAATGACGAAAACACGATGCCGGTGCTTGGCCTGGGTGTCGCGGATTTGTCGGAAGACGAGACCGAGCGCGCGGTCTCGGCGGCGCTGGAGATGGGCTGCCGGCTGATCGACACCGCCTCGGCCTACGGCAACGAGGCTGCCGTCGGCCGTGCCATCGCGGCCTCCGGGATTCCCCGCGCAGAGCTGTTCGTCACCACCAAGCTGGCCGCCGCCGACCACGGATTCCTGCGGTCCATGGAGGCCTGCAAGGAGAGCCTGGAGCGGCTGGGCCTGGATTATGTTGACCTTTACCTGATCCACTGGCCCGTCCCGGCGCGCGGCGAGTACGTGAACTCCTTCGGCGGCCTGATCCAGTGCCGCGGGGACGGGCTCGCACGTTCGATCGGCGTCTCGAACTTCACCGAGCTGCACGTGACGGACGTCATCGACCTGAGCTTTGTGACCCCGGCTGTCAACCAGATCGAGCTGCACCCGCTGCTCAACCAGGAACCGCTGCGCAAGGCCGACGCCGAACACAACGTGGTCACCCAGGCCTACACGCCGCTGGCGCTCGGCAAGTTGAAGGACAACCCGACCGTGACCTCCGTCGCCGGCGAATACGGCAAGACCCCGGCTCAGGTACTTCTCCGGTGGAACCTGCAGCTGGGCAACGCGGTCGTCTTCCGGTCCGCCAATCCTGAGCACATCGCCGGCAACCTCGACGTCTTCGACTTCGAGTTGGCCGCCGAGCACATGGACGCCATCAACGGGCTGAACGACGGCACCCGGTTGCGCCCCGACCCCAACACCTTCGAGGGCATTTAGGCTAGCCCGCGGGGCAGGTGGCCGCCGCTTGTCGCAATACCCCCGTCGACGGCTGGTCCACCGGTAACGAATAACCGCGCAGCACGGCGATGAACTGCATCGCGTACTGGCAGGCGAACGCGGCATTCGGCGGCATCCACTGCGCCGGCGCCGCGTCGCCCTTGTCCTGATTCGCCTGTCCGTCGACGGCCAGCAGGTTGGCCGGATCGTTGGCGAACCGCAGCCGCTCGTCGTCTGGCCAGGCAGAGGCGCCCATGTCCCAGGCGTAGGCGAGCGGGACGATGTGGTCGATCTGCACCGCCTCCCCGACCTTGGCGCCGCGCTGGAACGCGATGGTCTTGTTGGTGTACGGATCGTGCAGGGTGCCGGTGGCCACGGCGTCCGGGCATCGTTTGGTCGAGACATACGTCTTGTCGATGAGGTCGCGGTTGAGGATGTCGTCGCGGGTGTCGCAGCCGTTGTGCCCCAGCGGGGCGTCGTTGTCGTCGGTCCACGCGGCGCCGAACGCGGCTCTGCGGTAGTCGTACCGGTGTGCCCGCACCGGTAGCACCGCGATGCCCGCGAGCACGTCGGTGCCGGGTTGCACCGTGGGGACGTCGGCGCGCGCCGCGTATTCGGCGGCGTGCCTGGCCGTCGAGGATCCGACCGTCTGGTAGGCGACCAGCAGCGCGAGCGCCGCGGCCGCGGACAACCACAGCAGAAGCTTGCGGTTCACTAGCGCCGTCCCCCACACGTGGGAGGTGCCCCCACTCCCCCGCAAGCGGGTGGTGCCCCCACTGCATCGTCGCCGGCGGTCACGACTTGTCCAGGTATTCGATCCGGTCAGTCGTCACGAAAGGCGCTGCCAGCGAAGCCAATTCGAGGTTGTCCGGATTATCGGCGTAGGCCCGCACGCAGAAGTCGCGCGCGGCCTCGATGACGTCGCGGTGGTCGGCCAGCGAGAGCAGGCGCAGATTGATCGCGCGACCGGACTGGTTGCGGCCCAAGACGTCTCCCTCCCGGCGCTCCTTGAGGTCAAGGTCGGCGAGCGCGAACCCGTCCAGGGTGGCGGCCACGGCGGAAAGCCGCCGGCCCGCCGGCGAATCCGGCGAAACCCAGCTGGCGAGTAGGCACAGGCTGGGATGCCGGCCGCGGCCGATACGACCGCGCAGCTGATGCAGCTGGCTGATGCCGAATCGGTCGGCATCCATCACCAGCATCACCGTGGCGTTGGGAACGTCCACGCCCACCTCGATGACGGTGGTGCACACCAGCACATCGATCTCACCGGCCCGAAACGCCGCCATCGCGGCATCCTTGTCGTCGGCGGACAACCGCCCGTGCATCAGTCCCAGACGCAGATTCGCCAGCTCGCCGGAACGCAGCCGGGCGTAAAGACCTTCGGCGGTTTCCGACGGTCTGACATTCTGCTCCTGCTTGTCCGCGTCGTCGGTCTCGTCGATCCGCGGTGCCACCACGTAGGCCTGGCGTCCGGCGGCAATCTCTTCGGTGATGCGCCGCCAGGCGCGCTCGAGCCACGCGGGCTTGTCCTTGACGAAGATGACGTTGCTGGTGATCGGCTGGCGTCCGCGCGGAAGCTCGCGCAACGTCGAGGTTTCCAGGTCGCCGTATACGGTCAACGCGACCGTACGCGGTATCGGCGTCGCCGTCATCACCAGCAGATGTGGGGTGACGCCGGGGCGGGCCTTGGCGCGCAACTGGTCGCGCTGTTCGACACCGAAGCGGTGTTGCTCGTCGACCACCACCATGCCCAGGTTGTGGAATTCCACCGCGTCCTGCAACAGCGCATGCGTGCCGACGACGACCCCTACCTGGCCACTTGCCACCTCGTCACGGACCTGCTTCTTCTGCGCCGCCGTCATGGAACCGGTGAGCAGGGCGACCCGGGTCGCGTTGTCCGCTCCGCCCAGCTGGCCCGCCATCGCCAAGGGGCCGAGCACGTCATTGATTGACCGTAAGTGTTGGGCGGCAAGGACTTCCGTGGGAGCAAGCAGCGCACACTGGTAACCGGCGTCCACCAGCTGCAGCATCGCCAGCACCGCGATGATGGTTTTCCCCGAACCGACCTCGCCTTGGAGCAGGCGGTTCATCGGCCGGGTGGCCGACAGCTCCTGCGCGAACACGTCGAGCACTTCACGTTGTCCCGCGGTCAGCTCAAACGGCAACCGCCGCAACAGTTCCGCGGACAGACCGTCGGGGCGCGGCGGCGCCGGGGGCCCCGATTCCGACAGCTCGCTGTGCCGGCGGGCGACCAGCGCCCACTGCAGCCCGACGGCTTCGTCGAAGGTCAGACGTTCCCGCGCGCGCCTCCGCGCCGACTCGTCCTCCGCCAAATGGATGTCGCGCAACGCCTGGTCTTCGGAGGCCAGGCCGTAGCGGCCGCGCAGGTCGGCGGGCAGCGGGTCATCCACCGGATCCAGGACGTCGAGCACCTGACGCACGCATCTGAAGATGTCCCAGCTCTGCAGCTTGGTGGTCGCCGGATAAATCGGAAAGAAGGCCCGCTCGAAGGCCGCCATCTGCACCTCGCCGGTGGTGGCCTGCGAGGCGATGGCGATGTTCTTCAGGGAGCTGGTGCCGCGGTTCTTGCCGTCCGGGGAGTCGAGGATGAGGAACGCCGGGTGCGTCAGCTGCATGACGTTCTTGAAGAATCCGACCTCCCCGGAGAGCATCACTTTGGTGCCCTCGGTCAGATCTTTTTTCAGGTAGTTCGCGTTGAAGAACGTCGCGGTCACCTTGTTGCGCCCTGCCCCGAGGGTGATGCGGTGGCACAGCTTCTTCGGGGTCTTCTTCATCGGCCACGTCTTGGTTTCGGTGATCGTGTCCACGAGCGTGATGTGCTCGCCGGCCGGCGGTCGTTGATCGTCGGAGCCCCACCGGGTGGCGCCCTCGGTGTAGCTGCGCGGATAGTGGCGCAGCAGATCGTCGACGGTGCGGATCCCCAACTCCTCGTCGAGCTGGTCGGCGGCCTTGGCGCCCACCACGAAATCCAGCCGGTCGCCCAGCGAAGCCACGGCTACTCGACCCCGATCAGCAGCGCATCACCGCGATGGCCGGTGCGGTACGTGACGAGCTCGGTTCCCGGGTGGTGGTCGTGCATGTGCTTTTCGAGGATGTCGCCCACGGCCGCAGACTTCTCGTCCGTGTCGACGTCGGCGCCGACCAGCACCGTCACCAGGTCACCACCGGAGGCCAGCAACAGATCGAGCAGGCCGATGGCCGCCGCGATTGCGTCGGCGGCCACGATCAGCACCTCATCCCCGGCGATCCCCAGGCCGTCGCCCGGCTGGCAGCGTCCCGCCCAGGTCAACGCGCTCTCGGTCGCGATGCGCACCGATGCGTGCCGGGCCGCACCGGCGGCGCGGGCCATCGTGTAGCCGTCGTCCACCGCCTGCCGGCCGGTTTCGTGCACGGCCAGCGCGGCCAGCCCCTGCACCATCGACCCCGTCGGGATCGGCACCACGTCGATACCCCAGCCGATGGCCGCGGTGCACCCGGCTACCAGCTCCTCGGCGGGCACGTAGCCGTTGGGCAGCACCATCACCTGCGCGGCACCGGTGTCGACCACCGCCCGCATCAGCTGGTGGGCGCTGATATTGGTGACCGGCTCGTTGGCGGCCGGATCGCGCTGCAGCACGCAGGCGCCTTCACCGCCAAACAGCTCGGCGGCACCGTCGCCGTCGACGACGGCCAGCACCGCGCGTTCGCGCGTCCAGCCGCCGGCCGGCAGGCCGGTGCCGCCGGAACTCAACGCAGAGATCACGATGCGGCTCAACCGCCCCGCGGCCAGCCCCGCCTCGACCGCGGCGCCCGCGTCGTCGGTGTGCACGTGCACCGAGTACGTGCGATCGGCCGACGACGGCGCGGCCGCGATGCCCACGGAGTCGCCCAGCTCCCCGAGCCGGTCGCGCAGCGCGTCCGCCGCGCCCGGGTCGCATCCGTCCAGCCGGTACATCACCTCGAACTGCGGCGCCGGGCGCTCGCCGGTGCTTTCCTGTTGCGGTGCCCGCGGCGACAGCTCGTACACGGTTCGGGCCGGCGCCTGCCCGGTGACGGTGGTGCGCAGGGCGTCCAGCAGGACCAGCAGGCCGCGCCCGCCGGCGTCCACCGCACCGGCGTCGGCGAGCACGTCGAGCTGTTCGGGCGTCTTTTCCAACGCGACGACCGCCGCATCACCGGCGGCGATGATCGCCGGGGCGAGCCCTTCCCCGGCCTGCGCGCACTCCCCGACCGCGTCCGCCGCGGCACGCAGGACCGAGACGATGGTCCCCGGGACCTCGTCGCCGCCCATCGAGGCGATGACCAGGTCGACGCCGCGGCGCAGCGACGCCCCGAGGACGGCCGCGTCCATGTGGGGCAGCTCACCGCCGCAATCGGCGGCCGCGAGGGCGGTGACGTCGGCGATGCCGCGCAGGATCTGGGACAGGATCACGCCGGAATTGCCGCGAGCGCCGTTCAGCGCACCGGCCGACATCGCCGCGGCGGTCCGGGCGACGCACGCCGAGGCGGCCTCGGAATTGACGCCCGCGTTGGCCTCGGCCAGCGCCGATCGCATGGTGAACAGCATGTTGGCGCCGGTGTCGGAATCGGCAACCGGAAAGACATTGAGCCGGTTGATCTCGTCGATGTGGGTGATCAGGTCGCTGACGGCGGTGTGCGCCCAGTCCCGCAAGGTGACCGCGTCCAGCAGACGCTCCGACGGTCCCAGTGTTACCCACCTCCTCGACACCTAGCTTCCGGTGGGCGCCAGCGTAGCTCGGCGACCAGGCGACGGCTGCCGGTGACCACCACCCTCGCCGGCGGGGCAATCCGACCCATTGAGCCTAGCCAGACGGGACGACAGCGGTGGCGATCGTTTTGGTGGTTGCCAGGACAATCGGTATCCTGGTTCGGCCCGGGTCAGCCCGGGCTGTCCCGGCCACGTGTCAGACCGCCGAGCCGGACCCCCGAGATTTGAGGAGCTTGAACCATGGCCGCTGTGTGCGACATCTGCGGGAAAGGCCCCGGCTTCGGTAAGTCGGTGTCGCACTCCCACCGCCGCACCAGCCGTCGGTGGGACCCCAACGTCCAGACCGTGCACGTTGTCACCCGGCCGGGCGGCAACAAGAAGCGGCTGAACGCCTGCACGTCCTGCATCAAGGCCGGCAAGGTCGTCCGGGGCTAGGGGCGATCGCAAGCGCGGCGTAGCCGGGCGCTGGGGGCACCCCCGCGGAGCTGGGGGACTGGTCGCCACGCTCGGGCCAGAGCCCGCGGCTACATCACGACGTGCCCGGCATCGACGGGTATTGACACGCCCGTCACGTAGCGGGCACGGGGACCGACCAGCCACAGTACCGCTTCGGTCACGTCTTGCGGTTCGACCAGCGGCACGTCGGGCAGCAACATCTGCGAGACGGCCGGGTTCGGGTTCTCCAGCATTCGGTTGACGACGAAGGCGTTGAGGATCATCGGCGTCATGACGCCGCTCGGATGCACCGAGTTGACCCGAATCTTGTGTGGCGCATAGGCATTGGCCGCTGACCTCATCAACCCCACCACCCCGTGCTTGGACGCGGCGTAGGCGAACATCGCCGCACTGCCATCGCCGCCGCGGCCGGTCAGCCCCTGCGACGAACTGACCAGCACGATCGACCCGCCCTGGCCCTTACGGATGATCGACGGCACCGTGGCCAACAGCGTGTGCCACACGCCCTTGAGGTTGGTGTCGACGATCGAGGTGAACACCGGTTCGGAATGGGCTTCCGGGTCGCCGATCGCCACCACCCCGGCATTGGCGACGACGATGTCCACCTCCCCAAGGTCGTCGATTCCGCTTTGCACTGCGGCCTCCAATTGCGGCAGGTCGCGGACGTCGGCGACGAGGGGCACCACCTTCCGGCCCGCGGCTTCGACCAGCCGCGCGGTCTCATCGAGATCCGACTTGGTCCCCAGCGGGTAGGGAATGGCGTCGATGTCGGCGCAGATGTCCACGGCGATGATGTCGGCGCCCTGTTCGGCGAAGGCCACCGCGTGACTGCGGCCCTGGCCGCGCGCCGCACCGGTGATGACGGCGACCTTGTTGTCGAGTTCACCCATGGCTACACCTCCAGCTTCGTGCCGGTCTCTTGTTCGGCGAAGGCCACCAGGCGGGCGGCCGTGTCATAGTCGCAGGCGAGAGGCGACCGGCCGATCAGCACCGGGCCGCCGCGCAGGCCGAACCTGCCGCTGACCCCGACGTAGCTGCCCGGCGGCAGCGGTTCGCTGATGCAGTACAGCGTGGGCGCCGCGCCCTCGTCGATGTCGTTGGCCAGCCGGTCGGCCACCACCTTGACCACTTTGTGGGCCACCGCCATCAGCGGCGAGTCGCCTATCTGCGACAGGTTCGAGGCGACCCAGCCCGGATGGGTGAGCTGGGTGACTATCGGCGACCCGGCGGCGCGCAACCGGCGGTCCAGCTCCAGGCCCCACAGCATCACCGCGAGCTTCGATTGCGCGTAGGCGCCCAGCCGGGTCCACTTGTGCCGGCGCAGGTGTAGGTCATCGAGGCGCAGCGTCGCCGACCGGTGCGCGTCCGAGCCGACGTTGATGATCTGCGCACGCACTTTGGGCAGCAGCAGGTTGGTCAGGGCGAACGGGCCGAGCAGGTTGGTGCCCAGCGTCATCTCGAACCCGTCAACCGTGTCGGTGCGGCGGTCGGTCAGGGCGCCGGCGTTGTTGATCAGGATTTCGACGTCGTCGTCGATCGAACTGGCGAAGGCGCGCACCGAGGACTGGTCGGCGAGGTCGACCCTGGCCACGGACGTCGAGCCGCCCATCTCGGCGGCGCGTTGCTCACCCAGCTCGGTGTTGCGCACCGCCAGGATCACCTGCGCCCCGGCTTTGGCCAGGGCACGGGCGGTGCCCAGCCCGACGCCGTTGGTCGCTCCCGTCACGACGATTCGTTTGCCGGTCAGGTTGCCGAGCCGGTCCGGCGTCCAGGGTAGGGTCACGGCGATCAAGAGTAATGGTCGGTTCTATGTAAATTGGACCGGTTCTGCCACCATTGTTCGCGGAAGCGGAGGAGATGGGCTCGAAGGTGGTTCCACATGAGTGACAGCGCAACAGAAATCACCAACCTCATCTACACCTACGCTGAGCTTCTCGACGGCGGGGACCTGGACGGCGTGGCCCGGCTGTTCGAACACGGCCGCATCTGCGGCGTGGAGGATGGCCCACCGGAGACGGTGTTCGCCGGGGCCGCCAGGGTCCGCGAGATGTATGAGATGGCCACGCGCATCTACTCCGACGGCACCCCGAAGACCAAGCACAACACGACCAACGTGCAGCTGCACATCGACGAGGCCCAGGGGACCGCCCGCAGCACGTCCTACTACTGCGTCACGCAGGCCACCCCCGACCTGCCGCTGCAAGTGATCGTCACCGGGCACTACAAGGACACCTTTGCGCGGGTGGATGGCGCCTGGCGGTTCGACAGCCGCACCATGTTCGTCGACCAGGTCGGCGACGTCAGCCAGCATTTGAAGTTCTGATCGCGTGGACGCCCCGGGTCCGTTCGATTTCGCCTCCGTCATGGCCGACGCCCCACGCAAGGAGGCGCTCACCGACTGGGGCCCAGGCGAATTCGAGGGCCCGCTCCGTGTGTTGCTGGCCGACGGGCGTCCGCGTGAGGCGGCGCGCCCGGCCTACGCCCTACCGGCCTACGGCCTGCGGCCCGAGCAGGTGGATGAGCGATTCAGGTTGTACAACAAGCGTTTTGGACACTATATCGGAGGAACAGCGCATGCCTGATGACCCCGTCGCGACGAGATCACAGCACGAACAGGAACTGGCCGCCCTCGAGCTGATCGAGCACCCGGTCGTCAAGGCCGCCTACCAGACGGTGGCCGAAAATTGGCTGGGCCGTGCGAAGGCGTCCGGCGCGATGCGGGAGCGGTTCGACGACGCGTTCGCCGAGGTGATGTTCTCGGCGGCGGTGTGGTCGTCCAACCAGGACAAGCTGAGGCCGAAGGTCAGCTGCATCACCCGGCTGGCGCACCCCGTCGACGGCCGGCGCATCCCCGGATCACGTTGGGGCATCGACAATCCCGACAGCGTGTACCGGGTGATCCCGATCTCCGGCGACGAACGCTACGAAATCCGCGGCCGGGTGGGCGAGCATCGCATGACCGAGAACTACTTCACGCTCTGGGATGCCCACATGGGCACCGTCGACGTGCTGAATGGGCGCACCATGCGGGTCGACTCCGACGGCAGCTTCACCATCACCGTGGACGCCAACCTCACGGCCGGGCGGCCCAACCACGTGCAGACCTCCCCCGCGGCGCACGAGTTCTACATCCGGGATGTGCTGCTGGACTGGGGCCGCGACGACCCCAATTACCTTGAGGTGCAACGGCTCGGGGGGCCGTCGGCGACACCGGCACGCACGCTCGACGAGCAGGCCGAGGCCACCGCGGCGATGATGGTGTACTTCGCCAACTTCACCGGCAAGCTCAGCCACGGCGTGTACAAGATGCCCCCCAACCATTTCAACCTGGCCTGGTCGGCCGACAAGGTCGGCGCGATGCGCAACCAGGTCTACGTCATGGGCCGTTTCGACCTCGCGCCCGACGAGGCGTTCGTGGTGGACCTCAACGACGGTGGCGCCGAATACTTCACGGTGCCGCTGAGCAACATCTGGGGTACCACGCTGAACATCCTCGACCGCACCGGCAGCCTCAACAAGGCGCAGTCGGTGGCCAACGAGGACGGCAGCTATACCTACGTGATCGGGCCGACCGATCCCGGTGTGGCCAACTGGATCGACTCCGACGGCATGCGCGAGGGCATCTTGACCCTGCGCATGGCGGAATTCGGGGAGGCGGGTCCGCGCGAGGACCTTGGCGCTCGCGGGCGGGTGATCAAGCTGGACCGGCTCGACACCGAGGTGCCGCACCTGCCGCGGGTCAGCCCGCGGGAGCGGGCCGCCCAGCTCGCGGCCCGGCGAACCGCGTATCTGCGTCGCCTGCCGGAAGGGGCGATCTAGCGATGTCGCGCTGGCTGATCACCGGATGCTCCACCGGCTTCGGTCGCGAAATCGCCCGCGCCGCACTGGATGCCGGCCACAGCGTGGTGGTGACCGCGCGGCGGGCCGACTCGGTGCGCGACTTCGCCGACGAGTTCGGCGACCGGGCCGTGCCCGTTGCGCTCGACGTGACGGACGCCGACCAGATCGCGGCGGCGGTGGCGTCGGCCGACGCGGCGTTCGGCGGCATCGACGTCCTGGTCAACAACGCCGGTCACGGCTACCTGTCCGCCGTCGAGGAGGGCGAGGACCCCGAGGTTCGACAGCTGTTCGAGGTCAACTACTTCGGCACGGTGAACATGATCAAGGCGGTGCTGCCGGCGATGCGGGCCCGCGGCTCCGGGCACATCATCAACATGTCGTCGATGACCGGCCTGGTCGCCAACCCGCCCAATGCGTATTACTCGTCGACGAAATTCGCCCTGGAGGCGATCACCGAGGCGCTGGCCACCGAGGTGCGCCCGCTGGGAATCAAGGTGACCGCCATCGAGCCGGGCGCCTTCCGCACAGACTGGGCGACACGGTCGATGAAGGAGTCCGGCACCCCGATAGCCGATTACGTTGACGTGGCGGCGCGCAAGGACCTGATCAAGCAGTTCGCCGACCATCTCCCCGGTGATCCGAAAAAGGTCGCCGAGGCGGTGCTGATGGTGACCACGCTTGACAAGCCGCCGCTGCGGCTCCTGCTGGGCCGCGATGTGCTCAAGGCCATGCGGGACAAGATCGCCGCGCTGTCATCGTCGATCGAGGAATGGAAATCCGTCACCAAGGACGTCAACTTCGAGGGGTCGTGAGTCACTCGTCGAGGAACACGGCGTGCCGGCTCTCGCTTCCGAGCGTCACGCCAGCGTGGCGGTCGTCGCCGGGCGTCACGCCAGCGTGATCGTCGCGAGGGCCCTAGTCGCGGACCACGATCACCGTCTTGCCGGGGCGACGGCCCGGGCGCCCGCCGCTTTCGAACGCCTCGCGGCCCCGCTCGAGCGGGAAGGTCTCGGCGATCTCCGCCCGCAACTCTCCCCTGTCGACCAGCGCCGCGAGCTCGACCAGCTGATCCCGGTTCGGTGTGACGATGAAAAAGGTTGCCGTGACGCCGTATTCGTCGGCTGCGCCCGCCGGCGGCGGCGCGGACAGGGTGACCAGCCGCCCGCCCGGGCGGAGCACCGAAAACGACCGGTCCAACGTCGCTCCGCCGACGGTGTCGATCACGACGTCATAGACCGCGTCGTCGAACGTCTCGGTGCGGACGTCGATCACCCGGACGGCGCCGAATCCCCGGACGAGGTCACCGGTGTCGCTGCGCACCGTCGCGGTGACGCTCGCGCCCAGCATCGCGACCAGCTGAACCGTCAGGGCGCCCACCCCGCCCGCGCCGCCGTGCACCAGCACGGCCTCACCCGGGCGCACCCGGGCGTGGTCGACCAGGGCCTGCAGGGCGGTCAGACCCGCCAGCGGCAGCGCGGCGGCGACGGCGTGCGACACGGTCGACGGCTTGGCGGCCAGGTCCGCCGCCGGGACGCAGACGAATTCGGCCGCCGCGCCGTCCCGGTCGAAACGGATCAGCCCGTACACCTCGTCGCCGGGCGCGAAATCCGCCACGCCCGGGGCCACCTCGGAGACGACGCCCGATACTTCATGCGACGGGATCACCGGCGTCCGGCTCACACCGTCTCGGGTCCAGGTCTCGTCCCACGTCAACTCGTCGAACGTGATGGCGGCGGCGTGGACGGCCAGCAACACCTCACCGGCGGCCGGGGCCGGCACCGGCGCCCGCTCGACGACCAGCTGCTCCGGGCCGCCCCGGCGGTGCGCCCGCAAAGCCCTCATCTCGGTCACGGCAACCGCCAATCGATGGGATCAGCGCCCATGCCCGTGAGCAGTTCGTTGGCGCGGCTGAATGGACGTGACCCGAAGAATCCCCGAGACGCCGACAGCGGCGACGGGTGCGGCGACTCGATCGCCACGCAATTACCATCGGCCAGAATCGGTTTGAGCGTCGACGCGTCGCGGCCCCAGAGGATCGCCACCATCGGCTGCGAGCGCGCCGCCAGCGCGCGGATCGCGCACTCGGTCACCGCCTCCCAACCCTTGCCGCGGTGCGAGGCCGGATTACTCGGGCGCACGGTGAGGACCCTGTTCAGCAGCATCACCCCGCGCTCGGCCCACGGCGTCAGGTCACCGCACGAAGGCTGCGGATGGCCGAGGTCGGCGGCGTATTCGTCGAAGATGTTCGCCAGGCTGCGCGGCAACGGTCGCACGTCCGGAGCTACCGAGAAACTAAGGCCCACGGCGTGCCCCGGCGTCGGGTACGGGTCTTGCCCGACGATCAGCACCCGAACCCCATCGAAGGGAAAAGTGAACGCGCGCAATACGTTCGGGCCGGCGGGTAGGTACCTGCGCCCGGCCGCGATCTCGGCCCGCAGGAACTGGCCCATCGCGGCGACCTGATCGGCCACCGGCTGCAACGCGGTGGCCCAACCGGGATCGACGAGCTCGCTCAACGGCCGCGCCGTAGTCACCGGCCCTTTCGAAGCGTCAAGGCTCATCGCGCCACCCTAACCGTCGTACGACTGCCAGCCGGCGTAGCCGGTCCACTGTTGCCCGTCGACAAGGACTTCGGCCTTTCCCTCGAGAACCCGTCCGATGATTCGCCATCCGGCGGGCGCGGGACCGGCGAAACAGGCCACCAGGGCGTGGTCTTCGCCGCCGCCCAGCACCCACGACCATGGGTCGGCGCCCGCGGCGGCGCCCGCAGCCGTCAGTGCGTCGTGGTCCGCGGTCAGCGCCGCCGTGGACAGGTCCATCGCCACCGCCGATGCCTCGGCGATGTGCCGAAGGTCGGCGACCAGGCCGTCGGAGACGTCGATCATCGCTTGCGCTCCCCCGGCCGCCGCCGCCACGCCCTGGCCGTAGGGCGGCTGGGGAACCAGATGCCGCCGGCGCAGCGAATCGAAGCCCTCAATTCCCTTGCCGAACAACGAAAGCCCGGCCGCCGAGCGGCCGAGCTCACCGGCGACCGCGATCACCGAGCCCGGTTTCGCGCCGGACCGCAGCACCGGCGTACGGCCGTCGAGGTCACCGAGCACCGTCACGGAGATCACCCACTGCGGGCAGCTGACGAGATCGCCGCCGGCGATGCCGGCGCCGATGCGCTGCGCCTCATCCCACATACCGCCGACCAGCCCGTCCACGTCGCCCGCCGGAGTGCCGCCGGGCGCGCCGAACGCCACCACAAAGGCCGTCGGCCGCGCCCCCATCGCCTCGATGTCGGCGGCGTTCTGGGCAATGGCCTTGCGCCCGACGTCGCGGGGAGTCGACCAGCCCAGCCGAAAATGCCGATCCTGCACGAGCATGTCGGTCGACACCGCGATGCGGCCGTCCCTGGCGTGCACCACCGCCGCGTCGTCGCCGGGCCCGACCGCCACCGCGGCCGGCTGCCGGCGGCCGCGCACCAGGCGATCGATGACGGCGAACTCCCCGAGTTGCTGCAGCGTGGGTTCCGATGCGTCGTCGCGCACGCCACCTCCTCCGGCGCTTTCTTACCCTGTGCGGGCCTCTATCAGGTCGCCGACCTGCGGTAAGTTGGTTTACTGCCCGCGCGAGCGGCCCGCGCCAGTGTAGAACCCTGCACCGCTGTGCCAGAGATAGGAGGTGCGCGGCGGTGACGACCGATCCCGAGACCGACCCCGCGATCGACACGGGGCCGCCACCCGCGATCATCATCGCGGCGGTCGCGTTGGCCGTCGTGGCGATAAGCGTGATCCTGGTGATCGCGGCGAATCGTGAGGCGCCGCCGCAACCGGTCGCCGTATCGGCCGCCCCGGCGCCGCAGGCCGACAGCCCTGCGTGCCGGGCATTGGCCGGGGCGCTGCCGCAGCGGCTCGGGGACTATCAGCGCGCGCCCGTCGCGCAACCCGCGCCTCATGGCGCCGCCGCATGGCGGGCCGGTCCGGACGGCGAGCCGGTGGTGCTGCGCTGCGGACTCGATCGTCCCGCCGAGTTCGTGGTGGGATCTCCGATTCAGATCGTCGACCGCGTGCAGTGGTTCGCGGTGCGTCCCGAACAGCAATCCGCCGGTGACGCGGGCAGATCGACCTGGTACACGGTCGATCGGCCCGTGTATGTGGCGCTCACGCTGCCGTCCGGATCGGGCCCGACGCCGATCCAGCAGCTCTCCGAGGTGGTCGACCGCAACATCGCGGCGGTGCCCATCAACCCGGGACCGGCCGGTTAGCTAGTCCGATGGTGGCGACCCGCTTCGCCCGGCTACGCCGCCCTCGCGATCGCCACTAGCGCAGCCCCACGCCGCGGGCCAACGCCGTTTCGACCATGGTCGCCAACAGGGTGGGATAGTCCACGCCGCTGGCCGCCCACATCCTCGGGTACATCGAAATCGTGGTGAACCCGGGCATCGTGTTGATCTCGTTGAGCACCGGCCCGTCGTCGGTGAGGAAGAAATCGACCCGGGCCAAGCCCTGGCAGTCGATGGCGTTGAAGGCCCGGATCGCCAAATTCCGGATGCTGTCGGCGATCTCGTCGTCCACCTTCGCCGGCACGTCCAATTCCGCCGCATCGTCCAGATATTTGGTGGCGAAGTCGTAGAACGAATCCTCGCGTCCGCGCACCCCGGCCACCCGGATCTCGCCAACCGTGCTGGCTTCTATTGTGCCGTCGGGCATTTCGAGTACGCCGCACTCCAGCTCGCGACCGGTGATCGCCGCCTCCACGATCACTTTCGGGTCGTGCCGGCGCGCGACCGCGACGGCCGCGGCCAGGTCCTCCCAGCGCGCGACCCGGGTGACGCCGATCGAGGAGCCGCCCCGGGCGGGTTTGACGAACACCGGCAGGCCCAGCCGCTCGCACTCATCGGCTCGCAGCGTCGACCGCGACGGGCGCAGCACCGCGTACGGGCCGACGGGCAGCCCTTCGGCGACGAACAGCTTCTTGGTGAATTCCTTGTCCATGCCCGCCGCGCTGGCCAGCACGCCGGCCCCGACGTAGGGCACCCCCGCCAGCTCCAGCAGGCCCTGGATCGTCCCGTCTTCCCCGTACGGACCGTGCAGCACCGGGAAAACCACGTCGACCGACGCCAGGACCTCACCGGCGCCCGAGGAGAGGGAGACCAGTTGGCCGCTGCGCCGCGGATCCGCCGGCAAAGCCAGTTCGGTGCCCGACTGCGCGGTCACCTCCGGCAGCTGCCGGTCGCTGATGGCCAGCGCGTCCGGGTCGCCGTCGGTGAGCACCCACGACCCTTGCGGGGTGATGCCGATGGCGACCACCTCGAACCGCTCGGGGTCGAGGTTGCGCAGGATGCTGCCCGCGGACACACACGAGATGGCGTGCTCGTTGCTGCGCCCACCGAAGACGACGGCGACGCGCACGCGGCTCCCGCTGGCACTCACAACCTGGAGAGGCTACCGGTTGCGCGGCAGGCGGGCCGGGCGGCGGGCCGCTAGCTGGGGTTTCGGTTGCCGCACGGTAGTCACTCGGGCTTGGTCCGGCGCCCGAGCAGCAGGGCCATCGCCTCGTCCACCGACAGCCCCTTGTGGCACACGCGGTGCACGGCGTCGGTGAGCGGCATCTCGACGTCGTAACTGGACGCGAGCGCCAGCACCGACTCGCACGACGTCACACCCTCGACGACATGGCCGCCGCCGGCCTGCATCGCCGACTCCATGGTCCCGCCGCGACCCAGGCGTTCGCCGAAGGAACGGTTGCGCGACTGCGGCGACGTGCACGTCGCCACCAGGTCGCCCACCCCGGCCAGACCGGCCAGCGTGGCGCCCTTGGCGCCGAGCGCGATACCCAGCCGGATGATCTCCGCCAGACCCCGCGTGATGATCGCCGCCGCGGTGTTTTCGCCAAGCCCGACGCCGGCCGCCATGCCGCACGCGAGCGCGATGACGTTCTTGCACGCCCCGCCCACCTCGGTGCCGACGACATCGCTGTTGGTGTACGGGCGGAAGTAACCGGTATTGAGCATGCGCTGCAGGGCGACCGCACGCCCGGAGTCGCTGCACGCCACGACGGTGGCGGCGGGTTGACACTCGGCGATCTCGCTGGCCAGGTTCGGCCCCGAGACCACCGCGACCTGAGCCGGGTCGACACCCGTCACCGAAACGATGACCTGACTCATCCGCATCAGCGTCCCCAGCTCGATGCCCTTGGCCAGGCTGACCAGGGTGGCGCCGTCGGGTAACAACGGCGCCCACGCTTCGAGGTTGGCGCGCATCGTCTGCGCGGGAACTGCCAACAGCACCGTCGAGGCGCCGCCCAGCGCCTCGGTCGCATCGGTGGTCGCGCGAACGTTCACCGGCAGTTCCGCGCCGGGCAGGTAGTCGGGGTTGGATCGGGTGGTGTTGATCTGGTCGGCGACCTCGGATCGACGGGCCCACAGCGTGACCTCCGCATCGGGTTCGCCGGCCTCGACGAGCACCTTGGCCAGCGCCGTCCCCCACGCCCCGGCACCCATGACCGCGACGGCGCCCTTCGAACTGGCCATTCGCCACCCCCGTCTGTCGTCTCGGCGTGTTGCAGCCGCTACACCCTAGATCAGCGGCCGTCGCGCGAGCTAGCGCGTCCGCCTTGAGCGGTCGCTGGCAGGATGAGATCTCATGAGCGGCACACGAGCCGACGAACCGGGTAGAGACGTCGCCCTGATCGTCGCCGTCAAACGCTTGGCCGCGGCCAAGACGAGGCTGGCCCCGGTGTTCTCGGCACGCACCCGGGAGAACGTGGTGCTGGCCATGTTGGTCGACACCCTGACCGCCGCGGCCCGTGTCGGTTCATTGGGCTCGATCACCGTCATCACGCCCGACGAGGCCGCGGCCGCCGCGGCGACCGAGCTCGGGGCCGAGGTGCTGGCCGACCCGACACCCGAAGGGCACCCCGACCCGCTCAACAACGCCATCGCCACCGCCGAACGGGCGGTGGGCGGTTTCTTCCCGAATGTCGTTGCGCTGCAGGGGGATTTGCCGGCGCTTCAGACGCAGGAACTGGCCGAGGCGATCGCCGCCGCCCGGCATCACCGGCGCAGCTTCGTCGCCGATCGGCTGGCGACGGGAACCGCCGCCCTCTTCGCCTTCGGCGCCCCGCTCGATCCGCAGTTCGGGTCCGATTCGTCGGCGCGACACCGACGTTCGGGCGCGATCGAACTGACCGGTGCGTGGCCGGGTCTGCGCTGTGACGTCGACACCCCCAACGACCTAGCCACGGCGCGCCGGCTCGGAGTCGGGGCGGCGACCGCCCGTGCCCTCGCCCAGCAGTGACTCCTGCCGCGCCGCGGCGTACCTGTCTGCGCCGTGAACGTCGGCACAACGGCGAATGGATGTCCGCCGAGCGCTAGCAGCATCGGCAAGTGATGAGCAATGATCGCAGAGTGACCGAAACCGAAGCTGAGGTGCGCGCCGAAGAGAACTTGTGGTATCACGGCGACTCGGCCGTGGCAGCGCCGCCCGCGGCGACGCCGGCCGCGCTCACCGACCTGCCGGAGGATCGCTATCTCAACCGGGAGCTGAGCTGGCTGGACTTCAACGCCCGCGTGCTGGCGCTGGCCGCCGACAATTCGCTGCCGTTGTTGGAGCGAGCCAAGTTTCTGGCGATCTTCGCCTCCAACCTCGACGAGTTCTACATGGTCCGCGTCGCCGGCCTCAAGCGTCGTGACGAGATGGGGCTGTCGGTGCGGTCCGCCGACGGCCTGACGCCGCGCGAGCAACTGGCCCTGATCGGCGAACAGACGCAGCGGATCGCGACCCGCCACGCGCGAGTGTTCCTCGACTCGGTGCGACCGGCGCTCGCCGAGGAAGGCATACATATAGTCACGTGGGCCGATTTGGCTCAGGCTGAGCGCGACGAACTGTCCACCTATTTCCACGAACAAGTCTTTCCCGTTCTCACGCCGCTCGCCGTCGATCCCGCTCACCCCTTCCCCTTCGTCAGTGGGCTGAGCCTGAACCTGGCGGTCATGGTGCGCCAGCCCGAAGACGGCGGCCAGCACTTCGCGCGAGTGAAGGTCCCCAACAACGTGGATCGTTTTGTCGAACTGGGCGCAGGCGATAACGATGACGGCGAAGGCCCCACCATAATCCGCTACCTGCCAATGGAAGAGCTGATCGCGGCCTTCCTGCCGGTGCTGTTCCCCGGCATGGAGATCGTCCAGCACCACGCTTTCCGCATCACCCGCAACGCCGACTACGAGGTCGAAGAGGACCGCGACGAAGACCTGCTGCAAGCGCTGGAACGTGAACTGGCGCGCAGGCGGTTCGGGTCACCGGTGCGGCTCGAGGTCGCCAACGACATGACCGAAAGCATGCTGGAATTGCTGCTCCGCGAACTCGACGTGAATCCGGGTGACGTCATCGAGGTGCCCGGCCTGCTCGACCTGTCGTCGTTGTGGCAGATCTACAGCCTCGACCGACCGGCGCTCAAGGACCCGGCGTTCGTTCCGGCCACCACTCCCGCGTTCGCCGACCGCGAGACGCCCAGGAGCATCTTCGCGACGCTGCGCGAAGGCGATGTGCTGCTGCACCATCCGTACGAGTCGTTCTCCACCAGCGTGCAGCGATTCATCGAGCAGGCCGCCGCCGACCCGAATGTGCTGGCGATCAAGCAAACCCTGTACCGCACATCGGGTGATTCGCCGATCGTTCGGGCGCTCATCAACGCCGCCGAGGCCGGGAAGCAAGTGGTGGCGCTCGTGGAGATCAAGGCGCGATTCGACGAGCAGGCCAACATCCGCTGGGCGCGCGAGCTGGAGCAGGCGGGCGTGCACGTCGTCTACGGATACGTCGGACTCAAGACGCACTGCAAGACGCTCCTGGTGGTCCGCCGCGAGGGTCCGGCGATCCGGCGCTACTGCCACATCGGAACCGGCAATTACAACGGAAAGACGGCGCGACTGTACGAGGACGTGGGCCTGCTCACGGCGTCTCCCGAAATCGGGGCCGACCTGACGGACTTGTTCAACTCGCTTACCGGCTATTCGCGCAAGGTCTCCTACCGCAACCTTCTGGTCGCCCCCCACGGCATTCGCACCGGCATCATCGAACGCGTCGAGCGTGAGATTGCCGCCCACCGCGAACACGGTGGCGGCCGGATCCGGCTCAAGATGAATGCGCTCGTCGACGAGCAGGTCATCGACGCGCTCTATCGCGCGTCGATGGCGGACGTGCGGGTGGAGGTGGTGGTGCGCGGCATCTGCGCGCTGCGGCCCGGCGCCGAAGGATTCTCGGACAACATCTCGGTCCGTTCGATTCTCGGTCGGTTCCTGGAGCATTCCCGCATCATGCATTTCAATCGCATCAACGAGTTTTGGATCGGCAGCGCGGACATGATGCACCGCAACCTCGACCGGCGCGTCGAGGCGCTGGTTCAGGTGAAGGACCCCAGGCTGACCTCATACCTGGACGAGCTGTTCGAGTCCGCGCTGGATCCGTCCACCCGGTGCTGGGAGCTGCGGCCCGACGGACAGTGGATCGCGTCACCGCAGGACGGCCACACCGTGCGCGATCACCAAGTGTCGTTGATGGAGCGACACCGCAATCCGTAGCCCCTGCGTGGTGATTTACGGTTGTTTTCCGGCCGCACCGCAAAATTGGGCGCGGCCCCGACCGAATTGACGTGCAGGAGTTGAGTTGCCGACCAAGAGCTCGCCCACCGATCGGCGTCCGGGAAGCCGGATCGTGTACGCCGCCGGAGCGGTGTTGTGGCGGCCGACTGATTCCTCCAACCCCGGCCTCGAGCTCGCGGTGATCCACCGCCCCCGCTACGACGACTGGTCGCTGCCTAAGGGGAAGGTGGACCCGGGCGAGACGGCGCCCGTTGCCGCGGTGCGAGAAGTGTGCGAGGAGACGGGGCAGCACGCGGTCCTGGGCCGGCGGCTCGACATGGTGAGTTACCCGGTCGAGGCGGGCGTCAAGAAGGTCTACTACTGGGCCGCGCGCAGCACCGGCGGTGACTTCACCCCCGGCAACGAGGTCGACGAACTCATATGGCTGCCGATTCCCGAGGCGCTGAATAAGCTGACCTATTCACATGACCGGAAGATGTTGCGACACTTCATGAAACAACCCGCCGATACGCGTTCGGTGGTGGTGGTGCGGCATGGCACGGCGGGGCGGAAATCGCGCTTCAAGGGCGACGACACCCAGCGACCGCTGGACAAACGCGGACGGGCGCAGGCCGAGGCACTGGTTCCGCAGCTACTGGCCTTCGGCGCCACAGACGTGTACGCGGCCGACCGCCTGCGCTGCCATCAGACGGTGGAACCGCTGGCCGAGGAATTGGGCGTGACGGTGCACAACGAGCCAACCCTCACCGAGGAGTCCTACGCCAAGAGCCCCAAACGCGGCCGGCACCGAATGCTCGAGATCGCCGAGCAGGAAGGCACACCGGTCATTTGCACTCAGGGCAAGGTGATCCCGGACTTGATCGCCTGGTGGTGCGAGCGGGACGGGATACGTCCCGACAAGTCGCGCAACCATAAGGGCAGCACATGGGTGCTCTCACTATCGGATGGCCGACTGGTGGCGGCCGACCACATCGGCGGCGCGCTGGCCGCCAACGTGCGGGCCTGACACACGAATACCCCTCGGGCGCACCGCTGCGACCCGAAGGGTATTCGTGTTGAGAACTCGGCTGCTGCCTTAACGGCGACCGCGACGCGCGGTGGCCTTCTTGGCGGGAGCCTTCTTTGCCGCGGCCTTCTTGGCCGGAGCCTTGGTCGCGGCCTTCTTGGCCGGTGCCTTCTTCGCCACGACCTTCTTCGCCGCGGTCTTCTTGGCGGGAGCCTTCTTCGCCGCGGCCTTCTTCGCCGGAGCCTTGGTCGCGGCCTTCTTCGCCGGAGCCTTGGTCGCCGCCTTCTTGGCCGCGGTCTTCTTGGCGGGAGCCTTCTTCGCCGCGGCCTTCTTGGCCGGAGCCTTCTTGGCCGCGGTCTTCTTGGCCGCGCCGCTTGCCACTACACCACGCTTCACTGCAGGTCCTTCCGACGGGAGACGCTGTGCGCCAGAGACAACCGCTTTGAATTGAGCACCAGGACGGAACGCCGGGACGGAGGTCGGCTTTACCTTCACCGTCTCGCCGGTACGCGGGTTGCGGGCCACCCGGGCCGCGCGGCGCCGTTGCTCGAACACACCGAACCCGGTAATGGTGACGCTGTCCCCCTTGTGCACGGCACGCACAATGGTGTCGACAACGTTCTCGACGGCAGCGGTTGCTTGCCGACGGTCGGTGTTCAATTTTTGAGTGAGCACATCAATGAGCTCTGCCTTATTCATCCAATCCCTCCGACGCTAGTGGTCCTCGATTTGAACCGACTAGTGCACACGGTAAACCCTCACCCAGCAAATTTCCAAGAGCCACGCGCAATTTCAGTCGGAGGTTTCGCAATCCGGTTGCCGCCCTTGACCGGTGGCGGGACTTGGAAATCGGCCCGGTTTAGTTAGGTGAGCGAGAAGAAATTCCGGCGTTCTCGACCGTTCAGGAGGCGGGGAGAGTGCGCGGTTTCCACTGCGGATAGGCCGCCTCGTACGACTCGATTTTGTCGAGTTTCCGCAGCGTAAGGGCTATATCGTCGAGCCCTTCGAGCAGCCGCCAGGCGGTGTGGTCGTCAATCTTGAACGGCAACACCGTCGTTCCCGCGGTGATATTTCGATCTTGAAGATTGGCAGTGATTTCCAGCCCCGGACTCTGCTCGATCAGCTTCCAAAGTAGTTCCACGCCGTCCTGAGAAACTTCGGCCGCCAGCAGCCCGGCCTTGCCGGCGTTGCCCCGGAAGATGTCACCGAATCGAGACGAGATAACCACCCGGAACCCGTAGTCCATGAGCGCCCACACCGCGTGCTCGCGCGACGAGCCGGTGCCGAAATCGGGGCCGGCGACCAGGACCGACCCACGGTCAAAGGGGCTGAGGTTGAGGACGAATGAGGGATCCGACCGCCAGCTGGCGAACAACCCGTCCTCGAAACCGGTTCGGGTGACCCGCTTCAAATACACCGCCGGAATGATCTGATCGGTGTCGACATTGGACCGCCGCAACGGCACACCGATACCGGTGTGGGAGTGAAATGCTTCCATGCTCATCTCTTCTTCTCGATTAGGTCAGTTCAAATCGGCCGGGGCGGACAATGTGCCGCGAACCGCTGTCGCGGCGGCCACGGCCGGTGACACCAGATGCGTACGGCCGCCTTTCCCCTGGCGCCCTTCGAAGTTGCGGTTGGACGTCGCCGCGCACCGCTCCCCCGGTGCCAGCTGGTCCGGGTTCATCCCCAGGCACATCGAGCAACCCGCCTGTCGCCATTCGGCGCCCGCCGCGGTGAAAACCTCGCCGAGCCCTTCGGCTTCGGCCTGCGCGCGCACCCGCATCGAGCCGGGCACCACCAGCATCCGCACGCCGGACGCCAGCTTGCGGCCGCGCAGAACGTCGGCGACCACCCGCAAGTCTTCGATACGACCGTTGGTACAAGAGCCAACGAACACGGTGTCGACCGCGATTTCGCGCATGGGAGTACCCGGCCGAAGGTCCATGTAAGCCAACGCTTTCTCGGCGGCCTGCCGCTCGGCGTCGCCGGTCATCAGCTCCGGGTCGGGCACGGCCGCGGCCAGCGGCACGCCCTGCCCGGGGTTGGTTCCCCACGTCACGAACGGGCTCAACGATGTTGCGTCGAGGTGGACCTCGGTGTCGAAGACGGCACCGGGGTCGGTGTGCAGATCCTGCCAATAGCGCATCGCCGCGTCCCATTGCGCCCCCTGCGGCGCGTGCGGCTTGTCACGCAGGAATTCAAAGGTGGTGGCGTCCGGAGCCACCATGCCCGCCCGGGCGCCGGCCTCGATGCTCATGTTGCAGATCGTCATCCGGCCCTCCATCGACAGCGATTCGATGGCGCTGCCGCGGTATTCGATGACGTGCCCCTGCCCACCGCCGGTTCCGATCTTGGCGATCAACGCGAGAATGATGTCCTTGGCGGTCACACCGGCGGGCAACTCGCCATCGACATTGACGGCCATCGTCTTGAACGGCCGCAGCGGCAACGTCTGGGTGGCGAGCACATGCTCGACCTCCGAAGTGCCAATGCCCATAGCCAGCGCGCCGAATGCGCCGTGCGTCGACGTGTGACTATCACCACAGACGACCGTCATTCCCGGTTGGGTCAGACCCAATTGCGGCCCGACGACATGCACGATGCCCTGCTCGATATTGCCCATCGGATAAAGGCGAATGCCGAATTCGGCGCAGTTGCGGCGCAAAGTCTCTACCTGGGTTCGCGAAACCGGATCGGCGATCGGCTTATCGATGTCGACCGTGGGCACGTTGTGGTCCTCGGTGGCCAGCGTCAGATCGGGCCGGCGCACCGGCCGGCCGGCCAGCCGCAGCCCGTCGAAGGCCTGGGGGCTGGTGACCTCATGGACCAGATGCAGATCGATGTAGATCAGGTCGGGTGCCCCTCCTTGTTCGGGGTCGCCCCCTTTATCCACAACGTGGTCGTCCCAGACCTTTTCGGCCAGGGTGCGCGGCTTGCCGGATCCCATCTGAAAATTCGCCTCGATTCCCTCATCTGCGGCTCGCCGATCGACCATGGGCTGTGATCTCAGAATGCGAGACGCTAGTATCTCGTTGTGAGACAGCATAGCGGCATCGGCGTCCTCGACAAAGCCGTGGATGTTCTGCACACGATCGCCCAATCCCCGTGCGGATTGGCCGAACTGTGCGAGCGAACCGGATTGCCCAGGGCCACCGCGTATCGGCTGGCCGCAGCGCTCGAGGTCCATCGACTGCTGGCCCGCGACGACGAAGGGCGTTGGGGACTCGGCCCGGCCGTCAACGAGCTCGCCGCCCACGTCAACGATCCGCTGCTGGCCGCCAGTGCGGGGGTGCTTCCGCTGTTGCGCGAGACCACCGGGGAAAGCGTGCAGCTGTACCGCCGCGAGGGCACCGAACGGGTCTGTGTGGCCGCCCTGGAACCGGCTGCGGGCCTTCGCGATACGGTCCCGGTCGGGGCGCGGTTGCCGATGACGGCGGGCTCGGGCGCCAAAGTGCTGCTGGCCCACAGCGACGCGGCGACGCAAAAAGCGGTGCTCCCGACGGCGAAATTCACCGAGCGCACCCTGGCCGAAGTGCGGCGGCGCGGCTGGGCACAAAGCGTGGCCGAGCGCGAGCCCGGGGTGGCGAGCGTGTCAGTTCCCGTGCGCGACGGCCGCGGTGCCGTCATCGCCGCCATCTCGGTGTCGGGACCCGTCGACCGCATCGGTCGACGCCCCGGCGCGCGCTGGGCCGCCGATCTGCTGTCCGCGGCCGAAGCGCTCACCCGCCGGCTCTGAACTCGCCGCGTGCACCAGCGCACACTCGACCACACGGGGCCTGAGAGACTGACCGCCATGGGAACCAATCAGCGCGCGAGCATCGTCATGTCCGAGGACGAAATCGCCGACTTCGTCGTCAAGAGCCGCACCGGGACGCTGGCCACCATCGGCCCCGACGGCCAGCCGCATTTGACCGCAATGTGGTACGCCGTCGTGGACGGCGAAATCTGGCTGGAGACCAAGGCCAAGTCGCAGAAGGCGGTCAACCTCAAACGTGATCCGCGCGTCAGCTTCCTGATCGAGGACGGCGACACCTATGACACCTTGCGTGGTGTGTCCTTCGAAGGCGTCGCCGAGATCGTCGACGACCCCGACGTCGCACACCGGGTCGGGGTCAGCGTCTTCGAGCGCTACACCGGGCCCTACACCGACGAGATGAAGCCCTTCGTCGAGCAGATGATGAACAAACGGGTCTGCGTGCGCATCGTCGCCCAACGCGCACGGTCGTGGGATCACCGCAAACTCGGCCTGCCGGCCATGCCGGTGGGTGGATCCACGGCACCCGCCGTGCTTGGCACCGGCCACTAGATTTTTTGTAGCCCCGATGGGATTCGAACCCACGCTACCGCCGTGAGAGGGCGGCGTCCTAGGCCGCTAGACGACGGGGCCGGACACGATCCGGAGAGTCAGCATAGCTCACACTCCAAAAGCCCACCTAATCGCTTGAGGTGGCGAGATTTTGCTGGGGTACCAGGACTCGAACCTAGAATGGCTGAACCAGAATCAGCTGTGTTGCCAATTACACCATACCCCATTGGCTGCCTAAAACCGCTGGTCAGCGGCATTCAGAGCCGTATCGCGCTGCTCGGAAGACCGCCGCTGCCAACCGTTGTCGGCCTTAGTGAGCCGCAGTGCAGACTACCAAAGACTCTCGGCACAATCCGCATGCGAGGTCTTCGCCTAGCCGGCGACCGTTTCGCGTGCGGCACGTAGCCGCTGCAAGCTGCGGTCACGGCCGAGCAGTTCCAGCGATTCGAACAACGGCGGGCTGACCGTCGTTCCCGTGGCGGCCACCCGGATGGGACCGAAGGCCTTGCGGGGTTTGATGCCCAGGCTCTCGATGAGCGCCGCTTTGAGGGCGGCCTCGATCTGCGGCGTGGTCCAGTCCGTCACACTGTCCAGCGCCGACAGCGCGGCGTCCAGCACCGCGGCCGCGTCCGGACCGAGCTCCTTGGCGGCGGCCCGGGGCTCGATGGCGTATTCGTCGTCGTTGAGGAACCGCAGCAGGTCCCACGCGTCGGCGAGCACGACGATGCGGGTCTGGACGAGGTCGGCGGCCGTGGCGAACGCCGCTTCGTCCAGTCCGAGGCGATGGCCGTGGACGTCGAAGTAATTGCGCAGCCGACCCGCGAAATCCGCCGGCTCGAGCATCCGGATGTGCTCGGCGTTGAGCGCATCGGCCTTCTTCTGATCGAACCGGGCCGGGTTGGAATTGACGTCGACGACGTCGAACGCGGCGACCATTTCGTCGAGACTGAACAGGTCGTGGTCGTCGGCGATGGCCCAGCCGAGCAACGCGAGATAATTCAGCAACCCCTCGGGGATGAAGCCCCGGTCGCGGTGGGCGAACAGGTTCGACTGCGGATCGCGTTTGGAGAGTTTCTTGGTCCCCTCCCCCAATACCGTTGGCAAGTGCGCGAATTGCGGGGTTCGCTCGGCGACACCGACCCGGATCAGCGACTGGTACAACGCGAGCTGGCGCGGGGTCGACGGCAATAGGTCCTCGCCGCGCAACACGTGGGTGATTTTCATCAGCGCGTCGTCGCACGGGTTGACCAAGGTGTACAACGGATCTCCGTTGGCGCGGGTCAACGCGAAGTCCGGCACGGTGCCCGCGGCGAAGGTGGTGGGTCCGCGCACGAGGTCGTCCCAGCCAAGGTCTTCGTCGGGCATCCGCAGCCGCACCACGGGCTTGCGGCCCTCCGCGAGGAATGCGGCGCGCTGGGCATCGGTCAGCTGCCGGTCGAAGTTGTCGTATCCCAGTTTGGGGTTGCGGCCGGCCGCGATGTGGCGGGCCTCAACCTCTTCCGGTGTCGAGAAGGCGTAGTAGGCCTCGCCCGCTTCCAGCAGCTTGTCCACCACGTCGCGGTAGATCTCCTTGCGCTGCGATTGTCGGTATGGGCCGTAGGGTCCGCCGACCTCGGGCCCCTCGTCCCAGTCGAGGCCCAGCCAGCGCAGCGCGTCGAGCAGCGCCAGATAGCTTTCCTCGCTGTCGCGTTCGGCGTCGGTGTCCTCGATGCGGAAGACGAAGGTGCCACCGGTGTGCCGGGCATAGGCCCAGTTGAACAGCGCGGTGCGGACCATGCCGACATGCGGGGTGCCCGTGGGCGACGGGCAGAAACGGACTCGTACTGTCACGACTTTCCCTTACGGACCACGGGATTGGTGAGGGTGCCGATGCCCTCGATGGTGATCGACACGGTGTCGCCGTCCTCGATCGGACCGACGCCGGCCGGCGTTCCGGTGAGGATGAGGTCGCCCGGGAGCAGGGTCATCACGGCCGAGATCCATTCGACGATGGCGCCGACGTCGTGGATCATCAGCGAGGTACGGCTGTGTTGCTTCACCTCGCCGTTGACCTCGGTTCGGATTTCGAGATCCGCCGGATCGACATCGGTGACGATCCACGGCCCCACCGGGCAGAAAGTGTCGTGCCCTTTCGCCCGCGTCCATTGGCCATCGGCCTTTTGTTGGTCGCGGGCCGATACGTCGTTTCCGATGGTGTAGCCGAGGATGCTGTCGGCGGCCTCGGCGGCCGAGACGTCCTTGCAGGGCCGGCCGACGACCGCGGCCAGCTCACCCTCGAAATGCACGGGTGATGCGTTGGCGGGCAACCGAATCGGCACGTTCGGGCCGACGATGGCCGTGTTCGGCTTGAGGAAGATGATGGGATCCGGCGCCGCGGGACCGGTGAGCTCGGTCATTTCCGCGATGTGATCGGTGTAGTTCTTGCCGATGCAGACCACCTTGCTGGCAAGTATCGGAGCCAGCAGCCGCACATCGGCCAGCGGCCATGATCGGCCGGTGAAGTTCGGCGTGCCGAAAGGATGCTCGGCGATCTCGCGGGCGATCATGGCGGCGGGATCGGCGAGTTCGCCCTCGATGCTGACGAAGGCGACACCGTCCGGGCTGGCGATTCGACCGAGGCGCATTTCGTTGAGCCTACTGATGGGCGCCTGCGCCGGGCATAGCCGGGCATCGCATCCGAAGCGACCGGTCTCACCAGCGGTTTCCGGGGGTGTGCAAGCATTGGGGATGCAATCGGGGACCTCCGCCACGCGCGAGTTGGGCTCGGGCGGGCGCTGGTCCGTCATGGTCGTATCCCTCATGGCCACCGCCAGTTCCTTCCTCTTCATCAACGGCGTCGCGTTCCTGATTCCCTCGCTACAAACGGCGCGCGGAATCCCGCTCGACGAAGCCGGTCTGCTGTCCTCGATGCCGAGCTGGGGCATGGTGGTGACGCTGGTGCTGTGGGGTTACGTGCTGGACCGGGTCGGCGAGCGGATGGTGATGGCCGCGGGTTCGGCGCTCACAGCGGTGGCGGCCTATGCCGCCGCGTCGGCGCATTCGATGGTGTTGATCGCCGTCTACCTGTTCCTCGGCGGCATGGCCGCGGCCAGTTGCAATACCGCCGGCGGGCGGCTCGTGTCGGCGTGGTTCCCGCCGCACCAACGCGGCCTGGCCATGGGCCTTCGCCAAACCGCGCAGCCCCTCGGAATCGCCTTGGGAGCGCTGGTAATTCCCGAACTGGCCGAACACGGGCCGGCGGCGGGGCTCAGGTTCACGGCCTTGGCGTGCGCGTTCGGAGCGGCAGCCAGTGCGGTCGGCATCGTCGACCCGCCGCGCAAGCCCCGGGAGAAGGCCACCACCGCCGAACTCGCCAGCCCCTACCGAGGGTCGTTGGTGCTGTGGCGGATTCACACGGTCGCGGGCCTGATGATGGTTCCGCAGACGGTGACCGTCACGTTCATGCTGGTGTGGCTGATCAAGAATCTGCACTGGTCGGTCGCGGCCGCCGGCAGTCTGGTGACCCTCTCACAGCTGCTGGGCGCACTCGGCCGCGTCATGGTGGGCCGCTGGTCCGACCGCATCGGCTCGCGCATGCGACCGGTCCGCATCATCGCGGTCGCCGCCGCCGTCACCCTCTTCCTACTGGCCTGGGCCGATTTGTTGAATTCGAGTTGGCAGGCGCCCCTGATGGTCGCCATCTCCGTGATCGCCGTGCTGGACAACGGTTTGGAGGCCACGGCCATCACCGAATTCGCCGGGCCGTTCTGGAGCGGGCGCGCCCTGGGCATTCAGAACACCACCCAGCGGGTATTGGCGGCCGCCGCGCCGCCGCTCTTCGGTGCGTTGATCACCGCCGCGAAATACCCGAACGCGTGGATATTGTGCGGACTGTTTCCGGTGATCGCGGTGCCGTTGGTGCCGGCGCGGTTGCTCCCGCCCGGTTTGGAAACTACAGCGCGGCGGCAATCCGTTCGCCGACTTCGGTGGTGGCGCGGCGTTCGTTCCCACGCTGCGCCAAGTAGGCCTCGACAGCCCCATCCACCCGCCTAGCCGCATCGTCCTCGCCGAGATGGGCGAGCAGCAACGCCACCGACATGATGGCCGCGGTCGGATCTGCGACGCCCTGACCGGCGATGTCCGGCGCGCTGCCGTGCACCGGCTCGAACATCGACGGGTTCGTCCGGGTGGCGTCGATATTTCCGCTGGCGGCCAAGCCAATTCCGCCGCAGACCGCCGCCGCCAAGTCGGTGATGATGTCACCGAACAGGTTGTCGGTGACGATCACGTCGAAGCGACCGGGATCGGTGACCATGAAAATGGTGGCGGCGTCGACGTGTTGGTAGGCGACCTCCACGTCGGGGTAGTCCTCCCCGACCTCGGCCACGATCCGTGACCAGAGTTTCCCGGCGAAGGTCAGCACGTTGGTCTTGTGCACCAGCGTCAAGTGCTTACGGCGGCGCTGGGCACGTTCGAAGGCGTCGGCCACCACCCGGCGCACGCCGAAGGCGGTGTTCAGGCTCACCTCGGTGGCCACCTCGTGGGGCGTTCCGGTGCGGATCGCGCCGCCGGTACCGGTGTAGGGACCCTCGGTCCCCTCGCGCACCACCACGAAATCGATGTGCGGATTTCCGGCGAGCGGGCTGGTCACACCGGGATAGAGCCGACCCGGCCGCAGGTTGACGTGGTGATCCAGCTCAAAACGCAGGCGCAGCAACAAACCCCGCTCCAGCACGCCGCTGGGCACCGACGGATCGCCGATGGCCCCGAGCAGAATGGCATCGTGCTGGCGCAGCTCGGCGAGCACCGATTCCGGCAGCAACTCGCCGCTGGCGTGAAAACGCCGGGCGCCCAGGTCGTAATCGGTCTTTTCGACGCCCGGCAACACCGCATCAAGGACTTTGAGGGCCTCGGCCGTCACTTCTGGCCCGATGCCGTCGCCGCCGATAACAGCCAGTTTCACGACAGATCAACCACCTCAAGCTTGTTGGCGCCCACCGCCGCGCCGATCTCCGACCGCACCTCGCTCGGCACGTCCCGGTCCAGCCGCAGCAGGATCGTCGCACTCGGCCCCTCGGCGTCCTCGGACAGTTGCGCGGCTTGGATGTTCACGCCGGCCGAGCCGAGCAGGGTGCCGATCTTGCCCAGCGCCCCGGGCTGGTCGATGTAGTTGATCACCAGGTTGGTGCCCTGTGCCCGCAGATCGAAGTTGCGGCCGTTGATCTGAACGATCTTCTCCACCAGCTGCGGCCCGGACAGCGTGCCCGCGACGTTGACGGCCGTGCCGTCGTGCGCCACCGCGCGCACGTCGACGACGCTGCGGTGGTTCGGGCTCTCCGAGGCCTTGGCGAGCTCGGCGGTGACGCCGCGCTCTTCGGCCAGCGCCGGTGCGTTGACGAACGTGACCGGCCCCTCGACCACCGCCGAGAACAGTCCGCGCAGAGCCGAAAGCTTCAGCACCTCAACGTCTTCGGAGGCCAGCTCGCCGCGCACCTGCACCGACACCGTCACCGGCGGCCCGTCGGACAGTGAGGCGGCCAGCACCCCGAGCTTGCGCACCAGGTCCAGCCATGGCGCCACCTCTTCGTTGACCACGCCGCCGCCGACATTGACGGCGTCGGGGACGAATTCGCCTGCCAGCGCGAGCTTCACGCTTTCGGCGACGTCCGTGCCCGCCCGGTCCTGCGCCTCGGAGGTGGACGCACCCAGGTGCGGCGTGACCACCAACTGGGGCAGCTCGAACAGCGGGCTATCGGTGCACGGCTCCTTGGCGAAGACGTCGATACCGGCCGCGCGGACGTGTCCGCTGCTCACCGCCTCGGCCAGTGCGGCCTCGTCCACCAGGCCGCCGCGGGCGGCGTTGACGATGATGACACCGGGCTTGGTCTTCGCCAGCGCTTCCTTGCCGATCAGGCCCGCCGTCTCGGGCGTCTTCGGCAGGTGCACCGAGATGAAGTCGGCGCGACCGAGCAGATCGTCGAGCGGCAGCAGTTCGATGCCCAGCTGCGCGGCCCGGGCCGGCGAGACGTACGGGTCGTAGGCGATGAGGTGGGTGCCGAAAGCGGTCAACCGCTGGGCCACCAACTGCCCGATCCGGCCCAGCCCCACCACACCGACCGTTTTGCCGAAAATCTCGGTGCCGTTGAACGACGACCGCTTCCAGGCGTGCTCGCGCAGCGAGGCGTCGGCGGCCGGGATCTGCCGGGCGGCGGACAAGAGCAGCGCCAACGCGTGCTCGGCGGCGCTGTGGATATTGGAGGTCGGGGCGTTTACCACCAGCACGCCGCGCTCGGTCGCGGCGGCCACGTCGACGTTGTCCAGCCCGACCCCGGCGCGGGCAACGATCTTCAGCTTGGGCGCGGCGGCCAGCACCTCGGCATCGACGGTGGTGGCCGAGCGGACCAGCAGCGCGTCGGCCTCGCCCACCGCGGCCAGCAGCTTCTCCCGGTCCGGTCCGTCTACCCAGCGCACCTCGACCTGGTCTCCCAGGGCCGCGACGGTCGATTGGGCGAGTTTGTCGGCGATCAATACAACAGGCAGATTCACCCGGCCAGCCTATCGGCTGCCTTTGGCGGGCATTGACGGGCTCACCACTGCCGTAACCTGCGCCGACGCCCGCTTGGGGAGCGGGCCATCGCGGTCCTACGATGCGCTCGTGACCAAACTCGCGATCATCTACTATTCGGCCACCGGTCATGGCACCGCGATGGCGCGACGCGTGGCCACCGCGGCCGAGTCCGCGGGCGCCGAAGTCCGCCTGCGGCACGTCGCGGAAACGCGCGACCCGGAATCGTTTGCCCACAACCCCGCCTGGACCGCGAATTACGAAGCGACTAAAGATCTTCCGGCGGCTAGGGGCGAGGACATCGTCTGGGCCGACGCGGTGATCTTCGGTTCACCGACCCGGTTCGGCTCTCCCGCTGCGCAATTGCGCAACTTCCTCGACTCGCTGGGCGGGCTGTGGGCCGAAGGCAAGCTCGCGGACAAGGTGTACGCGGGTTTCACATCGTCGAACACCTTGCACGGCGGTCAGGAGACCACCCTGCTGTCGCTCTACATCACCCTGATGCATTTCGGCGGCATCATCGTCCCGCCGGGATACACCGACCCGCTGAAGTTCGTCGATGGCAATCCGTATGGGGTGAGCCTGGTCTCCACGCACGACAACATCAACGAGTTCGACGAGGCCACGGAGAACGCCCTGGATCACCTGGCCCGGCGCGTGGTGGCCGTCGCCGACCGCCTCGCGTCGCCCGGCGTCACGCCAGAGTGACTGTGGTGGCCGAACGCCACTCTGGCGTGACGCTCGCGACTACGCCGTCTCGGTGATCGGCCGGTCGACCCAGCTCATCAGGTCGCGCAGCTTCTTGCCGGTCACCTCGATGGGGTGCTCGGCGTTCTCTTTGCGCAACTGCTCGAGTTGCTTGTTGCCGCCCTCGACGTTGGCGACCAGCTTCTTGGTGAAGGTGCCGTCCTGGATGTCGCGCAGGATCTCCCGCATCCGCTCCTTGGTGCCGGCGTCGATGACTTTCGGCCCCGACAGGTATCCGCCGAACTCCGCGGTGTCGGACACCGAGTAGTTCATCCGGGCGATGCCGCCCTCGTACATCAGGTCGACGATCAGCTTCAGCTCGTGCAGCACCTCGAAGTAGGCCATCTCCGGCGGGTAGCCGGCCTCCACCATGACGTCGAAACCGGTCTTCACCAATTCCTCTGTGCCGCCGCATAACACGGCCTGCTCACCGAACAGGTCGGTCTCGGTCTCGTCCTTGAAGGTGGTCTTGATGACGCCGGCCCGAGTGCCACCGATGGCCTTGGCGTAGGACAGCGCCAGCGCCTCGCCCTTGCCGGTCGGGTCCTGGTCCACCGCGATCAGGCACGGCACGCCCTTGCCGTCGACGAACTGGCGGCGCACCAGGTGGCCGGGCCCCTTCGGGGCAACCATCGCGACGGTCACGTCGGCGGGCGGCTTGATCAGCCCGAAGTGGATGTTGAGCCCGTGCCCGAAGAACAGTGCGTCACCGGGCTTCAGGTTGGGCTCGATGTCGTTCTTGAAGATGTCCGCCTGCGCGGTGTCGGGCGCCAACAGCATGATGACGTCGGCCCACTTGGCCACCTCGGCGGGGGTGTCGACCTCGAGGCCCTGCTCGGAGACCTTGGCCCGCGACTTCGAACCCTCCTTCAGCCCGACGCGCACCTGCACACCGGAATCGCGCAGGCTCAGCGAGTGCGCGTGCCCTTGGCTGCCGTAACCGATCACACCGACCTTGCGGCCCTGGATGATCGACAGGTCTGCGTCGTCGTCGTAGAACATTTCTAGTGCCACTGTTGAATTTCTCCTTGTGTGTTACTTGGCCGTGGCGATGCCGCGCGGACCGCGGGACAACGACACCACTCCCGATTGGACTATCTCGCGGATGCCGAACGGTTCCAGCACCCGCAGCAGCGCCTCGATCTTGCCGCGGTCACCCGTCGCCTCGATCGTCAGCGCCTCGGTCGATACGTCAATCACCTTGGCGCGGAACAGGTTCACCGCCTCGATCACCTGACTGCGGGTCCCGGCGTCGGCGCGCACCTTGATCAGCGCGAGCTCGCGGGACACCGCGGCACCCTCGTCGAGCTCGACGATCTTGATCACGTTGATCAGCTTGTTGAGCTGCTTGGTGATCTGCTCGAGCGGGGTCTCCTCGGCGCTGACCACAATCGTCATGCGCGACATGTCTTTCTGCTCGGTGGCGCCGACGGCCAGCGACTCGATGTTGAAGCCGCGCCGGGAGAACAGCGCCGCCACGCGCGCGAGCACACCGGGTTTGTCCTCCACCAACACCGACAGCGTGTGCGTGTGCATCAGGCGTGCCCTTCGCTCTCGTCGTCGAACAGCGGGCGAATGCCGCGGGCGGCCTGAATCTCGTCGTTGCTGGTGCCGGCGGCCACCATCGGCCACACCTGCGCGTCCGCGCCGACGATGAAGTCGATCACCACCGGCCGGTCGGTGATCGCGCGGGCCTGGTTGATCACGTCCTCGACGTCTTCCTCACGCTCGCAACGCAATCCGACACAGCCCAGCGCCTCGGCCAGCTTCACGAAGTCCGGGATGCGATGCGAATGCGTGGCCAGGTCCGTCTGCGAATACCGCTCCCCGTAGAACAGCGTCTGCCACTGACGCACCATGCCCAGGTTGCCGTTGTTGATCAGCGCGACCTTGATCGGCACGCCCTCGATCGCGCAGGTGGCCAACTCCTGGTTGGTCATCTGGAAGCAGCCGTCGCCGTCGATGGCCCACACCTCCGCCTCCGGGCGAGCCATCTTGGCCCCCATGGCCGCCGGGATGGCGAACCCCATGGTGCCCAGCCCGCCGGAGTTGATCCAGGTGCGCGGATTCTCGTAGGAGACGAACTGCGCGGCCCACATCTGGTGCTGGCCCACCCCGGCGACGTACACCGCGTCGGGGCCGGCGATCTGACCCAGCTTCTCGATGACGTATTCCGGGCCGAGGCTGCCGTCGCTCTGCGGACCGTAGCTCAGCGGGTAGGTGGATTTGACGCTGTCCAGGTAGGCCCACCATTCGGTCATGTCGAGGTTGCCGGGGATGTCGTAGTGCCGCAGCATCGCGATCAGGTCGGTGATGACGGCTTTGACGTCGCCGACGATCGGCACGTCGGCATGGCGGTTCTTGCCGATCTCGGCCGGGTCGATGTCGGCGTGAATGACCTTGGCCTCGGGCGCGAAGGTGTCGAGTTTGCCGGTCACCCGGTCGTCGAAGCGCGTGCCCAGGGCGATCAGGAGATCGCTGCGCTGCAGCGCCGCCACCGCGGCGACCGTGCCGTGCATGCCGGGCATGCCCATGTGCTGCCGGTGGCTGTCGGGGAACGCGCCGCGCGCCATCAGCGTGGTGACCACCGGGATGCCGGTCAGCTCGGCCAGCTCGCGCAGCTGCTCGGTGGCCTCGCCGCGGATGACGCCACCGCCGACGTAGAGCACCGGTTTGCGGGCGTCCGCGATCAGCTTGGCTGCCTCGCGGGTCTGCCGGTTGTGCGGCTTGGTGTTCGGCTTGTAGCCGGGCAGGTCCATGCGCGGCGGCCAGCTGAACGTGCACTGGCCCTGCAGCACGTCTTTGGGGATGTCAACGAGCACCGCGCCGGGACGGCCCGAGGCGGCGATGTGGAACGCCTCGGCCATCACCTGGGGGATTTCGTCGCCCGAGCGGACCAGGAAGTTGTGCTTGGTGATCGGCATCGTGATGCCCGAGATGTCGGCTTCCTGGAAGGCATCGGTGCCGATCAGGGTGCGACCGACCTGGCCGGTGATGGCGACCACGGGCACCGAGTCCATTTGAGCGTCGGCCAGCGGCGTGACGAGATTGGTGGCGCCGGGGCCCGACGTGGCCATCATGACGCCGACCTTGCCGGTGGCGTGCGCGTAGCCGCTGGCGGCGTGGCCGGCGCCCTGCTCATGGCGAACCAACACGTGGCGGAGCTTTTTCGAGTCGAACAGCGGGTCGTAAACCGGCAACACCGCGCCACCGGGAATCCCGAAGATGACCTCGACGCCAAGCTCCTCCAGCGACCTGATCACCGATTGGGCACCGGTAAGTTTCTCGGGCCCAACACGTTTCGGCTTGCCCGTCGAAGATTTCGCGGCGGGCGTGATCGCGTCGGAGGCGACATCGGCGGCACGTTGCGGCTGTGTGGCGTGCGGCCTGGCTGGTGCGCTCACTGTACTTTCGTCCTTATTCGCTCTGGGAGTTTCGCTCTGGGCAACAAAAAACCCCCGACAGCTCATCTGCTGCACGAGGGTTGCGCGTTGGTCTGGATAGCTTCAAATGCCGAAGAGGCTAGTCAGGCACCAACGCGCCGACTAATTACTACGAGCATCCCGGGCTGTCCGGCGTTATCCATAACGTCCGACGGTAGCCTTCGCACAGCTCAGCAGTCAAATCCGCCACCGTCGGCTCCGCGGAATCCGGTCCGCCGTGCCGGGTGAAATGATGGTCGCATGGCTACCGGTTCTGCTTCCCACACGCCCGTCGTGATCAAGGTTTCCCCCATCGCGCACCTGGCCGTCGGATTCCTGACCCTGGGGTTGCTGATACCGGTGATGCTGTGGCCGCTGTCCGTGCCGCTGCTGGCGATCCCCGTGCTGCTGTCGGCACTGATCGTCCGGCTACGCACCGTCGCCGACGATCGAGGCGTGACGGTCCGCACGCTGCTGGGCAGCCAGACGGTGGGCTGGGATGACATCGCCGGGCTGCGCTTTCATCGGGGCTCCTGGGCACGCGCGCACCTCAAGAGCGGCGCTGACTTGCGGTTGCCCGCCGTGACGTTCGCTACCCTGCCCCAGCTGACCGAGGCCAGTCGCGGGCGGGTGCCCAACCCCTATCAGTGAGGCTCAGGCGATCGGGTTGACCCCGTTGAGCAGCACCCACACCGCGATGCCGGCGGCGATGCCCACCAGCAGCGCGACAAACGACCCGATGAAGGGACGGTGGGCCCAGCCCCGCCGCGCGTCGAGCCCGTAGCGTCCCGGCCCGCACAGGATGACCGCGACGGCCAGGACGATCAGCGTGATCTGGTATTCGTGCCCGTCCGGCAGGAAGTACGTGAAGGTGTGCGGATGCGGCCGCGCCGTGATCGTGGCCAGCAGCCCGTTGATCAGAAACGCCAGCGCGCCGGCCGCGGCCAGCGGGGTGAACAGCCCCAGCACCAGCAGCACACCCGCGACGAGCTCGCCGCCCGCGCTGACGTAGGCGAGGATGTCGGCGTGCTGGTAGCCGACGTCGGACAGTGAGTTCTTGAACCCGCCCACCCCGGAGCCGCCCCACCAACCGAACAGCTTCTGCAACCCGTGGGCGGCCAGCACGACTCCGAGGCCGACCCGCAGTATCAGCAAACCCAGATGCTGGGTGCCGCGCCGGCCGACGTCGTGCAGACGGTCGTGGTGTTCGTCCCCGTCGATCTCGGCGGGCTCGGCGGCCGTGTGCCGGGCGGATTGTGGCTGGACATAGGGCAGGGGTTCCTGCTGATCGAGCACGTTGTAACCCGTCGCCCTGGCGCCGTCGACGCCGGCGTGGTCGCCCATGTAGGGGATGACGGTGGTGGTTCCGGTGGAGGGGTTGAAGTCGCCGGGGTAACCGACGGGCGTCAGATCATCTTCGGGGTCAACCACACGCGCCGTCGCGGGGCGTCCCGGGGTTGGCTCCGGGGATTCGCCGGGCCGCTGCCAATGTCCGTCATTCGGTTGACTGGTCACGCGTGACAGGGTAAGGGCATTTGTCGCTGAATTGGGGATTTGAGCGGCGCTTTCACCAGGCAATCGGTGGTTTGCCCGCCAAACCGGCGTGGATCGGCCCGAAATGAGCCCGCTCGCGGCTCGAGCGGGTCAGAAACGGGCCCATTTAGGGCCTCCCGCGCGGGCCGTTGGCCGCCGCCGAAGGCGTTCCGATCGGGTGGCGCCGGGCGGGCAAAGCGCATGCGTGTGGCGGCGGTGGGCGTACTATCCGTAGCCTGTCGGTCATGCGACTACGGCGCTCGGTTCGGTGCGGGTTCGCCGCGCTTTGCGCGGCGGTGCTGGTCGCAAGCGGCTGCGCGCGGTTCAACGACGCCCAGTCGCAGCCGTTCACCACCAACCCCGAACTCAAGCCCCAGCCCAGCTCGACGCCTCCAGCGCGGTTTTGCTGTCGGGCCCCATGATCAGTCCGCTGGTGCTCTCCAGGCAGCCCTGCATCACGCCGGGGGCC
>NZ_LZJZ01000033.1 GCF_001667585.1 Mycobacterium sp. E2733
CCGGGCGCCGGTGGTCGTGGTGGCGTAGGTCTCGATCTTGTAGTAGCCGCGCTCGCGCGCCGCCGCGCTGGGGCCGGAGGCCCCGCCGCCTCCGCCTGTCCACGCGTACAGCGTGAACTGGGACGCCATCGCGCAGTGCGAGTCGGGTGGCAACTGGTCGATCAGCACCGGTAACGGGTTCTCCGGTGGCCTGCAATTCACGCCGAGCACCTGGCGCGCCAACGGCGCGTCCGGCGCCCCGGCGGGCGCCACGTTGGGGTCGAAGCCCATCGGCTCCGCAGTCGCGGAGGCCGACGGGATGGTCACGAGGGTGCCCGTGACCGCGGCAAGAACGAGCGTCTTACGGACGTTCTTCAATATCTTTCCTTTCGCGGTGCGCGCGCGCCGAAGTAAGCCCACGGGGGGGTGGGCTGACGGTCTTGGTTGATGCGGAAAACCTGCTTCGGAACGTGCCGACTTGTTCGGCACGACAGCGGTGGGCTCGAATCGCCCGGCAGGGTGCTACCCGCCGGCCGCGGACTGGGCTTCGCCGTCCGCAGCCCCGCTCACACGCGGGTCCGTGATTCTGTTTTCAGTTACTCTTCCGTAACCCGTTGCGGGCTAACAGGGACCGTACGAGACCCAGCCGCGTTCGTCATCTTCGGAAAATGGCCATCTCGTTTCGGTAACGGGGCTATCACGGCGCAATTCCATCGCCATTTCGGCAGGTCAGCAGCGCGTTTTCGGCAGGTACCCAACAATCGCACGGCCCTTCAAATCGTGAGCCGAATCACGCCTATTTTGTGAACTGGCCCACGTATTTGCGCGACCAGGTTGAGTCGTTGCGGCCCTGATGGACTCGGGTCCGGCATCGCGAAGGGGCGTAGCTTACAACAAGTTACGTTGCTTCGTCACAAGCCACGCCCGACCATATGTGCGAATTGCGTTGTGCTGCTAGCTAACTTGCATCATTCGAATAAGCACAAGCGCGAGCCGGCGGTGTAGCCGTACCGCCAGCACGGCTGGTTTCAAAATGCCTTCTGCACAGCATGTTTCGGCCCATCGCTGCCCGTGACCGCGCTCAACGACCACGCAAGGCGACTGCTGCGACGACCGCCTCCCATCGACCGTCCGATTTGGCGACACCAATTTGCTGACGAGGTCTGGGATTTCGTTCACACCAGGTGCAGAGCCGCCCGCGGTCTCCGATGAAGCCGGGATCAATGGACCTGAAATCCCCGGTGTGACAACAGATCACGATGCGGATCCTCAATTCCGCGGCGCGTCAACAAGCCATTATCAATGGCGTAAAAGGAGAACTCGTCTTATGTCGAATAGGCTTGCGCATTCTCCGGCGTGGTCGCAACGCCCGAGTATTTACGCAGAATTTATCTGGCGCGGTTCAGGCCGCGACCGGCTCGTGCGTGCTGTCGTCAGCCACGCGGCTGTGCGAGGGCACGGAGCTCGGCATCGGTGTTGACATTGGTCAGCCACCGCGAATTCGACGTCACGATGCGTTGGGCATCCGATGAGTCAACCAAGGCGCGCATCTTGCGCTCGCCGGCGCCCACCAACACATCGACTCGGTCAGCCAGGTCCGTCCGGTACACCGCGGCCAGATAGTGGTCCTGACCGTCCCACGGCAGCACCACTTCGGCACCGGTCTCCAGCGCACGGCGGACGAGGTCGTCGATGAGTTCGACGGCCAGGAGCGGCATGTCGACGGCGCACACGAAGGCGAGCCGGGCACCGGCGTCGGCGGCCGCGTGCAGCGCCCGCCCCGTCGCCGGCAACGGACCCAGGCCGCGCAGTTCGTCGCGCATGACCCGAGCCTGCAATTCGGGCAACGGCTGCCCTTGAGCGGCCATGACAAGCACTGGGTCGCAACGCTGTTTAAGGATGCCGACTACGTGTTCGACCATCGTGGTTGCGTCGGAGCCCGCGGCCCCGGGGACCGGGAGGCTGGCTTTGTCACGCCCCATCCGTTGCGATGCACCGCCGGCGAGCACTACGCCGGCCAGTGAACTCGTTTCGCCCACGTCAGTCGACGGTCCAGGTGTCGCGCCCACGCAGCAGCGATTGCAGGGCGGCGGCGTCAAACGGCTTGGCGGCGCGGGCGGCCTGCACCTGGGAGCGCGCCGCGTCGTCGTAGGTGGGCCGGCTGACATTCCGGAAGATACCCAGCACGGTGTGCTCGAGATTCTGGTCGGACAGCCGCGACAGCGCGAAGGCGTATGCCGAGTCGTCGGTGTGCGCGTCGTGCACCATGATCTCGTCCACGGCCACGTCGGCGGTCTTGGCGAACTCGAGGCCGAAGCCCGACTTCACCACGCAGTACTCACCGTCCGCGCCAAAAGTGATCGGCTCACCGTGGCGGATGTTGACCACCCGCTCCTCCGCACCCTCCTTGCGCAGCACGTCGAAGGAGCCGTCGTTGAAAATCGGGCAGTCCTGCAGGATTTCGACCACCGCGGCACCGCGGTGCTCGGCAGCGGCGCGCAACACCTCGGTCAGTCCGTTGCGGTCGGAGTCGAGTGCGCGGCCGACGAACGTCGCTTCAGCGCCCAGCGCCAATGACACCGGATTGAACGGGTGGTCCAGCGATCCCATCGGGGTCGACTTGGTGACCTTGCCGACCTCCGACGTCGGCGAGTACTGGCCCTTGGTCAGCCCGTAGATCCGGTTGTTGAACAACAGGATCGTGATGTTGACGTTGCGGCGCAGCGCGTGGATCAGGTGGTTGCCGCCGATCGACAACGCGTCGCCGTCACCGGTGACCACCCACACCGACAGGTCCTCGCGGGCCAGCGCCAGGCCGGTCGCGATGGCCGGCGCGCGGCCGTGGATCGAGTGAAACCCGTAGGTCTCCAAGTAATACGGGAACCGGCTCGAGCAACCGATGCCGCTGATGAACACGATGTTCTCGCGACGCAGCCCGAGCTCGGGCAGGAAGTTACGGATCGTGTTGAGGATGACGTAGTCCCCACACCCGGGACACCAGCGGACCTCTTGGTCACTGGTGAAGTCCTTGCCCTTCTGCGGCTGATCCGTGGTCGGCACACCGTCGTTCTTCTTCAGCCTCGGGGTCAGCCCGAGGTCGGTGCCCGCCAGGTTTCCCATCAGGTCGGTCATTCGATAGCTCCCGCTCCAACCGTTGCTGCCGCCATTCTTGCGACCATCGTCTTGTCTTGCTCGATTTCGGCCAGCGTGCCGCCCTGCGCGGCCCGGATGACGCGCCCGATCTCGTCGGCGAGGAACGCGACGCCTTGAACCTTGCTGACCGATTGGACATCCACCAGGTACTTGCCGCGGAGTAACAACGCAAGCTGGCCCAGGTTCATCTCCGGGCACACCACCATCGGGTAACGCCGCAACACATCGCCCAGGTTCGCCGGGAACGGGTTCAGGTAGCGCAGGTGGGCGTGCGCGACCTTGACGCCCTTGCGCCGCGCGCGCCGGCAGGCTTCGCCGATCGGGCCATACGAGCTGCCCCAGCCGATCAGCAGCAACTCGGCGTCTCCGGTCGGGTCGTCGACCTCGAGGTCGGGAACCGAGATGCCGTCAATCTTGGCCTGGCGCAACCGAACCATGAGGTCGTGGTTGACCGGCTCGTAGGAGATGGCGCCCGAGCCGTTGGCCGCTTCCAGGCCACCGATCCGGTGCTCGAGGCCCGGAGTACCCGGAACGGCGAATTGGCGCGCGAGCGTCTCCGGATCGCGGTTGTACGGCTGGAACGGCTCGTCCGGCTTGGCGAACGTGTGCTTGATCGGCTGCAGCGCGCCGACGTCCGGAATGCGCCACGGCTCCGAACCGTTGGCGATCGCGCCGTCGGACAGGACGATCACCGGGGTGTGATACGAGACCGCGATGCGCACCGCCTCGAGCGCGGTTTCGAAGCAGTCGGACGGCGAGCGTGGGGCCAGCACGGCAACCGGCGACTCCCCGTTGCGGCCGAACAACGCCTGCAGCAGGTCGGCCTGTTCGGTCTTGGTCGGCAGGCCGGTCGAGGGCCCGCCACGCTGAACGTCGATGACGAGCAGAGGCAATTCGGTCATCACCGCGAGCCCCAACGCCTCGGACTTCAACGAGATCCCCGGGCCCGACGTGCTCGTGACGCCGAGGGCACCGCCGTACGAGGCGCCGATCGCGGCGCAGATGCCGCCGATCTCGTCCTCGGCCTGGAAGGTGATGACGTTGAAGTTCTTGTGCTTGGACAGCTCGTGCAGGATGTCCGACGCCGGCGTGATCGGGTAACTGCCCAGCACCACCGGGATGTCGGCCAGCTGACCCGCCGCGACGATGCCGTAGGCCATCGCGCTGTTGCCGGAAATTTGGCGGTATTCGCCGGTCGGCAAGGTCGCCCGCGAGACCTCGTAGGTGGTGCCGAACGCCTCGGTCGTTTCGCCGTAGTTCCAGCCCGCCTTGAGCGCCAAGACGTTGGCTTCGGCGATATCCGGCTTGCGGGCGAACTTCTCCCGGATGAACTTCTCGCTGGTCTCGATGGGGCGGCCGTACATCCACGACAGCAGGCCCAGCGCGAACATGTTCTTGGCGCGCTGGCCGTCCTTCTTCGACGCGCCGATCGCCTCGACGGCGCCCAGCGTCAGCGTGGTCATCGCGACGGAATGCACGACATAGTCGGACAACTCGTCGGACTCGAGGGGGTTCGTTACGTACCCGACCTTGGTCAGGTTGCGCTTGGTGAACTCGTCGGAGTTGGCGATCACCATGCCGCCGCGCGGCAGGTCGCCCAGGTTGGCCTTGAGCGCCGCCGGATTCATCGCGACGAGCACGTCGGGGCGGTCACCGGCGGTGAGGATGTCGTAGTCGGCGATTTGGATCTGGAAGGACGAGACCCCGGGCAGGGTGCCTGCGGGCGCGCGGATCTCAGCGGGATAGTTCGGCTGGGTCGCCAGGTCGTTGCCGAAAAGCGCTGCCTCCGAGGTGAACCGGTCGCCGGTCAGCTGCATACCGTCACCGGAGTCGCCGGCGAAGCGAATGACCACTTGTTCCAGGCGGCGGCGGTCAGAGCCGCCACCGGAAGGCGACCCGTTCGAGCCGTTGTGAGAATCAGACCCGGCTCCGCTGCCGTTCGGATCCACGTATCCGCCTTCCATTCGTTATCCGGATAGGCACTTCGCTGGAGCTTTAGGTTACGCGCTGTTCAAGCGAGTCCATCGCCCTCGAGCTGTGTGTCACTAGTGGTACCAATTATGGCACTTCTTTAAGACTCTCTAAGACGAGAATGATCGTCTCTAAACCATTACACGCAGCGGTTTTACACCTAAAACCGATGTCAGCCGGGGGACGGTGGCGCCGACCATCCAAAAGTGTGGTATTGGTCACTTTTGCGCGGCGGCGGCCGATTCTCTCGGCGCCGTTTCCGGCATCGCGATCAGGTACAGGAAGAAGCCCGCGCCCGCGAGCGCTCCCAGGAAAGCGAAGGCGGCGTTGTAGCCGCCGGCCACCACGATCCAGCCCGCAACGAGGTTGGACACGGAGGCGCCTATCCCGGTCGCGGCCGTCACGGCGCCGAGACTGACGTTGAACCGGCCGCTGCCGTGCGTTACGTCCTGGACCACGAGCGGAAAGAGCGCGCCGAACACGCCGGCCCCGATGCCGTCCAGCAACTGCACGCCGACCAACCAGTACGGGTTGCCGGACACGGTGTAGAGAAATCCACGGGCGGCCAAGACCGCGAAACCAACCAGGAAGATCGGCTTTCGTCCCCACGAATCGGCCTTGGCTCCGGCAAAGTACGCCACCGGCACCATGACCACCTGGGCGGCGACGATGCAACCGGCCATCAGCGCGGTCCCGACGTCCTTGTTGTGCAGCGCCAGCAGCTGGCCGACCAGCGGCAGCATGGCCGCATTGGCGAAGTGGAAGGCGATGACCGTCGCGGCGAAGGTCATCAGCCTGCGGTTGTGCAGCAGCGTCGCCATCCGGGACGGCGTCTCGTGCGGCCCGCCCGGCACGTGGTCCATGCCCCGGGCGACGTCATGGTCGATCGCGTCGCCCGGAATCCGCAGCGTCGCAAGCACACTGGCGGCCGCCATGACGGCAAGCACCCAGAACACCACCACCGGCCCGAAGAAGTAGGCCAGCCCGCCGGTGATGGCGGCGGCCGACGCGTTCCCCGCGTGGTTGAACGACTCGTTGCGTCCGATTCGGCGGGAGAAGAACCGGGGGCCCACGACGCCCAAGGTGATCGCGGCCAGCGCCGGGGCGAAGACCGAGCCGGCGATGCCGGTGAGGGCCTGCAAGACCGAGATCGAGTAGAAGCCCGGGAACAACGGCATCGCCAACGAACCGGCCGTGATGGTCAACGCGCCGGCGATGACCAGGGCCCGCTTGGCCGTGCTCCGGTCCACCAACGCGCCGGCCGGCGCCTGCGCGACGATGGCCCCGATCCCCCCGACCGCCATGACGAACCCGATCGACGCCTGATCCCAGTGGTGGGCCAGCAGCAGATAGATCGAGAGGTAGGGGCCCAGCCCGTCGCGGACGTCGGCCAGCAGGAAGTTCAGCAGGTCCAGCGCGCGCGTAAGCCGGCGCGGTACGGGGCTGGGGGTGGCAGCGGCGGCCGGCATGCGCATCTAGTACCCAGATGCGCGGCCGCTCGACCGCCGAGGTGTTAGGCGCTCTTGTCGCGACGCTCGGTGCGCGACGGCTTGCGCGGCACGATCGTCGGCAGCACGTTGTCCTGCACCGTCTCCTTGGTCACCACGACCTTGGCGACGTCGTCGCGGCTCGGGATGTCATACATCACCGGCAGCAGGACTTCTTCCATGATGGCGCGCAGACCACGGGCGCCCGTGCCGCGGTGGATGGCCTGGTCGGCGATCGCCTCCAGCGCGTCGTCGGTGAATTCGAGCTCGACGCCGTCCATCTCGAACAGCCGGGTGTACTGCTTGACCAGAGCGTTCTTCGGCTCGGACAGGATCTTGACCAACGACTCCCGGTCCAGGTTGGTCACCGAAGCGACCACCGGCAGCCGGCCGATGAACTCGGGGATCAGGCCGAACTTGATCAGGTCCTCGGGCATGACTTCGGCGAAGTGGTCGGTGGTGTCGATCTCGGCCTTCGAGCGCACCTCGGCGCCGAAGCCCAGGCCGCGCTTGCCGACGCGCTCGTAGATGATCTTCTCCAGGCCGGCGAACGCCCCCGCGACGATGAATAGCACGTTGGTGGTGTCGATCTGGATGAACTCTTGGTGCGGGTGCTTGCGGCCGCCCTGTGGGGGAACCGACGCTTGGGTGCCCTCCAGGATTTTCAACAGGGCCTGCTGAACACCCTCGCCGGAGACGTCGCGGGTAATCGACGGGTTCTCGCTCTTGCGGGCGATCTTGTCGACTTCGTCGATGTAGATGATTCCGGTCTCGGCGCGCTTGACGTCGTAGTCGGCGGCCTGGATGAGTTTGAGCAGAATGTTTTCGACGTCCTCACCGACATAACCGGCTTCGGTCAGTGCGGTGGCGTCGGCGATGGCGAACGGGACGTTGAGCATCTTGGCGAGCGTCTGGGCCAGGTAGGTCTTGCCACAGCCGGTTGGCCCCAGCATCAAGATGTTGGACTTGGTCAGCTCAACCGGCTCGTGCCGGGAGTCGCGTCCCTTCTCCCCCGCCTGGATGCGCTTGTAGTGGTTGTAGACGGCGACGGCCAGCGTCCGCTTGGCGGTGTCCTGCCCGATGACGTAGCCCTCCAAGAACTCCCGAATCTCAACCGGCTTGGGAAGTTCGTCAAGCTTGACGTCGTCGGCGTCGGCCAGCTCCTCTTCGATGATCTCGTTACAGAGGTCAATGCACTCGTCGCAGATGTATACACCGGGGCCAGCAATGAGTTTCTTGACCTGCTTCTGGCTCTTCCCGCAGAACGAGCACTTCAGCAGGTCACCGCCGTCTCCGATGCGCGCCATGGTGCTGAGGGCCTACTTCCTTTTCGCCGTTCGTCTTGCTGTGCCGCATGTATGCCCCGACGCTACCCGCTAGATCGGGCCCGACGCGACCATTAAGGCCGAATCGCGTCGGTGGTATTCATGCTGTCCGTCTGGATGAAACATATAGCCAGACGGCGCCCGTCACTCGCGAAAGACGCGCTTTGCGTGTCTTTGGCGTGTCGCGGTCGTAACCCAACCGAGGCTGGTGCGCCGACCGATTCCCACTTCAGCTGGAGATGCCGACCCCGGTGGAGGATGGGCAGATCCCCAAGAAATCACCCTACAGTGGCCGGGTGGAATTGGCTCTGAACAGCGAGTCGGTCCTGATCAACGATGGCGGCCTGGCCACCGAGCTGGAAGCGCGCGGGCATGACCTCTCCGACCCGTTGTGGTCGGCGCGGCTGCTGGCGGACGACCCGCAAGAAATCGCCGCCATTCACACCGCGTTTTACCGCGCCGGTGCCGCGATCGCGACGACGGCGAGCTACCAGGCATCGTTCGAGGGCTTCGCTTCCCGCGGGATCGACCGTGCCGCGGCCGCCGGGCTGCTGCGCCGCAGCGTAGAACTCGCGAAAACCGCGCGGGACGAAGCGGGCGCGACCGGGCTGGTCGTCGCCGCCTCGGTCGGCCCGTACGGGGCGGCGCTGGCGGACGGATCGGAATACCGCGGACGCTACGGCCTATCGGTGGCCGCCCTGCGGCGGTGGCACCGGCCCCGGCTGGAGATCTTGGCCGGCGCCGGGGCGGACGCGCTGGCATGCGAGACCGTGCCGGATATCGACGAGGCCGAGGCGCTGGTCGATCTGGTCGGTTCGGTGGGGGCGCCGGCCTGGCTCAGCTACACCATCGACGGCACCAGGACCCGGGCCGGGCAACCGCTGGCCGAGGCGTTCGCGGTCGCCGCCGGGGTACGCGAGATCGTGGCGATCGGCGTCAACTGCTGTGCGCCCGAGGATGTGCTGCCGGCGATCGAGATCGCCTCGGCGACCGGCAAGCCGGTGATCGTCTACCCCAACAGCGGCGAGCGGTGGGACGGCCGGGCGTGGGCCGGGACGCGTTCGTTTTCCGCGCAGCTGGCCACGCAGTGGGTGGCGGCCGGGGCGCGCATCGTCGGTGGCTGCTGCCGGGTGGGGCCGTCCGACATCGCCGACGTTCGCCGAGCGTGCACCGAGCGCGAAGAATTACGCGGGGATTCTCAATGAGCGCGCGTTCGGCGTGACCGACAGACTAGGCGTTCTGCGCGGACAGTTTCCGGTACTCGAGGACGGTGTCGATAATCCCGTAGTCCTTGGCCTCTTCGGCGGTCAGGATCTTGTCCCGGTCGGTGTCCTTGCGGATCGTCCCTGCGTCCTTGCCGGTGTGGCGGGCCAGCGTGGTCTCCATCAGCGTGCGCATCCGCTCGATCTCGGCGGCCTGGATCTCCAGATCGGAGAACTGGCCCTGGATCACGCCCTGAAGCGACGGCTGGTGGATCAGCACCCGCGCGTTGGGCAGCGCCATCCGCTTGCCGGGAGTTCCCGCGGCCAGCAACACCGCCGCGGCAGAGGCGGCCTGACCTAGGCACACCGTCTGGATGTCGGCGCGCACGTACTGCATGGTGTCGTAGATCGCCATCAGTGAGGTGAAACCGCCGCCGGGCGAATTGATGTACATGGTGATGTCGCGGTCGGGGTCCAGCGACTCCAGCACCAGCAGCTGCGCCATGATGTCGTTCGCCGAAGCGTCGTCGACCTGGACGCCGAGGAAGATGATGCGCTCCTCGAACAGCTTGTTGTAGGGGTTGGACTCCTTGACGCCGAAGCTGGAGTGCTCGATGAACGACGGCAGGATGTAGCGCGCCTGCGGCTGGATCTGAGGGTGCTGGGTACTCACTGGGCTTCTCCGTTGGTGATGTGGGCGGCGCGGGTGATGATGTGGTCGACGAACCCGTATTCCAAGGCTTCCGGTGCGGTGAACCAGCGGTCGCGGTCGGAATCGGCCTCGATGCGTTCGATCGACTGCCCGGTGAATTCGGCGTTGAGCCGGAACATCTCCTTCTTGATGACATGGAACTGCTCGGCCTGGATGGCGATGTCGGCCGCGCTACCCGTCACCCCGCCGAGCGGCTGGTGCATCAGGATGCGCGCGTGCGGCAGCGCGTAGCGCTTGCCCTTGGTGCCCGCCGCCAACAGGAACTCGCCCATCGAGGCCGCCATGCCCATCGCGTAGGTGGCGATGTCACAGGGCGCGAGCACCATGGTGTCGTAGATCGCCATGCCGGCGCTGATCGACCCGCCCGGGGAGTTGATGTACAGCGAGATGTCCTTGTCGGCGTCCTCGGCGGCGAGCAGCAGGATCTGCGCGCACAGCCGGTTGGCGACCTCGTCGTTCACCTCCGAACCCAGGAAGATGATGCGCTCGGAGAGCAAGCGCTCATAGACCGAGTCCGTGAGGTTGAGCCCTTGCGAGGGCGAACGCATGTCAGACACGACTGGGTTACCTGCTTTCTCGAGTTCTTCTATGCATCGACACTAACCAACCGAGCCCACTGTTTCGCGGCCACGCTCCCCCTCAATTGGGCGCTTTCGCTCACAGCGTCAAAGAGGTCATTCCGTTTCGTCGCCGGGGGCTTCAGCGTCGTCAGCGTTGTCAGCGTCTTCGGCTGCGTCGGCTTCCTCGGCCACGTCGGCCTCGTCCGAGGTTGGATGGTCGGCCTCCTCCGCCTCGCCTGTCGGCTCGGCATCGTCGGCCGACGACCGCTTGCCGAAGAACTCACTGGTGTCGATGGCGTTCCCGTCCGTGTCGGTGACCGTCGCCGCCCGCACCACCTCCGCGATGGCCAGCCCGCGCCGCACGTCGGCGAACATGGCCGGCAGCTGGTTGTTCTCCTGCAGGTAGCCCAACAGCTGCTGCGGCTCGATGCCGTATTGCCGAGACGTCGCAACCAGTCGCTCGGTCAAATCGTCCTGGCCGACCTGGACCTCCAACTCGTCGGCCAGTGCATCCAGCAGCAGCTGCCTCTTGACGTCCGTCTCCGCGGCGGTGCGCGTGTCGGTCTCGAACTCCTCGCGTGTCTTGCCCTGCCCGGCGAGCGCCTCTTCGAGCTTGGCCTCGTCGTGGTCGAGGCTGTGCAGCGCGTCGTGAAGCGAGCTATCGACCTGCGCCTTGACGATCGCTTCCGGCAGCGGCACGTCGACCTGCTCGAGCAGCGTGTCCAGCGCCGCGTTACGGATCTGGTCGGCCTGCTGAGCCCGCTTGACCCGGCCCACCTGCTCGCGCAGGCTCGACCGCAGCTCATCGATGGTGTCGAACTCGCTGGCCAGTTGGGCGAACTCGTCGTCGGGCTCCGGAAGCTCGCGTTGCTTGATCGACTTGACGGTGACGGTCACCTGCGCGTCCTGCCCGGCGTGGTCACCGGCCGCCAGCTGGGCGGTGAACTCCCGGGACTCATCGACGGACAAACCGACCAGGGCGTCGTCGAGGCCGGCGATGAGCCGGCCCGACCCGACCTCGTGGGACAGGCCCTCCGCGGCGGCCCCCGGCACGTCTTCGCCGTTGATGGTGGCCGACAGGTCGATGGAGACGAAGTCACCGGTGGCCACCGGCCTGTCGACACCGGTCAGGGTGCCGAAACGGGCGCGCAGCGACTGCAATTCGGCGTCGACGTCCTCGTCGCTGACGTCGACGGGGTCGACCGAGATCTTCAGCGCACCCAGGTCCGGCAGCTCGATCTTGGGGCGGACGTCGACCTCAGCGGTGAACGCCAGCTCCTGGCCGTACTCCTTCTTGGTGACCTCAATTTCGGGCTGGCCGAGGGGTTGCACCTCCGAATCGACGACCGCCTGCCCGTACCGCGCGGGCAACGCCTCGTTGACGACCTGGTCGAGCAGCGCCTCCCGGCCGAACCGGGCCTCCAGCAACTTCGCCGGCGCCTTACCCGGCCGGAAACCGGGAAGCCGCACTTGCTTGGCCAACTCCCGGTAGGCGCGCTGGAAGTCGGGCTCCAATTCGGAGAACGGCACCTCCACGTTGATGCGGACCCGGGTAGGGCTCAACTGCTCGACGGTGCTCTTCACGGGGGCGCTCCTCGATGGTCGTTCCTGGCGTTCGGTGGGCCGTGTGCATGCGGCACGGGGTCGTGCTGGTCGGGGTGACAGGATTTGAACCTGCGGCCTTCCGCTCCCAAAGCGGATGCGCTACCAAGCTGCGCTACACCCCGCGCTGACCTCGATGATCCTAAGGCCCCTCGCGACCGGGTTGGCCACAGGCTTCGCGGCGACCTCGGAACCCTCACGGAGCGATCACAAGACCGCGTCGATTAGATTTGATCTTCGTCGACAGCTACAGTCACGCTCGACTAGCACATGCGGGCGTAGCTCAATGGTAGAGCCCTAGTCTTCCAAACTAGCTACGCGGGTTCGATTCCCGTCGCCCGCTCGGGGTAAGGCTCTGCTCCATAGAAAGGCGCCATGAGCGACGTCAAAATCCATGGCTCATGCGCGTCGGACTTCGCCGGAGTGCGCGACGCGTTTGAGCGCAACTTCACGCTGGGCGATGAAGTTGGCGCGGCCGTCGCTGCGTGGGTGGACGGGTCCCTCGTCGTCAACCTCTGGGGCGGCTGGGCCGACGCCGCCCGCACCCGGCCCTGGCAGCAGAACACGCTGACCACGGTGTTGTCCGGCACCAAGGGCCTGTCGGCCACCTGTGTCCACCAGCTGGCCGACCGGGGCGAGCTGGACCTGCAGGCGCCGGTTGCCCACTACTGGCCCGAGTTCGGGCAGGCGGGCAAACAAGACATCACGCTGGCGATGGTGATGAGCCACCGGTCCGGTGTGATCGGCCCCCGCACCCGGCTGCGCTGGGAAGACGTTGCCGATTGGGACTTCGTCTGCGCCCAGCTGGCCGCGGCGGAACCCTACTGGGAGCCGGGCACCGCCCAGGGCTACCACATGACCACCTTCGGATTCATCCTCGGCGAGGTGTTCCGGCGGGTCACGGGCCGGACGATCGGCCAGTATCTACGCACCGAGATCGCCGAACCGCTCGGCGCCGACGTCCACATCGGGTTGTCGCTGGCCGAACAACGCCGCTGCGCCGAGCGGGTCAACAAGCCGCACGCCCGCGACCTGCTGGCCGACGCGCAAGCCCCCGGCTACCCGATTAGCCTGGCCGAGCATCCCAAGGCGGGGCTGTCGATCTCCATGGGTTTCGCCCCCGACGACGAGTTGGGCTCCCACGACCTGCGGCTGTGGCGCGAACTCGAGTTCCCGGGCACGAACGGGCAGGTGTCGGCCCTGGGATTGGCGACGTTCTACAACGCGCTCGCCCAGGAGAAGGTGCTCAGCCGCGAGCACATGGACCTGGTGCGGCAGTGCCAGGGCGGCCTGGAGACCGACTTGGTGCTGGGGCCGCGGGTCGCCGATCACGGCTGGGGTTTGGGCTACATGCTCAACCAGCGGTGCGTCAACGGGCCCAACCCGCGGATCTTCGGCCACGGCGGCCTGGGCGGCTCCTTCGGGTTCGTCGACCTGGAACACCGGATCGGCTACGCGTACGTGATGAACCGCTTCGACGCCACCAAGGCCAACGCCGACCCGCGCAGCCTCGCCCTCAGCAACGAGATCTACGCCGCGCTGGGCGTCGTCTAGGTTCCGCACAAACGCGGCACGTCACTTCTGACAGCTGGGGCACCAGAACACATTTCGCCCCTCCAGCACGGTCGTGCGGATCGAATCTCCGCAGACCCGGCAGGCCTCGCCGGCGCGCCGGTACACATACGTCCGCGGCCGCCCGGCCCGATACGACGGCGGCCCGTGGTCGTGCTCGGGCCGCACCACGACGATCTTGCCGCGGCGCAAGCCGACCTTCATCAGCGCCACCAGATCGGTCCACGCCGCGTCGAACTCCGCCTCGCCGACGTCCCGGCCGGGACGGAACGGGTCGATGCCGTGGCGGTAGAGCAGCTCGTTGCGGTAGACGTTGCCCACGCCGGCGACAATGGCCTGATCCATCAGCAATGCACCAATGGGCCTGCGGGACTTCGCAATTCGGCTCCATGCCCACGACGGATCGGCGTCGTTACGCAGCGGGTCGGGACCGAGCTTGGCCAGCACGCCGGAAACCTGGCCCTCGTCGATGACCTCGCAAACCGTGGGGCCGCGCAAGTCGGTGCCGTACTCGGCGCCGACCATTCGCATCCGGACCTGCCCGACCGGTTCGGGAAGGACCGCGTCAGCGCGCGGCCATTCGGTGAAGGCACCGTAGAGGCCCAGGTGCACGTGCACGATCGGTCCGCCGTCGTAGTGGTGAAACAGGTGCTTGCCCCAGACGCTGGTGCGGCGCAACACGCGGCCGTCCACCACAGCCGAATCGACGAAGCGGCCCTGCGGGCTCGACACCGCGACGGGTGCCCCACCGAAGCGGCGCTGATGCAGCCGGGCCAGCCGGTGCAGGGTATGCCCTTCAGGCATGGGCGCCTCAGCCCTGCGCGCCGGGCACCGGCGGCGCCTGGTGAGTGCGCTCGTACTCGGCGAGGATGTCGATACGCCGTTGGTGGCGTTCGGCTTTCGACCATTGCGCACTGAGGAAGGCGTCCACGATGGCCAACGCCTCCGGGACGGTATGCATGCGACCGCCGATCCCAATCAACTGGGCGTTGTTGTGCTCGCGGGCCAGCGTCGCCGTCTCGGCGCTCCATCCCAGCGCGCAGCGGGCCCCCGGCACCTTGTTGGCCGCAATCTGTTCACCATTTCCCGAACCGCCCAGCACGATGCCCAGGCTGCCGGGGTCGGCCACCGTGCGCGTCGCAGCCGCGATGCAGAACGCCGGGTAGTCGTCCTCGGCGTCATAGGTGAAGGCGCCGCAGTCGATCGGCTCGTGCCCCGACGCTTTGAGGTGCTCGATGATCTGCTGCTTGAGCTCGAATCCGGCGTGGTCAGAGCCGAGGTAGACGCGCATGCCCGCCATCCTTACACAGCCGCTCGCCGCGGCGATCGCAAGCGCGGGGGACCGGGCGCCGCGGGTCGCCGCCCGCCTTGTCAGTCGAATTCGGGCTTCTCGGTGCGAGTCCGCTTGAGTTCGAAGAAGTGCGGGTAGGACGCGAAGGTCACCGAGGCGTCCCATAGCTTGCCGGCCTCCTCGCCGCGCGGGATCTTCGAGAGCACCGGCCCGAAGAACGCCACACCGTTGACGTGAATGGTCGGCGTGCCGACGTCGTCGCCCACGGCGTCCATGCCGGCGTGGTGGCTCTTGCGCAGGGCGTCGTCGTACGCCTCGCTCTGCGCGGCCTCGGCGAGCTCCGCGGGCAGGCCGGCGTCGGCCAGCGACAACTTGATGACCTCCTCGAGGTTCTTGTTGTCCTCGTTGTGAATCCGGGTGCCCATGGCGGTGTACAGCGGGTCCAGGACTCCGGCACCGTGGGCCTGCTCGGCGGCGATCGCCACCCGCACCGGACCCCGCGCGTGCTTCATCATTTCGCGATACTTGTCGGACAGGCCTTCACGGTTCTCGTTGAGGATCGCCAGGCTCATGACGTGAAAGTGCACCTCGATGTCGCGGACCTTCTCCACCTCGAGGATCCAGCGCGAAGTGATCCAGCACCACGGGCACAGCGGATCGAACCAGAAGTCGGCTTGGTCTTTCTCGGCAGCCTTATCAGCCATAGCGCAATCCTCTCGTCGGTCGGTACACCGTTCAGCACAACCGTAGGCGCCGCGCGCCTGTTCCCGCAGTGCCCGAGGTGCGGGCCGGGCACGTAAGTTGGACGCGTGGCCCTTCCTAATCTCACCCGGGATCAGGCCGTCGAACGCGCCGCCCTGATCACCGTCGACAGCTACCAGATCGACCTCGACGTCACCGACGGCAACGGCGGCCCGGGCGAAAGCACGTTCCGCTCCACGACCACCGTGGTGTTCGACGCGCTTCCCGGCGCCGACTCGTACATCGACCTCGCCGCCGAGACGGTGCGCGGCGCCACCCTCAACGGGCGCGACCTGGATGTGTCCGGATACGACGAATCGACGGGCATCCCGTTGCGCGGTCTTGAGAAGCACAACGTCCTCGTGGTCGACGCGGACTGCCGCTACTCCAACTCCGGTGAGGGTCTGCATCGCTTCGTCGACCCGGTCGACAACGAGACGTACCTGTACTCACAATTCGAAACCGCCGACGCCAAGCGCATGTTCGCCTGCTTCGACCAGCCCGACCTCAAGGCGACGTTCGACCTCCGGGTGACGGCGCCCAAGCACTGGAAAGTGGTCTCCAACGGCGCGCCGGTGTCCGTCTCCGCCGACGATGGCGTACATGTTTTCGCCACCACCCCGCGGATGAGCACCTATCTGGTGGCCCTGATCGCCGGCCCGTACGCCGAATGGAAGGACAGCTACACCGACGAACACGGCGAGATCCCGCTGGGCATCTTCTGCCGGGAATCGTTGGCGCGACACATGGACGCCGAGCGGTTGTTCGCCCAGACCAAGCAGGGATTCGCCTTCTACCACAAGAACTTCGGGCTGCCCTACGCCTTCGGCAAATACGATCAGCTGTTTGTGCCCGAATTCAACGCCGGCGCAATGGAAAACGCGGGGGCGGTGACCTTCCTGGAGGACTACGTCTTTCGCAGCAAGGTCACCCGGGCGTCCTACGAGCGGCGGGCCGAAACCGTGCTGCACGAGATGGCGCACATGTGGTTCGGGGACCTCGTCACCATGACCTGGTGGGACGACCTGTGGCTCAACGAGTCCTTCGCGACGTTCGCGTCGGTGCTGTGCCAGGCCGAGGCCACTGAATTCACCGAGGCCTGGACGACATTCGCGACGGTCGAGAAGTCCTGGGCGTACCGCCAAGACCAACTGCCGTCCACCCATCCGATCGCCGCGGACATCCCCGACCTGGCCGCGGTCGAGGTGAACTTCGACGGCATCACCTACGCCAAGGGCGCTTCCGTCCTCAAGCAGCTGGTCGCCTACGTCGGGCTGGAGCACTTCCTGGCCGGCCTGCGCGACTACTTCCGCAGCCACGCGTTCGGCAACGCCACCTTCGACGACCTGGTCGCCGCCCTGGAGAAGGCGTCCGGCCGGGACCTGTCCGACTGGGGGCGGCAGTGGTTGAAGACGACCGGGTTGAACACGTTGCGGCCGGATTTCGACGTGGACGCGGACGGCCGCTTTACTCGGTTCGCGGTGACACAGAGCGGCGCCGCCCCAGGGGCCGGTGAAACCCGAGTGCACCGGATGGCGATCGGGATCTACGACGATGACGGCGCCGGCAAGCTGGTGCGGGTGCGGCGCGAAGAGCTCGACCTCGACGGCCCTCTCACGGAAGTCCCTGCGCTGGTTGGTGTTTCGCGCGGCCAGCTGGTGCTGGTGAACGATGACGATCTTACCTATTGCTCACTGCGGCTGGACGGCGAGTCGCTGCGGACCGCGCTGCAGCGAATCGCCGACATCGCCGAGCCGCTGCCGCGCTCCCTGGTGTGGTCGGCGGCGTGGGAGATGACACGCGAGGCCGAATTGCGTGCCCGCGACTTCGTGGCCCTGGTCTCCGGCGGGGTGCACGCCGAAACCGAGGTCGGTGTCGCACAGCGGTTGCTGCTGCAAGCGCAGACGGCGCTGGCCTCCTACGCCGAGCCGGGTTGGGCGCACGAGCAGGGGTGGCCGCAGTTCGCCGACCGGCTGCTGGAGCTGGCGCGCGCCGCCGACTCCGGCTCTGATCACCAGCTCGCATTCGTCAACACCCTGTGTTCGTCGGTGCTGTCGACCCGGCATGTCGTGGCGCTGGCGGACCTGCTCGACCACGACCCTGCCGAGTTGGGGCTGCGCGGCCTCGAGATCGACACCGACCTGCGGTGGCGCATTGTGACCGCGCTGGCGAGCGCCGGGGAAATCGACGCCGACGGGCCCACCACGCCCTTCATCGACGCGGAGGTAGAGCACGATCCGACCGCCGCCGGCAAGCGGCACGGCGCCCAGGCGGCGACGGCCCGGCCACAGCCGCAGGTCAAGGAGGACGCGTGGACCATGGTGATCGAGGACGACACCCTGGCCAACATCACGGCCCGCAGCATCATCGCGGGCTTCGCACCGCCCGGGCAGCACGACTTGCTCACCCCGTTCACCGACCGCTATTTCGAGGCGATACCGGGCGTGTGGGCGCGGCGTTCCAGCGAAGTCGCGCAAACGGTGGTGATCGGCCTGTACCCGCACTGGAACATCAGCGAGGCCGGCATCGCGACCGCCGACAAGTTCCTGTCCGACCCGGAGGTGCCGCCGGCATTACGGCGGCTGGTGCTCGAGGGCCAGGCCGGGGTCAAGCGGGCCTTGCGGGCCCGCAAGTTCGACGCGGCCTGATAACGCCGCACGCGAGCGCGCGTGTTTGTACGGCGACACGCCGCGTTCGGCGTACATTTGCGCACCCTCGCGCGGTGGGCGGGCCGATGGTGGCGACCCGCAGCGCCCGGCTACGCCGCGCTTGCGATCGCCACTAGGCCGGGGAGATGCCCGCGCTGAGGACGCGGATCGCGCTGACCAGTCCGTCCACCAGGTCGCCGCGCTCGAACGCCGACGATGCGGCGGCGACGCCCAGCGGCGCCGACGACTCGGCGCCGCGGCCGCGGACCTGGGAGCCGTAGACCACCTCGATTGCCTTCTGGTCGGGCGAGACCGCCAGCAGCACCGCGTTGTCCGGCGTGGGCACCTTGGCCAGGATCTCGCGAGCCCGTGCTGCGGTGTCGCTGCCCAGGTCACCGAGGTAAATGGCGAACCGTGCCTTCGATGCCCGCGAACCGAACTTCAGCGCGTCGTCGATGGCGACGAGGTCCTTGATCGGGAACGGGAAATGAACGGAGAGCTCGCCGGGCTCGGTGACCCCCGAGAGCCGTCCGCTGGTGGTGATCACCCACCCGTTGGGCAGCTCGCCGGGGGCGATCGTCGCCACATCACCATGTGCCACTGGCGCCACCTCCAACTGAGAATTCGTGTCCGCCGTGCCCGCCGTGGGTGTGGCCGACGTCTTCGTCCGTGGCAGCCCACAGGATCGGCGGGTGCGTCCACTTCTCGCCCAACTTGTAGGTCGCCGGGTGCGGTCCCTTGTGCGACCAGATCAGCACCGCCAGCACGGCAACCAGCAGCAACGGTATCCCGATGAAGTACAGGTGAATCTGCAGAAGGCTCACGACGGAAACCGTATCCCACGCTGTGATCCATCGGCACACTCGGACACGAGGTGTCGGGCGATACGGCCGCTACGCCGCGCCTTCGCCGAGGTAGCGCGCCCACGCCGGGTCGAGCTCCTTGACCGTCGACAGCAGCCGCCAGTGCTGTCCCGTCGGTGGCAGCGGTGTCCGGCGCAGCACCCAGCCCAGCTCGGTGAGCAGCTTGTCGCCCTTGCGGTGGTTGCACGTCGAGCAGCAGGCGACGCAGTTCTCCCAGGAGTGGTCGCCGCCGCGGCTGCGTGGCACCACATGGTCGACGGTGTCGGCCTTGGCCCCGCAGTAGGCGCAGCAGAACCGGTCCCGGTGCATCAGCGCGGCCCGGGTCATCGGGACGCGGGCCCGGTACGGAACGCGGACATAAGACCGCAGCTGAATCACCGAGGGCACCAGGATCGAGCTGGTGGCCGAGTGTATTACCGGCCCGGCCGGGTCGTGGTGGACCACATCGGCCTTGCCGCAGATGACCATCACGATGGCCCGCCGCATGGGCAGCGCGGTCAGCGGCTCATAGGTCGAGTTCAGCAGCAGCACCCGCCGGCGACTCCACAGGGACGCGCTCTCTTGTCGGCTGGGGGGATGGGTATCGACGCTATGCAGGCATGACGCCGTCGGGGGCCCGGTTAACCCTGCCGCGGCACCGGAACTTCGGTGACTGCGGCGTCTCTTGCCCTGCGCCATAGATCCTCCGCGGATAGTCCACCATGATTCGCCGTCAATCGCACCCCTATGGCAGGTGAACGGCATGTCGTGCGGGTGAACAGCGGGAGCGGCGTCGGCCCGGCTCGGCCCGCCGCCGCCGTGATGGACCACAATGGAGGCGATGGATTCCGAGCCCCAGTCCTTCTATGACGCCGTCGGCGGTGCCGACACCTTCCATGCGATCGTGTCCCGCTTCTATGCCCAGGTCGCCGAGGATGAAATCCTGCGCCAGCTGTACCCCGAAGACGATTTGGCGGGCGCCGAGGAACGGTTGCGCATGTTCCTCGAGCAGTACTGGGGCGGCCCGCGCACTTACTCCGACCGGCGTGGTCATCCCCGGTTGCGGATGCGCCACGTCCCGTTCCGGATCACCCCCATCGAGCGCGACGCCTGGCTGCGCTGCATGCACACCGCCGTCGCCTCGATCGACTCGGAGACCCTCGACGACGAGCACCGACGCCAGTTGCTCGATTACCTTGAGATGGCCGCCCACTCGCTGGTCAACGCGGCGTTGTGATGTCGGCCCACGAAACTGAGCGGGGTGGGATGAACGCCAAGCCGTGGTGGTCAAACGCGGTGTTTTATCAGGTGTACCCGCGGTCGTTCGCCGACAGCAACGGCGACGGCGTTGGCGATCTGGACGGCGTGACGGCGCGGCTGGACCACCTGGAACGCCTCGGCGTCGACGCGATCTGGCTCAACCCGGTCACCGTCTCACCGATGGCCGACCACGGCTACGACGTGGCGGATCCCCGTGACATCGACCCGTTGTTCGGCGGGATGGCTGCGTTCGAGCGGCTGGTGGCGGCGGCACACGCACGGGGCGTCAAGATCACCATGGACGTGGTGCCGAACCACAGCAGTTCGGCACACCCCTGGTTCCAGGCCGCGCTTGCGGCCGGCCCGGGCACCGACGCACGCGAGCGCTATTTCTTCCGCGACGGGCGGGGCCCCCACGGGGAGCTGCCGCCGAACAACTGGACGTCGGTGTTCGGCGGGCCGGCGTGGACCCGGATCGTCGAACCGGACGGCAACCCGGGCCAGTGGTATCTGCATCTCTTCGACGCCGAGCAGCCCGATCTGAACTGGGAGCATCCCGAGGTCTTCGACGACTTCGAGAAGACGCTGCGCTTCTGGCTGGAACGCGGCGTTGATGGCTTCCGCATCGATGTGGCACACGGGATGGCCAAGCCGTCCGACCTGCCGGACGCGACCGACGACATCAAAGTGTTGACCCACAGCGACGACGATCCGCGGTTCAACCACCCGAGCGTGCATGAGATCCACCGCGGAATCCGCGCGATCGTCGACGACTATCCGGGGGCGGTGACCATCGGCGAGGTGTGGGTCATGGACAACGCCCGCTGGGCCGAGTATTTGCGGCCCGACGAACTGCACCTCGGCTTCAACTTCCGGCTGACGAAGATCGGCTTCGATGCGGCCGCGGTTCACCACGCGATCGATAACTCGTTGGCGGCCACCGCCCTCGAAAACGCCACGCCCACCTGGACCCTGTCCAACCACGACGTGGGCCGCGAGGTCACCCGTTACGGCGACGGCGAGATCGGACTGCGCCGGGCACGCGCCATGGCCATGGTGATGCTGGCCCTGCCGGGCGCGGTGTTCATCTACAACGGCGAGGAGCTGGGGCTGCCGGACGTGGAACTTCCCGACGACGTGCTGCAGGACCCGACGTGGGAACGCTCCGGGCACACCGAGCGCGGCCGCGACAAGTGCCGGGTTCCCATCCCGTGGTCGGGCGACGCTCCCCCGTTCGGGTTCTCCTCGTCGCCCGACACGTGGTTACCGATGCCGCAGGAATGGGCGACGCTGACCGTCGAGAAGCAGACGGCGGCCCCCGAGTCGACGTTCTCGTTCTTCCAGCACGTCATCAAGGTGCGCAAGGAGCGCACCGAGTTTGGGGGTGAGGAGATCGATTGGCTGGATGCGCCGCGCGGTGCGCTGATCTTCCGGCGCCGCGGCGGCGGGGCGGTGTGCGCTCTGAATGCCGGGCGCCGGCCGATCCCGCTGCCGCCGGGAGAGCTCATCGTGGCCAGCGCCCCGCTGGTCAACGGCCAACTTGCGCCGGACGCCACGGCCTGGCTGGCCTGAACGGAGGCCCAAAGGAGCCGGCGAGCAGTCGGTTTCGCCGTGCGGCCGGCCCATTACTCAGAGTGTGGGTTGGAAAAGCAGATACCCCGCCGGGGTACTCTCGTGCCATGACGCGATCGAAACCCGGCTTCGGGTCGTAAGCTGACGCGGTGCGCCCCCCGGCGAAAGGCGGATTGGTGGATAACACGTTGCGATGGGTGGTGACGGCGCTCTTCGCCATCAGCTTCGCAGCCTACGCGTATTTCCTTGTCGCCCAACGCCGCTGCTGGACGAGCGTCATCAGCCAGCTGTTACACCTGGCGATGTCGGCCGTGATGATCTTGATGGCCTGGGGCGTGGGGATGACCCTGCCGACGGTCGCGGCGACGATGTGCTTCCTGCTGGGCGGCGCCTGGTTCGTCAGCATCGCGGGCCACACGCCGTGGGCCGTCGATGGCAGGCTGACGAACTACTACTACGCCGTGATGATGGTGGCGATGGCCTGGATGTACGGGGCGATGAACGGTAGCTTGCCGGGCCGTTCCGAGCACTCGGGCGGCGACGCGATGAGCATGCCCGCACACGACGCCGCGCCGGGGCCGCAGCACTCGGCACACCACATGCCCCAGGCCGTGCCCGACTGGGTTGCCATGGTGAACTGGACCGCGGCCCTGGGGTTCGCCGCGGTGGCGATCTACTGGGCGTACCGCTGGATGGCGCGGCGCTGGACGAACCTCATGCCGCGCGCCGTTCGGCTCACGCACGCGCAGATCGTCACTCAGGCAGTCACCGCCGCCGGGACGGCACTGATGTTCGCCGACATCGTGTGAGCCGAATCCCCGACCTCGCGACTCAGCGCCAGGCTGGTCGCTCCTCTATACCTAGTACATGGCGACCTACGCGTGGACAGTGATCGGGGCGGGACCCGCGGGAATTGCTGCGGTGGGGAGGCTGCTCGATCGGGGCATACCGCCCGACAAGATCGCCTGGATCGATCCCGCCTTCGCCGGCGGAGACCTGGGTGGTAAGTGGCGGTCGGTGTCCAGCAACACCATTGCCGGGACTTTCCTGAGCTTCTTGAATGGCTCTGCGTCCTTTCGGTTTTCACAGGCCCCGCCCCTGCCGCTGGCCGAAGTCGATCCGGAGGAGACCTGCGCCCTTGCCCTGGTCGCCGACCCGTTGGTGTGGGTCACCGAGCGCCTGCGCGAACGGGTGCACGTGTTCGAGACGACGGCCACCACCCTGTCCCTGCAGCGACGGCAGTGGCGGATCGAAACGCAGGATCCGGAACTGACCTCCAACAACGTGATCCTCGCGATCGGCGCGGAACCCAAGAGGCTCGACTATCCCCTTGCTGAGATTCCGGTCGAGGTCGCCCTCGATGCAGACCAGCTTGCCGGGGTGCCGTTGGAAGGCGCGACGGTTGCCGTCTTCGGCTCGTCACACTCGGCGATGATCGCGTTACCGCATCTACTGCGGCTTCCCGTCGACAGGGTGATCAATTTCTACCGCAGCCCGCTCAAATACGCTGTCTACCTGGATGATTGGATCCTATTCGACGACACCGGCCTGAAGGGGCGAGCCGCCGTGTGGGCCCGCGAGAACATCGACGGGGTGTATCCGGAACGGTTGGAGAGGTGCTGGGTTGCCGCCCCGGACTTCGAGGAGAGGATCGCGGAGTGCGACCACGTCGTCTACACCGTGGGTTTCGAGCAGCGGAAGCTGCCCGAGACGCCCCAGTGGGGCCCGCTGCAATACAACCGGATGAACGGAATCCTTGCCCCCGGCCTGTTCGGGCTGGGCATCGCCTTCCCGGAGTACGCCGAAGACCCATACGGCTACGGGCAATACCGCGTGGGCCTCAAGAAGTTCATGGACTACCTGGACTCGGTTCTTCCGTTGTGGATGGTCTACGGCACCTGACGAGTCACCTTGCCTGCCCGGCATTCAACTCATGATGATTCGGAACGCCCGGGGCGTCAGCGCAGCAGCAGAGCCGGGTCGCCGCGGCGCCGGTACACCGAGCCGAACCGGGCGTCGATGCGCAACCAGGTTGGCAGGATCCGGACCCTGATCATTTCGTCGGCGTCGACGGCCTCCGGTGACTGCGGCAGAAAACCCATTGCGGTCAAGGCGAACACACACCGCATCGGCAACCCCACGCTTGCGTCGGCGGAGCTCACCTGGATGACCTCCTGGTCGAGCAGCGAGACGGGCGGACCGTGAGAACTGCCGTGTTCCTTGGCAAGTCGCGCGCCGCGCTGCGCCAGGTCGAGCATCACCCGGGCGGGTACGTCCTCGAGGTGGGTGAAGCCGGAGTCCGGGGGCAACGCACCCCGCCACGCGGAGTCCATCCCGAAGCCGGGATCGACGTAGCCCGAGTCTTCGTCCATCGCGGACAGGCCGCGCGCCAGGGCATCCGCGCCCACGGACAGGTCCTCGGGCCGCACCTCGCCCCCCACCACCCGGCTGGCCAGGACGTCGAAACCCGTTGCCACCCAAGCCGTCAGGAGTCCAGCCGATCGAGTGCGGAGGCGAATGACCGCGGCGTCGTCGAGTCGCAGCGCGTAATCGACGAACGCGGTCAGGTCCCTGCGCTGGGCGGCCCGGTCCTGCGGCCCCAGCCACAGGCCGCGGTCAACTACCGAATCCACCGCTGCAGATACTCCCGATGGTGGGGGGAGAGCCGCACCAGCCGCTCCTCCTCGATGTGGACCGCCGCCAGTTGCGATTCGGCGATGACGGCGGGCTTGGATTCCGGATCCGCGGACACCGAGCGCACCTCGTAGCCCAGCGTGAAGTCGACCGCCCGTAGCCGCTTGGTCCACATCGTCACCTGTAGCGGCGAATCGACCAGCCGCAGCTGACCTTTATAGGTCACCTTGACTTCGGCGATCAGCAACCCAATGGTCAAGATGTCGACCTCGAACGCTTCGCGCAGGAACTGGACCCGCGCCTCCTCCAGAATCGTGACCATGGTGGCGTGGTTGACGTGCTGGTACATGTCGATGTCCGACCAGCGCACCGGTACGGGGGCGACGAAGCCGACGCTCAACTGGACGAACCTCTTCCGCTGGTGCGGGTCATGCGCCGGATCTGACGCGCGGCCACCGACAGCGTCGCGAGATCCTTGTCCCCGCTTTCCTGAATTTCGATGAGGGTGCGGCGGGCCCGCTCCACCCGTGAAGCGGACAGGTGTTCCCACTCGGCGATCTTCTCCTCGCCGCTTTCGTTCGGCTCCCCCACGGCGAGCACATCGAAGCACAACGATCGCAGCGAGGCATAGATGTCGTCGCGAATCGCCAAGCGCGCCAGGGAATGCCAGCGGTCGTTGCGGGGCAGTTCGGAAACCGCCGTCAGCAGGCCGTCGGTGCCCAACCGGTCCATCAGGGCGAAATAGGTGTCCGCGACCTCGGCGGCGTCAATGTCGTTGATGTCGCCGATGTCGATGATGTCCAGCAGGCTGAAGCGGTACAGCCCGGCGGCGATCATGTACGCCAGGTCGTCGGGTGCACCCTGGGAGGAGAATTCGGCGGCTTCCTTTTCGACGATCGCCTTGTCGTCGCCGCGCAGCCACTCCGACATCCGGGGGGTCAGGTCTTTGACCTTCGCGGCGAACCGGTTGATCTCGGCGCCGACGGCCAGCGGCTGTGGACGGTAGTTGAGCAGCCAGCGGCCGGCACGGTCGATCAGCCGTCGGGTGTCGAGTGTGAGCCGGTCCGACAGCGCGACCGGCAGATTCGCCGCGCGGATCCGCCGCCAGATCTCCCCCACGCCGAAGATGGCGTCGGTGGCGACGTACGTCCGCACCGCGTCGACCGGTCCGACACCGACGTCCTCGGTGATCCGGAACGCGTAGCTGATGCCGGCGGTGTCGACCAGGTCGTTGATCAGCATGGTGGTGACGATCTCGCGGCGCAGCTGGTGGGTGCGGATCTCCCGGCTGAACCGCTCCCGCAACGGCGTCGGGAAGTATTGCGGCAGCCGGGATGCGAACACATCCTGCTCGGTCAGTTCGGTGTTCAGCATCTCCTCTTTGAGCCCGAGTTTGACGTGCGCCATCAAGGTGCACAGCTCGGGCGACGTCAGGCCGATGCCGGCCTCACACCGCCGGTCGATCTCTTTTTCCGACGGCAGCGCTTCCAGTTCGCGGTTGAGCCCCCGCTCGTCGACGAGATACTGAATCTGCCTGCCGTGCACTGGAAGCAGGCTGGCCGCGTTGGCACGGCTGGTGCCGATCAAGTCGTTCTGGTCCTCGTTGTCGGTGAGCACCAGCCGCGCGACCTCGTCGGTCATCGACTCCAGCAACTCTTTGCGCTCGTCGGGGTCGACCCTGCCGGCGATGACCAGCGAGTCGATCAGGATCTTGATGTTGACCTCGTGGTCCGAACAGTCCACACCGGCGGAGTTGTCCATCGCGTCCGTGTTGATGCGCCCGCCCGACAGATCGAACTCGACCCGGCCCAGGGCGGTCACCCCCAGGTTCCCGCCCTCGCCGATCACTCTGGCGCGCACCTGACTTGCGTTGACCCGCACCGGATCGTTGGCGCGATCGCCGACGTCGGCGTCGGACTCTGACTCGGCTTTGATGTAGGTGCCGATGCCGCCGTTGAACAGCAGATCGACCGGCGCCTGCAAGATCGCCTTGATCAGGTTGGGCGGCGTCATTTCCGTGATCTCGCCGTCGATGCCCAGCGCGTCGCGCACCTGCGGGCTGACGGGGATGGATTTGTGCTCGCGGCTGTACACCCCGCCGCCCTCGCTGATCAACGACTTGTCGTAGTCCTCCCAGCTGGACCGCGGCAGGTCGAACATCCGCCGGCGTTCCTCCCAGGAGGCCGCGGGGTCGGGGTCGGGGTCGAGGAAGACGTGCCGGTGATCGAAGGCGGCGATCAACCTGATGTGCTTGGACAGCAGCATGCCGTTGCCGAACACGTCGCCGCTCATATCGCCGATGCCCACCACCGTGAAGTCCTCGGCCTGGGTGTCGACGCCCATCTCACGGAAGTGTCGCTTGACGGCCTCCCATGCGCCCCGGGCCGTGATGCCCATCGCCTTGTGGTCGTAGCCCACCGATCCGCCGGACGCGAAGGCGTCACCCAACCAGAATCCGTAGGACTTCGCGACGTCGTTGGCGATGTCGGAGAAGGTAGCGGTGCCCTTGTCCGCCGCCACCACCAGGTAGGCGTCGTCACCGTCGCGCCGTATCACCTCGGGCGGCGGGCTGACCTTTCTTGTTGCGTGATCGACGTTGTCGGTGACGTCGAGCAGCCCCGAGATGAACAGCTGATAGCAGGCGACGCCTTCGGCGCGGGTGGCATCGCGGTCCTCCGCCTGATCGCCGGTCGCCATCGGCGGCCGCTTGACGACGAAGCCGCCCTTGGCCCCCACCGGCACGATGACGGCGTTCTTCACCGCCTGCGCCTTGACCAGGCCCAGGATCTCGGTGCGAAAATCGTCGCGACGGTCCGACCAGCGCAGCCCGCCCCGGGCCACCGGTCCGAACCGCAGGTGCACGCCTTCGACGCGGGGCGAATAGACGAAGATCTCGTACTTGGGACGCGGCAGGGGCAACTCGTCGATGAGCTGCGCATTGAGCTTGAGCGCCAAGACGTTTCGGGCGCGGGCCGAACCCTCACGCGTCACAAAGTAATTGGTGCGCAACGTCGCCTGAACCAGCGATGCGAACGCCCGCAGGATGCGGTCGGTGTCCAGGCTCATCAAGGCGTCGATGTCGGCGGCTACCGCGGACGCCGCCGCTTGTGCGTCGCGGTTGGTTGACGCGCCCGACGGCCGGGGATCGAAAAGCGCCTCGAACAGGGCGACCAGCGATCGCGCGGTGGAGGGGTGCTCGTTCAGCACCGACTCGATGTAGGACTGGCTGTACGGAAAGCCCGCCTGCCGTAAGTATTTCGCGTAGGCGCGCAGCAGCACGACCTGCTGCCAGGTCAGCCGGGCGCGCATGACGAGTTCGTTGAACCGGTCGATCTCGACGCGACCCTGCCAGATCGCGGTGACCGCGTCGGCGAACCGCTGTGCGGTCGCGTCGCGGTCGGCCGTCGTGCTCGCCGGCGCGATCGTGGGGTGCGTCGAGATCTTGAACTGGTAGATCCACACCGGCAGCCCGTCCGGGCGGGTGACGGTGAACGGTCGCTCCTCGAGCACCACCACGCCCATGCTTTGCAGCATGGGCAGCAGCTGGCTCAGGGAGGCGGTGCGTCCGCCCAGAAACCAGGTCAGCTGGGCGGCCCCGTCCTCGCCGCGTTCGGAGAACACCAACTTGACCGAATTGTCCTGCAGCTCTTCGATGATGCCGATGTGCTCGATCGCATCGGCCGGGGTCACGGCCTGCTTGTAGACCTCGGAGAAGGCGGCGCCGTAGTGCTCCGCATCGGCCTGTTCGACCGAGCCTTCCGCGGCCGCCCCGATCAACCGGTCGGTCCAGGTCCGGGCTGCTTCGCTCAGCAGCCCCTGGATGCGGACCCGGTTGTCCTCGGAGACGTCGACCGGTGCCGCATCTTCGGGCAAGCGAACCATGAAATGCATCAGGGCCCAAGGTGATTCGCTGACACGAGCGGTGAATTCCAGCCGCGTGCCACCGAACTCGCGGACCAGGATGTCCTCGATTCGCAGCCGCACCTGGGTGGTGTAGCGATCGCGGGGCAGGTAGACCAGGCATGAGACGAAGTATTGAAGCCGGTCGGCGCGCAGGAACAACAACGCACGCCGTTGGGATCCCAGATCCACCACCGCTTTGGCCATCGTCAAGAGCCGTTCGGCGCTCAGCGTGAAAAGCTCTGAGCGCGGGACGGTTTGAATGACGTCGAGCAGCAGTTGGCCAGGGTGGATCGGGTCGCTGTCGGCCATGGCGAGCGCGTCGCGCACCCGGGTCGAGATCGTCGGGATTTCCAGAACGTCCGCGTTCATGGCGGCGACGGTGAAGAGCCCGACGAAGCGGTGCTCGACTACGCCGTCGTCGCCGCCGACGTTTTCCCGAACCGCAACGGCGTACGGGTAGGCGCCGTAGCGCAGGTAGCTGCCGACGACCGATTGCGCCAACACCAGCAACTTGTCGTCATCCGTCAGCCGGGGGCGGGCACCGGTGCGGGAGCGCAGCACGCCCAACCCGGGTGACCCGTCGCCGGAGACCCGGCCCTCGTGCACGCGGCAACGTTGGTAGCCCAGCAGCAGGAAGTTACCGTTGCCCAGCCAGCGCAGCAGCGCCGCGACATCGTCGCGGTCGGGGGCCGAGAAGTGGCCTTGCGCGTTGCTTTCGACTTCCGCGGCCAGGCCACTCAGGGTGGAGATCAACGCGCCCGCGTCGCTGGCGACCTGTTGCACGTCGGACAGGACCTTGGGCAACAGCCGTTCGACTTCGGCGAGGCCCTTGCTGTCGACCGCGGGCAGCAGTTGCACGTGTATCCACGCCTCGCCCACGTATTGCGGGGCGCCGGGCGGTTTCGGTTCGATGCTGACCAGGTCGCCCGCGGGGTTGCGGTGCACCTCGAACACCGGCGTCATGATGGCCGCGTAGGGCACACCGAGCCGGTGTAGCAGCACCGTGACGGAGTCCATCAGCATCCCGCCGTGGTCGGTGACGACCTGCAGCGCGGGCCCGAATCCGGCCGGGTCGTCCGGAGGGTAGACCGCGACCCGGCTTTGGCCGGCAGGTCGGTGCTGACCGAGCCGATAGTGCGCCCCGAGCATGGCCGGAGTCACGATGGCGGTTGGGACGGTCAGGTCGATAGGGCCGGACTCCGCCCCGGGTTCGTCGCCGTGCGGGCCGCGATAGCTCTCGATATAGGCCTTCGCGATCCAGTCGGGAATGTCCTGCTGCGTGAAGTCGGTCCACGGCTTGAGGGCCTGCTTGGCTCCGGGATCGATCGTCATGCCGATGGCTCCCAACTCGTGACCAACGCCACTGTGCTCAACCGCCCACTCTCCCCCGCAAGCGGGGTGCACCCGCCGCGGCCGCCTGGGCCGCATCGTCGGGGTGCTGCGCAGCTGACACTAGTCCCGCGTCAGCTTCCGGTGGGTCACTCTGTGCGGCCGGGCCGCCTCGACACCGAGCCGTTCGACCTTGTTCTCCTCGTACGCACCGAAGTTGCCCTCGAACCAGAACCACTTGGCCTCGTTGTCCTCGTCGCCCTCCCAGGCCAGGATGTGCGTGCAGGTGCGGTCCAGGAACCAACGGTCGTGGGAAATGACGACCGCGCAGCCCGGGAATTTCTCCAGGGCGTTTTCCAGCGAACCCAGCGTCTCGACATCGAGGTCGTTGGTGGGCTCGTCGAGCAGAAGCAGGTTGCCGCCTTCTTTGAGCGTGAGGGCGAGGTTCAGCCGGTTCCGCTCACCACCGGACAGCACGCCGGCCGGCTTCTGCTGGTCGGGACCCTTGAAGCCGAAAGCCGAGACGTAGGCGCGCGACGGGATCTCGTTCTGGCCGACCTCGATGTAATCGAGGCCATCCGAAACGACTTCCCACACGGTCTTCTTGGGATCGATGCCGGCGCGGGACTGGTCCACATAGCTGAGCTTGACCGTTTCTCCGACCTTCACCGTCCCACTGTCCGGCTGCTCCAGCCCGACGATGGTCTTGAACAGCGTCGTCTTGCCCACTCCGTTGGGACCGATCACGCCCACGATGCCGTTGCGCGGCAAGGTGAAGGACAGGTCCTTGATCAGGGTCCGCCCGTCGTAGCCCTTGTCGAGGTGGTCGACCTCGACCACCACGTTGCCCAGTCGCGGCCCGACGGGGATTTGAATCTCCTCGAAGTCCAGCTTGCGCGTCTTCTCCGCCTCGGCGGCCATCTCCTCGTAGCGCTGCAGGCGGGCCTTGTTCTTGGCTTGCCGCGCCTTCGCGCCCTGCCGCACCCAGGCCAGCTCCTCGGTGAGCCGCTTGTGCAGCTTGGCGTCCTTGCGGCCCTGCACCGCCAACCGCTCGGCCTTCTTCTCCAGATATGTCGAGTAGTTGCCCTCGTAGGGATACGCACGGCCGCGGTCGAGCTCGAGGATCCACTGGGCGACGTTGTCCAGGAAGTACCGGTCGTGGGTCACCGCCAGCACCGCGCCCGGGTAGGCGGCCAGGTGTTGTTCGAGCCACTGCACACTTTCGGCGTCCAGGTGGTTGGTCGGCTCGTCGAGCAGCAACAGGTCGGGCTTGGACAACAGCAGCTTGCACAGCGCCACGCGGCGCCGCTCTCCGCCGGACAGCTTCGTCACCGGCTCGTCCGGCGGCGGGCAACGCAGGGCGTCCATGGCCTGCTCCAGCTGCGAGTCGAGGTCCCAGGCGTCGGCGTGGTCGAGGTCCTCCTGCAGCCGGCCCATTTCCTCCATCAACTCGTCGGAGTAGTCGGTGGCCATCAGTTCGGCGACCTCGTTGAACCGGTCCAGCTTGACCTTGATCTCGCCGAGCCCCTCCTCGACGTTGCCGCGCACCGTCTTCTCTTCGTTCAGCGGCGGCTCCTGCTGCAGGATGCCGACGGTGGCCCCGGTGGCCAGGAAGGCCTCGCCGTTGTTCGGCTTGTCCAGCCCGGCCATGATCCGCAAGACGCTCGACTTGCCGGCGCCGTTGGGGCCAACGACGCCGATCTTGGCGCCCGGGTAAAAGCTCAACGTGACGTCGTCCAGGATCACCTTGTCGCCGTGCGCCTTGCGGACCTTTTTCATCGTGTAGATGAACTCAGCCATGCCGCTGTTGTGCCTTTCTGGTTCTTTGAGAAAGCTCTCGCCGCCCATCCTAGGCACCGCGCGGGGGGCCCGATCCCGCAGCTAAGCCGACAGCGGCAGCGGTCCCGTTGCGGAGGACTCGACGCTGTCGTCGACGTCGGCGCCCTCACCTGCGCCGGTCGGATCCGTCGGGGGTGTGGTGGCATCGCTTGCCGTCGGACCGGTATAGCCCGGCCTCTCGATGCGCACAATCGCGCGGGACACATCGGGCCCGACGGAGGTGGCTCGCATCTCCAGTGACGACCGCCGGTTGCCGTCCCGGTCTTCGTACTCGCTGGTGTACACATGGCCCACCACGATCACCGGGGCGCCTTTACCCAACGCGGCACCCACGCCAGTGACTAACTTGCCCCAGCAATTGACGTTGATGAACAGCGAGTTACCCGGCTCCCAGCCGTCCGCCGTGCGGCGCCGGGAGTTGCTCGCGACGCGAAACTTGATGACCTCCTGGGTGCCGACCTGTCGGCGTTCGGGGTTGTTGACGATGTGGCCGACCACGGTAAGCGAGGTTTCGAACATTGACGGATCCCTTCTCGGTTTCTATGTCATGGCTCGGTGAACAAGTCACCGCCCTATCCGACCGCCATTCAGCTCGCCACCACCGACGGGCTAGGCGAAACCAGGGCCCCGCGCACTGGCCCCCTGTGGAAAAAACGGTGACTGTGGATCAGTCCGCCGCTAGTGCGATGCGCGTTCGAGGCCAGGCGCCTCAAATTCCTGAGTTTTCATATTCCCGGGCAACCGACCGAGACACCTTCGTATATACGAATCCCGCGGGCGCGTGCACGGTCGTTTCGCAATGGAACGCCAGATAACGTGCGGCCCCAGCGCTGCTGCGTTCGGCCCTCCGCCAGTGGCGATTTAGTTGCGGGTGAAACGCCGATGACCAAGTTGGCTAGTCGTTTAGTCTCCCGGCATGGAGCGCATTTGGCAGTGGGCGTGGGATCGGTACGGGGCGAGGTACTCGTGGGCGATCTTTGTGATCAGTGGCCTTATGGCGCTCCCGATCTGGCTCGTGTCGTCGATGATCATTACCGCTTACGAGCACTCCGATCATTACGTCGAGACGGCTGCTGTAACCGTGGTCGCCGTGCCGATCCAGTTGTACGCGATCGTTCTTCCTGGCCTGAGCCGAATCCGATCCGTTGAGCGGTGGGTGGCGGGCCAGGAGGTCGATCGGGCGACAGCCCTGGCGGACACCTACAGGTACGGTCGGGAGTCGTTCTTGCGAGGCGTGGTCGTCAGCGCCGTTTGGGCCACTCTGCTTGCGGTCGTTGTCGGTGCGATCGCCGGAGCGGCCGGGTGGCGGGTCGTCCAGTACGGCGTATGGGGTGCCATCCTCGGAGCTACCACCCAGTTGGCCGCGAGCCATAGCTTCTCCGAAGCGTCCCTGCGGCCAGCCCGGACCGCGCTAGCCGGTGATACGGGGATCGGTGATTCCCTGCCGCGCTCTCGCCCGACTTTTGCCGCCTGGTCCAACGTGTTCATGCTGGGCGTCGCTTTCGTCTTCGCCCTGGCGGGCGCGATGCTCGCGGCGGTGTTCCATCGGGTGGCTGAGGTCCCCCTACTCGCTGTGGTGATCGCCTTCTGCTTGGCGTTTGGCATGGGGCTGCCGATCACCATCGGCGCCGGGTTCTGGCCCTCCCTCCAACCGATTCGCGACCTCGCGGAAGCCACCAAACGTGTCGCGGTCGGTGACTACACCAGCCGCCTGCCGGTGGTTCAAGACGATGACCTTGGTGCGCTGTCGGCGTCGTTCAATCGCATGCAGGCCGGTTTGGCTGAGCGGCAACGACTCCAGGCGGCGTTCGGGACGTATGTCGATCCCGGCCTGGCGGCGCGGCTGTTGGAGCAGGGTGACGATGTCTTCAGCGGCGAGCGACGCGAGGTCACGGTGATGTTCGTGGACATCCGCGACTTCACTACGTTCGCCGAGGCCAACACCGCTGAGTACACCGTCTCCCGCCTCAACGAGCTGTTCACGATCGTCGTGCCGGCTGTCGTGGACGCCGGTGGACATGTCAATAAGTTCCTCGGCGACGGCGCGCTGGCCGTTTTCGGTGCCCCGAATGACCTCGCGGAGCATGCCGACGCTGCGGTGAAGGCCGCCGTGTTGATCCAGCGTCTGGTCGCCGAGCGATTCGGCGGGGACCTTCGCATCGGCATCGGGATCAACACCGGGGTGGTGATCGCCGGCACCATCGGCGGCGGCGGCAAGCTCGAGTTCACCCTCATCGGTGACACGGTCAACGTGGCGGCCCGCGTCGAGCAACTCACCAAAACCACCGGCGACGCGATCCTGCTCACCCGGCAGTGCGTCGACGCCTTGGCGTCTCGACCGCCCGGACTCATCGACCGGGGATTTCATGTCCTGAAAGGAAAGTCAGCCGCCGTGCAGATCTTCGGCCTCGACCAACGGGCCGACATACGCGCTGAGTTCACCAGCTAAGCCGGTCGCCGCGGGAAGGTTGTTCGCCCTACTTACGCGGTTCCGGCGTTTCCCGCCGCGCCAGCTCGGCCAGCATCGCGTTGTAGGCGGCCAGTTCGGCGTCGTCGTCGCGGTCGGCGGCGCGGTCCAACCGCCGGGCGGTGCGGTCGTCACTGCGCGCCCACTGCACCAGCAGCGCCAGCATCACGATCACCAGGGGAAGCTCCCCCGCCGCCCAGGCGATGCCGCCACCCAATCGCTGATCACCGAGCAGGTCCGTGTGCCAGGTCAGACCGAGTGAGCGATAGTAGTCGGCGCCGAGCACCCTGCGGGTGCCCATCAGCACCACCCCGAAGAACGCGTGCAGCGGCAACGACGCGAACACCACGCCCACCTTGGCCAGCGGCGGGATCGGGCGCGGCGTGGGGTCGACCCCGATGACAATCCAGTAGAAGAGGTAGCCGCTGATCAAGAAGTGCAGGTTCATCGCCAGGTGGCCAGCGTGACTGCTGACGGCGGTGTCGAACAGGTTCGAGAGGTACAACCCGTAGAAGCCGGCGACGAACAGCACGGTGGCCACCACCGGGTTGGTGACGAATCGGGAGTACCGACTGTGCAGCGCGGCCAATAGCCATTCCCGCATACCGGGCGGGTCGTCCCGGCCGGCGGCGGGTAACGCCCGCAGGGCCAGGCTCACCGGGGCACCGAGCACGAGAAGGATCGGGACCAGCATCGACAGGCCCATGTGGGCGACCATGTGCACGCTGAACATCGCCGGCATGTAGCGACCGACCCCCGACGAGGTGACGAACAGCAGCGCGAAACAGCCGAGCAGCCACGCCGCGGTGCGGCCCGGCGGCCACGCGTCCCCGCGGCGGCGCAGGCGCACCACGGCGGCCACGTAGAGGGCGGCGAACACGATCGCGGCGCTGCCAAAGATCAAGTCGAAGCGCCAGTCGAACAGGATCCGCGCCGGCGTGGGCGGCCCGCTGAAGTCGTAACCGATCTCGGCTTCGGGAATCGAGGGCAGCCGGCTCGGCGGTGGTGGCGGCGGGGTGCGGCCCAGCCCGACGGCGATACCGAAGGTGAGGGCGAAGACCGCGGCCTCGGCGAGCGCCAGCCGGAGCAGGGCGCGGCGCGCCGCCGGCTGAGTCGGTTCCGCTTGCAACCCCACGACCGACGAGCGCCGCTGCCGCCAGCCGATGCCCCCCAGCATGCACAACGCGGCGAACTTGCCGACCACCAAGCGGCCGTAATCGGTGGTCAACAGGTCACCGAGCGGGACGCGCACCGCGGCGTTCACCAGACCGCTGACCGCCATCGCGACCCAACACCACAGCGCGATCGCGGAGAACCGCCGTGCCGCCAGGGCGACGTGCCCGCCGCCGCGCAGCCCATACGCGGCCAACGCCAGCAGGCCACCGGCCCACAGGCCCGCGGCCACGAGGTGGATCAGCAGGCTGTTGGTTGCCAGGTCGTGCGATCCACCGGCCGACGAATGGCCGGTCAGCCCAAGCGGGATGAGGGTCAGCAACGAGCCGGCGAACAGCAGCGGCGTCCAGGACCAGCGCAGCACCGAGAGGCTGGCCAGCATCACCAACGCGGCCAGCGCCGCGGTCCACCGCCACGCGGAGGCGGTGGTGACCAGGCCCGCAACCGACCAGATACGCACCGGGTTGAGGAGCGCGACCAACGGGCGGCCCGACACGTCGGAAACGGTCAGCGGAACCAGCAGCGCCGCACACACCGCCCAGACGCCCGACGCCACCGTCCCCAGGCGGAGCGCCCGGTACCCGTCGGCGTCCAGGACGCCGCTGGCTTGCGGTGGCACCAGAAACGCCGCGAACAGGAACGACCCGACGGCCAGCACCGCGGCGATCTCACCCGCCGCCCGGACGAACGGGAGCCCCAGCGTGGTTACCGGACCCGGGTTCGGTAAACCCGTGGCGGTCAGCGCGTCGGCCAGCGACAGCGCCCCGATACCGGCCGCCGTGCAGCCCGCCAGCAGCGCGACGCCGACGAGCAGCGGCCACACCCGCGCGCGGAGTGGGGCCACCGACCGATCGACCGTCATACAGCCAGGGTATGGGCCCCGGCGGGGGGCTACGGAGCCAGGCGCTGCCGACGCGCCTTGGCCTCGCGGGCGACGAACTGGTCGCGAGCGATCCGCCCGACGTGGTCCGAATCGCGCAGGATGTCCCGGAGTTCCGCCCGAAAAGCGGTCCGACGTTCGGCGAGGTCCGGGCCGGGCCCGATCAGATCCTGGTCGGCGACGACCTGATACGCGGTGGCGAACAACAGCGTCGACACCGATTCGCTGCTGCGGACCCGGGCTTGCGCCACGTATTGGCGGCCCACGCCGAGCGCCGTCTTGGTCAAGTCCTTCTGGCCGACGTCGGCCGGCGCATCGCGAAGCACGTCGGCGACGATCTCGTAGGCCTCGAAGAACACCCGCAGCATCGCTTCCGCCATCAGCGGACGCTTGGCGAACAGCAGCGCGTCGATCTCGTCGCCGCCGGCGGTGACGTGGGCTTCCCAGTCGTCGTGCCAGGCCATCTCTTCGGCGATGTTGTCCCGGAATGCCGCCGAGTCCGCGAAGTAGAAGTCGAACTTGAGCAGGTCGCGCAGCCGCATCGCCTGATCCCAGAAGGCCCGCATCCGGTCACCCTCGGCGTGCCGGGCGTGGGCCAGCGCGAGTTCGACGATCGAGGTCTCCAGGAAGGCGTGGATCAACGAGTTGCGGTAGAACGCGGCCGCGTGTTGCTCTTCGGGGGCGATGCGCCACACCGGTTCCCGGCCACCGTCGACCCGGGTGATCGGGTGGCCGTTGGACAACGCGTCGACAGCCGCCCGCACCCCCTCGCGCGAGCGCAGCCGCAATGCGCTCGTCGACATCGGATTCTGCTTGCGTTCCAGATAGTCGAGCGAGTCCTGCAGGGTGTGGTGCAGCTGGTCGAGCGTCAACGCCGCGCCGCGCGTGGTGAGCAGCAACGCGCACACCAGGCCCGTGGCCGTCACCGGCGTCGCCTGCAATATTCGCCACGCAACCTCAAACGACATCTTCTGCAGCGCAAGTCGTTTGGCATCCTGGTCGTGGGTCAGCGGGCCGTGCGCCGGGCCCAGGTACTGACGCATCGAAACGGCTTCCGGGAAGCGGACGTAGATCTTGCCGTAGTTACGTTCGCCCTGCGCCCTGATGAAGTGGTACAGCCAGCCAACGCCTTCGGGCGTCTTCTCGCCGCCGCGGGCGTAGGCCGCGTACTCGGCGATCTCGTGCAACTGGTCGAAGCTGATGGACACCGGCTGCAACAGGATGTCTTCGCTGCGGCCGTCCAGGTAGGCGTCGGCGACGTAGGCCAGCAGGCCCAGTTTCGGCGGCAGCATCTTGCCGGTGCGCGAGCGAGTGCCCTCGATGGACCAACTCAGGTTGAACCGCTTTTCGACGATGTAGCCGACGTACTCGCGCAAAACGTATTTGTAGAGCGGGTTTTCGCCTATGTTGCGGCGGATGAAGATCACGCCGGACCGGCGCAACAGTGGACCCATCGCGCCGAACGAGAGGTTGATACCGGCGAACACGTGCACGGGCGGTAGCCGGTTCTCCTGCATCGCCACCGGCACCACCGCGCCGTCGATGTAGGAGCGGTGCGAGAACAGCAGCACCGCCGGGTGGGCCTCCAGCGCGGCACGCATGGCTGCGACCTGATATCCGTCGTAGTCGATCTCCGGATCGAATCCGCGGCTGAGCGCCCTGCCGAGGACGCCCACCAGGTCGACGGACACCCTGCTCCAGCCGGTGGAGAGTTCGTCGAGCATCTCGCCCGCTTCGTCGACGGTCGCGCCGGGGATCTTCTTCAGCCCGGCGCGGAATCGGCTGGACTCCAAGATCTCCGGCTTCACCAGGCGCGGAGATTTGTACTGCGGCCCCAGGATTCGGTACTCGACGCGTTCCAGCGCCAACAGCGCGCGGCGGATGACGAATCGGGCGAAGTCGCTCTGGTTCTCCCCGACGGTGATGTCGCGCCACTGCTGGCGCAGCTCGGAAACTTTCGCCGGTTCGCCGGCCACCACCCGCGCCCGCTGGGGAGCACTACGCATGATGTGCAGTTGCTGACGTTCGTTGGGGTGGTAGGGATCCCGCCCCGGGAGCAGGCCGGCCAACTTGGCGATCCTGCCGCGATCCGGTGGTGGGAGCCAGAACACCCGCACCGGCACGATGGAACGGTCACCGACGGCGTCGTCGCCGCCCTCGAGCTGCTCGATCAGCGCGGTCAGTGCGTCGGGCGGCGCGGTGGGCGACGGCAGTTCCAGGACGTCAAATCTCGCCTCGGGCTTGTCGGAGCGCTGTTGAGCCATCCATGCCGTCACCAGTTCCCGCTCGACCGGCGAGGCCATGGACGCCAACACCAGCGAGTCTTGGCCGGTGAGGACCGCGGTGGTATCCGCGGCCGGTTCGGTCACGGCCGCCCTTCGGGCGTGGACTCCGGCGCCTCGGCGGGCCGGTGTGCCTCACCGTCTTTGAGGGCGGCCTGGGACTCGTGCGGATTCGCCTTGGGCGGCTTGGCTTTCGAGGCGACCTTCCTCGCCGGTGCCTTCTTGGCCGGTGCCTTCGAAGAAACAGATTTCGCGGCAGTCTTTTTCGTTGGCGCCTTGGCCTTCTTCGCCGCCTTCTGCTCCGCGTACAGGCCGACCTTGGGCAGCTCGCCGTCGACGGGCCAGTTGGCCAGCGTGTCCAGGTACAACTGCCGGACCTCGGCGATGCGCTCCGGCAGGTTCTCGACGGTCCAGTCCTGCACCGAAATCGGTGGAAACACCGCGATGTCGACCGTGCCCGGATTGACGACGGTGGAGTTTCGGGCGGCGACGAGCTCCGCGTTGCGGATCACGATCGGGACGATCGGGATTCCGGCCGCCATGGCGAGGCGGAACGGGCCCTTCTTGAACGGCCCGACTTCGGTGGTGTCGACCCGGGTGCCTTCCGGGGCGATCACGATCGACAGCCCCTTCCGGGCCCGGTCCTCGACCTCGTGCATCGTCTCTACCGCGGCGACCGGATCGTCCCGGTCGATGAACACGCCGTCGAGCAGCCTGCCGAGGGTGCCCATGATCGGGTCTTTCTTCAACTCCTTCTTGCCCACGCCGATCCAGTTGTCGCGCACCAGCGCGCCGGCGATGACCGGGTCAACCTGGTTGCGGTGATTGAAGATAAACACCGCCGGCCGCTGCGCGGTCAGGTTCTCCTGGCCGATGACGTTGAGCTGCACCCCGGCGATCGCCAGCGACAGCTGGGAGAACGTCGAGGTGAAGAAGTTGACCCCGCGCCGCCGGTTGCGGGTCAGCACGCCGATGCCCACGGCGCCGGCGGCGACCGGGAACATCGAGCCGAAGCCGGCAAGGGTGCGAATCTGGCGTCGCAGGCCCACGGGACCGCGGCTGCTGAACCGCAGGATCGGCCAGCCGCGCCGCTTGGCCACCGCGGCCATCTTGCCCTCGGGATTGGTCGGACGCGGGTTGCCGACCAGGTACATCAGGGCGACGTCCTCGTCCCCGTCGGCGTAGAAGTAACTGTCCTTCAGGTCGATGCCGTTCTCGGCGGCAAACCGTTGCACCGCAGCGGCTTTGCCGGGGCCCCACAGGATCGGCTTCTGCACACCGCCGGTGAGTATCCCGTCCTCGGTGGTCTCGAACTTGTTGGTGAGCATGTTCGAGATGCCCAGGAACCTCGCCACCGGGTTGACCTGGATGGTCAGCGCCGAGGAGCTGAGCACCACGGTGTGCCCGCGAGCCACGTGCGCCCGCACCAACTCCCGCATCTCCGGGTAGATCCGCGACTCGATCCGCTGCACGAACAGCCGCTCGCCGATCTCCTCCAGGTCGTCCAGCAAGCGGCCGGCCAACGCGGCGGCGGCCTTGCCGATGAGGTCCTCGAACTCGATGCGCCCGAGCGTGTGGCTCAGTCCGGCCTGGACCATGCCGAGTAGCTCACCCACGCCCATGTCACGGCGCAGCAGCCGCTCCTGGGTGAGGATGACCGCCGTGAAGCCGGCGACCAGCGTCCCGTCGAGGTCGAAGAACGCCCCGATCTTGGGACCCGGTGGGCTGGCCATGATTTCGGCGACCGAGCCCGGCAAACGCATGTCGGTTCCGGGCGTTCCGCGCTCGTCTCCCTGGTCGTTGGCGGCGCTCATGAGCCCGACGCCGTCCGCGCCGAAGTCGCCGGTTCGGTGAACGAGGCCGGCACCGCATGGGGCGCCCCCGCACCGGCCAGCGCCAGAATTTCGTCGAAGCCCTCCAGCAGGCATTGAGCGAAAAGTGGCTCGTTGCGCACCGACGCCCTGTCGTAGCGCACCGTGATGGTGCACCACCCGCCGCGCGAGATCAGCACCACCATCATCGCCACCCCGGGTAATGGGCCGATCCCGTACTGGCGCAACACCTTTGCACCCGCGATGTAGGTGTCCCCTGGGTACACCGGGACATTGCTGGCCTGCACGTCGGAGCCGATCACCGAGCCGGTGATGCCCTCGAGCACCGCGGTCGGCAGGACGCTGAGCAGTGGCGCGACGGAACCGATGATGTTCATCGCGGGCTCGTCGCGACGCTGCGTCATCTGCGCGCGGATCTTCTTCATCCGTGAAACGGGGTCGACGGTACCCACGGGCGCGGCCAGGTTGACCCCGGTGAACCTGTTGCCGCCGGCCGTGTCTGCCTCGGCCCGCAGGTTCACCGGCACTGCCATCGGCAGCGTGCTGATCGGCACGCCGAGCGCCTCGTGATAGCGCCGCAGGGCTCCGCACAGGCCGGCGAGGTAGGCGTCGTTGATCGATCCCCCGCCGGCTTTGGCGGCCCGGTGCAAATCGGAGAGCGGGATGTCGATCGCTTCGGTGCGGGTGGCCAGGCTGCGACGCCGCAACAGCGGCGACGGCTCGGCCGCCCGATTGAGCACCCGCATGCCCGAGAGGGCGTAACCCACGATCCCCGACACGGTCGACGCCGGTTCCAGGACCGCCCGTCCGGCAGCCGACACCGCACCGGACACCGCACTCACGACACCGCCGACCACCGCGGTGGGCAGGTGGTTAATGCCTTGCCGCATAAGGTCGTTGGGCGTGAGGTCTTGCGGGATGGGCAGCGGGGGCGTTGGCTTGGAAGGCGGGTCTCGTTCCAGGTCATAGATTTCGGCGAACATCTGCACACCGCCGACGCCGTCGGTGACCGCGTGGCTGACGTGCAGCAGCGTGGCGGCTTTCCCGTCAGCCAGACCCTCCACCAGGGTGGCCGTCCAGAGCGGACGGGAGATGTCCATGGGTGACTGCAGGATCACCTCGGCGAGGTTGAAAACGTCGCGCATGGTGCCCGGCTCGGCCACCCGCATCCGACGCACATGGAATTCGAGGTTGAAATCGGGGTCCACCACCCAGCGCGGCGACGCCGTCGGCAGGGTCGGCACGACAACCTTCTGCCGCAGCCGCAACACCCGTCGGGAGGCGTTCTCGAATCGGGTCAGGAACCTGTCCCAGTCCGGCGTGGTGTCAAGAAGTTCCAGCGCCATGATCCCCGACCGAGTCCGGGGGTTCGCCTCGCCACGATGCATCAGATAGTCGACCGGTCCCAACTGGTCGGACAACTTCACGACCTCGACGGACTCAGTCATCGTCCTCCGCCCGACGCGCCAGCCCTGTCACCGTCGATCAAGCCTCCTGCCTCGGACCGCCAACCCCATCGCCAACACAACGCTAGTCGGGTTGCCGGGCTGGTGAAAGGAGCGGCCGGGCGGGGGCGCCGGTTACCGGGGGCTCGGGGCTCAACTGGCTGACGTTGCCGCCAGCTGGTCCAAGTCCAGCCGGGCGCTGACGCGCCGGCCATAGATGACACCCAAGAAATCGGCGACGGCGTCGGCGGCCAGCCGCGACCGAACCGTCGAGAGGATGTCGAACGCGTGGTGTGCGTTGGCGAGTTCCGCGTGGGCCACCGTAGCGGCGCCGGCCGCGCGCAACGCCGCGCAGAAGCCCCGGGCCTGCCCACTGGGAACCAACTCGTCCTTCTCGCCGTGCAGCACGAAGAAGGGCGGTGCGTCGCTGTGCACGTAGGAAACCGGCGACGCCGCCCTGAACCGCTCGGGCTTGTCGGCGTAGCGGGCCTTGACCACGAACTGCTCCAGGAACGGCAGCATCAGGTCGTGCATGTTCTCGAAATCGGTGAAGTCGTACACGCCGTAATAGGGCGCGACGGCCTGGACCGTCGTGTCGGCGCCTTCGAATCCGGGCTGGAACGCCGGGTCATTCGGGGTGAGCGCGGCCAGGGAGGCCAGGTGTCCGCCGGCCGAGCCGCCGGTGATCGCGATGAAGTCGGGATCGCCCCCGTAGTCGGCGATGTTTTGGCGAACCCACGCGATCGCCCTCTTCACGTCGATGAGGTGCGCGGGAAACGTGGAACGCGGGCTCTTGCAGTAATTGATCGAGACGCAGATCCAGCCGAGTTCGGCCATGCGGCTCATCAGCGTGTAGGCCTGCACGCGTTTGTCGCCGACGGTCCACGCGCCGCCGGGGACCTGGATCAGCACCGGCGCGCGCTGCCCCGGCGCCAGATCATGGCGCCGCCAGATGTCGAGCAGGTTGTCGCGCCCCCCCGGGCCGTAGGGGATGTTCGACGTCTGCGCCGCGTACCGGCGATGCGGACCGGGCCTGTTCAACATGCCGCTGCGCGGGGCGCAGACGGGCTTGACGCCGGCCGGGTGGCACACCTGCTCGCGGAAGTCCGGGCCGAAGGACTCCTCGAGCGCGGCCGTGAGGGCCCGATCCGCCCGCTGCGCCGCCCACGACGTGCCGACGCGGCCGATGGACGGGTGCGCGATTCGCGACAACGCGTGCCCGGTCAACACGTGCGGCGGGAACTCCGTGGAAAGCCAGCCCACGAGGCAGCCCAGCGCGAGCGGCGAGCCCCGCAGCAGCAGCGTGCCGGCCCGGTAGGCATCCATCGCGTCGGCCGCCAGGCGTGCTGCCTGGGTACCAGCCCACGAGCACCGTGAAGTCAGGTGCATGGTCACGCTCATAGCAACGCCACCCCTCGACGATCTGCACACGCCTCGTTGCGGTAAACGGCCGATTACGGGCCGGTGTTGTACGTGTGTCGAGGGTCACAACCATAGCCGATAACCGCGGCGCGGGAACGCTTTTCGCGCGCGTCGCCGCGGCGAGTCGTCCCGCGACACGCCGTTGGAATAGACTGACCTGCACATTGCCTCCGTAGCTCAGGTGGATAGAGCAAGGGCCTTCTAATCCCTAGGTCGCACGTTCGAGTCGTGCCGGGGGCACCGGTAACTGGGCCGGATTTCGCGCCCGTCCTCGTTGGCCGGTTATCCGTTCGCCTAACGGCGCAGGGTCGCGTAAATGTTGAGGTTGCGCTGTTGAGATGCCGCCCAGTTGTGGAGGTGAAGTAGAGACTGCCGTTCCGTCACGAACCGCGCTTCGTGACCGAGCCCGCGGGTGGCGTCCTGAGCTTCTAGCAACGGGCGCTCAACAACTTTGCCGGTCTCCAGCCGCACGACGTGGGCGGCGATTGCTCCCATCTGGGTGACCGGCTGCAAGCTCGGCTCTGCCGCCGACTGCGGCGGGCTCATGGGCTGCGGTACCGGTTTCGGGGTGCGGACCGGCACAACCTGCGCTTCCGGTTTTGCCACCTTTCCCGGGGTGGATATTATCGGCGGCCAGTCAGGTAAGGGTCCGGTCAGCGCTTGAGCCGGATCCGCCACCGCACAAAGCCGGCGTAGACCATCGACAACAGCGCGAGCATGGCCATGTCGAACAGCCACGCGCCGGGCGTGTGCTTAAAGTGGCTGTCCTGCGGAAAGATCTTATGGGTGTCTATTTTCAAGATGTCGACCGTCGACGCTGACGCGGCGTATCCCCAACGGGAGGGCATCGCCCAGGACGCCTGGTCGAGCCCAGCCCGGCCGGTCACCGGGACCATCGCACCGCCGAGCACCAGCTGCACCATGAGAGACACCACCAGTAGCGGCATGATCTGCTCACTGGAACGGGCCAGTGAGGACAAAAGCAGGCCGACCATCGTCGCGGCCGCACAAGCCGCGGCGACGGTGACGTACAGCTCCAAGGTGGCATTCCCGAGCAGCACGGCCGGCTCAGTCGGCGCGCCCTTACCCACGATCGCGACGGTGGTCGCGATCGCCGCTTCGGCGACGGCGAACGCACAGAACACGGCGATCTTGGCCAGCAGGTAGGCGCTCGTCGAAAGGCCGACCGCCTGTTCCCTTTGGAAGATGGACCGCTCGCCGATCAGGTCGCGGATCGTCAGCGCGGTGCCCATGAAGACAGCGGCCATGGTGAGCAGATTCAATACCCCCTGGGCTTCTTCGGCTGAGCCGAAACCCTTGGTGCCGGGAACGATCAGCGCCAGCGAACCCAGGATGAACGGCAACAACGCCAGGAACGCGAAGTAGGCGCGGTCGGCGACGACCAGCCGAACCTGGCGGCGCGCGATCGTGGAGACCTGCCGCCACGTGCTGGTGCGGACCGAGGGACCCAGCTCCGCCGCTTTTTGGGCAGCCGACACAGCCAGCGGCGGCGGTCGGTTCTGGGCCAGGAAGCGTTGATTGGCGGCATCGGGGTCGTCACCCACCTTGGCGAAGATGTCGGCCCAGTTGGTGGTTCCCATCGCCTGGCCGATCTGGTCGGGCGGCCCGTCGAATGCCGTCTTACCGCCGGGCGCCAGCAGCAACACGTGGTCGCAGACGTCCAGGTAGGTCAGCGAGTGTGTGACCACCAGCACGACGCGACCGGCGTCCGCCAGGTGCCGCAGCATCAGCATGACCTGGCGGTCCAGCGCCGGATCTAGACCAGAGGTCGGCTCGTCGAGGATCAGCAGCGAGGGCCCGGTGAGCAATTCCAGCGCCACCGAGGCGCGTTTGCGTTGGCCGCCGGAGAGCTTGTCCACCCGGGAGTCGGCGTGTTTGGTCAGCTCGAGTTCCTCGAGTACCTGCGCGATGACCCGGGCTTGGTCCGCTTTGCTCGTGTCGGGCGGTAGCCGCAGCTCGGCCGCGTAACCCAGCGCCTGGTTGACCGTAAGCTGGCGGTGCACAACATCGTCTTGCGGAACCATCCCGATCCGGCTGCGCAGGATCGCGTACTCGCTATGCACGTTGTGGCCCTCGAAGGTGACGGTGCCGGCGCTGGGTTGAGTCAAGCCGGCGATCAGCCGAGCCAGCGTGCTCTTGCCCGTCCCGGATCCACCGATGATCGCGGTGAAGGTGCCGGGCCGGGCGGTCAGCGAGATGTTGTGGAGCAGTTTTCGGTCGTGTTCGACGGTGAAGTCGACCCCTTGCACCTCCAGGCCGCCGGTGCGGGTCGCGGCCTCGGTGCGGCGGACCAGGGTGTCCTGGGTGTACACCAGGTCGACGTTTCCGATGGTGACCACGTCGCCTTCGGTCAAGACCGCCGATTCGACACGGGCACCGTTGACGAACGTCCCGTTGACGCTGCTGAGATCGCGGATCTCGGTGCCCTTCGGCGTCAGGACCATGAACGCATGATGGCGCGAGGCCAAGACGTCTTGAATGACGACATTGTTGTCGCTGGCGCGGCCGATCGTGACGGAGCCAGTTGGCGCTTCCGGCTCGGCTCGGACCCGCAAGAGATTCGCCACTTTCGCCGCGGCTTGCGACACCTGCGTCGGCGGCGGCGGCGGCGGAGCGCTGACCGGCTGCGGACCGCTGGGCGGAGCGCTGACAGGCTGCGGACCGCTTGGACCGCTCGGATAGCCCGGTTGTCGCTGCGGGCCGCTGGGCGGATACGGCGGCCGCGGTGGCGCGGGCGGGATGTAGCGGGGAGGGGCGGGTTGCGGTCCCGAGCCGGGAGGCGAGTCGACCCTCGCATATGCGGGCTGCGGATGCGACGGCGGCGACACGCCCCGCAGCGCACCTAGGGGCGCCAGCATCGTTTTGGGTGGTCGGCCGGCCGTTTTGTGGTGTGCAACCTCAAAGGTCACGCGTGGCCCGTCAGGCATCCCTAAGTTGATGCTCTGGCCATCGTGGATATCGACGTTCGGCACCCGCTGACCATTGACGAACACCCCGTTCAACGAACTGTTGTCGATCGCCCACCACTTGCCCTGATCGAAGCGCACCAACAGATGCGCGCGAGACACCATCGGGTGCGTGACGCGCATGTCGGCCCGGACGTCGCGTCCGATCACCACATCATGGCCCGCAGCGAAGCTATGTTCTGAGCCGTCGCAGCGAATCGTCAGCACGGGCGGGCCAGGTGGATGCGGCATCGGCTCAGACACAGCGCCTGCCCCCAATCTTTGCGCGGTCACGTCCGGTCCTTAGATCTTCACGATTTTGTTTGTGCGCAGCCATGTTGCGCCTACGTGCTGGTCCAGCAAAAGGGTCTTTTGACTCCTCATGCGTGCCGCCTTTGTCATCCGGCGGCCCAGGTCGCCGCGGGCATAGACGAATCATCGGCTGCTGATGCCCAACTATTTGCTTTCGGCATTGCAGGCCATCAACATTCAGCCCGGAGAAACCGCGCAGCTGGCTCACCATGACGACGGGACCTACCCGACTCCGCGTCCACGGGCACCATTGGCGGTGGCGGCGATCTGGGCGGTCGACGACTTCGCCGCCGACAATGGCGCCACAGTGCTTATACCGGCACACCTTGTCGGTATCGCGCGAATCGCTCGAACGGTCTCCGGTGACATTCTCCGCATGCTCGGCTACAGCATCCACCCGACGTTCATCGGCACGGTTGACGGCCTCCATCCGCTACGGCTGTTAGAAACTATGGGCCGGACTTATACGTCCTGACCTGCACGTCGTCCGAGGATCCGACACAAGCGTGTCCGAGGCCAGATGGAACTGTGCTGATTGAAAAAGTTGCGGGTGAGGTCCCAGACTGACAATCCGGGCGTCAGCGCGGGCACTTGAGTGCAAATTTGCCACATCACCTAACGCATTTGGTTAGGGTTTAGCCGAGGGTTACGCGATCGACCGTAAATACATGCGTCAGGGCAATGGAAGCGACTCTTTCGCACCCTCAGGGTCGAGCGAAGCGACCGAAGCGAATATCTAAGGGGACCAAGACAAATGAAATTGACGCATTTCACCCGTTCAACCGTCCGCCGCCACGGTTTGTTAGGAGCAGTTGCCGGCAGCGCACTTGGCGTCGCCGCAGCCACCATCGCAGCCCCGACGGCTAACGCGCAACCCGCGCCGTGTACCGCGTCGGAAGTCGCCACTACCATCAGCGCGGTCACCGGTCCGGCCGGCCAATACCTCGACGCGCATCCTGACGTCAACGACGCGCTGACACGCGCAGGCTCTCAGCCCCCCGCGGATGCCAGGGCGTCAATGAGGGCCTTCTTTGACACCCACCCCGCGGAACTCGCCGACCTACGCGGTATCGCGCAGCCGCTGACAAACCTACGGGGCCGATGCGACTCATTCCTCTCGGGCGGACAGATCACGGCGCTGCTTGAGGAATTCGCCCCGTAGACCATCCCAGTGGTGTCTGCTGGGTCGGTGATGTGAGGTCACCGAGTGCAGTCGTACCGGAGCCATGGCCAGCTTCCTCTGCAAGATCGCCGTGCTGAGCCATGGAGATGCCGGCGGTGGTGAGCCGATGCGAAGGCGACGCCGATGACGGCCAAGCGATCGACTTTGGTTGCGCCACACTGGCGGTCGTCGGCATCCGCTAGGACGCGACGCTGCCGCTTCGGTCCGCCCCTGGGGATGATCAGCCGGTAAGGGCGTGGCTCGAGCCGGTTGCCGACGATCTCGTCGCCACCGGCCGGGCACGGCGGCTGGCCTCGTCGCTGTCGTTTGAGGTCACGGCGGGCGGTGTGACGGGCTGGGCCGACTTGCGTGTGTCGGCTTGCCGGCCCGCGAGCGCCGACTCGATGCACGAGCTGGGCACCGGATCGTGGCGATGGCCGAGGCGTCCACCGACCCCCCGGTGTCGCGGTGAGCGAACCGCCGGAGCGACCCGTGGTGGCCCGAGGACTGTCGGCGGTGGCCCGAGGACTGTCGGCCCGACCGGCGTTAATTCACTTCGAGGGCTATTTCAGCGGCGGGCGGGTGGGGCGGCGGCGCTGTGCCGTCCAGGTTCGGTTCGTGGCGCGCGCCCGCGCGGGTTTTGGGACCGATGCTCCTGGCAGGCGGGGACAAGTGGCCCTACGCGGTGCCTTAGCGTCGCAACAGAATGAGAAGTCCAGCTGGCGTTGATCGTTGCGGTGATCAGCGCACCGGGTGCGGCGAATTTCGTCGATGAGGGGCGAGCGGATGAAACCGGGGCAGACACCGGGGTCGGTGGCCGAGGGCACGCCGTTTGGGCGTTACCGGCTGATCGAGCTGCTGGGTCGCGGCGGGATGGGCGAGGTGTGGCGGGCCTATGACACCGTGATGGATCGGGTGGTGGCCCTGAAGGTGTTGTTGGCTAATGTCGCCGAGGATCCGGCCTATGTGGAGCGGTTTCGCCGCGAGGCGCACGCCGCGGCCAGCCTGGACGAGCCGCACGTCATCCCCATCTACGACTTCGGCGAGATCGACGGACGACTGTATGT
>NZ_LZJZ01000034.1 GCF_001667585.1 Mycobacterium sp. E2733
ATCGCCACGCTGGGCGCTCAGGCGGTCGACGGATTCCGCACCTACCACGTGATGAACCCGCACGACGACGGCATCGGGCCCGACGAGTACGTCGACTGGCTCATCGAGGCGGGCTACCCCATCCAGCGCGTGGGCGATTTCGGGGAGTGGTTGCTGCGGTTCGAAACCGCCCTGCGCGCCCTGCCGGACCGGCAGCGCCGCCACTCGGTGCTGCAGATGTTGCTGCTGCGCAACGCCACTCAGCTGCAGCCCCCCGAGCCGAGCCGCGGGTCCTACGCGCCGACCGACCGGTTCCGCGCCGCGGTCCGAGAAGCCAAGATCGGCCCCCGCAAGGACATCGCGGACATCCCGCACGTGACGGCGCCGATCATCATCAAATACGCCACCGACCTGCAACTGCTCGGTCTGCTCGGTGCAGAACGTGCCGTGGTCGACGACTCCCGTGGTGATCCGGGTCGGCGCAAGCCGTTGGTGGCAGGTCCGCGGCCCGCAGTGGTCCCGCTGTCGTTCGCCCAAAGCCGGTTGTGGTTCCTCAACCGGTTCGAGGGCGGGGTCGCGACCTACAACGTGCCGATCGCTTTTCGGATGAGCGGGCCCCTGAATGTCCCGGCACTGGAATCGGCCCTCGACGATGTCGTCGCCCGGCACGAATCGCTGCGCACCGTATTTCCCGACATCGACGGTGTGCCGTTCCAGCAGGTGATGCCGGCCAAGGCGGGCATGTGGCGAGGCGGTGATCCGGCGGTCACGTCTTTGCCGGAGCAGGATGTCACCGCCCACGTGATTGCGCTGGCGGGTCATCGGTTCGATTTGTCGGCGGAAATCCCGATCCGCGCGCAGATCTATTCCCTTGGGCCCGAGCGGCATGTGGTGACAATCGTGTTGCACCACATCGCTTTTGACGGATGGTCATTTGCGCCGATGGTCCGGGACATCGCCGAGGCGTACCGGGCACGGGCGCGGGGCGAGGCGCCGCGGTGGGCGCCGTTGCCGGTGCAATATGCGGATTACACGCTTTGGCAACTGGAATCGCTGGGCAAGGAATCCGATCCGGACAGCGTCATCGCGGGCCAGTTGCGGTACTGGCGGCAGGAATTGGCCGACTTGCCGGCAGTGGTGTCGCTGCCCACGGACCGGGCCCGCTCGCCCGAGCCCAGTTTCCGAGGTGATGCGATCGACCTGCCGATCGACCCGCAATTATGGGCGGGCGTCAAACGCGTTGCGGCAGAGAATAATACGACGGCATCGATGGTGCTGCAGGCGGTGGTGGCGGTGCTGTTGCACCGCGTCGGCGTCGGCGAGGACGTGGTGATGGGCACGCCGATCGCCGGACGGTTGGACCAGGCGCTCGACGATCTGGTCGGGTTTTTCGTCAACACCTGGGTGTTGCGGGTGGGGATCACTTCTGCGCACCGGTTCAGCGAGGTGCTCCAACAGGTGCGCCACAAGGCGCTGGATGCCTACAGCAATCAGGATGTCCCATTCGAGCGGCTGGTCGAGCAGCTCAATCCCGTGCGCTCCACGGCACACCATCCGCTGTTTCAGGTGTTCATGGCCTTCCAGAACAATGTCCGCCCCGAGGTGTTGTCGTTCGACGAGATCAGCGTCGAACCGCTGACGGCAGCGACGGGCACCGCCAAATTCGACTTGGAATTCGAGTTCAGCGAAGTGCCGACCGACGATCCGGCCGCACCGATGGCCACCGGGGTGGTGACGTACGCCACCGATCTCTTCGACCGGGCCACCGTCGAACGGTTGGTCGCCTGGTTTGGGCGGCTGGTCGAGGCGGTGGTGGCGGATGCGTCAGTGGTGGTCGGCGATGTCCCGCTGCTCGATCGCGGCGAGCGTGACCTGGTGCTGTCGCGGTGGTCGGGTCGCGGCGTGGGAGCGCCCGTGGCGGTGGCGCCGCAGTTGTTGGCCGCGGCGGTGGCGGCCCGCCCCGACGCGGCGGCGGTGGTGGACGGCACCCGGGAGGTGTCGTATCGCGAGCTGGACGAGTGGTCGACGCGGTTGGCGCGGGTGCTGATCGAGGCGGGGGTGGGCCCCGAGCAGGCCGTGGGCGTGGCGATGGACCGGTGTCTGGAGTTGGTGGTGGCTTGGTGGGCCGTGGTCAAGGCCGGCGGGGCTTACGTGCCAGTGGATCGGGCCTATCCGGTCGAACGGATCGCCACGATGCTGGACACGGTCGAAGCGGGGTGGGTGTTGACGTGTGGCGCCGACACCGTGGCGGGGGCCGGGGCGCGCCCGGTGCTGCGCATCGACGGGCTGGATTTGCGCGGGCGCAGCGCGGACGCGATCACCGACGCCGAGCGGCTGGCGCCGTTGCGGGTGGGCAGCACCGCCTACGTGATGTTCACGTCGGGGTCCACCGGGGCCCCCAAAGGGGTCGCGGTGAGCCACGCCGGTCTGCTGGCGGCGGCGCTCGGGGAGGGGGTCGGGTTAGGAACGGATTCGCGGTTGCTGATGGTGGCCTCGCCGACCTTCGACGTTTCGGTCGGCGAGTTGTTGGCGGCGGTGCGGTCGGGCGCGGCGCTGGTGGTGGCGGGCAGGGACGCCTACGCGGGCGAGGCTTTGACCACGTTGCTGCGGCGCCAACAGGTCAGCGCCGCGGTATTCACCCCGACGGTGCTGTCGTCGCTGGATCCGAATCGGCTGACGGGCGTGGACACGCTGATCACCATCGGCGAGGCCCTGCCGGCCGAGTTGGCGGCCACCTGGGCGACGGGCCGGCGGATGTTCAACACCTACGGCCCGACCGAGACCACCATCTGGGTCACCTGCACCGCGCCGCTGTCGGCTGGGCAGCCGGTGGGTATCGGCGCCCCGCTGCCCGGAGCATGCGCGGTGGTTCTCGATGCCCGGCTGAACCCGGTGCCCAGGGGAGTGGTCGGCGAGCTGTACGTGAGCGGGCCGGTGCTGGCGCACGGCTATGTGGGCCGGGTGGGCCTGACCGCGGAACGGTTCGTGGCGAACCCCTTTGGCCGCGCCGGCGAGCGAATGTACCGCACCGGTGACCTGGTGCGCTGGACCCCGGACGGAACACTGGACTACCTGGGTCGCGCCGACACCCAGATCAAACTGCGCGGACAGCGCATCGAATTGGGCGAAATCGAAAACACCCTGCTGTCGTGCCCGCAGGTCACCCAGGCAGCCGCAACCGTGCACCACACCAAGACCGGCGCCCAGCTCGTCGCCTACGTCACGCTCGAGCACGCCGCCGGCGCCGACCACGACGCCGAAACCGTCGAGGGATGGCAACACGTCTGGGACGAGCTGTACGGCACCCGGGTCGGGGAGCCGGCGTTCGGCATGGATTTTCGGAGCTGGAACAGCAGCTACACCGGTGACCCGATTCCACTCGAGGAGATGGTGGAGTGGCGCTCGGCAACGGTGGAGCGGATCATCGCCCTACAGCCGCGAAGAGTGTTGGAGATCGGTGCGGGCTCGGGGTTGGTGCTGTCACAGATCGCCCCGCACTGTGAGCACTACGTCGCCACCGACGTCTCGGCGGCGGCCATCGACAACCTGGCCCGCTCGCTGGATCGGTTGCAGTTCCCGTGGCGCGACCGGGTCCAGCTGCTGAACCAACCCGCCCATCTGGTCGAGGGGCTGCCGCCCGCCCACTTCGACACCGTCATTCTCAACTCGGTCATCCAGTACTTCCCCAACCGGCAATACCTGGCGGACCTCATCGACAGCGCCATGGAACTGCTCGCGCCCGGCGGAGCCCTGTTCATCGGCGACGTTCGCAACCACACGCTGCAGGGCGCATTCCAAACTGCGGTCGCGCTGGCCCGCACCGGCACCACGGACACCGCCGAGATCCGTCAGTGGGTGCAGCGCGCCATCCTCAGCGAATCCGAATTGCTCTTGGCCCCGGAGTTCTTCTGCACCTGGGCCGCCGACCGCCCGTCAGTGGCCGGGCTCGACATCCAAGTCAAACGCGGATTCGCCGACAACGAAGTGAACCGGTACCGCTACGACGTCATCATCCGTAAAACCCCGACGTCGGTACGCTCGCTCGCGACAGTGCCCACCTGGATGTGGGGCCAATGCGCCGGGCTGGACGGTTTGCGCAGCCAGCTGATGACGCGGCGTCCCGCCACGGTCCGCGTCGCCGAGATCCCCCACACCGGAGTGATCACCGACGTCCACGTCGAACAGGCACTCGCGGCCGGGCTGCCGCTGGCCGACGCACTCGCCCAAGCCACCGCGATCCCCGAAACCGTCACTCCCGAGCAATTACACCGCGCCGGCGAGGCCGCCGGATATCACGCCGCGGTGACCTGGGGCGCCCAACCCGGCACCCTCGACGTCGTCTTCCTCCGCCCCGAACCGCACCGCCGGCACGCGCAGTCGCTGACCGACCTCTACCTGGCCGACACCCGGGCCCGCCGACGCACCCCCCACGCCAACGAACCCCGCACCAACACGCAGATCAGCGCGGTGCGTCAGCGTTTGAGCGCACGGTTGCCCGACTACATGGTGCCGTCTCAGATAGTCGTGCTCGAGCGGTTCCCGTTGACCTCCTCGGGCAAGATCGACCGAAAGGCGCTGCCCGCACCGGTGTTTACCGCCGCCCCCTTCCAGGCGCCGCAGACCCCGACCGAGAAGATCGTGGCCGGCGTCTACGCCCAGGTCCTGGGGATCGAGCGTGTCGGGGTCGATGAGTCGTTCTTCGACCTGGGCGGCGATTCGCTGTCGGCGATGCGCCTGATCGACTCGATCAACAAAGCCCTCGACTCCCGCCTTGCGGTGCGCACGGTATTCGACGCCCCGTCCGTCAGAAGCCTGAGCGAGCAGTTGGATCGGCATGACAGTCCGGCCGGCGATCTGCTCTTCGAGTCTGTGCACGGCCGTGACACCGCCGAGGTGCACGCCGGCGACCTCAAACTGGAGAAGTTCATCGACGCCCCGACGCTGTCGGCGGCCCCGGACTTGACCCGGGCCACACACGAGGCGCGGACGGTCCTGCTGACCGGGGCCACCGGCTTCCTCGGCCGCTACCTGGCCCTGCAATGGCTCGAGCGGATGAAACTCGTCGACGGCACCCTGATCTGCCTGGTGCGCGCGAAATCCACCGACGATGCGCGCCGCCGCCTGCACCAGACCTTCGACAGCGGCGACCCAAACCTGTTGCGCCACTTCGAGGGACTGGCCGCCGATCACTTGGAGGTGGTCGCCGGCGACAAGGGCGAAGCCAACCTCGGCCTGGACCGGCAGACCTGGCAGCGGCTGGCCGACAGCGTCGACCTGATCGTCGATTCCGCCGCGCTGGTCAACACCGTCCTGCCCTACCGCGAATTCTTCGGGCCCAACGTCATGGGCACCGCCGAGCTGCTCCGCATCGCACTCACCACCAAGATCAAGCGCTACACCTACGTGTCGACGAGCGCCGTGGGCTACCAAATCGAGCGTTCGCTGTTCACCGAGGACGCCGACATCCGGATCATCAGCCCCACCCGCAAAGTCGATCACAGCTACGGCAACGGATACCCCAACAGCAAGTGGGCCGGTGAGGTGCTGCTGCGCGAGGCGCACGACCTGTGCGCGCTGCCGGTCTCGGTCTTCCGCTGCGACGTAATCCTGGCCGGCGCCGCGTATGCCGGCCAACTCAATGTGCCGGACGTGTTCACGCGGACGGCGTTGAGCCTGCTGGCCACCGGGGTCGCGCCCTCGTCGTTCTTCCGGCTCGGCGCCGACGGCAAGCGGCAACGCGCCCACTTCGACGGGCTGCCCGTCGGTTTCGTCGCCGAGGCGATCGCCACGCTGGGCGCTCAGGCGGTCGACGGATTCCGCACCTACCACGTGATGAACCCGCACGAC
>NZ_LZJZ01000035.1 GCF_001667585.1 Mycobacterium sp. E2733
GGTGTTCCACGTCCGCGGCGGCCGGGTGCGCGGCCAGCGCGGCTGGATCGTCGAAAAGTCCGCTGAGGCCGGTGATTCCGGCGAGGAGCAGTTGGTCGAGCAGTTCCTGACGCAGTTCTACGGCGAGCAGGCCGAACTGGGTGGCCAGGACAACCAAGGGGCCGACGAAGCCGCCAACCCGGTGCCGCGCGAGGTGCTGGTGCCCTGCCTGCCGTCGAACTCCGACGAACTGGTCAGCTGGCTCTCCGGCCTGCGCGGCTCCCGGGTCGCGCTGCGGGTGCCGCGCCGCGGCGACAAAAGGGCGCTGGCCGAAACGGTGCAACGCAACGCCAAAGAGGCTCTGCAGCAACACAAGCTGAGAAGGGCTGGCGACTTCAACGCCAGATCTGCTGCGCTGCAGAACATTCAGGAAGCCCTCGGGTTGGCGGATGCGCCGCTGCGCATCGAATGCGTCGACATCAGCCACGTGCAGGGCACCGACGTGGTGGGGTCGTTGGTGGTGTTCGAGGACGGCCTGCCGCGCAAGTCCGACTACCGCCACTTCGGAATCCGCGAAGCCGCCGGGCAGGGGCGCTCCGACGACGTCGCCTCGATCGCCGAGGTGACCCGCCGCCGGTTCGCGCGACACCTCAGTGAACAGAGCGACCCGAATATGCTTTCCCCCGAAGGCAAGTCGCGCCGGTTCGCCTATCCGCCCAATCTCTACGTCGTCGACGGCGGCGCGCCGCAGGTCAACGCGGCCAGCACGGTGCTCGAAGACCTCGGCATCACCGACGTCGCGGTGATCGGCCTGGCCAAGCGGCTGGAAGAGATATGGGTGCCGTCCGAGCCGGATCCCGTCATCATGCCCCGCAACAGCGAGGGCCTTTATCTGCTGCAACGGATTCGCGACGAGGCCCATCGGTTCGCCATCACCTACCATCGCAGCAAGCGATCCAAGCGAATGACCGCCTCGGCGCTGGATTCGGTGCCAGGATTGGGGGAGCATCGCCGCAAGGCGCTGGTAACCCATTTCGGATCCATAGCCCGCCTCAAGGAGGCCACCGTCGACCAGATCACGGCCGTTCCCGGTATCGGTGTGGCCACCGCCACCGCCGTCCTTGAGGCGTTGCGACCCGAGCAGCCCGGAGAAGCCGGATGACGGGTGAATTGGCGGAGGGCCACACCAGGGATGCCCCGGCCGGCATCGATGTCGTTCTGGTGACCGGACTATCGGGCGCCGGGCGGGGTACAGCGGCCAAGGTGCTCGAGGACCTGGGCTGGTACGTGGCCGACAACCTGCCGCCCCAGCTGATCACGCGGATGGTGGATTTCGGCATGGACGCCGGGTCGCGGATCACCCGGTTGGCGGTGGTGATGGACGTGCGGTCGCGCGGCTTCACCGGTGACCTCGATGAGGTGCGCAACGAGCTGGCCACCCGCAACATCAGCCCCCGGGTCGTGTTCATGGAGGCATCCGACGACATGCTGGTGCGCCGCTACGAACAGAACCGCCGCAGCCATCCGCTGCAGGGCGACCAGACCCTGGCCGAGGGCATCGCGGCCGAGCGCCGGATGCTGGCCCCGGTGCGCGCCACCGCCGACCTGATCATCGATACGTCGACGCTGTCGGTGCGGGGCTTGCGGGAGAGCATCGAGCGCGCGTTCGGTGGCGAAGCCAGCACGTCGATCAGCGTCACCGTCGAATCGTTCGGCTTCAAGTACGGCCTGCCGATGGACGCCGACATGGTGATGGACGTGCGGTTCCTGCCGAACCCGCACTGGGTCGACGAGCTGCGCCCGCTCACCGGACAGGACCCGGCCGTCAGCGAATACGTTCTGAATCAGCCCGGCGCCGCCGAGTTTCTCGACGCCTACCATCGGTTGCTGTCTCTGGTCGTCGACGGCTACCGCCGGGAGGGCAAGCGTTATATGACGGTCGCAATCGGCTGCACCGGTGGTAAGCATCGCAGCGTTGCGATCGCCGAAGCGCTGATGCAGATCCTCAAGGCCCATAAGGGCGAAGCCCAGCTGTCGGTGCGGGTGCTGCACCGGGATCTGGGCCGCGAATGAACGCGCCGACGAATCACGGCATCGTCGCGCTGGGCGGCGGGCACGGCCTGTACGCGACGCTGTCCGCGGCCCGCCGGCTGACCCCGCACGTCACCGCCGTGGTGACCGTCGCCGACGACGGTGGCTCCTCCGGGCGGCTGCGCAGCGAGTTGGACGTGGTGCCGCCGGGTGATCTGCGGATGGCGTTGGCGGCGTTGGCATCTGACAGCCCACACGGCCGGCTGTGGGCGACCATCCTGCAGCACCGCTTCGGCGGCAACGGGGCGTTGGCCGGGCACCCGATCGGCAACCTGCTGCTCGCCGGGCTGTCGGAGGTGCTGGCCGATCCGGTGGCCGCCCTCGACGAGCTGGGCCGCATCCTCGGCGTCAAGGGCCGCGTCCTGCCGATGTGCCCGATCGCGCTGCAGATCGAGGCGGACGTGTCCGGCCTGGAAACCGATCCGCGGATGTTCCGGCTGATTCGCGGCCAGGTGGCGATCGCCACCACACCGGGCAAGGTGCGGCGGGTGCGCCTGCTGCCGTCCGACCCGCCGGCGACCCGGCAGGCCGTCGACGCCATCATGGCCGCCGACCTGGTGGTGCTGGGTCCCGGTTCGTGGTTCACCAGCGTGATCCCGCACGTGCTGGTGCCGGGTCTGGCGGCGGCCCTGCGGGCCACCACCGCCCGTCGGGCGCTGGTGCTCAATTTGATGGCCGAGCCGGGGGAGACGGCCGGCTTCTCCGTCGAGCGTCATCTGCACGTGTTGGCCCAGCATGCACCGGGGTTCACCGTGCACGACATCATCATCGACGCCGAACGGGTGCCCAGTGAGCGGGAGCGGGAGCACCTGCGCCGCACCGCGACGCTGCTTTCGGCCGAGGTCCACTTCGCCGACGTGGCCCGACCTGGTACACCTTTACATGATCCAGGCAAACTCGCGGCGGCCCTGGACGGGGTCCGGGCGGCCAACAAGGGTCCGGGCGCGCCTCCGGTCACGGCCACCGCGGATATTCGGGTCGACGGTGCAAGTCCACAGACCGGTGGACCCGGACCGGGCGGCAGCGGACCGAGGAGTGACGACGCGTGGCGATGACGACCGAAGTCAAGGACGAACTCAGCCGCCTGGTCGTGAAATCGGTCAGTGCGCGTCGCGCGGAAGTCACGTCGCTGCTGAGGTTCGCTGGTGGGTTGCACATCGTCGGCGGTCGGGTGGTCGTCGAGGCCGAGGTGGACCTGGGCAACGTCGCGCGGCGGCTGCGCAAGGACATCTTCGAGCTCTACGGTTACAACGCGGTCGTGCATGTGTTGTCGGCCAGCGGGATTCGCAAGACCACGCGCTACGTGCTGCGCGTGGCCAACGACGGCGAGGCGCTGGCACGCCAGACCGGCCTGCTCGATAACCGGGGCCGGCCCGTGCGCGGTCTGCCCGCTCAGGTCGTGGGCGGCAGCGTCGCCGACGCGGAAGCCGCCTGGCGCGGAGCCTTCCTCGCGCACGGGTCGCTGACCGAGCCGGGACGGTCGTCGGCTCTCGAGGTCAGCTGCCCCGGCCCGGAGGCCGCGCTGGCGTTGGTGGGGGCGGCCCGGCGGCTCGGGGTCAGCGCCAAGGCCCGCGAGGTGCGTGGCGCCGATCGGGTGGTGGTGCGCGACGGCGAGGCGATCGGCGCATTGCTGACGCGGATGGGCGCCCAGGACACCCGGCTCATCTGGGAGGAGCGCCGGATGCGCCGCGAGGTGCGGGCGACGGCCAACCGGCTGGCCAACTTCGATGACGCCAACCTGCGCCGCTCGGCGCGGGCCGCGGTCGCGGCCGCCGCCCGGGTGGAGCGCGCGCTCGAGATTCTCGGCGACACCGTCCCCGACCACCTGGCCTCGGCGGGCAAGCTGCGTGTCGAGCACCGGCAGGCCTCGCTCGAGGAGCTCGGCCGGCTCGCCGACCCCCCGATGACGAAAGACGCTGTGGCCGGGCGCATTCGCCGGCTGCTGTCGATGGCCGACCGGAAGGCCAAGGTCGAGGGCATCCCGGACACCGAGTCGGCGGTGACGCCGGATTTGCTGGAAGACGCGTAACTGGTCGCGCGAATCGCTGTTCGCAACGAGTAGGCGGGGGCTACGGTCGGGGGATGAAACGGCTTTCGAGCGTTGATGCGGCGTTTTGGTCGGCCGAGACTGCGGGCTGGCACATGCATGTGGGGGCACTGGCGATCTGTGACCCGAAGGAAACACCCGAGTACAGCTTCCAGCGGCTCCGTGAGCTGATCATCGAGCGGCTGCCGGAACTGCCGCAGCTGCGGTGGCGGGTCACCGGCGCGCCGCTCGGGCTGGACCGGCCGTGGTTCGTCGAAGACGAGGAGCTGGACATCGACTTCCACATCCGGCGCATCGCCGTTCCGGCGCCGGGCGGCCGCCGCGAGCTCGAGGAGCTGGTGGGCCGGTTGATGTCCTACAAGCTGGACCGCGCGCGGCCGTTGTGGGAGATGTGGGTGATCGAGGGCGTCGAGGGCGGCCGGATCGCGTCGCTGACCAAGATGCACCACGCCATCGTCGACGGCGTCTCGGGTGCCGGCCTGGGTGAGATTCTTTTGGACGTCACGCCGGAACCGAGGCCGCCGCAACAGCAAACGGTGGGATCGCTGGTGGGATCGCGGATTCCGGGCATCGAACGGCGCGCGGTGGGCGCGCTCATCAACCTTGGTGTCAAGACGCCCTTCCGCATCGCCCGGCTGATGGAGCAGACGGTGCGCCAGCAGATCGCGGCGCTCGGCGTGAGCAGCGGCCGGCCGCCACGGTACTTCGAAGCGCCCAAGACCCGGTTCAACGCACCCGTGTCGCCGCACCGGCGGATCACCGGCTGCCGCGTCGAGCTGGCCCGGGCCAAGGCCGTCAAGGACGCCTACGGCGTCAAGCTCAACGACGTGGTGCTGGCCCTCGTGGCCGGAGCGGCCCGCGAGTACTTGCAGAAGCGTGGCGAGCTGCCCGCCAAGCCGCTCATCGCCCAGATCCCCGTCTCCACGCGCACCGACGACGACAAGGACGACGTCGGCAACAAGGTGAGCTCGATGACCGTGTCGCTCGCGACCGACATCGACGATCCCGCCGAGCGGCTGCGGGCCATCCACGAAAGCACCCAGAACGCCAAGTTGATGGCCAAGGCGCTGTCGGCGCATCAGATCATGGGGCTGACGGAGACCACGCCGCCGGGATTGCTGCAGTTGGCTGCCCGGGCCTACACGGCCAGCGGGCTGTCGCGAAACCTGGCCCCCATCAACCTGGTTGTGTCCAATGTGCCGGGTCCGCCGTTCCCGTTGTACATGGCCGGCGCCCGGCTGGATTCGCTGGTGCCGCTCGGGCCGCCCGTCATGGACGTCGCGCTGAACATCACCTGCTTCTCCTACACCGACTATCTGGACTTCGGTTTCGTGACGACGCCCGAGGTGGCCAACGACATCGACGACATGGCGGACCGTATCGAGCCGGCGCTTACCGAGCTGGAGAAGGCGGCGGCGCGCGAGTGAGCGGCTAGCTGTCTGGTGTCCTCGGCCGAGTGTCACGCCAGCGTGACTACCGTAAGCGAGCGTCACGCTAGCGTGGCGGCGCGCCTGGCCAACGCGGCTCGTACCCGGCTGACGATGTCGGCGGGGCGATCCCCGCGACCACTCGAATGACGATCCAGCCCAGGCGCTCGAGTGTTTCGCGCCGCCTGATGTCCCACGTGTATTGCCAGCGATCCCGACGGTGTTGCTCACCGTCGTACTCGGCAGCGACTTTGAAATCCTCCCAACCCATGTCGAGGTAGTAAGTTAGGTCGCCGAATTCGTCACTGACCGGGATCTGTGTTTGTGGCCGGGGCAGCCCCGCCCGGATCAGCAACAGTCGCATCCACGTTTCCTTCGGCGACTGCGCGCCGGCATCCGCGAGACTGATTGCATTGCGCGCCGACTGAATGCCGCGGCGGCCCGGATATCGCTCGGCGAGCATCTCAAACTCGGCCACCTTGCAGTCGGTTGCGCGAAGCAGATCGTCGATCGCGGCCACAGCGTCGTTTATCGGATGCCAGCACCCCAGGTCGACGGCAGTCCGGGCCGGGGTCGTTACGGGAACACCGTCAATCAGCGTGAATTCGTCGTCTTGTAGGCGGCCACTGTGAATCCGCAAACCCGGCAACGGGTTTCTGTTGGTATGGAGAATCTCAAGCGGTGCCGTCGCATCCACCCATTGGGCACCGTGAACAGCGGCAGCCGACAGCCCTGCGATAATGCCCCGCCGGCGCGACCACAGCCATGCTGCGCGGGCTCGAACCAGCGGAGTGAGCTCGGCGCCAGGGTCGACATACACATCGCGGAACAACTTCCTGTAGTGCGTTCGCAAAGCGCTCTTGACAAAGTCTCCGTTCGCGATTGCCTCGCTGCCGATGAATGGTTCCGCCATCGCGGCAGCGTCGCATAAACCGCGACGAACGTCAGGTCAGTGCGGCCCGATTATCCACATCCAGTCACGCCAGCGTGACGCTCGCGCCCCAGGGCCACGCTGGCGTGACGCTCGGCGCGGGAGTGAGTCCTCGCCGCGATGTGCCGACCTAGTCGCGATCGGGTGGGTTCGTCGCGTACACCCAGGACAGGAACCGCGCGACGGCCTCCGCGGATCGATGCGCCCGGGGCGAACTGAAGATGTCGAAAGCGTGTTGGGCGCTGGGTAATTCGGCGTAGGCGACCGGGGACTTCGACACCGCGCGCAGTTCCTCGATGAACTCCTGCGCTTCGCCGACGGGGATCAGGGAATCGTCGCGGCCGTGCAGGACGAAGAACGGCGGCGCGTCGGCCCGCAGCCGCCGGATCGGCGAGGCGTCGACGTAGACGTCGCGGTTTGACGCGAATCCGCGCTTCACCACGAACTTTTCGAGCAGCGAGACGAATTCGGGCCGGCCCTCGCCCTCCGTCGAGAACCAGTCGTAGCGGCCATAAATCGGGACCGCGGCCGCCACCGAAGTGTCGGCGTCTTCGAAGCCCGGCTGGTATTTCGGGTCGTTGGGGGTCAACGCCGCCAATGCGCACAGGTGCCCGCCCGCGGAACCACCGGTGACCGCGACGAAGTCGGGGTCACCGCCGTAGTCGGCGATGTTCTCCTTGACCCACGCCAGAGCCCGTTTGACGTCGACGATGTGGTCGGGCCAGGTGTGGCGGGGGGAGACGCGGTAACCGATCGAGACGCACACCCAGCCGCGGGCGGCCAGGTGGCTCATCAGCGGATAGGCCTGCGGCCGGCGCATCCCGATCATCCAGGCGCCGCCTGGGACCTGTAGCAGCACCGGCGCCTTGGCGTCGCGCGGCAGGTCGCGGTGGCGCCAGATGTCGGCGAGGTTGGCGCGGCCGTTCGGGCCGTAGGACACCACGTTCGTCTTCTCGACGTACCGCCGGCGGGCCACGGTGTTGCCCAGCGGCAGGCTGCGCCGCCCGCTGCGCGTGGGCTTGGCGTGTGGCAGCTTGCCCAGCGCCTCTTCGTAGTCGTGCCCGAGCTGCTCGCGCAGGCCGGCCTCCAGCACCGGGCCGGGGGTGGTGATGCCGCGGTAGCGGATCACCGCCAGGATCGCCCACGACGCGGCCGTCATCGCCAGCGCCGCCTTGCCGCGCCGCCCCGCGAAGTGGCCGCGCCGCGCGCGCCGCAGCGCGTCCAGCACCGAGACGGAGAAGTAGATGCCCGGCACTTCCGACGTCGGCCAGCCGAACCAGAAGACCAGCACGGTGCTGTAGCCCTTGCGGGCCAGCGGCCGTAAACCGTTGGCCGCGTTGGCCAATTCCAGTGCGGCGCGCGCCAGCGGCCGGGGACGCCGCAGTTCCGAGAGGCGGCGGCGCATCAGCCGTCGACCCGAGACTGCAGTTCGTTGCGCTGGATCTTGCCGGTGCTCCCGCGCGGGAGTTCGTCGAGGACGGTGATTTCGCGGGGCACCTTGTAGTTGGCCAGGTTATCCCGGACGTGTTGTTTGAGGGCCTCGGGCGTGGCCTGGGCGCCCGCGCTCAAGACCACGAATGCCACCAGGCGCTGGCCGTACTGTTCGTCGTCGACGCCGATGACCGCGGCCTCGGCCACGTCGGGGTGTGCCGCCAGCGTCTTCTCCACCTCGATCGGATAGACGTTCTCGCCGCCGGAGACGATCATCTCGTCGTCGCGGCCGACCACGAACAACCGGCCGGCCTCGTCCAGATAGCCGACGTCGCCCGACGACATGAACCCCGCGTGAAAGGCTTTGCCTTTGCCGGAGGAACCCTCCGTGTAGCCCTCGAACTGGGTGTCGTTGCGGACGTAGATGGTGCCGACCTCGCCGGTGGGCAGCTCGTTGAACTCGCTGTCCAGTATCCGGATTTCGGTTCCGCCCGCCGGGCGGCCCGCGGTGTCGGGCGCCGCGCGCAGGTCCTGCGGGGTGGCGGTGGCGATCATGCCGGCCTCGGTGGCGTTGTAGTTGTTGTAGATCACGTCGCCGAACTCGTCCATGAACGCGGTGACGACATCGGGCCGCATGCGCGAGCCGGATGCCGCCGCGAATCGCAATGACTTGCAGCTGTACCGCTTTCGCACCTCGGGCGGTAGCTCCATGATGCGGTCGAACATCACCGGCACGACCGCAAGGCCGGTCGCCTGGTGCCGGTCGATGAGGTCCAGCGTCGCCTCCGGGTCGAACTTGCGCCGGGTGACCACCGTGCAGGCCATCGACGCCGCGAAGATCAACTGCGAGAAGCCCCAGGCGTGGAACATCGGCGCCACGACCACGATCGTCTCCTCGGCCCGCCACGGCGTGCGGTCCAGAATGGCCTTGAGCGTGCCGATGCCGGCATTGCCGCCAGTTTGGTTGGCGCCCTTCGGGGTTCCGGTGGTGCCGGAGGTGAGCAGGATCATCCTGCCCTTGCGGCCGGTGCGCTCGGGTTGTTGGCCCGTGTGATCGGCGATGAGCTTTTCCACCGTCAGCTCGTGCTGCCCGTCGGTCCAGGCCACGATGCGGGTGGCGTCCGGATTGTCGGCCAACGCGCGGTCGACCGTATCGGTGAACTCCTCGTCGTAGATGACGGCGTCGACGCCTTCGCGGTTGACCACCTCGGCGAGCGCCGGTCCCGCGAACGACGTGTTGAGCAGCACGACGTCGGAGCCGATCCGGTTGGTTGCCACCACCGCCTCGACGAAGCCGCGGTGGTTGCGGCACATGATCCCGACCACCCTCGGCTGACCCGAGGACAGATCCTGCAGGGCCGCGGCGAGCGCGTTGATCCGCTCGTCGAGCTGGCGCCAGGTCAGCGTGCCGAGTTCGTCGACCAGGCCCGGCCGGTCCGGGCAGCGTTGCGCCGCACTGGCGAAGCCCACGGTCATGCCCATGCCCTCGCGGCGCATGGCGGCGGCGATCTTCAGGTAGCGGTCGGGTCGCATCGGCGCGATCATCCCGGCGCGCCTCAGGGTGGTGATGACGCCGAGGGCTTGATTGATCGGAGAGGCCACGGCTCAGCCCAGGATCGGGAAGCGTCGCTTGGCGGCCAGGTCCTTGAGGGCCTGCTGCATCACCGACCGCACGTGCTCGTCGACTTCGTCGACGTTCGGGTCGTCACCGAATTGCGCGGTGATATCGATCGGCTTCAGCACCTGCGTGACGATCTTGGTGGGCAGCGGCAGGTTGGGTGGGATCACCGCGCTGAAGCCGAAGGGGAAGCCGAACGACAGCGGCAGGATGGCGCTGCGCAGCAAGCGCTTCACCCCCAACCGCTCGGCCAGCCAGGTGCCGCGCGACAGGTAGAGCTGCGTCTCCTGTCCGCCGATGGACACCGCGGGCACGATGGGGACGCCCGCTTCGATCGCCGTCCTGACGTACCCCTTGCGGCCGTCGAAGTCGATGACGTTCTCCGAGAACGTGGGCCGGTATGCGTCGTAGTCACCGCCGGGAAAGACGATGACCACCCCGCCGGACCGCAGGGCCTTGGCCGCGTTCTCCCGGTTGGCCCGGATGTATCCGGTGCGGCGGAAGAACTCGCCGGTGGGGCCGGTCATCAGGATGTCGTGGCTCAGCGTGTAGATGGGGCGGTCGTAGCCGAATTTCTCGTAGAAGTGGACGCTGAAGATGGGGACGTCCATCGGGAACATGCCGCCGGAGTGGTTGCCGACGACCAGCGCCCCGCCGGGTGGGAACGATCCCAGGCCGTGCACTTCCGACCGGAAGTACGTCTTCAGGGCCGGGCGCATCACGCTCATCAGGCGCTGGGTCAAGACGGGGTCGAATTTGCCGATGTCGCCGGTATCGGAGTGATCGTTGTCGGTCACGTTCCTCCCTTGACGCTCCCGCGAGGCCGCATCGAGGTATGAGGGGCCGCGTCGACTTCCTCGATGGTAGCGACCGGGGTGCGGCGGCCGTCATGGTGTTTGTCTCTTTCGGCATCTGCGGATATGGTGCCGGCCCGGGTCCGGGCGCTATTGTTACGACGCCCTTTGATGAAATCTCGAGGAACGGGACCCGATGGACGTCGCCGGTTTGTCGCCCGAGCGCAATGCCCGTTCGGGCGGCGCGCGCAGGAGTGTTCCGCGCTCCCGGCGGCCGCACGCCGGCGTGGTCCGCGCCGAACCGGCCCATCGCAGTCAGAAACCGTCCCCGTCCGCTCCGGGCACCGACCGCCCGGCCGGTGACGCCGATCCGGCCGGCCCGGACGCGGCGGACAATCGCCAGGCCGACTACTTTGTGCGGCTGCTCTCGCAGAACCGCAGGCTCATCGAACAGCGCCTCGACGACTATCAGAAGGCGATCGTCACCGCGCAAGCCAACGGCGACGCCGACGCCGTCTGCAACCTTCGCCGCATGGCGCGGATCGAGGAACAGGACCGGGACCATCTCGACGGCATGCTGGAGAAGTTGCGCCGCCGATTTGCCCGCCGGACCCCCGGGGAGCCGCCCGCCCTCCCCGCGCGGCCGCGCTCCGCGGTCCGGTAGTTCCGGCAAGACGCCAATTCGCCCACAGTGCAGCGTTTTTCGTGGCTCGGGCGACCGGCGAAGGCTTGCGGCGCGCCGATTCGGCCACCCCCGCTTGGCGGTGCCGATACATTTGACGGGCCAACTGGTTTCTTCCGACACCGAACGAGGCCACCCATGGGATTTATGACCCCGGAAATTCCCGACGTCGACCCCGACCGCTGGCCCGACTTGCCGCGATCTACCAGGCGGCAGGTCATGACCCGGCACTGGGTCGAACACGGATTCGGTTCGCCCTATGCGGTCTACCTGTTCTACGTCGTCAAGATCGCCCTGTACGTCGGCGGCGCGGCCGCGGTGATCTCGCTGACGCCGGGCTTGGGCGGGCTCGGGCGCATCACCGAGTGGTGGACACAGCCGATCGTGTATCAGAAGGTGGTCATCTTCACGCTGCTGTTCGAGATCCTGGGCCTGGGCTGCGGATCGGGGCCGTTGACCGCGCGGTTCTGGCCGGTATTCGGTGGGTTTCTGTATTGGTTGCGCCCCAACACCATTCGGTTGCCGCCGTGGCCGGGCAAGGTTCCGTTCACCGGTGGCGACAACCGCACCGTCGTCGACGTCGCCCTCTACCTGGTCGTACTCGGCTCGGGCGCCTGGGCTTTGCTGTCGCCCGGGCGGGGCGGCCCCGTGACCGCCGGCGGCGACGCCGGCTTGATCAATCCCGTTCTGGTGGTGCCGACCATCGTCGCGCTGGCGCTGCTGGGGTTGCGCGACAAAACCGTCTTTCTCGCCGCGCGCGGGGAGCACTACGGGCTGACCCTGCTGGTGTTCTTCTTTTCGTTCACCGACCAGATCGCCGCGTTCAAGATCATCATGCTCGCCCTGTGGTGGGGAGCCGCGACGTCGAAGCTCAATCACCACTTCCCGTACGTCGTCGCGGTCATGATGAGCAACAGCCCCGTGTTGCGCGCGAGAGCGTTCAACTGGTTCAAGCGCAGGCTCTACCTCGACCCGGTGAACGACCTGCGCCCCTCGTGGGTGCCGAAGGTGATGGCGCATGTCGGTGGGACGACGGCCGAGTTCCTGGTGCCGCTGGTCCTGGTCTTCTTCGCCGACGGTCACCGGTGGGCATGGTTCCTCATCGCGTTCATGGTGCTGTTCCACCTCAACATCACTTCCACCATTCCGATGGGAGTTCCCTTGGAGTGGAACGTTTTCTTCCTGTTTTCGCTGTTCTACTTGTTCGGGCACTACGCCGGCGTCACGGCCAGCGGACTGAGTTCGCCGCTGCTGCTGGTCATCCTGATCGCCGCGCTGGCGGTGGTGCCGATCTTGGGAAACCTGTTCCCCAAACAGATTTCGTTCCTGCCCGCGATGCGTTACTACGCCGGCAACTGGGCCACCAGCCTGTGGTGCCTGCGCGCGGGTGCCGAAGACAAGATCGACGCGAATATCACCAAGCCCGCGGCGCTGGTGCCCAAACAACTTGCCCGGCTTTACGACCCGAGCACCGCGGAGATGATGATCGACAAGCTGATGGGGTGGCGGTCCATGCACACGCACGGGCGCACGCTCAACGGGCTGGTGCCCCGCGCCCTGGACGGGCTGGACGAGGCGGACTACAAGCTGCGGGACGGCGAGATCATCGCCGGGCCGCTGATCGGGTGGAACTTCGGCGAAGGCCACCTGCACAACGAGCAGTTGCTCGCGGCGGTGCAGCGGCGCTGCCAGTTCGAGGACGGAGATGTCCGGGTGATCATCCTGGAAAGCCAACCGATCCACGTTCAGCGCCAGGAGTACCGCATCGTCGACGCCAAAGCCGGCTTGATCGAAGAGGGCTACGTCGACGTGGAAAGCATGCTGACCCGTCAGCCGTGGCCCGAGCCCGGCGACGAGTACCCGGTCCACGTGACAACGGCGGCCAGCGCTCGATGACCAGGGCGGTGGTGGTCGGCGCAGGCCCCAACGGGCTGGCCGCCGCGATTCACCTCGCTCGCAACGGCGTCGACGTGCAGGTGCTCGAGGCGTGCGACACCGTCGGCGGGGGAGCCCGCTCGGGCGAGCTGACGATGGCCGGCGTCATCCACGACCACTGCTCGGCGTTTCACCCGCTGGGCGTCGGTTCGCCGTTCTGGAAGGACATCGACCTGCAGCGCTACGGGCTGCAGTGGAAGTGGCCGGACGTCGACTGCGCGCACCCACTCGACGACGGCACCGCCGGCGTGCTCTACCAGTCGCTCGATGAGACGGTCGCCCGGATGGGGTCCGACGGCCCCCGGTGGCGGTGGGCAATCGGGGACCTGGCGGCCGGATTCGATCAGCTGGCCGAGGATCTCATGGGCCCGGTGCTGGGCATCCCGCGTCACCCGCTTCGCCTGGCCGGCTTCGGCCCGCGGGCGCTGTTGCCGGCCACCACCATGGCCCGCTGGTTCCGCACCGAGCAGGCGCGCGCGTTGTTCGGCGGCGCCGCCGCGCACGTCTACACCCGGCTGGACCGGCCGCTCACCGCGTCCCTGGGACTGATGATCCTGGCCAGCGGGCACCGCTACGGCTGGCCCGTCGCAAAAGGGGGTTCCGGGTCGATCAGTCAAGCGCTGTCCGCCGCGCTGCGGGACCACGGCGGCTCGGTGGCCACCGGGGTGACCGTCACCAGTCGCAAAGACATCCCCGACGCCGACATCGTCATGCTGGACCTGAGTCCGGAAGCGGCGGTCGCCATCTACGGCGACGCCATGCCGGCGCGGATCAGGCGGTCGTATCGGCGTTACCGCGAGGGCTCGTCGGCGTTCAAGGTGGACTTCGCGATCGAGGGCGAGATCCCCTGGACCAATCCGGACTGCGCCCGGGCCGGCACCGTGCACCTGGGCGGCACGTTCGCGGAGATGGTGGACACGGAACGCCAACGCGCACAGGGGAAGATGGCCGCGCGGCCCTTTGTGCTTCTGGGGCAGCAGTACCTGGCGGACCCGTCCCGCTCGGCGGGCAACGTCAACCCGATCTGGGCGTACGCGCACGTGCCGTTCGGCTACGACGGCGACGCCACCGCCGCCGTCGTCGGCCAGATCGAGCGGTTCGCGCCGGGCTTCTCCGACCGCGTCCTGGCGACGGTCAGCAAGGGACCCGCGCAACTGCAGGCCTACAACGCCAACTTCATCGGCGGCGACATCATCGGCGGCGCCAACGACGGGCTGCAGGTGATCTTCCGCCCGCGCATCGCCGTGGATCCCTACGCCACGGGTGTGCCGGGCGTCTACCTGTGTTCACAGTCCACGCCGCCGGGCGCCGGCATCCATGGCCTGTGCGGTTACCACGCCGCCGAGTCGGCGCTGAAGTGGCTGAAGAAGACGCGCCGCGACTGAGGTCACGTTGTCCGCGGGAACCGGGGCGGCAACCGCGCATGTTGCTCAACTAGGCTGACCACGAGCGCGTATTCAGCGGACTCAGTAAAGACATCGCCAAGACAGGGAGAGATCAAGTGACTGTCCGAGTAGGCATCAACGGCTTCGGTCGAATCGGACGCAACTTCTACCGGGCCCTCCTGGCCCAACAGGAGCAGGGCACCGCAGACATCGAGGTGCTGGCGGTCAACGACATCACCGACAACCACACACTGGCGCACCTGCTCAAATTCGACTCGATCCTGGGCCGGCTGCCGTATGACGTCAGCCTGGAAGGCCAGGACACCATCGTGGTGGGTCCGCACAAGATAAAGGCGCTCGAGGTCAGGGAGGGCCCGGCAGCGTTGCCGTGGGGCGACCTGGGCGTCGACGTCGTCGTGGAGTCCACCGGTCTGTTCACCAACGCCGCCAAGGCCAAGGGCCACCTGGACGCCGGCGCCAAGAAGGTGATCATCTCGGCGCCCGCCACCGACGAGGACATCACCATCGTCCTGGGCGTCAACGACGACAAGTACGACGGCAGCCAGAACATCATCTCCAATGCGTCGTGCACCACGAACTGCCTCGGGCCGCTGGCCAAGGTCCTCAACGACGAGTTCGGCATCGTCAAGGGGCTGATGACCACGATCCACGCTTACACCCAGGACCAGAACCTGCAGGACGGGCCGCACAAGGACCTGCGCCGCGCCCGCGCCGCCGCGCTGAACATCGTGCCGACCTCCACCGGCGCGGCCAAGGCCATCGGGCTGGTGCTGCCGGAGCTGAAGGGCAAGCTCGACGGTTACGCGTTGCGGGTGCCGATCCCCACCGGCTCGGTGACCGACCTCACCGCCGAGTTGTCCAAATCCGCCAGCGCCGAAGACATCAACGCCGCCTTCAAGGCCGCCGCGGAGGGCAAGCTGAAGGGCATCCTGAAGTACTACGACGCCCCGATCGTCTCCAGCGACATCGTCACCGACCCGCACAGCTCGATCTTCGACTCCGGCCTGACCAAGGTGATCGACAACCAGGCCAAGGTGGTGTCCTGGTACGACAACGAGTGGGGCTACTCCAACCGCCTCATCGACCTCGTCGCACTGGTCGGCAAGTCGCTGTAGCCGTGACGGATTCCTTGCCGCCCAACCTCTCGGACCTACTGACCGAAGGTGTTTCGGGCCGGGGCGTGCTGGTGCGCTCCGACCTGAACGTCCCGCTCGACGACTCCACCGGTTCTCAAGGCGCCATCACCGACCTGGGCCGGATCACCGCGTCGGTGCCGACGTTGCAGGCCCTCGTCGACGCCGGCGCCAAGGTGGTGGTCACCGCGCACCTGGGTCGGCCGAAAAACGGGCCCGACCCGAAACTGTCGCTGGCACCGGTCGCCGCGGCGCTCGGAGAGCGGCTCGGCCGGCACGTGCAACTCGCCGGCGTTGACGGTGCCCGAGTGGTCGGCGGCGACGCGCTGGCCCGGGCCGAGGGCCTGACGGACGGTGACGTCCTGCTGCTGGAGAACATCCGCTTCGATCCGCGCGAAACCAGCAAGGACGACGGCGAGCGACTCGCGCTCGCCCGCGAACTCGCCGAATTGGTCTCGCCCGGAGGGGCTTTCGTCTCCGACGGATTCGGGGTGGTGCACCGCAAGCAGGCCTCGGTGTACGACGTGGCCACGCTGCTGCCGCACTATGCCGGCACGCTGGTGGCCGACGAGATCCGAGTGCTGGAGCAGTTGACCAGCTCGACCACCCGCCCCTACGCGGTGGTGCTCGGCGGCTCGAAGGTGTCCGACAAGCTCGGCGTCATCGAATCGCTGGCGACCAAGGCCGACAGCATCGTGATCGGCGGCGGGATGTGCTTCACCTTCCTTGCGGCACAAGGCTTTCCGGTGGGGAAGTCGCTGCTGGAAGAGGAGATGGTGGACACCTGTCGCCGGCTGCTGGACACCTACGTCGACGTGCTGCGCCTGCCCAGGGACGTCGTGGTGGCCGAGCAGTTCGCCGCCGACTCGCCGCCGCAGACGGTGGCCGCCGACGCCATCCCGGACAACATGATCGGCCTGGACATCGGCCCGGAGTCGGTGAAGCGCTTCGCTGCCCTGTTGTCCAACGCCCGGACGGTCTTCTGGAACGGCCCCATGGGCGTGTTCGAGTTCCCGGCGTTCGCCACGGGCACCAGGGGCGTCGCCGAGGCCATCGCCGCGGCGACCGGCAAGGGTGCGTTCAGTGTGGTGGGCGGCGGCGACTCCGCGGCCGCGGTGCGCGCCCTGGGCATCCCGGAGGGCGACTTCTCGCACATCTCGACCGGCGGGGGCGCGTCGCTGGAGTACCTGGAGGGCAAGACCCTGCCCGGCATTGAGGTTTTGGGGCGGCCGCAGCCTGATCAAAACAAGGAAGCAGGAGACGCGTGAGCCGCAAGCCGCTGATCGCCGGCAACTGGAAGATGAACCTCAATCACTTCGAGGCGATCGCGCTGGTGCAGAAGATCGCGTTCGCGCTGCCGGACAAGTACTACGACAAGGTCGACGTCACGGTCTTGCCGCCGTTCACCGACCTGCGCAGCGTGCAGACCCTGGTCGACGGCGACAAGCTGCGGCTGACCTACGGCGGCCAGGATCTGTCCCAGCACGACTCGGGCGCCTACACCGGTGACGTCAGCGGGGCCTTCCTGGCCAAGCTGGGCTGCAGCTTCGTCGTGGTCGGCCACTCCGAACGGCGCACCTACCACAACGAGGACGACGCGTTGGTGGCCGCCAAGGCCGCCGCGGCCCTCAAGCACGAGCTGACCCCGATCGTGTGCATCGGCGAGCACCTGGACGTCCGCGAGGCCGGCGGGCACGTCAGCCACTGCGAGGAGCAGCTGCGCGGCTCGCTGGCCGGCCTTTCGGCGGAGCAGATCGGCAAGGTCGTGGTCGCCTACGAGCCGGTGTGGGCCATCGGCACCGGACGGGTGGCCAGTGCCGCCGACGCCCAGGAGGTGTGCGCCGCGATCCGGGCAACCCTGGGTTCTTTCGCCTCGTCAAAGGTCGCCGACACCGTGCGGGTGCTTTACGGCGGCTCGGTGAACGCCAAGAACATCGGCGACATCATCGCCCGCGACGACATCGACGGGGCCCTCGTCGGCGGGGCGTCCCTGGACGGCGAGCAGTTCGCGACGCTGGCGGCGATCGCCGCCGGCGGGCCCCTGCCATAGGCGGGCCGTAGCGACGGACTTGGCCCGCGGGGCGTCACCAGCTCTGCGGGTCGACCCGAAGGTGTGCGGATAGGACGATGTCGTCGTAAGCGGATCGAAGCGGGTGGACTTCTCTGCGTGACAGTGCCAGAAACTCGGCGACGATTTGCCGGGCGAGCGGTCGCAGCTTGACGTTGTTCTGCTGGGACCGCCATTTCAGCAACACGAAGGCCGTCGTTTCATCGATCCCGTAGATCACCATCAACATGCCCTTTGCTCTTTCGATGATGGCGCGGTTCTTGGTGAACTTTGCGACCTCGGCGGTCAGGGCCTCCTGGTCCGCGCGGTCGGTGGGCGTCACGTCGACGTAAAAGCCTTCTGTGCCGACGACGGTGCCCGCGGCGTCGACGAGCTGGTTGCCGACCACGACAACTTGGTGGACGTTGCCCTGGACATCGATGATCCGGTGCCGCGTGCTGAACGGGCCGTGGTTGCAACGGATGTCGTCCAGGGTCGCGGCGATCTGCTTGCGATCGTCGGGATGCTTGTGCGCGAGCACCAACTCGGTCGTCGGCGTGACCGTCCCCGGTTCGTAGCCGTGCAGCCGTGCTACCTGTTCACACCACTCCCACCGCTGCCCGTCGAAATAGAAGCGGAATGTCCCCATCCGCTGCGGTGAACCGGCCGCCAATGCCTGAACAACCGCGTCGTCGGCCCTAGTTTCACTGAAATCAGCAATCATCGCTACGTCCGAATGTTTGGGCACGTAGCAAAGGTGCAAAGAGTAAACAGCGACGGTTGCGAGTAATCGCTCGATGCCGACGTTTACATTCTCAGCCGGGCATCTAATTGCTGATCGTTGCACGCGTGTGGAAAAAGGGCAAGGAAGGTCGTCCTAGCACCGCGGCGGCCATTTGCGGCCGCTCGAGCGCCACCCGGTAGGATTTGGCGTCATGGAGCTGGCCCTGCAGATCACCCTGGTGGTCACAAGCGTGCTCGTGGTGTTGCTGGTGCTGCTGCACCGCGCCAAGGGTGGCGGCCTGTCGACGCTGTTCGGCGGCGGTGTGCAGTCCAGCCTCTCCGGCTCGACGGTGGTGGAAAAGAACCTGGACCGGTTGACCCTGTTCATCACCGGCATCTGGCTGGTCTCCATCATCGGGGTGGCCCTGCTGATCAAGTACCGGTGACCCGTCGGCGGGCGGACCACGTGATCCGCACCGATACTGGGACGCATGGTTGACGTTTCCGACATCGCGCTCGAACCCATCGGCGCCGTGCGACGCACGCTCGTCGGTCGCGAGGCGACAGAGCCGATGCGCGCCGACATCAGGCTGCTGGGCGCCATCCTCGGGGACACCGTGCGCGAGCACAGCGGGCACGATGTTTTCGAACTCGTCGAACGTGCCCGGGTGGAGTCGTTCCGGGTGCGCCGCTCCGAGATCGACCGGGTCGACCTGGCGCGCATGTTCGACGGCATCGACATTCACCGAGCGATCCCCGTCATCCGGGCGTTCAGCCACTTCGCGCTGCTTGCCAACGTGGCCGAGGACATCCACCGGGAGCGCCGCCGCGCCATCCACGTCTCCGCCGGAGAGCCGCCGCAGGACAGCAGCCTGGCCGCGACGTACGCGAAACTTGATGCGGCCGAACTTGATTCGGCCACGGTGGCCGACGCGCTGCGAGGCGCCCTGATCTCCCCGGTGATCACCGCACACCCCACCGAAACCCGGCGGCGCACCGTCTTCGTCACCCAGCACCGGATCACCCAGCTGATGCGGTTGCATGCCGAGGGGCACACCGAAACCGACGACGGGCGCAACATCGAGCGCGAGTTGCGCCGTCAGATCCTCACCCTGTGGCAGACCGCGTTGATCCGGTTGTCCCGCTTGCAGATCACCGACGAGATCGAGGTGGGGCTGCGCTATTACGCCGCGGCGTTCTTCCAGGTCATTCCCCAGGTCAACGCCGAGGTGCGGGACGCGTTGCGGGCCCGATGGCCCGGCACCGACCTGCTCGCCGCGCCGATCCTGCGCCCCGGTTCCTGGATCGGCGGCGACCGCGACGGCAATCCGAACGTGACGGGCGACGTGGTGCGCCAGGCCACCGGCAGCGCGGCGTTCACCGCGCTGTCGCATTACCTGGCCGAGCTCACCGCCCTCGAGCAGGATCTGTCGATGTCGGCGCGACTCGTCCCCGTCACCCCGGGGCTGGCGGAACTGGCCGAGGGCTGCGGGGAGCAGGCCCGCGCCGACGAACCGTACCGGCGGGCGGTGCGGGTGATTCGCGCGCGGCTCACCGCGACGGGTGCCGAGATCCTGGACAGCCGGCCGCAGCACGAGCTGGACCTCGGCCTGAGGCCGTATTCCGCCCCGGCCGAGCTGCAGGCGGACCTGGACACCATCGACGAGGCGCTCCGCGCACACGGCAGCGCGCTGCTGGCGGACGACCGCCTGGCCCTGTTACGAGAAGGCGTGAGCGTCTTCGGGTTTCACTTGTCCGGCCTGGACATGCGGCAAAACTCCGACGTCCACGAAGAGGTGGTGGGGGAGCTGTTGGCGTGGGCCGGGGTGCACCCGGACTACGCTTCGCTGCCCGAGGACGAGCGGGTCGAGCTGCTGGCCGGCGAGCTGGGCACCCGCCGCCCGCTGGTCGGCGACCGCGGTGGCCTGTCCGACCTGGCCCGCACGGAGCTCGAGGTCGTCGCCGCCGCGGCGTACGCCGTCGGGCGCTACGGCCCGGCCGCGGTGCCGACCTATGTCATCTCCATGTGCCGCTCGGTGTCCGACGTCTTGGAGGTGGCGATCCTGCTGAAAGAGGGCGGGCTGTTGGATGCCTCCGGGCCGGAACCGTATTGCCCGGTTGCCATCTCGCCGCTCTTCGAGACGATCGACGATCTGCACAACGGCGCGGCCATCCTGGACGCGATGCTCGAGCTTCCCCTGTACCGGGCGGTCGTCGACGCGCAGGGCGGCTGCCAGGAGGTGATGCTCGGCTACTCCGACTCGAACAAGGACGGCGGTTACCTCGCGTCCAGCTGGGCGGTCTACCGCGCCGAGCTGGCACTGGTCGAGGTGGCCCGCAAGGCGGGAATCCGGTTGCGGCTCTTCCACGGCCGCGGCGGTACCGTCGGCCGCGGGGGTGGGCCGAGCTATGAGGCCATCCTGGCGCAACCGCCGGGAGCGGTGAACGGTTCGCTGCGGCTCACCGAGCAGGGCGAGGTGATCGCCGCCAAGTACGCGGAACCGCAGGCGGCCCGGCGCAACGTGGAGAGCTTGGTGGCGGCGACGCTGGAGTCGACGCTGCTCGACGTCGAGGGCCTGGGAGATGCCGCGGAGCCGGCCTACGCGGTGCTCGACGAAGTGGCCACCCTCGCGCAGCGCGCTTACGCCGAATTGGTGCATGACACACCGGGTTTCGTCGACTACTTCCTGGCTTCCACGCCGGTCAGCGAGATCGGTTCGCTGAACATCGGCAGCCGCCCTACGTCACGCAAACCCACCTCTTCGATCTCGGACCTACGCGCCATCCCCTGGGTCCTGGCGTGGAGCCAGTCGCGGGTGATGCTTCCGGGCTGGTACGGCACCGGATCGGCGTTCGAGCAGTGGATCGCGGCCGGGCCCGAAAGCGAAACCGAGCGGGTGGCGATCCTGCACGAGCTGTACGAGCGGTGGCCGTTCTTCCGCGGCGCGCTCTCCAACATGGCCCAGGTGCTCGCCAAGAGCGACCTCGGGCTGGCGGCGCATTACGCGGAGCTGGTCGACGACGAGGAACTGCGGGACCGGGTGTTCGGCAAGATCGTGGACGAGCACCGGCGAACCATCGCGATGCACAAGCGCATCACCGGTCACGACGACCTGCTCGCCGACAACCCCGCGCTGGCCCGCTCGGTGTTCAACCGCTTCCCCTACCTGGAGCCGCTGAACCACCTCCAGGTGGAGTTGCTGCGCCGCTACCGCTCCGGTGACGACGACGAACTGGTGCAGCGCGGCATCCTGCTGACGATGAATGGATTGGCCAGCGCGTTACGTAACAGTGGCTGATGGGCATTCGTAAGCCATGTCGGACATCGCCTCGCCGGTCACCGCGGCTCAGTTGGCTCAGAACACCGTCTTCGAACGACTGGCACGCGTCGGGTTCGTCGTCAACGGGGTACTGCACCTGATCGTCGGCTATCTCGCCATCCGGGTTGCGTTCGGCGACGGCGGAACCGCTGACCAAACCGGGGCCCTGGCGACGCTGGCGTCCAAGCCGGGCGGGCCGTTGGCGCTCTGGATCGCCACGGCCGCCCTGTTGGCGATGGGCCTGTGGCGGCTGGTCGAAACCGCCCTCGGCCGATCGAGCGACCGCAAGTCAAAGGGTGCCTCATCGGATGCCTCCTCGCGGGCGAAGGCCCTGGGGCTCGCCGCGGTCTACCTGGCTTTCGCCTACTCGGCGTTCGGATTCGCCCGGGGCGCCGGCAGGTCGGCGGATCAACAGAATTCGAGCATCAGCGCGCGCCTCATGGCAACGACCGGCGGCACCATCGCGCTCATCGTGGGCGGACTGATCATCGTCGCGGTCGGTTGCTATCACATCTACAAGGGCGCCAGCCGCAACTTCGTCGACGACCTCCACGGCAAGTCGGGCGACTTGGTGCGACGGCTTGGCGTCGCCGGATATATCGGCAAGGGCACCGTGATCACCCTGACGGGCGTGCTGGTAATCGTTGCCGCGTGTCGCTCGGAACCGAAGAAGGCCACCGGCCTCGACGGGGCCCTGAAGACCCTCGGCGCCCAGCACTATGGGGCAGCGCTGCTGATCGCCGCCGGCGTGGGGATCATCACCTATGGGCTGTATAGCTTCGTGATGGCCCGGTCGACCAAGATGTAGCCCGCGAGGCCTCAGCGGTTCCGCAGTCTGTCCAGCGCCCCGCGCACGGCGTGCTCGGTCATCGCGACCGGCGTCAACATCGTCTCGCCCACCTTCACCATGCCGTCGAGCCGCCCGACGATGGCCTCCACGGGCTCGACCAGGACGATCAGTCGCCTGGCCAGATCGTCCAGCCGCGACAGGGTGCCGTCCAGGTGGTCCAGGCCGCTTTCCATGCGCTCGACCGTGGCATTCAGGTTGGAAAGGGACGTGTTCAGCTCTTTCATGGTCGTGCTCAGGCCGTCGAGGACGTCTTCGACCTGCTCCACCGTCTTGTCGGCGTTCAGCGCAGCCTGGGTGAGGGTTTTGATCCGGCTTCGCTCTTGCCCACCGCGCACGGTTCTGTCTGCCATGACCGTCATTATTACCCGGATCACACCGGGCGGGGGTTAGCCTGGCTGACCCGGGCGCGACGGCAGTTTGGCGGCGGCCTCCTCGTCGAGCAGCCACAGGGTGGTTTCCTGGCCGATCGCCCCTGCCGCCGGCACCTTGACCGGCGGGGCACCGCCGATGGCCGCGGCCGCCGCGTCGGCCTTGGCGGCGCCCGACACCATCAGCCAAACCTCGCGTGAACGTTGAATCGCGGGCAGCGTCAGGGTGATTCGTTGGGGAGGCGGCTTGGGGGAGTCCTCCACCGGGACCACCATGCGGCTGGTTTCCAGCACGGCCGGGGTGTCCGGGAACAACGAGTTGATATGACCCTCGGGCCCCATGCCCAACAGGTGCACGTCGAAATTCGGAACCGGTTGGCCGGGTTCGGCGTTGGCCGCCAGCAGTTGCTCGTAGGCCAGCGCCGCGGCGGCGAGGTCCGTGCCGAATTCGCCGTCGCTGGCGGGCATCGTGTGCACGTGGCTGGTCGGGATGTCGATCCGGTCCAGTAAGGCCTCGCGGGCCTGCTTGTCGTTGCGTTCGTCGTCGTCCTCCGGGACGTAGCGTTCGTCGCCCCAGAACAGGTGCACCTTGGGCCAGGCGATCTCGTGCCCCGCCAGGGACTTGAGCAGCCCGATGCCGTTGCCGCCGCCGGTCAGCACGACAAGCGCGCGGTCCCGCGCTGCCACGGCGGTGCGGATGCTATCGGCCAGTCGGTTGGCCGCGGCCTCGGCGAGCGCCTGACCGTTCGGGAAAACTTCGATGATGGTGCTCACACGTACTGCACTTTCTCAATACCCTCTAACGCTGTCTGATAAATCTCGTCGGGATCCAGCCGCCGCAGGTCTTCGGCGAGGCACTCGCCGGTTTCCCTGCGAGCCAAGGGAAGCAGGGCCTCCGGCTTGGCGGTGCGACTAAGTGTCGCCGTCCTGCCCTGTTGGGGCCGGCTCAAGACGATGGTCTCGCTCTTGCGTACGAGTTCCACCTTGAGCTCGCCGACCGCGCGGCGCACCGGGCCATCGATGCAGCTGGCCAGCCAGCCCGCAAGGATGTCAAGCGCCGGTTCGTTTTTCAAACCGGACACCACGGCCGACTCGATCGGTTCGTGGGGCGGCAGGTCAACCGCGGAGGTCAGCAGCGCCCGCCAGTAGGTAATGCGGGCCCACGCCAGGTCCGTGTCGCCGGCGGTGTACCCGGGCAGCCGACCCTTGATCGCCGACAATGGATCGGTTCCGTTGGTGGCATCGGTGATGCGCCGAATCGCCAACTTGCCCAACGGATCCTGGGCGGGAACGGCCGGTGCGACGTCGGGCCACCACGCCACTACGGGGATGTCGGGCAGCAGGAACGGGGTCACCACGCTGGCGGCGTGCCCGGCCAGCGCCCCGGACAGATTCAGGATCACCACCTCGGTGGCCCCGGTGTCTCCGCCCGCGCGCAGCTGTGCGTCCAGGCGTGGCTCGTCGGCGTACGGGTCGCCCCGCATCGTGACGATGACCCGGCTGGGGTGCTCGTGGCTGGCGTTGTTGGCCGCCTCGAGCGACTCTTCGAGGATGGCGTCGCTTTCGGGGGCGATGATGAGCGTCAGCACCCGGCCCATCGTCACGGCGCCGACCTTCTCCCGCAGTTCCTCGAGCTTCTTGTTGACCGCGGTGGTGGTGGTGTCCGGCATGTCGATAATCAAGGCCGCCGCCATTCGCGCCCGGTCCGGCGCAGCATCTCGAACGCGGACTCCGGACCCCAGGTGCCCGCCTCGTACGGCTCCGGCTTGCCGTCGGCCGCCCAGTTATCGAGGACGGGATCCAATATCTGCCAAGCCAATTCGACCTCTTCGTTGACCGGAAACAGGGACGGCTCGCCCAGCAGCACATCCAGGATCAGCTGTTCGTACGCTTCCGGCGACTCGTCGGCGAACGCCGAACCGTAGGAGAAGTCCATGTTGACGTCGCGGACCTCCATCGCGGTTCCCGGCACCTTGGAGCCGAACCGCAGCGTGATGCCCTCGTCGGGCTGCACCCGGATGACCATGGCGTTGGTGCCCAGCTCGTCGGTCATGGTGGCGTCGAACGGCAGATGCGGCGCGCGCTTGAAGACGAGCGCGATCTCGGTAACCCTGCGGCCCAGGCGTTTTCCCGTCCGCAGATAGAACGGCACACCGGCCCAGCGGCGGGTGTCGACCTCCAGCGTGATGGCGGCGAACGTCTCGGTGGTGGAGTCCTTGGCGAACCCTTCCTCGTCGAGCAGCCCGACGACCTTCTCGCCGCCCTGCCAACCGCCGGTGTACTGGCCGCGGCTGGTGGTCTCGTCGAGGGGCTCGGCCAGCTGGGTCGCCGAGAGCACCTTGATCTTTTCGGTCTGCAACGCCGCGGGGTTGAAGCTGACCGGCTCTTCCATCGCGGTGAGCGCCAGCAGCTGCATCAGGTGATTCTGGATGACATCGCGGGCGGCGCCGATACCGTCGTAATAGCCGGCGCGGCCGCCCAACCCGATGTCCTCGGCCATCGTGATCTGCACGTGATCGACGTAGTGCGCGTTCCAGATCGGGTCGAACAACTGATTGGCGAACCGCAGCGCCAATATGTTGCGCACCGTCTCCTTGCCGAGGTAGTGGTCGATGCGGAACACCGCCTCCTCGGGGAAGACGGCGTTGACCGCATGGTTGAGGGCCTGCGCGCTCTCCAGATCGTGTCCGAACGGCTTCTCGATGACCACCCGGCTCCATCGGTCACCCTGCGGGCGGGCCAGCCCGGACTTGTGCAGCTGTTCGCACACCACCGGGAAGGACTTCGGCGGGATGGCCAGGTAGAAGGCGTGGTTGCCGCCGGTGCCGCGCTCGGCGTCCAGTTTGTCCAGGGTTTCGGCCAGCCGGCCGAACGACTCGTCGTCGTCGAAAGAGCCTGGCACGAAACGGAAACCCTCGGCCAGCCGCTCCCAGTTCTCCTCCCGAAAGGGAGTCCGGCAGTGATCCTTCACGGCCTGATAGACCACCTTGCGGAAATCCTGGGTCTCCCAGTCCCGACGGGCGAATCCCACCAGGGAGAAGCTGGGCGGCAGCAGCCCACGGTTGGCCAGGTCGTAGATGGCCGGCATCACCTTCTTGCGAGCGAGGTCGCCGGTGACACCGAAGATCACCATGCCACAGGGGCCGGCGATCCTCGGCAACCGCTTGTCACGCTTGTCCCGTAACGGGTTATGCCATTGTGCAGCGGTACGAGCCGGGCTCATTTCGAGGCGGAATCCAGCTGCTTCTGTGTCTCCTCCAGCAGCTCGGTCCACGAGTCCACGAACTTCTCCACGCCCTCGTCCTCCAGCACCTTGAACACGTCGGTCAAGTCGATCCCGACCGCGGCCAGCTTGTCGAACACCTCCTGGGCGGCGGAAGCGGTGCCGGTGACGGTGTCACCCTTGATCTCACCGTGGTCGGCGACGGCGTCAATGGTCTTCTCCGGCATGGTGTTCACCGTGTTCGGCGCGACCAGCTCGGTGACGTATAGGGTGTCGGAGTAGTCGGGGTTCTTGACCCCGGTCGACGCCCACAGCGGACGCTGCACGCGGGCGCCGTCGCCCTTGAGCGCCTCGTAGCGATCGCCGCCCTCGAAAACCTCCTGGTAGGCGGCGTAGGCCAGCCGGGCGTTGGCGACCCCGGCCTGGCCGCGCAACGCCAGCGCCTCCTCGGAGCCGATCTTCTCCAGCCGCTTGTCGACCTCGGTGTCCACCCGAGACACGAAAAACGATGCCACAGAATGGATCTTGGATAGGTCGTGTCCCGCCTCGCGCGCCTTCTCCAGGCCGGCCAGGTAAGCGTCCATCACCTGACGGTGCCGCTCGACCGAGAAGATGAGCGTGACGTTGACCGAAATCCCTTCCGCCAGTGTGGCGGTGATGGCCGGAACGCCGGCCTTGGTCGCCGGGATCTTGATGTACGCGTTCGGCCGGTCGACGATCTTCCACAGCTCGACGGCCTGCGCGATGGTCTTGTCTGTCTCGGCCGCCAGTCGCGGGTCGACCTCGATGGACACCCGGCCGTCGACGCCGTCGGAGGCTTCCCACTGCGGCCGCAGCACGTCGCACGCGTTGCGGACGTCGTCGGTGGTGACGGTGCGGATGGTGGCGTCGACGTCGGCGCCGCGCTCGGCGAGCTCGGCGATCTGACCGTCGTAAGTGTCGCCCTCGGCGAAAGCCTTCTGGAAGATCGACGGGTTGGTTGTCACTCCGACAACGCTTTTGGTGTCGATCAGCTCCTGCAGATTGCCCGACTGCAGCCGCTGGCGCGACAGGTCATCCAGCCAGACGGATACGCCCGCAGCGCTGAGCGCCGCAAGGTTTGGGTTCTGAGTCATGTGAATTACCCCTTCTCAGTTGTCCACTACCTGTTCCGCGGCGGCCGCGACGGCTTCTGCGGTGAAACCGAATTCACGGAACAAAGTCTTGTAGTCGGCGGATTCGCCATAGTGCTCGATCGACACGATCTTGCCGGTGTCGCCGACGAGCTTGTGCCAGGACTGCGCGACGCCCGCCTCGACGGCCACCCGGGCCGATACCGACGGGGGCAGCACGCTGTCGCGGTAGTCCTCGGGCTGAGACTCGAACCATTCCACGCACGGCATGGACACCACTCGCGCGACAATGTCCTTGTCCGCCAACAGCTTCTGGGCTTCCACGGCGAGCTGAACCTCCGAGCCCGTGGCGATCAGGACGACGTCCGGCTCGTCGCCGCCGGCATCACCAAGGACGTACCCGCCTTTGGCCACGCCCTCGACGTTGGTGCCTTCGAGGATCGGCACGCCCTGGCGGGTCAGCATCAGCCCGACCGGGCCGCTCCCGTTGCCGCGGGCCAGGATGGTGCGCCAGGCGTAGGCGGTCTCGTTGGCGTCGGCCGGGCGCACCACCGACAGGTTTGGGATGGCCCGCAGCGCCGCGAGGTGCTCGATGGGCTGATGGGTCGGGCCGTCCTCGCCGAGTCCGATGGAGTCGTGCGTCCACACGTAGATGGTGTCGATGTCCATCAGCGAGGCCAGCCGCACCGCCGGGCGCATGTAGTCCGAGAACTGCAGGAACGTGCCGCCATAGGCCCGGGTCGGGCCGTGCAGCACGATGCCGGACAGGATGGCGGCCATCGCGTGTTCGCGAACACCGAAATGCAGTGTGCGGCCATACCAGTGCGCGGTGTAGTCCTTGGTTGAAATCGATGGCGGCCCAAACGAATCGACACCGTCCATGGTGGTGTTGTTGCTGCCCGCCAGGTCGGCCGAGCCGCCCCACAGCTCCGGCAGCTTCGGTCCCAGGGCGGTGAGCACTTCGCCGGAGGCCTTGCGGGTGGCCACCGCGTCGGAGCCGGGTTCCCAGTGCGGTAGGTCTGCGTCCCAACCGTCGGGCAATTCCTCGGCGGTCAACCGGTCCAGCAGCGCCTTGCGGTCGGGTTCGCGCTCCGCCCAGGCGTCGAAGTCGGCCTGCCACTTCTCGTGCGCTTCCTTGCCCCGGTCCACCAGCTTGCGGGTGTGGGCGATGACCTCGTCGCGCACCTCGAACTTCTTCTCGGGATCGAACCCCAGGATCTCCTTGACCGCCGCGACTTCCTCGTCGCCCAGCGCCGCGCCGTGCGCCTTGCCGGTGTTCATCAACTTCGGTGCCGGGAAGCCGATGATGGTGCGCAACTCGATGAACGACGGCCGGTCGGTGACGGCCCTGGCGTTGGCGATGGCCTCCTCGATGCCGACCACGTTCTCGCCGCCTTCGACCCTCTGCACGTGCCAGCCGTAGGCCTCGTAACGCGCCGCGGTGTCCTCACACAGCGCGATGTTGGTGTCGTCCTCGATCGAGATCTGGTTGTGGTCGTAGAAGACGATCAGGTTGCCGAGCTGCTGGACGGCCGCCAGCGACGAGGCCTCCGAGGTGACGCCCTCCTCGATGTCGCCGTCGGAGGCGATCACGTAGATGAAGTGATCGAACGGGCTGGTGCCGGGGGCGGCGTCCGGGTCGAACAGCCCGCGCTCGTAGCGCGACGCCATCGCCATGCCCACGGCCGAGGCCAGACCCTGGCCGAGCGGGCCGGTGGTGATCTCAACGCCCTTGGTGTGCCGGAATTCCGGGTGCCCGGGCGTTTTGGATCCCCACGTGCGCAGCGACTCGATGTCGGACAGCTCGAGGCCGAACCCGCCCAGGTAAAGCTGGATGTAGAGCGTCAGGCTGCTGTGCCCGCACGACAGCACGAACCGGTCGCGTCCCAGCCAGTAGGTGTCGCTGGGGTCGTGTCGCATCGTGCGCTGGAACAGGGTGTAGGCCAGGGGGGCCAGGCTCATCGCCGTTCCGGGATGTCCGTTGCCGACCTTTTGGACCGCGTCGGCGGCCAGCACCCGAATGGTGTCGACGGCGGCCGAGTCGAGCTCGGACCAGTCGTCGGGAAGGTGTGGTTGGGTCAGCGTCGAGATCTCTTCGAGTGTGGTCACAGACTCAGTCCTTGGGGTCATCAAGCTGATAATTCCCACCCTAGTGCGGGAGGGCCGGCCTTTGCAGTGCAGGTTTCGGGTACCCGCCGCCGGCTGAACTGAAAATTACGCGGTGGCTGTCGACCCGTAGCATTCAGTTCGAAAATCTGAGGAAAATCTGCGTGAATAGACCCTGCGGGCGGGCCATTACCGGCCCTCGGTCTACCATCGTGTGTAGTAGATGCTGCGCGCTGCTGCGACCCCAAGGAGTTATTGCGTGAGCGTTCGCGGGCGCGTCGCCCCGAGCCGAGTACCGAGCCGAGTGCATGGCACGGTGCTGGCGTATTTGGCACTGACCAAGCCGCGGGTCATCGAGCTGCTGCTTGTCACCACCATTCCGGCCATGCTGCTCGCCCACCGCGGCACCGTGGACCCGCTGCTGATCCTCAACACGTTGATCGGCGGGATGCTGGCCGCCGGGGGAGCGAACACGCTCAACTGCGTGGCCGACGCCGACATCGACAAGGTGATGAAGCGCACGGCGCGCCGCCCGTTGGCCAGGGCCGCGGTCCCTCGCAGCCACGCGCTGGTGTTCGGGTTGGCGCTGTCGGTGGCGTCGTTCTTCTGGCTGTGGTGGACGACGAACATGCTGTCGGCACACCTGGCCGGCGCCACCATCGCCTTCTACGTGCTGATCTACACGCTGCTGCTCAAGCGGCGCACGTCGCAGAACGTCGTGTGGGGCGGCGCGGCGGGCTGCATGCCGGTGATGATCGGCTGGTCGGCCGTCACCGGCACCATCGGCTGGCCGGCGCTGGTGATGTTCGCCATCATCTTCTTCTGGACGCCGCCGCACACCTGGGCGCTGGCGATGCGTTACAAGGACGACTACAAAGCGGCCGGCGTCCCGATGCTGCCCGCGGTCGCGACCGAGCGTCAGGTCACCAAGCAGATCCTGATCTACACCTGGCTGACGGTGGCGGCGACGCTGGCGCTGGCGCTGGCCGCCGGCTGGCTGTACACGGCGGTCGCCGTGGTCGCCGGGGTGTGGTTCCTAACCATGGCCCACCAGCTGTACGCCGGGGTTCGCGCCGGCGAGCCGGTCAAGCCGCTGCGCTTGTTCCTGCAATCGAACAACTACCTCGCCGTGGTGTTCTGCGCGTTGGCGGTCGACTCGGTGATCGCGCTGCCGCATTTGTTCTGACGCCTACGACCTAGCCACATCGGCCACACCGTCTCTCCGGCGGCCAGGGTGGCCCTCGAGTGGCCGGCCCCACAGCGACTGCGCGTCCGCGGGTGCACAGTCGGGTGGACCTTAGTCACAACCCAGCTGCCGAAGGGCTCGGATCGCGCACAAAGGGTTCTGGTCGTTTCACGCACGCGCAACGATGAGACAACGACACATTCCAGGTATTCCGCCGGTTCTCATGCCGCCGCATCTAGTTCGGGGAGGGGGATTACCAATGAAGCCGGTCACTATCGACCCCCGCTCGCACGATGCGGTGATCTTCGATCTCGACGCCGTGATCGGGCCCACCGATGACTCGGCGTTGGAGTCGACTGTTGCGCTAGCGGAGAAGCTGCGGGCGGCCGGCATCGCGACGGCCGCCTATTCCCTGGCCGCGCAGCCCGCAGAGGCGATGGCAGCGGCTCGGATCGCCAAAGCGTTCACCGTCCGGTTCGACCGCGCCGCGGGAGTACCCGAAGTGCCCCCGCTGCCGGACCCGACGATTTTATTGGCGGCCGCCCGCAAGTTGGGGGTGGTCCCGCAGCGGTCGGTGGTCGTCGACGCTGCGGGTTCCGGGGTGGAGGCCGCACGCGAAGGTGGCTTCGCGTTCGTCGTCGGTGTCGGGCAGGGCAAGCAAGCCGACAAGCTACTGCGTTGCGGCGCCGACGTCGTCGTCCCCGATCTCGCTTACGTCGACGTCACGACGGGGCACAAACGCATGTCGCAGCGTCCGAACGCGCTGGACTCGTACGGTCAAGTCATCGGTATTGTCGCCGGCCGGCAGCCATTCATCTGCCTGGATTACGACGGCACGTTGTCCGAGATCGTGCCGGACCCCGATACCGCCAAGCTTGTCGAGGGCGCAGCCGAGGCGCTCGCGCATCTGGCGAAGCAGTGCCCGGTCGCGATACTGTCCGGCCGGGATCTGGCGGATATCCGCGCTCGGGTCGGGGTACCGGGAATCTGGTATGCCGGCAGCCACGGCTTTGAGTTGATCGCACCCGACGGCAGCCATCACCAATACGAGGCGGCCGGCGCCGCGGAACGTGTGCTTGCGAACGCTGCGGACGACCTTCGCGGCGAACTGAGCCGGATTCCGGGAGCGCACGTCGAACACAAGCGGTTCGCACTCGCGGTGCACTACCGCAATGTCGCACCCGACCGCGTGGACGAGCTGATCGCGGCGGTACGCCGGCGAGGTCTTCGGCCTGGCCTGAGGCTGACGACCGGTCGCAAGGTAGTCGAGCTGCGGCCTGACATCGGCTGGGACAAGGGCACCGCCCTCACCTGGATCCGCGATCGCATCTTTGACACGGAACGGGTGCTGCCCATTTATGTCGGTGATGACATCACCGACGAGGATGCGTTCGATGCGGTTCGCTTCAGCGGCATCGGGATACTGATCCGGCACGACGAAGATGGCGACCGGCCGACCGCTGCCAGCTTCACGCTGAGAAGCCCCACCGAAGTCCGTGATTTCGTCCAGCGCGGCAGCAGGTGGCTGGCATATCAGCGCGAGACCCACAGTCGCGCTTGGACTCTCACGTTCGAGGGGTATGACCCCCCCAACGAAAAGCTTCGCGAAGCACTGTGCACGGTCGGCAACGGTTACTTCGCCACCCGCGGGGCCGCGCCGGAATCGAGGGCCGGCCAGATTCATTACCCGGGAACGTACGCGGGCGGCGTGTACAACCGGCTAGACGACCTGATCGGCGGAACCCGAGCAGAACACGAAAGCCTGGTGAACCTGCCCAACTGGCTTCCGCTTACCTTTCGCATCAACGATGGCGACTGGTTCGACGTCGACACGGTGAAATTGCTGTCCTACCGACAAACCCTCGACCTTCGTAGCGCGGTGCTGATGCGCCAACTGCGTTTCCGCGACGACGCCGGCCGCACCACCTCGGTGACACAGCAGCGGTTCGTAGCGATGCACGTCGTACACGTGGCCGCGATGGAAACCACCATCGTGGCCGAGGACTGGTCGGGCACTGTCGAATTCCGATCGACGATCGACGGAAACGTCCGCAACTCGGGGGTAGAGCGTTATCGAGACTTGGCCAGCAATCACCTGCAGGGACTGGAAAAGCGCGTCCTGTCGGAAAACTCGGTGCTGATGACCGTCGAGACCACCCAATCGAAGATCCCGGTCGCGCTGGCCATGCGGACCAGCACTTGGCACGGCGACGCGCCGGCGCCCGCAACCTATCGACTACTCGACGAAGAATTCGAAATCGGCCATCAGATCTTCACCGACCTGCGAGAGGGCCAGGCGCTGAGCGTGGAGAAGATCGTCGTTCTGGTGACCGGGCGCGATGTTGCCACATCCCATCCGGCCACCGGCGCCGAACGCAGGCTCGGCCGGCAGCCGCGATACGCCGAGATATGTGACGCCCACAAGACCGCCTGGGCACATCTGTGGGAACGGCTGTCCTTCGAATTCGGCGACCACGCCGAGCACTTGCGCGTCCTGCGCCTACACCTGCTGCACCTGCTGCAGACGGTGTCGTACAACAGCGAGGAAATCGATGTAGGGGTACCGGCCCGCGGGCTGCATGGTGAGGCATACCGCGGGCACATTTTCTGGGACGAGCTATTCATCTTCCAGGTATTGAATCTGAGAGTGCCCACGGTCACCCGATCGCTGCTGCGCTACCGATATCGCCGGCTGATGGAGGCCCGCCGCCTCGCCAAGCTGGCCGGTTACCGCGGCGCGATGTACCCGTGGCAGTCCGGCAGCGATGGGCGCGAGGAAAGTCCGGAGCGACACCTGAATCCGCAATCGGGCCGGTGGCTGCCCGATCCCAGCCATCGCGCGCACCACATCGGCATCGCCGTCGCCTACAACGTGTGGCAGTTCTACCAAGCCACCGGCGATCTGGCGTACCTGATCGACTACGGGACCGAGATGCTGGCCGAGATAGCCCGGTTCTGGGCGAGCAGGGCCACTTACGACTCCGACCGAGATCGCTACAGCATCAACGGGGTCGTCGGACCCGACGAATTCCACGCAGGCTATCCGGACCGGCCATATGAGGGGGTGAACAACAACGCGTACACGAACGTGATGGCGGCCTGGGTGATCCTGCGGGCTATCGAAGCGCTCGAGCTGATGCCGCTGCCCAACCGGTTGGATTTGCGGGAGAGGCTCGAACTGACCGACGACGAGCTGACCCAGTGGGACCACGTCAGCCGGCGCATGTTCGTCCCCTTCCACGATGGCATGATCAGCCAGTTCGAAGGATATGAGGAACTGGCGGAACTGGATTGGGATGCCTACCGGGAGCGCTACGGCAACATCCAGCGCCTCGACCGCATTCTTGAAGCCGAGGGTGACGACGTCAACCGGTACCAAGCGTCCAAGCAGGCCGACGCGCTGATGCTGCTCTACCTGCTGTCATCGGACGAACTGCGTGAGCTGTTAGGCCGGCTCGGCTACCACTTGGCCCCCGCCAAGATCCCCGAGATGGTGGACTACTACCTGGCTCGCACCTCAGACGGGTCGACATTGAGTGCGGTCGTCCACGCATGGGTGCTGGCCCGGGCCAATCGCGACCGCGCGCTGGAGTTCTTCCAGAAAGCGCTCGCATCCGATATCTCCGACATCCAGGGCGGCACCACTTCCGAAGGTGTTCACCTGGCCGCGATGGCCGGCAGCGTCGACTTCGTGCAGCGGTGCTTCACCGGTCTGGAGATCCGTAGTAATCGCATCGTACTGTCTCCGCAATGGCCGGAATTCCTTGGGCCACTAGGCTTTCCGATTCATTACCGAGGTAGCCACCTGCACGTGCGGGTCAGCGGTAAGGGTGCGGAGATCAGCGTCGACCCACGCGATGTGCCACCGGTCGAAGTCGAGTGCCGCGGACGAGTGGAACGGTTAATGCCGGGCAGCGTGGTTCGATTCACCTGAAAGCCTATGGCACCAGCACGACCGAGCCGACCGTCTTACGCCCTTGCAGGTCGCGGTGGGCCCAGGCGGCGTCGGCCAGTGGGTAACGCCGGCTCACGGTGACGCTGATCGAGCCCGTGACGACGGAATCGAACAATTCCCCTGCGCGCCAAGCGAATTCCTGTTCACTACGGGTGAAGTGGGCGAGCATCGGCCGAGTCAGGTACACGGAGCCGGCGGTGTTGAGGCGCTGCGGGTCCACCGGGGGTACCGGTCCACTGGCGGCACCGAACAACGCGAGCGTCCCCCGGATGGCGAGGCTGGCCAGGCTGGCATCGAACGTGTCGGCCCCAACCCCGTCGTAGACCGCTGCCACACCCACACCATCGGTTAGATCGCGGATCTGCCTGCCGAACTCGCTGGGGTCGTCGCGCGGGTAATCGAGCACGTCGGTGGCGCCGGCCTGTCGGGACAGTTCCGCCTTGGCCGGTGTGGACACAGTCGTGATCACCCGCACGCCCAGGCTGGTGGCCCATTGCGTCAGGATCAGCCCGACGCCGCCCGCTCCGGCGTGCACCAGCACCGTGTCGCCCGCCTGCACCGGATACACCGACTTCAACAGGTAGTGCGCGGTCAGGCCCTTCAGCAGCACCGACGCGGCCACGTCGGAATTCACCCCGTCCGGTACGTGTGCCGTCAAAAACGCTGTAGCAATGGCGTACTCGGCGTAACCGCCGGACGCCGACGCGCTGACCACGCGGTCGCCCACCCGGAAGCCGTCGACGCCGTCACCGGTCGCCTCGACGGTGCCGCACAGTTCGGAACCGAGGATGAACGGCAGCTCACGCGGGTACTGCCCCGAGCGGAAGTAGGTGTCGATGTAGTTGACACCGATCGCCTCGGCCTTGATCAACACCTCGCCGGGCCCGGGCGCGGGCTGTGGCGCGTCGACGTAGCGCAGCACCTCGGGGCCGCCGGTCTCGCTGACTTCGATTGCGTGCATGTGCTTATCATGCCCGGGCATGAAACTCGCCCGTCCGGACATCTTCCATCCCCGCATTGTGCTGGCGGGGCCGCCCGGGCACGCGGGCGGCAACCCCGACGACACGGGGCTGGTTCCCGCGTTGCGAACTCGTGGGCTGCATGCCCGCTGGCGGTCCTGGGACGATCCCGAGACTCTCGGCGCCGACCTGGTGATTCTGCGTGCCACCACGGACCGGCGCGACGAGTTCCTCGGCTGGATGCGGCGGGTGCGCCACCTGCTCAACCCGCCCGACGCGATCGCTTGGAACCTCGAGGACGGGTATCTGCGCGACATGGCGAACGACGGGGTGCCGACCGTGCTTGACGGGCCGCCCGGCCGGCCCGTGGCGCAGTCGGCGTTGATCTTCCTGGGCGGCAAGCAGTCGCACGCCTGGCCGGACGAGCCGGAGTTCGAAGCGTGGGACCTCGGCTACGCGGCGATCGCCTCGGCCGCCGACCGCGCCGGAATCGGCGCGCGCGAGCTGCTGTACGCGCGCGCCGACGTGACCGGGGACCGGCTGGTGGGTCTCGACCTCGTCGCGCCGTCGCTGGGCTGGCCGCACCTCGACGCCGCTACCCGCGAGCGGGCCCAGCGCGGGTTCGCGCTGGCCGTGGAGTCAGCCTGCGAGCGGCTCGGGCTCGGCCCGCTCTCGCATCGACGCCCATAGCGCGGCGGTCGCCGCGGTGCACGCCGCCGCGCCGGCCACGTGCAGGGCGACCAGCGCCGCGGGTACCCCGGTGAAGTACTGGGCGGTGCCGACGGCGGCCTGCGCGCACACCAGGGCGAGCAGCACGATCAGCCGCCGCAGGATGGGTCGCGCGGCGCGCACCGCCAGCAAACCGAAGCCCAGCCCGACCAGCAGGGCGAGGTAGGCGACCAGCAGCGAGGAGTGCGCGTGCACCAGGGTGTCGACGGCGACCTTGAGCCGCGGCACCGTGCGGGTGGGGCTGCGGTCACCGGCGTGCGGGCCGGCGGCCGTCACCAGCGTGCCGGTGACCAGCACCACGGCCAGATCCAGACCGATCAGCGCCGTCAGGGCGCGCAACGGCCTGGCCACACGTCGCTGCACAACTCCGTCGTCGGGCTCGCCGATCTTGACGTAGAGCAGCACCGACAGCCACACCATCGTCATCGAGGTGAGCAGGTGGACGGCCACCGTCCACCACAGCAGGCCGGTGCGCACGGTGATGCCGCCGATGACCGCCTGGACGACCGTCGACACCGGCATCAGCCACGCGTACACCAGGACTTCCCCGCGTCGCCGGGCCCGGGTCACGGCCAGCACGGCCAGCGCCGCGGCGACGACCACCGCGAAGGTGATCATGCGATTGCCGAACTCGACCGCCTGGTGAATGCGCGGCACCTCGGCGTGCGCGACCGGGACGAAGCTGCCCGGAAAGCACTGCGGCCAGGTGGGACAGCCCAGCCCCGACGCGGTGACGCGGACGATCGCCCCGGTGACGGCGATGCCGCCCTGGGTCAGGATGACGGCCGCGGCGATGAAGCGCTGGACACGCACGCTCGGGTTGGGGAGTAGGTCCACCAGCCGCATCAGCGTCCGTCCCACGGGCATGGCCCGATGGTAGGCCAACGAAAACTACGTCCTGTAGTAAGCCCTGGCGTCGCCGAGATTTACGTGCCGTGAGCCGGCGCGTCAGGTGAACCGGAACCAGCGCAGCGCGGCCAGCGCGGCCAGCGCCCCCCACACCGCCAGGACGACGACGCCGAACCAGTCCACCGACAGGACCATCGCCCGCGACAGGGCCTCGGTCAGCGCGCCCGACGGGGTGAGCCGGGCCGCCCACTTGACGCCGGTCGGGATCATCCCGGATTCCACCGTCAGCGCGCCGAGCCCGGCGAAGACGAACCACAGCAGGTTGGCGACCGCGAGCACGATCTCGGCCCGCAACGTCCCCCCGAGCAACAGTCCGAGGGCGGTGAAGCCGGCGGTGCCCAGCGCGATGACCGCCGCACCCAATGCCAATGCGGCCAGGGCGGGCCGCCAGCCCAGCACAAACCCGATGGCGCCCAACAGGATTGCCTGCAGGAACACCACGGTGACCACGGCCAGCGACTTGCCGGCGATGATGCCCCAGACCGGCAGCGGGGTCGCGCCCAACCGCTTGAGCGCGCCGTAGCGGCGGTCGAACGCGACCGCGATGGCCTGCCCGGTGAAGGCGGTCGAGATGACAGCGAGGGCCATGATGGCCGGCACGAAGGTGGCGGCGCGGTTGTGCCCGAAGGAGCCGAACGGCAGCAGCGTGAGCCCGATCAAAAGCGTGATCGGGATGAACATGGTCAGCAGGAGCTGCTCGCCGTTGCGCAGCAGCAGCTTGAGCTCGAGGCCGAACTGCGCGGCCAGCATCCTGGGCACGGCGTTGGGCCGCGGGTCGGGGGTGAAGGTGCCCGCGGGAAAGACGTTCGATTGGGTCTTGTCCAGATTCAAGGCCGCAACTTCCTGCCGGTGAGGTCGAGGAACACGTCCTCGAGGCTGCGCTGCTCGACGCGCATGTCGGTGGCCAGCACGTCGATGCGCGCACACCACGCCGTCACGGTGGCCAGCACCTGCGGGTCGACGGGGCCCTCGACCAGGTACTCGCCCGGTGTCACCTCGCTGGCGCGGTAGTCCTCCGGCAGGGCGGCGGTCAGCAGGGACAGGTCGAGCCGCGGCGGCGCGGTGAAACGCAGCTCGTCCTTGGCGCCGGTGCGCATCAGCTCGGCCGGCGTGCCGGCGGCCACCGTTTTCCCGTGGTCGATGATGACCAGCCGATCGGCGAGCTCCTCGGCCTCCTTGAGTTGGTGGGTGGTCAGCAGCACCGTCACGCCGTCGCGGCGCAGAGCGTCGATCAATTCCCACACCAGCAGCCGGGCGTGCGCGTCCATGCCCGCGGTCGGTTCGTCCAGGAAGACCAGTTCGGGCCGGCCGACCAGCGCGCAGGCCAGCGCGAGCCGCTGCTGCTGGCCGCCGGACAGCCGTCGGTAGGTGGTGCGGGCGGCATCGGTGAGGCCCAGGGTGTCGAGCAGCCACGCCGGGTCCAGAGGGTCGGCGGCGTAGGAGGCGACCAGGTTGAGCATTTCGCCCGCACGTGCGCTGGGGTAGCCGCCACCGCCCTGCAACATCACCCCGATGCGGGTGCGCAGGCGGGCGTTGTCGGCGATCGGGTCCAGCCCGAGCACCTCGATGGTGCCGGCGTCCGGGCGCACGAAGCCCTCGCACATTTCGACCGTCGTGGTCTTGCCGGCGCCGTTGGGGCCCAGCAGCGCGAGCACTTCGGCGGCGTGCACCTCGAGGTCGAGATTGGCGACGGCCGTGGTCGATCCGTAGTGCTTGCTCACCCCGCGCAGTCGCACGACTGTTTCAGGAACGTCCGAGCTCACGTGGAATCAGCGTAGGCGTCAGGCACAGTGGCCGGCCGGGGGGCCTGAGCGGCGTCGGGCGCGGGCGCGGTTCCGACGGCCGCCTCCGGCGTTTCGGCGCCCTCACCCGGAAGCCGCCGCCACGGCAACCGGGTGTACGTCAGCGCGATGAGCGCCGCCACGATGACGGTGCTGGCCAGGGTGGCGTCCACGATCTGGAACAAAGCGAAGCGGTCCCCGTTGGCCGTCGGGCCGAAGATGCCGACGACGAGGGTGATGACGATGACCGCCGCCCGGAACCCGCTGCGGGTCGCCCAGGCGGCCAGCGGAATGATCGCCCACAACAGATACCAGGGCTGCACGACCGGAAACAGCAACACGGTGACGCCCAGCGCCACGCCGAGGCCACCGACCGGATGCAACCGGCCGCGAAAGACCGCCAGCAGCAACCAGCCCACCATCACCATGATGATCAGCACGCCGATGGCGCGGGTGAGTCCCAACACCGCGGTGGTGTGATCGCCGAGACCGAGCAGAATCCCCACCTGGCCGGTGCCAAGGGCGAGCAGGGTCGGCGGCGACATCCAGCTGCGAACCACGTTGGCGGTGCCCAGCGTGTAGATCCAGCCGAACCCGAGGCCGCTGGCCCAGCCGACCACCGCCATCACCGCCAGTGACAGCGCGCTCATCGCGCCGCCAGCCAGCAGCAGCGCCCGCAGGTTCCCCCCGCAGCGATAGGCCAGCGCCATCGTGACGAACCCGAGAGCCAGCAGCGACGGCAGCTTCACCTGCGACGACAGCGTGATCAGGACGGCGCCGGCCAACAGCATGCCCAGCGGCTCCCAATCCGGGCCCGGCCGCCACGAGGCCGGGAACAGCCGCGGCGAATCGGTGCCCCGCAGCGCGAACTCCGCCCCTGCCAGCATCAGGCCGAGCATCAGCGCCTCGTTGTGCACGCCGGCCACCAGATGCATGATCAGCAACGGATTAGCGGCGCCCAGCCACAGCGCGCTGACCTCGGCGACGCCGCACCGCCGGGCCAGCCGCGGGGTCGCCCACACGATCAACCCCACGCCGATCAGCTCGACCAGCCGGTGACACAGCACGGCGGCGACGATGTTCTCCCCGGTGAGCGCCGAGATGCCGCGCCCGATCCACAAAAAGAGCGGGCCGTAGGGCGCCGGCGTCTCGCGCCACAGGGTGGGGACCGACAGCGTGAAGACGTGGGACAGCCCGAGTCCGGACGCCGGACCCACCCGGTAGGGGTCGAGCCCTTCCAAAGAGATCTGGCTCTGGGCCAGGTAGGAGTAGACGTCCTTGCTGTACATCGGCGGCGCGATCAGCAGCGGCAACGTCCACAGCAGCAGGGTGCGGTCCAGGTCGCCGCGCGACATTCGCCTGCTGCCCAGCGCGAACCGGCCGAGCATCAGCCAGGCCAGCGCCATCATGACCGCGCCGGTGGTCGTCATCGTCAGCGACACCGTCTGGATCCGCGACGGCAGGTTGAGCAACCGCACCCCAAACGTGGGGTCCTGCACGACGGGCCGGGCCCCGGCGCCCAGCGCGCCGATCGCCATCAAAATGGTGCCGGTGGCCCCGAACAGGCGGGTGCGCTGCAGCGCGGTGAGCTCTGTATCGTTCAGCGGCGTGCCTACCGCCTGCTCGTCGCCATGCAGGCTGGCGATCGACGAGCTCAGCGCGTGGTGGCGGTCAGCCATCTGAGCAGCGTAGCCGCCGGGGTCAACACAGCGGCGATCGCAAGCGCGGCGGAGCCGGGCGTACCGTGTCGCCGCGCGTCCCACTCAGTGTGACCAGCGCAACGCCCGCTCAGGGCACCCTTGGTAGACCGATCCCCGGAATTGCGTCACACTGGTGTTGTGAAAATCCGGACCGATCTCGACGACGCTGCCGTGGGTGCGGCGGCCGCCGCGGTGCGGGATGGTCACACCCGGCGCGCCATCGTGCGCTTGCTGGTGGAGTCCGGGTCGATCACCGCGGGCGAGATCGGCGACCGGCTCGGGTTGGCGGCCGCCGGTGTGCGGCGCCATCTCGATGCCCTGATCGAGGCGGGCGACGCCGAGTCGGTGCCCGCCGCGTCCTGGCAGCAGGTCGGGCGCGGGCGCCCGGCCAAGCGTTTCCGGCTCACGGCGGCCGGTCGCGCCAAGCTTGAGCACGCCTACGACGACCTCGCGTCGGCGGCCATGCGGCAGCTGCGGGAGATCGGCGGCGAGGACGCCGTCCGCACGTTCGCTCGGCAACGGATCGACTCGATCCTGGCCGGCGTAGCGTCGGCCGAGGGCGACGACGACGCCGAAGTCGAAGCGGCCGCCGAGCGGGTGGCCGGCGCGCTGACCAAGGCGGGTTACGTCGCCACCACGACGCGGGTGGGCGGCCCGATCCACGGCGTGCAGATCTGCCAGCACCACTGCCCGGTGTCGCACGTCGCGGAGGAATTTCCCGAGTTGTGTGAAGCCGAGCAGCAGGCGATGGCCGAGGTGCTCGGGACCCACGTGCAGCGGTTGGCGACCATCGTCAACGGTGACTGCGCCTGCACCACCCACGTACCCCTGACTGTCCCTAGTCCGAAGGCGCCCAGCCCGCGCCGCGCCGGCGACGATGCAGAGCGTAGCGATGAGGAGGAGCGGGGCTATATGACCGACACCACGAGCATCGAAGGAGCGTCGTTATGACCCTCACGCCAGAGGCCCAACAGGCCACTGCAGCGCCGTTGACCCAGGAGCAGGCGATCGCCTCGCTGGGCCGCTACGGCTACGGCTGGGCGGACACCGACGTCGCGGGGGCCAGCGCCCAGCGCGGGCTGTCGGAGGCGGTCGTCCGCGACATCTCGTCGAAGAAGAGCGAGTCCGAATGGATGCTGCAGGCGCGGCTGAAGGCGTTGCGCATCTTCGAGCGCAAGCCGATGCCGACGTGGGGCTCGAACCTCGGGGGCATCGACTTCGACAACATCAAGTACTTCGTGCGCTCCACCGAAAAGCAGGCCGCCTCTTGGGAAGACCTGCCCGAGGACATCCGGAACACCTACGACAGGCTGGGCATCCCGGAGGCCGAGAAGCAGCGTTTGGTCGCCGGTGTCGCGGCCCAGTACGAGTCCGAGGTGGTGTACCACCAGATCCGCGAGGACCTGGAGGCCCAGGGCGTTATCTTCGTGGACACCGACACCGGCCTGCGTGAGCACGAGGACCTTTTCAAGCAGTACTTCGGCACCGTGATCCCGGCCGGCGACAACAAGTTCTCCGCGCTCAACACCGCGGTGTGGAGTGGCGGTTCGTTCATCTACGTGCCGCCCGGCGTGCACGTCGACATCCCGCTGCAGGCCTACTTCCGCATCAACACCGAGAACATGGGCCAGTTCGAGCGCACGCTGATCATCGTCGACGAAAACGCTTACGTGCATTACGTGGAGGGCTGCACCGCGCCCATCTACACGTCGGACTCACTGCACTCGGCGGTGGTGGAGATCATCGTAAAGCCTGGCGGCCGTTGCCGTTACACCACGATCCAGAACTGGTCGAACAACGTCTACAACCTGGTCACCAAGCGCGCCCGCGCCGAGGCCGGCGCCACTATGGAGTGGGTCGACGGCAACATCGGGTCCAAGGTCACGATGAAGTACCCGGCCGTCTGGATGACCGGCGAGCATGCCAAGGGCGAGGTGCTGTCGGTCGCCTTCGCCGGCGAGGGCCAGCACCAGGACGCCGGCGCCAAGATGCTGCACCTGGCGCCGAACACGTCGAGCAACATCGTCTCGAAGTCGGTGGCCCGCGGCGGCGGCCGCACCTCCTACCGCGGTCTCGTCCAGGTGAACAAGGGTGCACACGGGTCGCGTTCCAGCGTGAAATGCGATGCGCTGCTGGTCGATACGATCAGCCGCAGCGACACCTACCCCTACGTCGACATCCGCGAGGACGACGTCACGATGGGCCACGAGGCCACCGTGTCCAAGGTCAGCGACAACCAGTTGTTCTACCTGATGAGCCGCGGACTGACCGAGGACGAGGCGATGGCGATGGTGGTACGCGGCTTCGTCGAGCCGATCGCCAAGGAACTGCCCATGGAATACGCCCTCGAGCTCAACCGGCTCATCGAGTTGCAGATGGAGGGCGCGGTCGGATGACGACTGCTGCTGCTGCCCTGAACAAGGGCGAGCTGTTCGCGTCCTTCGACGTGGACGCGTTCGAGGTGCCCAGCGGCCGCGACGAAATCTGGCGGTTCACCCCGCTGCGGCGGCTGCGCGGGCTGCACGACGGCTCGGCTCAAGCCACCGGCAAGGCGGAAATCAACGTCGGCGAGCAACCGGGCGTACAGGTCGAGACCGTCCGCCGCGGCGACGAGCGGCTCGGCCGGGGCGGCGTGCCCGCTGACCGCGTTGCGGCGCAAGCGTTTTCGTCGTTCAACTCCGCGACGCTGGTGAGCGTCGGGCGTGACACGCAGATCGCCGAGCCGGTCAACATCACCGTGACGGGCCCCGGCGCCGGCGCGGTGGCCTACGGGCACCTGCAAATCAGCGTCGCCGAACTCGGCGAGGCGGTCGTGGTGATCGACCATCGGGGGAGCGGAACGTACGCCGACAACGTCGAATTCATCGTCGACGACGCCGCCCGGCTCACCGTCGTGTGGATCGCGGACTGGGCCGACGACATGGTGCACCTGTCCGCGCAGCACGCCAGGCTGGGCAAGGACGCGGTGCTGCGGCACGTCGCCGTCACCCTGGGCGGCGAGGTGGTGCGGATGTCGGCCAACGTGCGCTACGCCGCGCCGGGCGGGGACGCGGAGCTGCTCGGGTTGTACTTCGCCGACGACGGGCAGCACCTCGAGTCACGGCTGCTGGTCGACCACGCGCAACCCAACTGCAAGTCGAACGTGCTCTACAAGGGTGCGCTGCAAGGGGATCCGGCATCGCAACGGCCGGACGCGCACACCGTCTGGGTGGGCGACGTGCTGATCCGCGCCGAGGCTACCGACACCGAGACCTTCGAGGTGAACCGCAACCTCGTGCTCACCGACGGGGCGCGCGCCGACTCGGTGCCCAACCTGGAGATCGAGACCGGCGAGATCGTCGGCGCCGGACACGCCAGCGCCACCGGACGGTTCGACGACGAGCAACTGTTCTACCTGCGGGCCCGCGGCATCCCCGAAGACCAGGCGCGCCGGCTGGTGGTGCGGGGTTTCTTCGGCGAGATCATCTCGAAGATCGCCGTGCCCGAGATCCGGGAGCGCCTGACCGCGGCCATCGAACACGAACTGGAAATCACGGAGAAGACAACGGCCCTATGACCACACTCGAGATCAAAGACCTGCACGTCAGCGTCGAAGACCCCAACGCGCCCGAGGGGAGCCGCGAGATTCCCATCCTCAAGGGCGTGAACCTGACCGTGAATTCCGGTGAGACGCACGCGGTGATGGGGCCCAACGGCTCGGGCAAGTCCACGCTGTCCTACGCCATCGCCGGTCACCCGAAGTACCGGGTGACGTCGGGGTCGATCACGCTTGACGGCCAGAACGTCCTGGACATGAGCGTCGATGAACGCGCCCGCGCCGGGTTGTTCCTGGCCATGCAGTACCCCGTCGAGGTGCCTGGCGTGTCGATGTCGAACTTCCTGCGCAGCGCCGCGACCGCCGTCCGCGGGGAGCCGCCGAAACTGCGGCACTGGGTCAAGGAGGTCAAGGCCGCCATGGCCGACCTCGACATCGACCCGGCGTTCGCCGAACGCAGCGTCAATGAAGGGTTTTCCGGCGGCGAGAAGAAGCGCCACGAGATCCTGCAGCTGGGATTGCTCAAGCCCAAGATCGCCATCCTCGACGAGACCGACTCCGGTCTGGACGTGGACGCGCTGCGGGTGGTCAGTGAGGGCGTGAATCGCTACGCGGAGGCCGAGCACGGCGGCATCCTGCTCATCACCCACTACACCCGGATCCTGCGCTACATCCGGCCGCAATTCGTGCACGTGTTCGTCGGGGGCCGGATCGTCGAATCCGGCGGGCCGGAGCTGGCCGACGAACTCGAGGAGAACGGCTACGTGCGCTTCACCGAAGCGGCGGCCGCGGGGGCGTAAGCATGGCCGGGAGACCACTGGACGTCGACGCGATCCGCGCCGACTTCCCCATCTTGAAGCGCGTGATGCGCGGCGGAAAGCAATTGGCGTACCTGGATTCCGGCGCGACCTCCCAGCGCCCGCTGCAGGTGCTCGACGCCGAACGCGAATTCCTGATCACCTCCAACGGCGCGGTGCACCGCGGTGCGCACCAGCTGATGGAGGAGGCGACCGACGCCTACGAGCGGGGCCGCGCGGACATTGCCGCGTTCGTCGGCGCCGGTGCCGACGAGCTGGTGTTCACCCGCAACGCCACCGAGGCGCTGAACCTGGCGTCATATGTGCTGGGCGACAAGCGGTTCGGCCGGGCCGTGGGAGAGGGTGACGTCATTGTCACCACCGAGTTGGAGCACCACGCCAACATCGTCCCGTGGCAGGAGCTGGCCCGCCGCAGCGGCACCACCCTGCGCTGGTTCGGGGTGACCGAGGACGGGCGCATCGACCTGGACTCGCTGGAGCTCGACGAGCGCGTGAAAGTCGTTGCTTTCAGCCATCATTCGAACGTAACCGGCGCGGTGGCGCCGGTGGCCGAGCTGGTCGGCCGCGCCAGCGCGGTGGGCGCCGTGACGGTGCTGGACGCCTGCCAGTCGGTGCCCCACGAGCCAGTCGACCTGCACGCGCTCGGCGTCGACTTCGCCGCTTTCTCCGGTCATAAGATGTTGGCCCCCAACGGGGTGGGCGTGCTCTATGCCCGTCGAGAGCTGTTGTCGAAGCTGCCGCCGTTCCTGACGGGTGGGTCGATGATCGAGACGGTGACCATGGAGGCGTCGACCTACGCGCCCGCGCCGCAACGGTTCGAGGCAGGCACGCCGATGACCTCCCAGGTGGTCGGGTTGGGCGCGGCCGCGCGGTATCTGGACGCCATCGGCATGGGCGCCGTCGAGGCGCACGAGCGCCGGCTGGTTGCCGCGGCCATCGAGGGTCTTTCGGGCATCGACGGGGTGCGGATCATCGGGCCGACCGCCATGGAAAACCGTGGCTCGCCCGTCTCTTTCGTCGTCGACGGCGTGCACGCCCACGACGTCGGGCAGGTGCTCGACGATGAGGGCGTCGCGGTACGCGTGGGGCATCACTGCGCGATGCCGCTGCACCGCCGGTTCGGCGTGGCGGCCACCGCCAGGGCATCGTTCGCCCTGTACAACACCCCCGACGAGGTCGAGCGTCTGCTGACCGGAGTGCGGCGCGCACTGAAATTCTTTGGGAGACAATGACAGTGCGCCTCGAGCAGATGTATCAGGACGTGATCCTCGATCACTACAAGCATCCGCAGCACCGCGGGCTGCGGGAGCCGTTCGGCGCGCAGGTCCACCACGTCAACCCGGTTTGCGGTGACGAGGTGACGCTGCGGGTCGCGCTGTCCGATGACGGTCAGCGCGTCGCGGACGTCTCCTATGACGGCCAAGGCTGTTCGATCAGCCAAGCGGCCACCTCGGTGCTCACCCAGCAGGTGATCGGTCAGACGGTACCCGAGGCGCTGAACACCGTCACCGCGTTCACCGAGATGGTGTCCTCGCGCGGCACCATCGAGGGCGACGAGGACATCCTCGGCGACGGGATCGCGTTCGCCGGGGTGGCGAAATATCCGGCCCGGGTGAAATGCGCACTGCTGGGCTGGATGGCGTTCAAGGACGCCTTGGCGCAGGCTTGCACTGACAGGGGCGCGGACTTCGAGGAGGAAGAAAATGAGCGAGACCGCCGCACCGGATGACGAATTTCTTGCCGACCTCGAGGAGGCGATGCGCGACGTCGTCGACCCCGAGTTGGGCATCAACGTCGTCGATCTCGGACTGGTCTACGGCCTCAACGTGGAAGAGGGCGAGGAGGGAACGGTCGCCCTGATCGACATGACCTTGACCTCGGCGGCCTGCCCGCTGACCGACGTCATCGAGGACCAGTCACGCAGCGCGCTCGTCAGCAGCGGGCTGGTCGACGAGCTGCGGATCAACTGGGTGTGGAACCCGCCGTGGGGCCCCGACAAGATCACCGAAGACGGGCGCGAGCAGTTGCGCGCGCTGGGCTTCACCGTCTGATCGACAACGGTCCCGCAAGACCCCTAGAGATGCAGGCGTGGCAGGTGCGGGATGTGCAGATGGTGGTGCGGGCCGCCCATCGGCGGGCATTGCTCCAGGCTGATCGTCATCGCCTGTAACGCTCCGCCGTCGTTGGTTCCCTGAGCGCCCATGCAGGTGCCGTTCACGATCGCCTGCGTGTTGGAGGCCGTCTGCTTCTTGTAGGACGTCGAGTCGTTGACGGTCACATTGGTGGGGGTGGGCTTACCGCCGGGACCGATGCTGTTGACGACGATCGTGTTCCCCGACACCGAGGCCACCGTGCCGTAGAAGCCGGGGGGCGGCGGGCACTTGCCGTCGACGGCCGAGGTGATCGTCACCGCCTGCGCGGTGGCATCGGTGGGCGTGCTCTGCGGCGTGGCCTTCACGTTGACGCAACTACCCGGCGTGACGTCGGTCAGCCCGGCCGGGGTGACCTGGAAGACCGGCGTCGACGGGCTGAAGTCCACCGTCGCGCTTCCGGTTCGTGTCCTGAGCTGAATCGTCCCGCCCGACACCGACTCGACCATCCCCTCGACGTAGTCCTTGGGCGGGGGCGGCGGTGCCGGGCAACTCCATCCGGGTCACCAAGGAAGACAATTCGACCGCGGCCGTGAAC
>NZ_LZJZ01000036.1 GCF_001667585.1 Mycobacterium sp. E2733
GCCCGATGCCGGCCGTCGCGCTGGCACCGACCACCGTCGCCCCCGCCCCAGCCCCCGCCTCGGTGCCGGCGACTGCACCGGCTCCGACCGCGAGCAGCGTTGCCAGCCCCGCGCCGCCTTCCCCGCCGCCCCCGCACCCGGCGGGTTTCGCGCCGCCTTATGTGGTCGCTCCGCCGGGCATCGGTTCCGGCTCCGGGATGAGTGCCGGCGCCGGCTCGAGCGCCAAAAGGAAAGCGCCGGAACCCGATAGCGCCTCCGCCGCGGCGGCCGCGCTGGCGCGGGGGCAGGCCAGGGCGCGCCGTCGTAGGCGGGCTGCCCAGCGCGACTACGGCGACGAGTTCGCGGACATGAACGTCGACGTCGATCCGGATTGGGTAACGCCGGGCGACGAGTCGGCCTCGGCTGCGTCGGGCCGCGGCGCCGGGCGTCTGGGGTTCGTCGGGACGGCGCACCGGGAGGCGGCCCCCGCAGGATTGGCCACCCTGGCCGAAGGCGAATTCAGTTGCGGCCCAACGGTTCCCATGATGCCGCGCACCTGGGACGCCGAGGGTAGCAGCGACACGCGGTAGCGTACGCAGCGTTAGGGTCTGCCGCAGGCGCGTCGGCCCGGCCTAAGGTGTCGGACGAAGAATCGGGCCGCGTCGTCCGCCGCGAAGTGCGGGACGCCGGCGTGTCCGCCCATGTTGGCATGCAGCGTCTTCTCTCGGGAGCCGAAGGCGTCGAACAGGTCCAGTGCCAGCTGCCGGTCGTTTCCCTCGTCGTCCCACTGCAGCACCACGTGCAGTGGAATCGTGACCCGGCGGGCTTCGTCGAACAGGGAGCGAGGCACGAAACTCCCGGCGAACAGTCCGGCGGCCGCGATGCGCGGTTCGACCAGTGCGAGCCGGATACCGATGGCGATCACCCCGCCGGAGTACCCGACCGGTCCCTCGACCTCGGGTAGTGAAAGGAGTGCGTCGAGGGTGAACTGCCATTCCGGGACCGCCTTCTCGACGAGCGGGATCACCAGCCGGTCGACGAACTCGTCGACCGGCTCCCCGCCCGCCAACGCCCTGTTCAAATCGGCGCGGGCCTGCTCGGCGTCGGCCGACCGGGGGCGGTCACCGCTACCGGGAAGCTCGATGGCGGCCGCGGCAAAGCCGTCCGCCGAGGAGCGGCGGGCTCGGCTCGCCAGCCGTGGGTATATGGTGCGCAGTCCGCCCGGGTGACCGAGCAGGATCAGCGGCGCTGGTGAGGAAGTGGGCGTCCACAGGATGCCGGGGATATCGCCGAGGGTGAATTCACGTTCGAGGCAGCCGTCGTCGAGGCGCTGTTCTGAAATGAAGTGCATGGCCGTGCCTTTCGGGAGTGCTCGTTGAACGGCGCTCCCGGACGACCTATCGCCCGACCGTGACCCCGAAGAGGAGCACCCACGTCGATATGTTCACGGGTACCACCTCCTAGTCCTCTCGCACGGTCTGGAAAAAGTAGCAGGGGTCGCCGCCGGGATGCCAACCGGTTTAGCGGCGGCCCCTCGTCGCGAACGTTCAGATCTTCGTCCCTTTCGGGGCACTGACTTCGTAGCTGCCCGTGTCGTCCGTGAAGGTGACCAGGAACTGGTGCTTGAGGTGGTCGATGGTTGCCTGGCAGGTGAAGGCCCCCCTTGCTCACGGTGGGTTCTGTCCGTCGTTGGGGGTGACGTCGCTGACGTTCTTGGCGCCGTAACCGGCTGGGTCGGACAAGACGTGCGCGACGCCGGCCTGCACGGCGGTGACCGCGGCGCCGCGGCCACCAGCTACCTCAACACAGCGCTCGTCACCAAGCTCAGCAACCAAATCCGTTGAAGCGGCGCGCCGCCCGGCAGCGGGCGCCGGTAAAGTCGGCTTCGTGCGTAGCGAAGGCGATACCTGGGACATCACAACAAGTGTCGGTTCGACGGCGTTATTCGTGGCGACCGCCCGAGCCCTGGAGGCGCAGAAGCCGGACCCTCTGGTCGTCGACCCCTACGCGGAAGTGTTCTGCCGTGCCGTGGGCGGGTGGGCGGCCGACGTTCTGGACGGCAAGCTGCCCGACCACCAACTGAAGACCCCGGACTGGGGCCAGCACTTCGTCAATTTCCAGGGCGCACGCACCAAATACTTCGACGGGTATTTCCGCCGGGCCGCCGGCGCGGGCGTGCGTCAGGTAGTGATCCTGGCGGCGGGACTGGACTCCCGCGCCTACCGCCTGGACTGGGCGGCCGGGACCACCATCTTCGAACTGGACCAGCCGCAGGTCCTCGAATTCAAGCGCAGGGTGCTCGCCGACCACGCCGCAGAACCGAAGGCCGAGCGCCGGGAGATTGCGGTCGACCTGCGGGACGATTGGCCGCAAGCGCTGCGCGACAGCGGCTTTGACGCCACCAAGCCCTCGGCCTGGATAGCCGAAGGCCTGCTCATCTACCTCCCGGCCGCCGCGCAGGGGCAACTGTTCACGGGCGTCGACGGCCTGGCCGCCCCGGGCAGTCACGTCGCCGTCGAGGACGGCGCGCCGCTCGACCAGCACGAATTCGAGGCGAAACGCGAGGAAGAACGGGCCGCGATGGCCGACGGCGCGGAGCGACCCTTCTATCAGCTCGTCTATAACGAGCGGATCGCGCCCGCCACCGAATGGTTCGGCGAGCGGGGCTGGACGGCGGTCGGCACCCCGCTGGCCGACTACCTTCGCGAAAACGGCCGGACGGTGCCCGAAGCCCACGCCGAAGCCGCGTCGATGGTGGCGCGGAACACCCTGGTGAGCGCCGTCAAGGGCTGAGCGCCGGGAGCTCCGAGCCGCCGGGCTCTCAATGAATTTTCCATGAGTTGACCGCGCGCCGGAACTTTCGCGTGCCGCGCCCCGACTACTACCGGGCTCATCCGTGCGTCGCCCAACAGCCCGGACGACGTCGCCCTCAGCCCGACGAGGAGTCCCGCCATGGCGCTACGCGCATTTATCGATAGCTCGGCTGGTAGCCGGGGATGACCGCGCCGGTCTGGATGGCGTTCCCCCCGGAGGTCCACTCGGCTCAGCTGAGCAGCGGTCCGGGCCCGGCGGGTCTACTCGCCGGCTCGGCGGCGTGGAGTTCGCTGAGCACTACCTACGCGTCGGCGGCGGACGAACTGTCCGCGACGCTGGCCGCGACGCAGGCCGGGGCGTGGGAGGGGCCCACCGCCGAGAGGTACGCGGCCGCCCACGCGCCGTATCTGGCCTGGCTGATGCGGGCCAGCGCCAACAGTGCGGCGGCCGCTGCCTGGCACGAGACCGCCGCGACGGCCTACACCACGGCGCTGGCGGCCATGCCGACGCTGCCGGAGCTGGCCGCCAACCACACCGTTCACGGCGCCTTGGTGGCGACGAACTTCTTCGGCGTCAACACCATTCCGATCGCGGTCAACGAGGCGGACTACGCGCGGATGTGGGTCCAGGCGGCCACCACGATGTCCACGTACCAAGCGGTCTCGACCGCCGCGGTGGCGTCGACGCCGCAGACCGGGCCCGCGCCGCAAATCGTGCAGGCCACCGACAGCGGCCAAGACAGTGACGACGACGGAATCGTCGACAACGACGGCGGCAACCCGTACCAGCTGAGCTGGTGGATCAACCGATTCACCGAGATCTTCCAGACCATCGCAAGAGACTTGGCGGAGTTTCCCACGGACCCCGCCGACGCCATAGAAGATTTGCTGCAAGACATTTTCGGGCCTGCCGGACTGATCGCTGACGAGTTCACCCACGTGGGCGAGGCCCTTCAGGCGTTCCCACAGCTTGCTGCCGTCCCGTTCATCGTGCCGGGTGGATTTGCGGGGGGCATAGCAGGCTTGAGTCTGATGGCCGGAATCCAGCCAGCCCCAACTCTCGTCGCCGCGCCGGCAGCGGTGGCCCCGGCACCCAATGCGCCCGTCGTCAGCGGCGCTCCGGTCGTCGTGAGCGCTGCCCCGGCCACGGCGCCGGCACCGTCTCCTGCCCCGACGTCGGTGGCCCCGTCACCCGCGCCGGCCTCGGCGCCGGCAACCGCAGCCCCACCGCCGCCACCCGCCGGTGGCGGTGGCGCCGCCTTTCCGTACATCGTCGGCGGTCCGACCGTGGGCTCCGGTACGGGCGCGAGCGGCCGCGCGCAACGTACGGCGTCGGAGCCCGATTCGGCCGCGGCCGGGGCGGCGGCGTCGGCGTCGGCATCGGCGGCGCAGCGGGCTCGCCGGCGCCGCCGGGCGGCGATGAAAGATCACTACCGCGGGTACGAGTTCGTGGACCTGGAACCGGATACCGGATCACCGGCGGATCCGCTCGAACCCAGGTCGGTCGCGTCGGATCGGGGCGCCGGGCCGCTGGGTTTCGCCGGAACGGCGCGCAAGGGCGGCGCCGACGCAGCGGGCCTGGCGACGCTGGCCGGCGACGAGTTCGGCGGCGGGCCGACGCTGCCCATGTTGCCGGGCTCCTGGGAGCCGGGCTAGGGGCCCTGGGTTGCCGTGCCCCGGACCGGAACTTTTCGACTGCGGCGTCCGACTATTCGCTTGTCGGCCGACCGGCGCGGTGGGCACCTCTCGGATTGATAATGAAAATGATTTTCGATAAGCTCGGCCGCTTAGAAGGCGCTGATAACGGCCTGCCAACCCGCTGCGGCTGCGAACGGACCGAAGATGCGGCTAATCGCGCGGGTTAGCATCCTCATTGGCGGCATTGAACGGGGAGTGGTGCGGTGAGTCGGACGGGCGCTCGCGCCTCGACACTTAGCTTATGCAATGCTAACTTCAGGCGGGTCAGGTTAGGGGAGGCTACACAAATGGAGAGACGTGGCCGTGGAACTCGGTGACACTGGCGTGCTCGCATCTCAACCCGTCAATCCTCGAGTGGACGTCAGGGTTGACGGCGACGTCGTCAGCCGGTTCGCCACGTGCTGCCGCGCGCTCGGCATCTCGGTATACCAACGCCAGCGCCCCGCCGACCTGACCGCCGCGCGGTCCGGATTCAGGGCGCTTACCCGCATCGCCCACGACCAGTGCGACGCCTGGACCGGGCTGGCGGCCGCCGGTGATGCGTCCCTGCGGGTGCTGGAGGCGGTGTCGCGGACCGCGACCACGGCCGGCGCGTTGCAGCGCAAGGTCGACCTGGCGCCGGCGGCGCTCGGGTTCCGCTATGACACCGGACTGTATCTGCAGTTCCGCGCCGCCACCCCCGACGACTTCCACCTCGCCTACGCGGCGGCCCTGGCCACCGCCGGGCGGTTCGCCGATGCCGACCAGATCGTCACCGGCCTGACGGCGCGCCGCCCCACTTGGCGCGAAGCCCGCTGGGTAGCCGTCGTCATCAACTACCGCGCCGAGCGGTGGTCGGATGTCGTCAAGTTGTTGACGGCGGTCGTCAACGACGCCGACCTCGACGAGGCTTTCTCGCACGCGGCCAAGGTCGCCCTGGGCACCGCGCTGGCCCGGCTGGGCATGTTCGCCCCGGCGTTGTCGTACCTCGAGGAGCCCGACGGTCCCGTCGCGGTCGCGGCGGTCGACGGGGCGCTCGCCAAGGCGCTCGTGCTGCGCGCGCACGTGGACGAGGATTCGGCCGGCGAGGTGCTGCAGGACTTGTACGCGGCCCATCCGGAAAACGAACAGATCGAGCAGGCCCTGTCCGACACCAGTTTTGGGATCGTGACCACAACCGCGGCCCGGATCGAAGCGCGCACCGACCCCTGGGACCCGGACACCGAGCCCAGCGCGGAGGACTTCGTCGACCCCGCGGCCCACGAGCGCAAGGCCGTGCTGCTGCACGAGGCCGAACTCCAGCTCGCCGAATTCATCGGCCTGGACGAGGTCAAGAACCAGGTGTCCCGGTTGAAGAGCTCGGTCGCCATGGAGCTCGTGCGCAAGCAGCGTGGGCTGGCCGTCGCCCAGCGCGCCCACCACCTCGTCTTCGCCGGGCCGCCCGGCACCGGTAAGACCACCATCGCCCGCGTGGTCGCCAAGATCTATTGCGGCCTCGGGCTTTTGAAGCGGGAGAACATCCGCGAGGTGCACCGTGCCGACCTGATCGGCCAGCACATCGGCGAGACCGAGGCCAAAACCAACGCGATCATCGACAGCGCGCTCGACGGGGTGCTGTTCCTCGACGAGGCGTACGCCCTGGTGGCCACGGGCGCCAAGAACGACTTCGGACTGGTGGCCATCGACACCCTGCTGGCGCGCATGGAGAACGACCGCGACCGGCTGGTGGTCATCATCGCCGGGTACCGGGCCGACCTCGACAAGTTCCTGGACACCAACGAGGGCTTGCGTTCCCGCTTCACCCGCAACATCGACTTCCCTTCCTACGCACCGTCGGAGCTCGTCGAGATCGCGACCAAGATGGCAGAGCAGCGCGACAGCGTCTTCGAACAGGCCGCGCTGGATCACATGGAGGCGTTGTTCACCAAGTTGGCCACCGAGTCCACGCCGGACGCCAACGGAATCTCGCGGCGCAACCTGGACATCGCCGGTAACGGTCGGTTCGTCCGCAACATCGTCGAACGTTCCGAGGAAGAACGCGAATTCCGGCTCGACCATTCGGACCACGCCGGAACCGGGGAATTCAGTGACGAGGAGCTGATGACGATAATCGACCAGGACGTCGAGAACTCGGTGGAGCCGTTGTTGCGCGGCCTCGGACTGTCGGTGCCCTCGTGACGAATCCTGAATCGGACGAGCGGCGTTCGTTCGCCTCGCGCACCCCGGTCAACGACAATCCCGACAAGGTCGAGTACCGGCGCGGTTTCGTCACCCGCCACCAGGTCAGCGGCTGGCGCTTCGTGATGCGGCGCATCGCGTCCGGCATCGCCCTGCACGACACCAGGATGCTCGTCGACCCGCTGCGCACCCAGTCGCGCGCGGTGCTGATGGGTGTGGTCTTGCTCGCCACCGGCTTGGCGGGCTGCTTCGTGTTCTCGCTCATTCGGCCCAACGGGACCGCGGGGACCAACGCCGTGCTCGCCGATCGATCGACCGCCGCGCTGTACGTACGGGTGGGCGACCAGCTGCACCCGGTGCTCAACCTGACGTCGGCCCGGCTGATCGTCGGAAAGCCGGTGAATCCCGCGACGGTGAAAAGCACTGAGCTGGACCGGTTTCCGCGTGGCAACCTGGTCGGCATTCCCGGCGCGCCGGAGCGCATGGTGCAGAACACCACTCGCGACGCCAACTGGACCGTGTGCGACGGCATCGGCGGCACGTCGCGCGCCGTGCACAGCACGGGTGTCACGGTGATCGCGGGCCGCCCCGACAGCAGTGGCGCGCGGGCGGCCAAACTCGATGCCAAGCAGGCGATTCTGGTCGATAGCGGCAACAGCACCTGGCTGCTCTGGGACGGCAGGCGCAGCCAGATCGACCTGGCCGACCACGCGGTCACCAACGCACTTGGCTTGGGCCTGAACAACTCCGACGTTCCCGCGCCGCGGCCCGTGGCGCTGGGCCTGTTCAACGCGATCCCCGAAGCGCCGCCCCTGGCGGCGCCGGGCATCCCGAACGCCGGTGCGCCGGCCGGTTTCAGCGTGCCGGCGCCGATCGGAGCGGTCGTGGTGTCCTATGCGCTGGACCAGAATTCGTCGGGCGCGCGCTACTACGCGGTGTTGCCGGACGGCCTGCAGCCCATCTCCCCGGTGCTCGCGGCAATCCTGCGCAACACCAACTCCTACGGCCTGGACCAACCGCCGCGGCTGGGCGCCGACGCGGTGGCCAAGCTGCCGGTGTCGCGGATGCTGGACACCTCGCGCTACCCCGACCAGCAGGTCACCCTCGTCGACGCGGCCAAGGATCCCGTCACGTGCGCCTACTGGAGCAAGCCGGCCGGCGCCGCCACCAGCTCGCTGAGCCTGCTGTCCGGCTCCGCGCTGCCGGTGCCTGAATCGATCCGCACCGTCGACCTGGTCGGCGCCTCCCCGTCAACCGCCAGCCGCGTGGCCCTGGCGCCGGGCACCGGCTACTTCGCCCAGACCGTCACCGGCGGCGCAGGCGCGCCCGGCACCGGGTCGTTGTTCTGGGTGTCCGACACCGGGGTTCGCTACGGCATCGACAACGAGGCGGAGAACTCGGCCGGGCGCGGCAAAACGGTTGAGGCGCTTGGCCTGACCGAGCCGGCGGTGCCCGTCCCGTGGTCGGTGCTGGCACTGTTCGCCAGCGGCCCGGCGCTGTCGCGCGCCGACGCGCTGCTGGCACACGACGGGCTGGCGCCCGACAACAAGCCCGGCCGCGTGGCATCAGCAGAGGGAGCGCCCCGATGAGTCGACTCATTTTCGAGGCCCGCCGCCGGCTGGCGCCCCCGGTCACCCGCAAGGGCACCATCAACATCGAGGCGCCCCCCGAGCTGCCGCGGGTGATCCCGCCGTCGTTCCTGCGCCGGGCGATGCCCTATGTGCTGGTCATCCTGATCGTGGGCATGGTCGTCGCCCTGTTCGCCACCGGGATGCGGCTGATCTCCCCCCAAACGCTGTTCTTCCCGTTCGTGCTGTTGCTGGCGGCCACCGCGATGTACCGCGGCAACGACAACAAGACGCGCACCGAGGAGGTCGACGCGGAACGCGCCGACTACCTGCGCTACCTGTCGGTGGTCCGCGACAACATCCGCACCCAGGCCGCCCAGCAGCGGGCGGCGGCGCAGTGGTCGCACCCCGAGCCGACCGCCCTGGCGAGCGTGCCCGGATCACGCCGGCAGTGGGAGCGTGACCCGCACGACCCGGACTTCCTGGTGCTGCGGGCCGGCCGCCACCAGGTGCCGTTGAGCACCGCGCTGCGGGTGAACGACACCGCCGACGAGATCGACCTGGAGCCGGTGTCGCACAGCGCATTACGCAGCCTGCTCGACACCCACCGCATCGTGCGTGACGTGCCGACCGGAATGGACCTGACGAAGGTCTCGCGGATCACCGTGCTCGGCGAGGCGGAAGACGCGCGGGCGGCGATGCGCGCCTGGATCGCCCAGGCGGTGACGTGGCACGACCCGACGGTGCTGGGGGTGGCGCTGGTCGCCCGCGACCTGGAGGGCCCGGACTGGTCCTGGCTGAAATGGCTTCCGCACACCGATATTCCGGGCGAACTCGACGGTGTCGGGCCGGCCCGTTTCCTGACCACCAACCCCGACGAGCTGGTCCTGCTGCTTGGCCCCGCGTTCGTCGACCGCCCGGCGTTCACCGGCGAGCCCGCCGACGCGCTGCGGCATCTGCTCATCGTGGTGGACGACCCCGACTTCGACCTGAACACCTCGACGTTGGCGCTGGGCCGGGCCGGCGTCACCGTCGTGCACCGCTCCGCGACACCGCCGCACCGCGAACAGTATTCGGATCCGGAGAAGCCGATCCTGCGCGTCATCGGCGAGGGCAGCCGAGCCAGGGCCCTGGTGCGCTGGCAGACCGGCGGCTGGCAGCCCTATATCGACCACGCCGACCGGCTCGGCGCCGACGAGGCCGCCCACCTGGCGCGTCAGCTGTCGCGCTGGGACTCCAACCCGACCCACACCGGGCTGCGCTCGGCGGCCACCCGCGGTGCGACCTTCACCACGCTGCTGGGCATCCCGGACGCCTCGCGGCTGGACGTGCCAACGCTGTGGGCGCCGCGTCGCCGCGAGGACGAGTTGCGCGTGCCGATCGGCGTCACCGCGACGGGCGAGCCGCTGTTCTTCGACCTGAAGGACGAAGCCGAGGGCGGGATGGGCCCGCACGGCCTGATGATCGGCATGACGGGTTCCGGTAAGTCCCAAACTCTGATGTCGATCCTGTTGTCGCTGTTGACAACCCATTCCGCCGACCGGCTGATCGTGATCTACGCCGACTTCAAGGGCGAAGCCGGCGCCGACAGTTTCCGCCATTTCCCGCAGGTCGTCGCGGTGATCTCCAACATGGCCGAGAAGAAGTCGCTCGCCGACCGGTTTGCCGACACGTTGCGCGGGGAGGTGGCGCGCCGCGAAACGCTGCTGCGCGAGGCCGGACGCCGCGTGCAGGGCAGCGCGTTCAACTCGGTGGTCGAATACGAGGGCGCCATCGCGGCCGGGAATGACCTTCCGCCGATCCCGACGCTGTTCGTGGTCGCCGACGAGTTCACCCTGATGCTGGCCGACCACCCGGAATACGCGGAGTTGTTCGACTACGTCGCGCGCAAGGGCCGCTCGTTCCGCATCCACATCCTGTTCGCGTCGCAGACGCTGGACGTGGGCAAGATCAAGGACATCGACAAGAACACCTCCTACCGCATCGGGTTGAAGGTGGCCAGTCCCAGCGTTTCCCGCCAGATCATCGGCGTGGAGGACGCGTACCACATCGAGTCGGGCAAGGAGCACAAGGGCGTGGGCTTCCTGGTGCCCGCCCCGGGTGCGACCCCGATCAAGTTCCGCAGCACTTACGTCGACGGCATCTACGATCCGCCGCAGAAGGCCAAATCCTATGTGGTGCAGGCGACCCCGGAGCCCAAGCTGTTCACGGCCGGGCGCGTCGAGCCGGATCAGGACACGGTCATCTCGACCGCCGAGGACGAGGAATTCACCGGACCGCCGCGCAAGCTGATCGCCACCATCGGCGACCAGTTGGCGCGTTACGGCCCGCATGCGCCGCAGCTGTGGCTGCCGCCGCTGGACGAGCCGATCCCGCTGACCGCCGTGCTGGCGCGCGCTGGGGTGCCGCAGCGCCAGTGGCAGTGGCCGCTCGGCGAGATCGACAAACCCTTCGAGATGCGCCGCGACCCGCTGGTGTTCGACGCCACCTCGTCGGCCGCGAACATGGTGATCCACGGCGGCCCCAAGTCCGGGAAATCGACTGCGCTGCAGACGTTCATCCTCTCGGCGGCCAGCCTGCACTCGCCGCGCGACGTCACGTTCTACTGCCTGGACTACGGCGGCGGCAAGCTGCGGGCGCTGGAAGACCTGGCGCACGTCGGCAGCGTCGCGTCGGCGCTGGAACCCGAGCGCATCCGGCGCACCTTCGGCGAGCTGGAACAGCTGCTGCTGTCCCGGCAGCGGCGCGAGATGTTCCGCGACCGGAACGGCGCCGCCCCCGACGACGGGTACGGCGAGGTGTTCCTGGTCATCGACAACCTGTACGCGTTCGGCCGGGACAACACCGACCAGTTCAACACCCGTAATCCCTTGCTGGCCAAGGTGAGCGAGTTGGTCAACGTCGGGCTGGCCTACGGCATCCACGTCGTCATCACCACGCCGAGCTGGCTCGAGGTTCCACTGGCGATGCGCGACGGCCTCGGGCTGCGCCTCGAGCTCAAGTTGCACGATCCGCGGGACAGCAACGTCCGGCTCGTCGGGGCGCTGCGGCGCCCCGCGGAATCCGTGCCGCCCGACCAGCCGGGCCGCGGCCTGACGATGGCAGCCGAGCACTTCCTGTTCGCCGCGCCGGAGCTGGACCAGATCGGCACGCTCAACGCCCGCCACCCGGGTGTGTCCGCGCCGCCGGTGCGGCTGCTCCCGACCAACCTCGCCCCCGAGGCGGTCGGCGCGCTCTACCGCGGCCCGGAGCAGGTGGTGATCGGCCAGCGCGAGGAGGACCTCGCACCCGTCGTCGTCGACTTCGCCGCCGAGCCGCTGCTGATGGTGTTCGGCGACAGCAAGTCGGGCAAGACCACGTTGCTGCGCCACATCATTCGCACCATCCGCGAGAATTCCACCGCCGACCGGGTGGCCTTCACCGTGCTGGACCGGCGGCTGCACCTGGTCGACGAGCCGTTGTTCGCCGACAACGAGTACACCGCCAACATCGACCGGATCATCCCGGCGATGCTGGGCCTGGCCAACATCATCGAGTCCCGGCGCCCCGCGGCGGGGTTGTCGCCGGGTGAGCTGGCCCGCTGGAGGTACGCGGGGCACACCCACTACCTGATCATCGATGACGTCGACCAGATACCGGACTCGCCGGCGATGAGCGGCGCGTACGTCGGGCAGCGGCCGTGGTCCCCGCTGATCGGAATCCTCTCGCAGGCGGCCGATCTGGGGCTGCGGGTGATCGTCACGGCGCGTGCCACCGGATCAGGGCACGCCCTGATGACCAACACGCTGCTGCGCCGCTTCAACGACTTGCAGGCCACCACGCTGATGCTGTCGGGCAATCCGCAGGACAGCGGCAAGATCCGGGGTCAGCGATTCGGCCGGTTGCCCGCCGGGCGGGCAATCCTGTTGGGCGACAGCGACAGTCCGACGTACGTGCAGTTGGTCAACCCGTTGGTGGGTGAGGCCGCGATGTTTGGTGAAACGCAACAGTAAGGGGAGAGTCATGACGTTGCGAGTGGTTCCCGAGGGCCTGGCGGCGACCAGCGCCGCGGTGGAGGCGCTGACGGCGCGGCTGGCGGCCGCGCACGCGGCGGCCGCTCCGGCCATCACCGCGGTGGTGCCGCCGGCGGTGGATCCGGTGTCGCTGCAGACGGCCGCCGGGTTCAGCGCCCAGGGCCAGGAGCACGCCGCGGTCGCCGCCCAGGGTGTGGAAGAGCTCGGCCGCGCCGGGATGGGCGTCGGCGAAGCCGGCGCGAGCTACCTCGCCGGAGACACCTCCGCCGCCGCGACGTACGGGTTCGCGGGCGCCTGACAATGACGTTCCCCGTCGCGCCCGTCTGGATCGCCTCGCCGCCCGAGGTGCATTCGACGTTGCTGAGCGCCGGTCCGGGACCCGGGCCCCTGCTGGCGGCCGCGGGCGCGTGGACCGCGCTGAGCACCGAATACGCAACGGCGGCAGCCGAACTCACGGGGGTGCTGGGGGAGACGCAGGCCGCGGCATGGGAGGGGCCCAGCGGAGAGCAGTACGCGGCCGCGCACGCGCCCTATCTGGCGTGGCTGCAACAGGCCAGTGCCGACAGCGCGGGTGTGGCCGCGCAACACGAGATCGCGGCGGCGGCGTACACCGCCGCCCTGACGGCGATGCCGACGCTGCCGGAGCTGGCCGCCAACCACACCGTGCACGGCGTATTGGTGGCGACGAACTTCTTTGGCGTCAACACGATTCCGATCGCGCTCAACGAGGCCGACTATGCGCGGATGTGGGTCCAGGCCGCCACCGTGATGAGCGCCTATCAGGCCACCTCGGGCGCGGCGCTCGCCTCCGCGCCGCGCAGCGCCCCGGCGCCGACGATCATGCGTCCGGGCGGCGAGGCGAACAACGCCGCGCAAACCTCGTCCACCCCGGGGAACGGCATCTCGGATTTCTTCCAGCAGCTGTCGAAGTTCTTGCAGGACTTTTTCCAGAACATCCAGCAGATGCTGCAGAACTTCTTTTCGAACCTGCCGGCGTTTCTGGCCGCGAACGGGCCGCTGCTGTTCTTCGTCGCTTACCAGGTGTTCTTCAATGCCGTCGGCTGGCCGACGTGGGGCGCGATCCTGACCGCGCCCTTCCTCATCCCGCTGCTGCTCGGCATCGGCCTGGGTTCCTTGCTCGCCGCGCCCGCCGAGATCGCGCCGGTCGCGGCGGGGGCCGCCGCGACACCGCTTGTCACGTCGACCAAGCCGGCGTCGTCGCTGCCGGCGGTTGCGCTGGCGCCGACGGTGGCGACTCCCGCTGGGGCGCCGGCCACTTCGGTTGCCGCGAGTTCCGGTGCGGCGCCCGCACCGGCGGCGGCACCGGCGCCGAGCACTCTCGCCTACCTGGTCGCCTACGGTGGTGACCCGGACCCGGGTATCGGCCCGACGGTGGGTGGTCGCGGTGGCGCCAAGGCGCCGGCGGCGACCATCCCCGCGGCCGGCGCGGCGGCGGCCAGCCGGGCCGAGGCGCGGGCGCGGCGCCGCCGGCGGGCCGCTTTGCGCGACCACAGCGACGAATACCTGGACATGGACTCCGACATCGGCGTCCCACCGGACTACGACGACGAGGATCGCCTTGCCGCGGCGGTGGCGTCCGGGGCCGGAGCCGGAACGCTGGGCTTCGCCGGAACCGCGCGCAAGCAGAACGCTTTCCGTGCGGCCGGGTTGACCGAGCTCACCGACGGCGAATTCGGCGGCGGCCCGACGATGCCGATGATGCCCGGCACCTGGGACCACGGCGCCGACCAAGACCCGGCGCACCGGACCGAGCCGGGGGAAGGGAGTTAACCCAGTCAGCACCGTGCCCTTCAGCAGCGAAACCCCTTGAGAACGAACAGAAAGGAATCACCATGAGCATGTTGGACGCTCATATTCCGCAGTTGGTGGCCGCGCAATCGGCATTCAGCGCCAAGGCGGCCCTGATGCGCAGCACCATCAGCCAGGCCGAGCAGGAAGCGATGTCGGCGCAGGCGTTCCACCAGGGCGAGTCCTCGGCCGCGTTCCAGGCCGCGCATGCCCGCTTCGTCGAGGCCGCCGCCCGGGTCAACACCCTGCTGGACATCGCCCAGGCCAACCTCGGCGACGCCGCGGGCACCTACGTGGCCGCCGACGCCGCCGCCGCTTCCGGCTACACCGCCTTCTGATCCAGCCGCCTCCACACGCCACCAACCGCGAAAGGACTCGTCATGTCCCAAATCATGTACAACTACCCGGCGATGTTGAGCCACGCCGCCGACATGTCCGGCTACGCCGGCACGCTGCAGGGGCTCGGTTCGGACATCGCCAGCGAGCAGGCAACGCTGTCGAACGCCTGGCAGGGCGACACCGGTATGACCTACCAGGCGTGGCAGGCCCAGTGGAACCAGGCCATGGATCACCTGGTGCGTGCGTACCAGGCGATGGCCAGCACCCACGAAGCGAACACCACGTCCATGCTCGCCCGCGACCAGGCCGAAGCCGCCAAATGGGGCGGTTAGTTCTTGTGAGATGAGTGCTGAGCCCAACGCCGTCGAGCTGACGGTCGATCACGCGTGGTTCATAGCGGAAACCATTGGGGCGGGCAGCTTTCCATGGGTGCTCGCGATCACCTCGCCCTATAGCGATGCCGCGCAACGCCACGCGTTCCTCGAGCGTCAGAAGGCCGAGCTGACCCAGTTGGGTCTGGTATCGGAGGGTGGAGTCATCCACCCGGCGGTCGCCGACTGGATCAGAGTGGTGTGCTTCCCGGAGCGCTGGCTCGACCTGCGCTTCGTGGGCCCCGCCAACGACACCGGCACCGGGGAGCTGCTGCGCGGCATCGTGGCGCAGCGCCCCGCCACCACCGCCAGGACGATCGTGGCGCTGCGCAGCGCGCAGCTGATCACGTTCACCGCCATGGACATCGACGACCCGCGTGCGTTGGTTCCGGTTCTCGGCGTCGGGCTCGCGCAGCAACCGCCGGCCCGATTCGACGAGTTCAGCCTGCCGACGCGGGTCGGCGCGCGGGCCGACGAGCGGCTGCGTTCGGGCGCCTCGCTCGCCGAAGTCGTTGACTACCTTGGTATCCCGCATTCGGCACGGCGGGTGGTGGAGTCGGTGTTCAACGGTCCGCGCAGCTACGTCGAGATCGTCGCCGGCTGCCACCGCGACGGACGGCACGCCACCACGGAGGTGGGGATGAGCATCGTCGACGCGGCGGCGGGGCGGGTCCTGGTCAGCGCGTCCCGTGCATTCGACGGCGAGTGGGTGTCGACCTTCGCCCCCGGCACACCCTTCGCGATCGCCGTCGCGCTCGAACAGCTGACCGCCTTGCTGCCGGACTCCGAATGGTTCTCCGGCCACCGGCTGGCCAGAGATTTCACTGCACAACACGCATAACCCCTTAATAGAGAAGAGAGCAACGATGTTTCAGGTCTGGCCCCAGCGTTCCTCGAGGGTCCGGTGACGTCCGGCGCCGTCATGCCGATCGTCCGCGTGGCAATCCTCGCGGACAGCAGGCTGACGGAAATGGCGTTGCCCGCCGAACTGCCGCTGCGGGAAATCCTGCCCGCGGTCCAGCGTTTGGTGGTTCCCGCGACATCCAACGGCGACTCCGACGACACCGCCCGAGGGACGGCCGACCTCGGCGCGGCGATCCAACTGAGCCTCGCCCCGATCGGCGGCGCGCCGTTCAGCCTGGACGCCACCCTGGACACCGTCGGGGTAGTGGACGGTGACCTGCTGGCGCTGCAGCCCGTACCGGTCGGCCAGGCGGCTCCCGGCATCGTCGAGGACATCGCGGACGCCGCCATGATCTTCTCGACCTCGCGGCTGAAGCCCTGGGGCGCAACGCATATCCAGCGCGGCGCGCTGGCCGCGGTGATCGCCGTCGCTTTCCTGGCCACCGGGCTCTCGGTCACCTATCGCGTCGCCACCGGCGCGCTGGCCGGGCTGGTCGCGGTCGGCGCGGTCGCCGCGGTCACCGCGATCGTCGGCCTGCTGGTCGCGGCGCGCTCGCCGCGCGCCGGGACGGCGTGCGCGATCGCCGCCCTGGTGCCGATCGGTGCCGCGCTGGCATTGGCGGTGCCGGGACGGTTCGGGCCGGCGCACATCATGCTCGCCGCGGCCGGCGTCACCGCGTGGTCGCTGATCGCCCTCATGGTGCCCGGCGCGGAGCGGGAGCGCATCGTCGGTTTCTTCACCGCCACCGCGGTGGTGGGAGCGGGGGTGTTGCTGGCCGCCGGCGCCGAGGTGCTCTGGAACCTGCGGCCGCTCGCCATCGGCTGCGGGCTGATCGTCGCGGCGCTGCTCGTCACCGTCGAGGCGGCTCAGCTCTCGGCGCTGTGGGCGCGGTTCCCGTTACCGGTCATCCCGGCGCCCGGCGACCCCACCCCGTCGGCCCCGTCGCTGCGGGTGCTCGAGGACCTGCCGCGGCGCGTGCGGATCAGCGATGCCCATCAGAGCGGATTCATCGCCGCCGCAGTGCTGCTCAGCGTCCTGGGCTCGGTGGCGATCGCGCTGCGCCCCGAGACGCTGAGCGGCGTGGGCTGGTACGTGGTGGGTGCGACGGCGGCAACTTCCGTCCTGCGCGCCCGGGTATGGGATTCGGCGGCGTGCAAGGCGTGGCTGCTCGCGCAGCCCTACCTGGCCGGGGGCGTCCTGCTGGTGCTCTACACCGCCACCGGACGCTTCGCAGCCGCCCTGGGCGCGGCGCTGGTGCTCGTGGTGCTGGCAATGGTGTGGATAGTGGTGGCCCTCAACCCGCGCATCGCCGAGCCGGAGAGCTATTCGCTTCCCGTGCGCCGGCTGGTGGGCTTCGTCGCGGCCGGGCTCGATGCGTCACTGATTCCCGTCATGGCCTACCTGGTCGGCATCTTCACCTGGATACTCAATCGATGATCCGGTCCGGATCGGCCTGTCTCACAGCGGCTTTGGCGGCCGTGTTGTGGACGTGTCCGTCGGCCTTGGCCATCGATCAGCCGAAGGTCGATCCGGGTGTCCCGCCGCCGAGCGGGGCCCCCGGCCCCGAGCAGCCGATGGAGCAACGCGGCCCGTGCAGCGTCTCCGGGGTCGTCCCCGGCAGCGATCCCGCGGCCGTTACGCCCAGCCAGGCCACGCTGAATCTCCCCGGGGCATGGCAATTCTCGCGTGGTGACGGCCAGCTGGTGGCGGTGCTCGACACCGGCGTCCGGCCGGGTCCGCGGCTGCCCAACGTCGATCCGGGCGGTGACTTCGTCGAGACCACCGACGGTCTGACCGACTGTGACGGCCACGGCACCCTGGTGGCCGGCCTCATCGCCGGCCAGCCCGCCGATGACGGCTTCGCCGGCGTGGCGCCCGCGGCGCGCGTGGTGTCGATCAGGACGACGTCGGCCAAGTACTCACCCCGCACGCCCGGCGGCGACCCGCTGATGGCGCGGGCGTCGTCGGACGTCGCGACGCTGAGCCGGGCGATCGTGCACGCGGCCGACCTCGGCGCTCGGGTGATCGACATCTCCACGCTCACTTGCCTGCCCGCCGACCGGCCAGTCGACCAGGCCGCCCTCGGCGCGGCGATTCGCTACGCCGCGGTGGACAAGGACGCCGTGATCGTGGCCGCCGCCGGCAACACCGGGCCGACCGGATCGGTCGCCGGCGGCACGTCCTGCGAGTCCAACCCGCTCACCGACCTGAGCCACCCGGACGATCCGCGCAACTGGGCCGGTGTCACCTCGATCTCCATCCCGTCCGTCTGGCAGCCGTACGTGCTGTCGGTGGCCTCCCTGACGCCGGACGGCCAGCCGTCGAAGTTCACCATGGCCGGGCCGTGGGTGGGCATCGCGGCGCCGGGCGAACGGATAGTGTCGGTCAGCAATGCCGACGGCGGCGGCCTGGCCAACGGGCTGCCCGACGAGCACCAGCAACAGGTGGCCGTGAGCGGCACCAGCTATGCGGCCGGTTATGTCGCCGGCGTCGCGGCGCTGGTCCGCAGTAAGTACCCCGACCTCAACGCCACACAGGTCGTGCATCGCATCACCGCCACCGCGCACAACGGCGCGCGGGCGCCGTCCAACGTCGTCGGTACCGGCAGCGTGGACCCGGTGGCGGCCCTGACCTGGCAACTGCCCGCGGGCAATCAGCCTCCCGCGGCGCCGGTCAAGCCGGTCACCGTGCCGCCGGCAGCCGCGCCCAAGGACACCACCCCGCGGACCGTGGCGCTGGCCGGAACCGCCGCGCTGGCTGTGCTCGTCGCAGTCGCGGGCGCGGTCGCCGTCACCGTCACCCGCCGACGAAAGGACCCCACCCCGTGAGCCTGCAGCGCTGGACACCCATCCCCGGAGCCGGCCGAATCACGCTGGCGTTGCTGGCCGTCGTCCCCGCGGTGATGGCCTACCCCTGGCGGGCGCCCCGCGATTACTGGCTGCTCGGCATCGCCGCGGCCGTCGTGATCGTGCTGTTCGGCTGCTGGCGCGGCTTGTATTTCACCACGTTGCTGCGCCGCCGGCTGGCGATCATGGGACGCGGCGAGGTGACCGCGCCCGAATCCGGCTCTGCCACTGCGACAACCGCGCTGCTGCGGGTCGCGGCGCCGGGCAGCGACGCGGCCGACGCGCTGCCTCTGCCGTTGATCGCCCGATACCTGAACCGTTACGGCATCCGAGCGGACAAGATCCGGATCACCAGCCGCGACAACGCATCCGATGCATCCAGGCGTGAGACGTGGATCGGGCTCACCATATCGGCCACCGACAACCTGGCCGCGCTACGGGCGCGTTCCGCGCGGATCCCGTTGCACGAGACCGCGCAGGTGGCGGCGCGCAGGCTGTCCGATCACCTGCGGGAGTCCGGGTGGGAAGTCAGCGGCGTCGCGCCCGACGACGTCCCGCGATTGCTTACCTCCAACCCCCGCGAGAGATGGTCCGCGGTGCAGCGCGCCGCGTCGGATTACCTTGCGGCATACCGGGTTCAGGTGGACCACGAGTTGGCCGAGACCCTCGAGGCGATTCGGGCGTATCCGGCGCGGGAGACATGCGTGGCGCTGGAGATCGCCGGCGACGGGACCCGCAACACCGTGGCGGCCGCGTGCGCCTTCCTGACCGACACGCCACCGGAGCGCGCGGTGCCGCTGGCCGGGCTGACCCCGCAGCGGGGCAATCACCGGCCTGCGCTCGAGGCGCTGGACCTGTTGTCCACGCGGCGGCTCGACGGGCACACCGATGCCCCGGCGGCCCTGCTGGCGGAGCTCGACTGGCCGACTCTGGCGGGCGAGGCGCCGGCCACCGAACCCGCTAGAACATGACGGTCTGCAGGAACGCGGTCATCCGGCGCAGATAGTCGAGCTGGCTCACGTGCAGCACGTGACTGCCCGGAAACCAGTGCAGCGCACAGCGATCCCAGTGCTCCCACAGCTTGACGGCATGATCCGGCGGCGCCATCCGATCGCCGAGCCCGGTGATGATCATCCGCCTGTCCTTGTCCAGCAGCGGCCGATAGGTCAGCGGGCAGTGGTAGGACAGGCCGTCCCTTAACTCCGCGCGGCTGATGTGGGACAACCGCAGCCCCAGCCGCACGAGTTTGTTGGCCGGAAACCATTCGTCGAACAGGGTTGCCGGGGTGACGACGGGACAGTTCGGGATGACGGCCTCGAGCCGATCGTCGACCGAGGCCACCAGTGCCGAGGTGTAACCGCCCAGCGATATGCCGGTCAGCGCGATGCGGTCGACTCCGGTGCCGTGCAGGAAGTCGATGACGGACCGGAAGTCGTGCACCGCCTGGGCCATCGCCTCCGCGAAACCGCTGAGCCCACCGGCGAAATAGCCGAAACCGCTGAACGGCGAAAGCCTTTCGGCGCGCTTGCCGTGGAACGGCAACGTATACATCAGGACGTCGTAACCGGACCGGTAATACCACGGCAGCGCGAAGAATCGCCCGTTGGCCAGATACGACGACCCCATGAAGCCGTGGATCACGCACAGCGTCGGACGGGGCCCGTCGTCGTGGCGCCAGTGCTGCGCGCGCACGGTGTTGTTGGATTTCCATGCGCCCCATAGCCCGCGCATCGCTGGGTTGATGGCCGTGAAGCTGCTTTCGAACGCGATGTTGTCCACCGTGCCGCCGGCGACCCACTCGGTCAGTGGGCTGGCCGGCCGCGTCGTGACCCGCGGCGGTTCGGTCGGTGCGGGAAAGGACTTCTGCGGGTCTCGCTGCGCGCCCAGCTCGGCGTAGAAGCTCAGGTTCGCGCGCTCGGCACCGGCATCGGCGTGCCGCAGGGAGGCGGCGAGTACGGCCGGGGCCACCGTCGCGGTCAGCAGCGACGACACCCAGGTGCGCAGGGCGAGGTCACCGATGGCGGAGCCCTCGACTACCATTCGCTGGCGGGGGGACAACGAGGAATTCGGGGGCAATCCGCCGACGTCGAGCTCAACGTCAGCACCCTTGAAGGCACCGGGGATGTCCAGAACGGGAATGGGCGGATCAATCGAAGTGTCGGGCGCCACGAATGCCGATGCTAACCGGCCGGCGCAGCTGCCGGGGCCACTTGGGCGGCGCCGGGTCGTCATGCGGTAATACGGTTGGTCTATCTGCCGACTAGCGACGGCGCGTTGATCAGGAGGACGACATGTGGGATCCAGATGTCTACCTGGCCTTTGCGGACCATCGCAGCCGGCCCTTCTACGACCTGCTGTCGCGGGTGGGGGCCGAGCGGGCCCGGCGGGTCGTCGATCTCGGTTGCGGGCCCGGCCACCTGACCAAGTACCTGTCGCGGCGCTGGCCGGACGCGGTGATCGAGGCGATGGACGCCTCGCCGGAGATGGTCGCCGCGGCGAAGGAACGCGGCATCGACGCTGTCGTCGGCGACTTGCGGGACTGGAAGCCCAAGCCGGATACCGACGTCGTGGTCAGCAACGCCGCTTTGCATTGGGTGCCCGAGCACGCCGATCTGCTGGTGCGTTGGGTGAACGAGCTGCCGGCCGGGTCGTGGATCGCCGTCCAGATCCCGGGCAACTTCGAGACGCCTTCACACGCCACGGTGCGGACACTGGCCCGCCGTGAGCCCTACGCAAAAGTAATGCGGGACATACCGTTTCGAGTCGGCGCCGTGGTGCAGCCGCCGATTCAGTACGCCAACCTGCTGTTGGATGCCGGATGCAGGGTCGATGTCTGGGAGACAACCTACCTGCACCAGTTGTCCGGTGACAATCCGGTGCTGGAATGGATCACCGGGACGGCGCTGGTTCCGGTGCGCGAACGGCTGAGCGGCGAAGACTGGGAGCGATTCCGCGAGGAACTCATTCCGCTGCTGGACGACGCGTACCCGCCCCGGGCCGACGGTACGACGATCTTCCCGTTCCGGCGGGTGTTCATCGTCGCCGAGGTCGGCGGCTCGCGGCGCTCCGCCGGCTAACCGCTCGCTTCCTTCTCGATCCCGCGTTCGGCGGCGATCGCCGACCGGGAGGTCGGCTTCATCCGGTGAATCTGCAGATACGTCTCGGTGTAACGCGCCGCGATGCGGGTGCCGGCGAACTCCGACGGGATGACGTCACCGGTGCGCTGCCGCCAATCATGAAGCCGCACAGCGAAATCCGCCGCGATCTCGTCGGCGCCCGGGGCGTCACCGGCCAGCAGATTGGTCGTCTCGCTGGGGTCGGTGCGCAGATCGTAGAGTTCGCGCTCCGGGCGTGGGCCGGTGACGAACGGCGCCACGGCGATCCCCGAGGGGCTTTCCTCGATATCCAGGGGCAGGTCGAGCAGCGGCCGTGCGGCGTAGTTCTCGATGTAGCTGTATTCCTTGGTGCGAATCGCCCGGATGGGATCGAACGAGTCGTGGTAGGTCTTCGTCGTGTACACATGGTCTCGCACCGGCACGGTGTGCGGGTCCGGCGCTACCAGGGCACGCGCGTGCGACACCCCGTCGACGTCGGCGGGAACGTCGAGGCCCAGCAGGTCCAGCAGCGTCGGCACCAGGTCCACGCCGCTGAACAGTTCGTCGTACACGCGCGGGGTCACGGCCCGGCCGGCGGGGGGCCGGATGATCATGCCGATGCCCGTTCCCGCTTCGTAGAGCGTGGATTTCGCGCGGGGGAACGCCGGGCCGTGGTCGGTGAAGAACACCACCCAGGTGGTGGCGTCCAATCCGGTTTCGGCCAGCGTGTCCAGCAGCCGGCCGACGGCGGCGTCGGCCGTCGCGATCGCCCCGTAGAAGCTGGCGAGGTCGCCGCGTACCTCGGGGGTGTCGGGTAGGTAGTCGGGCGGGTCGACCTCCGTGGTGTCCGCCGGCTCGTAGCGGTCCCGCGGATACGGCCGGTGCGTCTCGAAGAACCCGGCGGTCAACAGGAACGGTTGGGCCCCGAGATCTTCGGTACGTTCGCGCAGCCATTCGCCCGCCTTGTCCACCACGTACTCGCAGTACGAGTTCGACACGTCGAACTCGTCGAAGCCCAGCCGCTGCGGATAGGAGGTCTCGTGCTGCATGCCGAAAAGCGCCGTATACCAACCCGCGTCGGTCAATATCTCGGGCAGGGTGCGCACACCGCTGCGGTATTCCCAGCCGTGGTGTGCCAGCCCGATCAGGCCGTTGGTCTGCGGGTAGCGGCCGGTGAACAGCGATCCGCGCGACGGCGAGCACAGCGGCGCCGTGGCGTGCGCCCTGGTGAACAGGACGCCCTCGGCGGCAAGGCGGTCCAGCCGGGGGCTGACGACGTCCGGGTGGCCGTAGACGCCCAGGTAACGGCCCAGGTCGTGCCAGTGCACCATCAGCACATTCTCTTGTCGGTCGGCTGCTTCGCCCGGCGCCAATTGCGTCACCTCTCCAAGTTGCTCGCGACCGGCGACGATACCGCAGCTACTCGGGGGGAGACTGGGGGCGCCGACTCCAGCGGTTCTCGCAGACGAACTCCGAGAGCGGGCGGGCGACGGCCCAGCCGTCCAGTTCCAGCGCGGGCCGGTCGGGGAACTCGGGCACCGGTCCCAGGCACAGGATGGCCACCGGCTCCGCCCCGGCGGGCATCTCGAGCAGGACCGCCAACCGGTGCGGATCGAACAGCGAAACCCAGCCCATGCCAAGGCCTTCGGAGCGCGCCGCCAGCCACAGATTCTGGATCGCGCACGACACCGACGCAAGATCCATCTGCGGTAGCGTCCGCCGGCCGAACACGTGCCGCTCCCGGCCGTCGCCCAGCGCCACCACCAGCAGCTCGGCGCATTCCAGGATGCCTTCGACCTTCAGCGCCAGAAACTCCTCGCCCCGCTCGCCCAGGGCCGCGGCGGTGCGCGGGCGCTCCTCGTCGACGAGCGCGTGGATGCGCCGCCGCAGCCCGTCATCGGTGATCCGGATGAAACGCCACGGCTGCATCAGGCCGACGCTGGGCGCCGCGTGCGCGGCCTGCAGCAGGCGCGCCAGCACGTCCTCGGCCACCACGCCGGGTGAGAACCGGCGCATGTCCCGCCTTTCGGAGATCACCCGATAGACGGCCCGTCGCTCCTGCGGGCTGAAGGCCTCCTCGCTCACGGGAGTCATCGTAGGAAATCCGGGCTAGCGTGAACCGTGTCCGCAGCACGGATCCGGCGAACACCCGAGAAAGGAGTGTTCCGTGAAGCCCTTGGACTCACTCGACCAGCTACCGATCGACCGCGTCGCCGCCGGCCGCGTGTACGGCGAGCCCTATCAGACACCGGACGGCACCACGGTGATCCCCGTCGTCAAACCGCGCGGCGTCTTCGTCGTCCGCAACGGCGAGGCGTCCTGGACGCCCGCCGTGGACGGGAATCGAGTCGCGCAGCTGGCAGTGCTGACCGGCCTGCTGGCGGCGGTGATCGGCAGCCTCGCGGTGCTGCGGCAGCCGCCCTGGCCGCGGATGACCATCACGGACTATAGGTAACGCCGACCGCGCGGAAGACGTACTCGGGTGGCATGTCGAAGGTCAGCGATCGCCGCGGCAGGCCGCTGAGCACGTCGGCCGGAATGGCGGCTTTGTAGTGCAGCGACAGCTCGCCGCTGAACCTCGGGTCGACCTGGGCGACGTCGACGTGGACCTGCAAACCCGTCGACGATATCTCGACCTGCGCCGCACCGTTGTGCGCCGAATCCCAGCGGACGTCGACGGTCGGGCCGGCCAGCCTGGGCAACATGGACAACGTGGCGAGCACCCGCTCGGAGCTGAACACCAGCGAACCCGTGTAGCTGGCGACGCTGTGCGGCAAGCGCACGCCGGGGATGGCGCCGCGGAATCGCCGGGTCACCGGGACGTAGTCGGCGAGGTGGATAAGGCCTTCCGCCTCGACCTGCGCGTACACGTCGTCGGGCAGCTTGCCGATGCCGAACAACCTACGGACGAACACGGCCATGACGCCAGTATGGACCGGGCCCGGGGATCGCGTGGTCAGGCCGCCTGCGCCCGCGCTCAGCGCGGCTGGTATCGGTGAGGGCATGACGCGATCCCGGACCATTGCGGCCCTGTGCGTCGCCCTGGCCGCCGTCGCGGTGTACGGCCTGATGTGGGTGGGTTATTCGCAGGACTGGCACTGGCAGCAGCGCCTGGACTGGTCACTGTTGGACGCCGCGCGGGACAGTGCGGTCAAACACCCGTTCTGGGTGCGGTTCTGGGCGGACGTCTCCTTTGCGCTGGGCCCGGTCCCGTTGCGGGTGCTGGGCACGGTGGCGGCGGTGGCCGCCCTGGTCATGCGCCGGGTGCGGGCGGCGCTGTTGCTGTTGGCGTGTGCGCCGCTGAGCGGGCTCGTCACAGTGGCGGCCAAGACGCTGGTGGATCGGCCGCGGCCGTCGACCATGCTGGTGCCCGCGGCCGAGACCTCGTTTCCGTCCGGGCACGCGCTGGAGGCGACGGCCGCGTTGCTCGCCGCGCTGTCCCTGATGTTGCCGACGTTGAACCGGGCGGTGCGCCGCGGTGCGGTCGCGCTGGTCGCGCTGAGCGTGCTGAGCGTGGGGATCTCCCGGGTGGCGCTGAACGTCCATTACCCATCCGACGTGTTGGCGGGCTGGTCGCTGGGCTACCTGTATTTCCTGCTGTGTTTCACGGTAATTCGGCCCGCGAGCCCGGCTTCCTCCCGAAAACCCTGCGCCGCGGGAGATTTGGTCACGGCGCGGTGACCTAACCGGGTCTAAAGCTTTACTTGACCTCGCGCTGTGGGGGTTTGACGATGGAGGTCATGCGCCGACTGCTCGCTTCGCTGTTCGCTTCGGCGTGCGCAATTTTCGCGTCGCTGGCGCTGGCGCCGCTCAGTGCCGCGGCGGGTGCCCCCTGGTTCGCCAACGCGGTCGGTAATGCCACGCAAGTGGTTTCGGTGATGAGCACCGGCGGGTCGAACGCGACGATGGACATCTATCAGCGCTCCGCCGCCGGGTGGCAGGCGCTGCGGACCGGGGTTCCCACCCATGTCGGTTCGGCGGGCATGGCAGCGGAGGCCAAGAGCGGGGTGCCGGCCACTCCGATGGGCGTGTACACCCTGGACTCCGCCTTCGGCACCGCGCCGAATCCCGGTACCGGACTGCCGTACACCCAGGTGGGCTCCAATCACTGGTGGAGCGGCGACGACCACAGCCCCACCTTCAACTCCATGCAGGTGTGTCAGAAGGCGCAGTGCCCGTTCAACACCGCCGAGAGCGAGAACCTGCAAATCCCGCAGTACAAGCACGCGGTCGTGATGGGGGTCAACAAGAACAAGACCCCGGGCGGCGGCTCGGCGTTCTTCTTCCACACCACCGACGGGAAACCCACCGAGGGATGCGTCGCCGTCGACGACGCTCAGCTGGTGTCGATCATGAAGTGGCTGCGCCCCGGAGCGGTGATCGCAATCACCAAGTAGCGGGTCAGGTGGCCAGGGCGCGACCGGGTTTGACGTTGAAGTCCATGCCCGCCAACGACATCGTGGCGTCGTAGGTCCGGTCGTACCCGGTGCCGCTGATCTTCCAGCCGGCCTCGGTGCGCCGGTAGGTGTCGCGGTAGAACGCCGCACCGATCAGCATGAAGTTGAATTCGGCGACGATCACCCGGTCCTGCAAATACCAGTTGCCCGTTGCGGTCTCGCCGGTCACGGTGATCTCCGGATGGGTCACCCGGTGCTCGGTGATGACGTTGGGCCCCAGCGAGGTGCGCATGTACTCCACCAGCTCGTCGCGGTTGTTGAAGTGCAGCTCGTTGCCGAGCGACGGCCCGTAATCGGCCTTGATGTCCTCGGCCAGCGTGTCGGCGAAGTCGTCCCAGTGCTTGGTGTCCAGCGCGCGCAGATACCGGTATTTGACGTGCTTGATGGCTTCGATATCGGCCAGCTCGTCGAGGGTGAGGGTGGTCATCCGGTCATTGCAGCACACGGTGACAAGCCGCGGTCACCTTGGGCGGCGTGTCTTCTGTGTGGTCTGGGTATCGCGGTAGCCGTGACCGTCGGAGAGGTAGCGGGTCACCATGTCGATCAGGGCGCGCCGTTCCAGGCTCCAGTCGACGGCGGTCCCGGTGACCATCTGCGCCAGCACCACGCCCCGCAGCGTCGCCCAGATCACCTCGGCCACACCGGGGTTCGCTGGATCATCGGTGATCAGCCGGCCCAGCTTCCCGATCGCGGCGTTCATCTCCAGCAGATGACGCCGCGGGGATTCGCCCGGGCCGCCGCGGGTCGCCCGCAGGATTTCGAACGCCGCCATCGACGTCGGGCTGCTGTAGCAGCCCCACGCGGTGTCGATGACCACCTCGATGCGCTTGCGCAGCGGCAGCTCGCTGACATCGGCCGACGACAGGCTCTCGATCAGCCGGTCCACCCCGTCGTCCACGACGGCCATCAGCATGCCGTTGCGATCCCCGAAGTGATACTGGATGACGCCCCACGTCACGCCCGCGCGCTCGGCGACGTGCTTGGCGGTCGCGGCGGCGAAGCCCTCTTCCGTGATGCAGCGGACCGTCTCGTCGATGATCTTCGCGCGCGTGTCGTCGCCGCGCTTGCGCGGCGCCGTGGTGCGCCGGGTGGGGCCAACCGAGCCCCCGGCCTGACCTGCAGCAATCGACATTGTTGACTTTATAACATAGCCAAGTCTATTTTTGGGCCGTGAGCCGATCCCGTTACGCGCGGTTGACCCGCGAGCAGCTGGCCGTCCTGGTTCCCGAATTGCTGCTGATCGGGCAGCTGATCGACCGCTCGGGCATGGCCTGGTGCATCAGCGCGTTCGGCCGCGACGAGATGGTGCAGATCGCCATCGAGGAGTGGGCCGGAGCCAGCCCGATCTACACCCGGCGCATGCAGCGGGCGCTCAACTTCGAAGGCGACGACGTGCCGACCATCTTCAAGGGCTTGCAGCTCGACATCGGCGCGCCACCGCAATTCATGGACTTCCGCTACACCGTCCACGACCGCTGGCACGGCGAATTCCAGCTCGACCACTGCGGCGCGCTGCTCGACGTGGAGCCGATGGGCGAGAAGTACGTGTTCGGCATGTGTCACACCATCGAGGACCCGACCTTCGACGCCACCGCGGTGGCGACCAACGCCCGTGCCCAGGTGCGCCCCATCCACCGGCCGCCGCGGACGCCGAAGGACCGCCATCCGCACTGCGCGTGGACCGTCATCATCGACGAGTCCTATCCCGAGGCCCAGAGCATCCCCGCGTTGGACATCGTGCGCCAAACCCTGGCTGCCACATGGCAACTCGATCCGATCGACCGCTCCGACGAGGGGAAGGCGGACTACTCCGGCCCGCTGCTGTCCGACTTCGACTTCGCGGGCTTCTCACATTCGGCGCTGGTCCGGATGGCCGACGAGGTCTGTCTGCAGATGCACCTGCTCTACCTGTCGTTCGCCATCGCGGTGCGGGCCCGCGCGGCCGACGAGGCCCAGGCCGTGTCGGTGTGCACGCAAGGCCTGACCGGCATAGCGGGCGTGGCCGCCGAGCGCATCCACCGCGCGCTGCGACTCCCGGGCGGCATCGAGGGCGTGCTGCAGGTGCTCGAACTGCATCCCTTGCTGAACCCCGCGGGCTATGTCTGCGCGGAGACGGCCAATCGGCTCGTGGTGCACCGCTCGCCGGCCCACGACGACGCCGCGTGGATCGCGCTGTGCTCGCCCGAATCGGTGCAACCGCTGCAGGCGATCGCCACCGCCGTCGACCCGCACATCGAGGTCCGGGTCAGCGGCACGGACACCGACTGGACCGCGGAACTGGTCGAAACCGACGCCGCGGCGGCCGAACTGCCCGAGGTGTCGGTGACAAAGGTGAGCGGCGGAGCGACATTCCAGTTCGAGCCGAGGCGCTCGCTGCCCCTGACCGTGGTGTGAGCAACCGCGTCGATTTGTCAAGGGGTATGCGGTACCACTTCGGTGACGAGGTGGCATCGACCGAATACCGATGATGTTGCAAGCCATCGGTTTTGGGCGTGTCCACGGCTATGGTTAACGCTGGCCACCGACCCCTATAGACGAAAGTTTTCGCTCTATGTACGACCCACTCGGGTTGTCGATCGGGACCACGAACCTGGTCGCTGCGCGCAACGAGAGTCCACCGGTTAGCCGGCGTTCGGTGCTGACGCTTTATCCGCACTGCGCGCCGGAAATTGGTGTGCCCGAGGAGAATTCGCACCTCGCCGAGTCCGGCGTGATGATGAAGGGCTTCGTCGAGCGCATCGGTGATTCGGTAGCGCTGGTGTCCGCCGACGGGTCCGCGCATGACCCGGAACTGCTGACGGTGGAGGCCCTGGACGCGATGGTGCGCGCCGCCGGCGCGGACGCCTCGTGCTCGGAGATCTCCATTGCCGTGCCCGCGTACTGGAAACCCGTGACGGTGCAGGCATTGCGCGACGGCCTGCGGACGCATCTGGGATTCGTCCGCAGCGGCATGGCGCCCCGGCTCGTCTCGGACGCGATCGCGTCGCTGACCGCGGTGAAGGCCGAGCTCGGCCTGCCCGACGACGGTGTGGTGGGGGTGCTGGACTTCGGTGGCGGCGGTACGTCGGCCACGCTGGTGGATGTCGCGGGCGACTTCGAACTCGTCAGCGCGACAATGCGTTACGCGGCCCTGTCCGGCAACGAGATCGACCAGGAGCTGCTGCTGCGGGTGTTCGAGGAGCTGGGCCGCGGCAGCGGCATCGACCCGGCCAGCACCGCCGCCGTCGGCCAACTCGGCGATCTGGGGGAACAGTGCCGGCTGGCCAAGGAGCGGCTGTCCACCGACGTGGTCGCCGAAATCGCCGCCCAGCTGGGCGAACGCAGTTGCAGTTACACGCTGAAGCGGGACGATCTGGAAGACCTGATGGCGGATCGGCTGACCGGCTTCATCTACGCCTTCGACGACATGCTGGTGCGCTACCGCAAGAACTGGGCGGACCTCGCGGCGGTGGTGACTGCCGGCGGGGGTGCGCACATCCCACTTGTCGCTGAACGGCTTTCGGTGCACGGACGCATCCCGGTCCTGACGCCGTCGCAACCCGCACTCGCGGCGGCCGGCGGCGCGTTGCTGCTGGCGTCCCGCGGTGGCGAGCTGAGCCTGCGCACGCGGACGTCGATAGGCGCCCTCGCGGGCGCCAACGCCGCCAACGATGTCGTGGACCTCGGTGCCGGCGACGTGCTGGTGATCGACGACGAGGCGTTGACGGATCGGGAATTGGCCTGGTCGCAGACCGAATACCCCGGCGACGTGCGGGTGCGGTTCGGCGGCGAAATCTACGACGAAGACGGCCCGTCCGGCTGGTCGATGCGGCTGAACGTGATCGACCCGCCCCCGGACCGGCCTTGGCGCCGCCTGCGGTTGTCGCAGTTGATCATCGGCATGTCCGCCCTGGTGGCCATGACGGCGATCGGCGGCGTGGCCTACACGCTGACTGGCATCGAGAATCGCCAGGCGCCGCCCGCGCCCAGCGTCGCGCCTCTGCCGGCGCCCCCGGCCAGCCCCCTGGTTCCGCGCCCGCGCGGCGCCACGTCGTCCTCGTCGGCGACGGCGCTGTAGGCCAGCGCATCGGCGGTCGCGTTGCCCCAGACGTCCAGGTAGGTAGGGCCGATCGGTCGGGGACTCACTTCTCCGGTGCCCGGGTCCAGCGCGTAGGCCAGGGCCGCCGTGGACGAGGCGAACAGCGGCGCGTTCGCCGACGCCAGTGCCGCCCCGCGGGCCAGCGCCATCTCCGGCTCCTCTGGAGCCGTCACCTCGAGCGGGGTCGCCGCCTCGAGTGCGGGCTTGACCGCCACGATGTCCGTGCCGCAGCCCACCAGGAACACGCCGTCCGCCCGGGCCCCCCGCGAATCGAGGCCGGCGACCATCGTCGCCAACTCGGCGGCGAGCGGCTCTTCCCCGGCGTCCAACAGCTGCTGGCGGTGCAGGTCGACGATGGAGCCATCGGTGGCGTCGACGACGGCCAGCGTCGCGGTCCCGGGCTCGACGAACAGCATCGCGATGTGCGCGTAGTTTAGGGCGGACCCGATCGTCTGGGCCAGTGCGGCCGCGGCGAGCAACGGGGACACCAGCATCACGTTGCCCATGCCGTGGCGGGCCATCGCATCCCGCAGCGCGCCGACGCCGGCGGGGTCCGTCCAGGTCACTCCCGTCGACACCAGTTTGTAGCCGCCCGCGAGCGCGCCTTCCCGGGTGCCGCCGATCGCCGCAAGCACTTGGTCGACCGCCGCAGCAGCCACCGAGTCGTCGCCGGCTACCTCGAACTCGTCCTGTTCGACGGTGACACCGTCGGCGTCCTGGCCCTCGATGACCACCAGGCGGACCGTCTCGGGAGCCATCGAGACTCCCAGCACGATGTCCACGTACGCCTCCACAGTCCGCTGATTTGTCCCGGGGACCCACCATGGGTACCACCGGATAGACCCGCCCGACCGGGTGACACCACGCTACCCGCGCGGGCACGGACGCGCTCATGAATTGCGCTCAGCAGGGACGACCGGCGGTTAGTAGCCCGGGCTCAGGAACGGATTCTGCGAGTTCCCCGGGTACTGCTGGTACGGGGGGTACTGCGGATATGGCGTGTACTGCGGCGCCTGTGTCTGCGGAGCCTGCGTCTGCGGGACCTGGATCGGAATCGGCACCGGCAACAGCGGCACGTGGATCCACTCGGTGGTCATCGGCACCGTCGTCGTGGTGGTCGTGGTGGTCGACGGCGTGGGCGTTTCGGTCGTGGTCGACGGCGGCGGCGGGGGCGTCGTCATGACCGTCGTGGTCGGCGCCTGAGTCGACGGCGGGGCGGTGTGCCGCGGGGTCCAGACCGGTGGCGCCTGCGTGGTGACCACCACCGGCGGCGACGGCCGGCTCCCG
>NZ_LZJZ01000037.1 GCF_001667585.1 Mycobacterium sp. E2733
CGGACGGTTTCAGGCTTCGACATGTTGAAGCTCAGGCCCTTATTGACGGTCGAGAACGAATATATGATGCGGGCCAGCCATTCGCTGGCCGCCGTGACGTCGATTGTGGTGCCGACCTCGCCGCGCTTTTGCGCATCGCGCACGTACGGTTCGAGGAATTTCGTCGAGCGGCGGACCGCGGCGTCGCCGTCCGCGATCATGTGGCGCATCAACTCGGCATCGTCGGCCATCAGTCGGTTGCGGGTTCGGTGGTCGAGCAGGATCTTGGCGTGGGTTTCGGCCATCGCGCCGAGCTGTTCAGCCAGCGTGGCCTTCTTGGCCATCGCTGCGGCGACTTCGCGGTAGAAGCGTTGAGCGCCGTGCTCTATGGCCGCTTCGATCAGCACGTCGCGGTCGACGAAGTATCGGTAGATGGTGCCGCGGGAAACGTTCGCCATCCGCGCCACGTCCTGAACGCTCGTGCGCTGGATCCCGAGCTGTGTGAAGCATTCGTTCGCCGCCTCCAGAATCTGGTCCCGGCGATCGAACTCCTCGGCCGAGTCCAGATCGGCGGGGACCGGTTCCGTCGCCATGTCCCTCCTCAGGCCGTGGTAGCCGCTCGACCAAGATGTCCATGCTACGCGACAAATGAGCTCGGGGTGTTCCGTAGGTACCCGATCCCGGACGCAAAACCGGACGACATTAACCTAGTCATTGAAACATATATCGTTTAAGTGTTAAGTACCTCTTCTACCCTGCACGGCATCGGGGTTCCATCACCAAGAAAGGGACGGGCGTGGACCTTGGCGTGTCCGGCCGCAACTTCGTTCTTCTCGGCGGCACCACCGGGATGGGGTTCGCCGCCGCCGAGCAGCTCGCCGCCAACGGAGCCAACGTGGCACTGTTGGGCCGTGACGGCGACCGCGCCCGCGATCGTGCCGAGCGCTTGGCCGCAGACCACGCCGTGCGTGCCGTCGGCATCGCCGTCGACGCGGCCTTACCCGGTAACGGTGTGAACCGCGCGATTGAACAGGCGGCCGCGAACCTGGGGCCGCTGCGGGGCCTGGCCGTAACGGCGGGCCCGATGAACCAGCAGGGGCCGTTCCTCGAGCACGGCGACGAGTCGTGGGACTGGTACTACCAGCTGATACTGATGGCGACCGTCCGCTCTTGTCGCGCGGTCATCCCACACCTGCAGCGCAACGGCGGCGGAACGATCGTGACGACCGCCGCGTACTCGGTACGGGCGCCAAAGATTTTGATTCCGCCCTACAACGCGCTGAAAGCGGCGGTGCTGACGTTGTCGAAGATCCTGGCCAAAACGCACGGGCCCGATGGCATCAGGGTGAACACCGTGTGCCCAGGACTGTTCGACACCGAGGTGAACGACTTCATTCGCGCTCAGCGGGCAGCGGAATACGACGTCCCGCTGGAGGACGCTATCTACACACACTTGGCAAGCAACCCCGACTGGAATATGCGGGTCGCCCTTGGCCGCGGGGGTCGCCCCGTTGAGGCGGGTGAGCTGATCGCGTTCCTGCTCGGCGAGCGCGCAGCCTTCATGACTGGTGCGGTCATCAACATCGATGGCGGCACGGACTTCTGAGACACTCGGACGGCTAGCGCGACGGGCCTCAGATCCCGATCTCGTCGGCGAGCAGTCCGCGGTGGAACGTGGCGTCGCCCAGCAAGTGGCCGGAGGATTTTGCTCGCTTGTAGTACAGATGCGCAGAGTGCTCCCAGGTGAAACCGATCCCACCATGAATCTGGATGTTGGCCGCGGCGGCGCGTGCATACGCATCTGAGCTGCATGCCTTGGCGAGAGATGCAACCGCCGGCAGCTCGTCGGACAGTTGGGCTGCCGCGCGTACGGCGTAATGTGCAACACCGCGGGCACATTCGACGTCCAGTAAGACGTCGGCGCACTTGTGCCGAATGGCCTGAAATGACCCGATGGGCTTGCCGAATTGTCTGCGCACCTTCGCGTAGTCGACGGCCATCTCCAGGCAACGTTGTGCTCCGCCGATCTGTTCGGCCGCCAGTGCCGCGGCCCCGAGGGCCAAGACCCGCATCAATACCGGCCATGCCCGGCCCTCATGACCGACGAGTGTTGCTGGGGTGGCGTTGAATTCGATGTGCGCCTGCTTGCGCGTCTGGTCCAGCGTCGACAACGGCCGGCGCACGACCGTATCGAGCGTGTCCACTGCGAACAGCGACACGCCTGCATCCGTGCGGGCGACCACGAAAATTACGTCGGCGCTGCAACCGTCGAGAACGTAGGTCTTGGTTCCGTCCAATACCCACCCGTCACAGCCGCCGCGTGCCCGTACCTGGATGCAGCCGGCTTCCCAACGGCCTGACTCCTCGGTGACCGCGACGGTCGCGACGCTGGCGCCGGACGCGATGCCCGGCAGGTATCGCTTCTGGGCGGTGCGGTCCCCGGCATGCAGGACTAGGTTGGCCGCCAGCACGACCGACGCGAAGTACGGCGAGGGAAGCAGACACCGCCCCATTTCCTCGACGACGATGCCGAGTTCGACGAAACTGAAACCCTGCCCGCCGAACTCCTCGGGAATAGCCAATCCCACCAAGCCGAGTTGGTCGGACATCCGACGCCACACCGTCGTGTCGTAACCCGTTGGCGATTCCATCTGCCGGCGGACTTCTGCTTCGTTGGCCTTGCCCTCCAAGAAAGAGCGCACGGTCCGGCGCAGTTCGTTCTGCTCATCGGTGAACATGAAACTCAAACCATTGCTGGACATTTCAGTTCTCCGTGCCGGCACGCCCGGTCGGGTCGACACGAGGCACATCGGCACCTCGGCGCAGAGTGCGCAACCACGCGCCGACGGCAGCGGGGGCTGGGACGGGCGCGTCGAAGCGTCCGGGATCGGCAGCCCAGAAGGCCTCCCAGGACGGGAAGGCGTCGTGGAATGCACCGTCATGATGCGGTGTATCCGGCCAGCGTATCTTGCGCGGACCGATCGGTGGGTCGGTGATGTCGCTCTGATACCAGAACAACGGTGTGCGACGGGCGAAATACCAATGGTCTTCGCGCCGCTCGTAGCTGTCAAGATAGGCCAGCAGTTCGATGACCCATTTCGACTGCGTCTCTAGATCGTTGCGTGAGTATACGAGTCCACTGGCATTGTTGGCGTCGTGGACGTCGATGACGTGGCCGAGGACACCGTGTGCGCTCCCCAATAGCGAGCGCCGGATCTGCGCGTCGTACCACTCTCGCATCGCCGCGCGACCACGACCCTTGTCCGGCACGCCGATGTCGTCGACGAAAAGGTTTGCCAAGGCGTCGAAGTCGCGCATGTCCAACGCCACCGCGTACTTCGCCGCCAGTTGCCGGATCTCATCAATCGCCTCCAACCGGGCGATGCGCGCCTCCAGGTCCGTCACGCCAATTCCCCGGACTCCAGTAGCTGCACCAGCCGGTTCTTGTCGATCTTGTTGGTGGTGGTGTACGGCAGCCTATCGGTGTCGGCCAGGATCACCCATCTCTTCGGAATCTTGTAGGCGGCGAGTTCTTTTCGGCATGCGGCAAGGAGCTCGTCTTGCGACGTGCGCCGTCCTTCGTTGGAAACGACCACCGCACAGACCACCGCGCCCCTATCCGCGTCGGGAACGCCGACGACATAAGCGATCCGGACACCGTCGACGCGGGTGATGACCGCTTCGACCTCAACGGGTGCGACGTTGGCTCCCGCGGTCTTGATCATGTCGTCGGTGCGGCCGGTGAAATACAGGAACCCGTCATCATCCAGGTACCCGGCGTCCTTGGTGTGATACCAACCGTCGGCGTCGAACAGGTCGGCGCGCTGTCGTCCGATTATGCCGCGCATCATGGCCACACCCCGGACGCAGATCTCGCCGACCGTGCCATTGGGCACCTCCGCGCCGGCGTCGTCGACAATCCTGTGCTCGAAGCCGGGCGCGGATACGCCGAGCGAACCGCGTTTGGTCGCCGGCACCGGCTCGTGCGGCGGCCACCACGTGTGCGAACTGCAGGTTTCGGTCATCCCCAGCTGCGTTATCCGCAACGAAGGATCGGTGGCGCGCAGTTCCGGCGCCAGCAACACCTGGTGGTATCCCTCGCGCAGGCTCGACAGGTCGGTGCGTGCGAAATCCGGGTGATTCGCCAGCGCCGGACCGACATGCGGGAAACCCGTTGCGTAGGTGGCCCGCTCGGATTCGAGCAGGCGCAGCACATCACCGGCCTCGAATCGATGCTCGGTCAGAATCGTCACGCCCGTCTGCATTGGCCCCAGCAGGCCGAAGACCAGTCCACCCACCCAGAAGAACGCCATCGGGATGTAGACGCGGTCGTGGGGCTTCCACTCGTGCTGGGTGGCGATGAAGCGGGAGTGTGCGATCACCGTGGCGTGCGTGTGGATGACTCCCTTGGGATCCGACGTACTTCCCGACGTGTAGATGACCACCAGGTCGTCGGACGGGCGCACGGTGGATTCACACGCCCGCAGGAATGCCTCGGACACCGGCTGCGGCCACGCCGTCGGCCAGCGTCGACCGGTGTCGCTGAGCGCAAAGACGTTGCGCAAGTGTGGTAGTCGCTCTATAGCCATCTGCTCGGCCGAGCGGGGAAACCCACCGGCAGCCTCGGTGACGCGCGCAAGCATGTCTTTGCTGAGCAGCGAGTCGACAGACAACAGCGTGTGGATGTCGGCGTCGCGAAGCAGCCACCTCAACTCCTGCGGCTGGAAGAAGGTGTTAATCGGCACGGCGACCGCACCGATCCTGGTGGCCGCTAGGAACGCGACGACGAAATCGGGCCCGTTTGGTGCGATCACTCCGACGCGCACACCCTTGGTCACTCCCGCCGCCAACAGGCGCCGAGCCATCTCGGCGGACCGGGAATCGGCCTGCTCATAGGTGATCCGCTCGACGGTGCCGTCACCGGCGGACGAGACGATGAAGTCGCTGCCCCCGTAGGCAGCAACCAGGCCGCCCAGCATCGCCGGCATCACCGGTGCATACGGCAACGGGTCATAGGTGAACGTCCGTGCGGACTGACTCATGGCGCGAAGGTCATTCGATTACCCACCGTGGCTCGCGCTTTTCGGCGAACGCAAGCATTCCTTCCCGGTAGTCGGGGTGGGTGAGCTGGTGTTGCAGCACATAGCGGTACGCGACATCGTGAGCCGCGTGCAGCCCGACATCGAGGCTTGCCCACATCGCCTTGATGGACGCCTGGACGGTGGCAGGCGACAGTTTCGCTATGTCCAAAGCGATCTCCCGCGCCCGCTGCTGCAGTCGCTCCGCGGGCACCACCTCGTTGATGAGTCCGATCTCATAGCCTCGCTGCGCGCTGATGCGCCCCTTCTTCGTCATCAGCGCCAGCTGCATCACCATCGACAGCGGCATTCTGCGTAGCAGCACCGCAGGCTCGAGCGCGAATACGTTGCCCACCGTCAAGTGCGTGTCGATCAGCTCGGCATGTTCGGCCGCGATGATCAGGTCGGAGTCGGCGACCTGATGCAGAGCGCCGCCGACAGCCATCCCGTTGAGTGCGCAGATGACCGGCTTCCACACGTTGTGATGCAGCCGTGAGCCGGGAATTTTGTTGCGGATACCGTTCTCGGCAGTGGCCCGGATGTCCTGGCCCGCGGAAAACGCCCGGTCTCCGGCTCCGGTGATGATGGCAACTCGGACGTTGGGGTCATCACGCACGCGCGCCCACGCGATGCCGAGTTCGGTGCGTGTGAGGTCATCGGTGGCGTTCAGTCGCTCCGGACGGTTGATCGTGATCGTGGCAATGTGCTCACTGACATCGAACAAGATTCTTTTCAGTTCCACGACATCCCCTGGCATTGACGCGTAGCGACTAAACACTGTAGCAGAAAATGTTTCATCGTACTGAGCCCCTCACGGCATCCATTGCCCACCCGACACCGAAATCAGCTGCCCCGTGACGTGTTTGGCCGCCGGTGAGCAGAGGAATGCGACCATGCCAGCGACGTCAGCCGGGTCGCCGAGGTGACCAGTCAACGTGGTCTGCCGCATCTGGTGCAATTCATCCTCGCTCTTGCGGCTCAGCAGCCACGGTGTCGCCGTGGTGCCGACCACGACCGTGTTGACACGTACACCGTGTGCTCCTAACTGGACCGCCATCAGCCGGCTCAGCCCTTCCACGCCCGCCTTCGCGGCCGCATACGCCGGCGGCCCGGTCCGCACGCCGTGGGCCGAGACCGAGCTGATGTTGACGATCACCCCGTTGCCCTCGGCTACCATCTGCCGCGCAACGACCTGCGCCATGATGAACGTGCCCTTGAGGTTGACGTCGACGATGCGATCCCAGTCCTCGTCGGTCTGCTCGAGAAACGTACCGGGCAGTGTCATCCCAGCGTTGTTGACCAACGCGTAGATCGCCCCGTACTTGCCTGCCAGGTCGCTAAGTGCGTCTTCCACCACCCGGCGATCGGTGATCGACAACTCCACCGGGATGAGCAGCCCCGACCGAGCGGCCTCCGACTCATGGTTGCCTGCAATGGCTTTTGCGTTCACGTCGACCGCCACCACCCGATGGCCGGTGGATATCAGCTCGGCGACGATGGCCGCACCAATTCCCCGCGCCCCCCCGGTAACGATTGCGAGCGGACGCGATTCAACCGACACGTTCGGTCCCTCCGATTGCGGCCGTGCGCTCGATGGCGACGATCGACGGCCGCACCAGTTCGACCGACTCGGCCATCAGCTCGGCCAGATCACCCTGACCGCCGCCGGCGACCCATACATCGATCGCGGCGCGATTAGCACCGTTGATGAGCGTCGCCGTCAGCCGCGGCCGTAGGTCCGTCCCCATATCGCTGTCCAGCCACCGCGCCACTTCTGCGGTGAGCTGATCGATCCAGTCCTCGTTGATCCGCAACATCGTGGCGCGCAACGCCGGCACACTGTGATACATCCGTGCCCGGACCACGAAGATCTCGGGCTGGTCGGCGATCGCTACCGCCACCGCCGAAGACGTTTCGGCAAGGGCGCCCCACAACGAATTTGACCGCGACGCGCGAAACCGGCCGGTCGCCTCCTGAAGCCGTTCGGCGTAGCCGTCGAACAGAATGTCGTCCTTGGTGGCGAAGTGATGAAAGAACGTTCGTGACGCAACCCCTGCCGCGGCCGAGATCTGTTCGATCGTGGTCGCGTCGTAGCCCTGGGTTGTGAACAGTTCAATCGCCGCATGAATGAGCGCTTGTCGGTTGCGCAACCCGCGGGCGCGCCGTTGGTCCATGATCAGCCTCCTGCCAACGTGGCGGTTCCCGAACTCAACGCGACCATGTCGCCTTGCAGCGTTCGGAAACGCACAGAATTTCCGGTTCGCCACATCTCGGTACGCAGCCCAGCATCCAGCTGCACCGGCTTGGCAAACCGGCAACTCAAGGACGTCAACGACTGCGGGTCCCCCTGGCCGATCTTGTTGATCACCGCCCGCGCGGCGAATCCCAGCGTGCACAGCCCGTGCAGGAACACGTTGTCGAAGCCGAACTTGCGGGCTGCCGCCGGGTCGATGTGCAGCTGGTTGCGGTCGCCAGACAGTCGGTAGATCGCGGCCTGCTCCGCCCGGACCATATCGTTGAATACCTCATCCGGAGGACCGTCGGGATCTGGTTCAGCCGCGGGTCCACGCTCGCCGCCGAATCCGCCCGCCCCGAGGACCATGGTCTGTGAACGTGCGATGAACACGGTGCCGTCTGCGTCGGTGCCGTGGCTGCTCAGCTCCACCGTGGCGTGTTTGCCCTTGTCCCAGACCGCCGACACCTGGGCCTGCACTGACAGTTCACCACTGACGCCGATCGATCGGTGCAGCTCCAGCGACTGTGCGGAGTGGACGATCGGAAACCTGCCGAGGTCTAGCACGCTGCGTAGATCCTTCACGGCCCACCAGTTCGCGATGAGAGCAAACGTCGGCAGCACCGCTGGACCACACGCCTCGTTGAGCAGTGCCAGCTCGGCCGGCGGACGCGCACCAACTCCAAGCGCATACAGGATCACGTCCGTCGAATCCCACTTGAATGTCGTCGGGCTCAACGGTGTTCCGACCGCAGCGTCGGACAGGACCACGGCGCCTCCAAGAGATGAACGGATTGACGATATATGTTCAATCGTGCAATATAGTGGCAGTAACTGCAACTATTTTATTGGGGTCTGAAGGAAGGACCGACATGAAGTTCGGCGTGTTCATCCTCGGCGACAAGCCCAACCACCTCAGCGAGCGGGAGGTGCTGGCCAACGTGCTGGAGGAAGCGCGCTGGGCAGAGGAGCTCGGCTACGACGAGGTCTGGCTGGCCGAGCACCACTTCTCTCCGTACGGGATGCTTCCCGATCTTCCGCAGGTGGCCACAGCGATTGCCGCGCAGACCGAACGCATCCGCATTGGAACCGCGTGCATGGTCGCGCCCTTCCACAATCCGATCCAACTGGCAGAACGCATCGCGATGGTCGACGTCTTGTCCGGCGGACGCTTCGACGCCGGCTTCGGCCGCGGCTACCAAGCGCACGAGTTCAAGGGTTTTGGCATCTCGATGGACGAGGCGACCAGCCGCTACCAGGAGTGCGTGGAGGTCGTCAACCGGCTGCTGACCGAGGAAAACGTCAGCTACCACGGCAAGTACTTTCAGCTCGAGGACGTGACGATCTATCCGCGACCGGCGCAACAGAGAATTCCGGTGTGGGGCACGGTGATGAAGACGCCGTCAAGCTTCGAGTGGCTCGCCGAGAAGGGCTTCGGTGCGATCATCGGCAACCCCTACCAGGTCGACCCAGACCTGCAGGGGGCGCTGGATATCTACCTCAAGGTGCAGTCCGAGAAGGGACTCGAAGCAGCCACCGGCAACGTATGGGCGCTGCTCAACGCGTTCTGCCATGAGGACGACACCTTCGCTCGCAGCTATCCACGCGAGAGTGTCGAGCTGTCCATCCAGACCCATCGCAAGTATTCGAGCCCCTTCGAGCGGGGCAGCGAGATACCGGCCGACTACAAGGCCTACTCGGACTGGTTCGACAAGCACGACAAGCAGAGCTACGAGCAGGTGCTGAATTCACATCTGACGCTGATGGGCAACCCCGACCGCATCGTGGAGAAGATGCGTACTGTCATCGATATGGGTTGGCGCAACATCATATTGCGTATGTCGCGAGGCGGGGCGATGGATCGCGCCAAGGTCTACGAGTCGATGAAGTTGTTCGCCCAAGAGGTGATCCCAGCGGCCACCGAGCTCGCGGCAGCTGCGGCTTGAGCCAGCAGCTGGCCGACCGCATCCGCGCGGTTCTGGCGCTCGACCCCGGGGCACCCGCGATCGAGTACCAGGGCTCTTGGACGAATTGGCAGACGCTGGCAGACATCGCGTCGGGAGTTGAAAGTCAGCTGGCAGAAGTAGGTTTGGGCGAGGGGCCTGCTGTCGGCCTGGTGCTGCGTAACCATCCTGCGATGGTCGGGGCGATGCTCGGCGTGCTGCTCGCCAATAGCTGCATCGTCACGATCAACCCGTCACACGGGGACGCCGGGCTCGCCTCAGATATCCGTGACCTGAGATTGCCGGTTGTGATCGCGGTTCCCAAAGATTGGCAGCGCCCGGGAGTGGTCGACGCCGCTGCCGGAGCGTTGGGGTTAGAGGTGGGGATCGACCCTGCCACGTGCCGACAGGTCGCCGGACTCGATCGTCCGGGATCAGGCCCATTCCGCGACGAGCCGGACGGCATCGCCGTCGAAATGCTAACCAGCGGCACCACTGGTCCGCCGAAGCGAATCCCGCTGTCCTACAGATCCTTTGAACAGACCATCGCGGCCGCGGGCGCGCATTACAGCTCGGATCGAAGTCCGGAGCTCCGGCTACGCTCGGGCGTCGCGATCGTTGCGTCACCGCTGGTGCACATGTCCGGACTGTTCCGCACGCTGCTCAACGTCTGCGAGGGGCGGAAGATCGCGCTGCTGGAACGTTTCCGCGTGCCGGATTTCGTGGATCTGGTGGTGCGGCATCGGCCCCGCGCGGTGAGCCTGGTGCCGTCGGCGTTGACGATGCTGCTCGACGCCGGGGTGGCGCCAGAGGTGTTTTCCAGCGTCGAGGTGGTGACCTCGGGTACCGCACATTTGCCGGTCGACGTGCAAACGAGGTTCGAGTGTCGCTACGGCGTCGCGGTGTTGCCGTCCTACGGTGCAACGGAATTCGCCGGCGGGGTAGCCGGCTGGAATCTCGCGTTGCACCGCGAGTGGTCCAAGGCCAAGCGCGGAAGCGTGGGGCGCCCCCAGCGCGGCCGGGAGATCCGTGTCATGTCCCTCGAGGACGACATCGAGATGCCTACCGGCGAGCAGGGCCGTATCGAGGTTCGCACCACCGGCGGGGATTGGGTGCAGACCACCGACCTCGGCCGGGTCGATGCCGACGGATTCGTGTTTGTCGATGGGCGCACCGACGACGTCATCATCCGCGGAGGTTTCAAGGTCGCCCCAACCGATATCGTCAACGTCCTTCGCACCCATCCGGAGGTACGCGATGCCGGCGTCACCGGCCTGCCGGACGAGAGGCTCGGTCAGGTGCCGGTCGCGGCGGTCGAGTTGACCGATGGCGGCCAAGCGACGCCGGAGGATCTGCTCGCCTATGTGCGTGAACGGGTTAGCCGTTACCAGGTCCCGGCCCGCCTAATGGTGGTCGACCAGTTGCCCCGTACACCGTCGCTCAAGGTCAGCCAGCCCGCGCTGCGCGAATTATTCGAAGAGGCAGGATGTTGACACCCGATATCCGAGGCAAGGCGGCCATTGTCGGTGTCGCCGACGAGGTTTCGCCCACCGGAGTGATCGACATCCCGCTGCGGGAACTCGAGGCGCGAGTCATCACCGCAGCTCTGGCCGATGCGGGATTGTCGCTACGCGACGTCGATGGCCTGTGCACCTGCACCGGCGGAACGCTCATGCATTCGGTGGAGCTGGCCGAGTACCTGGGGATCACGCCGCGCTTCACCGACGCGACCCAAACGGGCGGCGCCAGCTACGGGTTGTACGTCGAGCACGCCGCGGCGGCGATCGCGGCCGGTGAGGCGGAAACGGTGGTGATCGTTTATGCCTCGACGCCGCGCGCGGCGCGAAAGCGTGGCGAAAAGGGTCTGGGTGTTTTCGCCACCCCCGAGCGGCTGGAATGGGAAACGCCGTTCGGGGTGATGTTGCCCATCAGCGCCTATGCGCTGGCCGCGAACCGGCATATGGCGACCTACGGAACGACGGCCGAGCAGCTGGCCCAGATCGCGGTCGACACTCGGCGGTGGGCGGAGATGAACGAGCAGGCTCACCTGCGCGACACGATCTCCGTGCAGGACGTGCTGGACTCCGGCTTTATTGCCGAACCGCTGCACAAATTGGAGTGCTGCCTAGTTACCGACGGCGCCGCGGCATTGGTGGTCACCAGCGCGGAGCGCGCGTGCGAGCTGGCCAGGCCGCCGGCCTTCGTGCTGGGTGCTGCGTCGGCGGCCTCGCACGCGATGATCTCCCAGATGCCCGACCTCACCGTCACGCCGGGAGCAATGTCCGGGCCGGCCGCGTTCAGATCCGCGGGCCTGACGCCTGCCGACATCGACGTCGTCGAGCTTTATGACTCGTTCACCATCACCGTCCTGCTCGCGCTCGAAGACCTGGGCTTCTGCCCCAAGGGCGAAGGCGGGCCGTTCGTCGGTGACGGCGCACTCGGACCGGGGGGGCGTCTGCCCGGCCAGACGACCGGCGGCGGCCTCGCCTACACCCATCCGGGTGCGTTCGGGGCATTCCTGCTCGTCGAAGCCACCCGCCAGTTGCGCGGCGAGTGCGGCGAGCGGCAGGTCGCGGACGCGAAAACAGCTGTGGCACATGGTACTGGCGGAGTGCTCTCGGCGACATCGACGGTGATTTTGGGAACGGAGGTCACGTTGTGACGGAGCCGCTGCCTGTCCCCCCGCCCAGCCCGGTGTCCGCTCCCTTCTGGGATGCAACCCGCCGGCGCGAACTGACGATGCAGCGGTGCGAATCCTGCACTCGGCTCGTTTGGTACCCGCGTTATGTGTGCCCGCACTGCGGCGGGTCAGCGCTCCAGTGGGAGAAACTGAGCGGAGACGGGGTCATCTACGCGGTCAGTGTGCACCACCGTGCCGCGCTGCCCGCGCTGGGCGACAAGGTGCCTTATTCGGTGGTGCTTGTCGATCTGGACGAAGCAGTCCGCGTGATGTCGAACGTGTTCGGCCCAGCTCCCGCGGTGGGTGACCGTGTCACCGTGGCGTGGGTGCCGCTCGGAGACGGTCGCAACCTTATGGTGTTCGAACCGAAGTGAATTCCGAGACCGCGCTGCGACGGTTCCGCGAAGAACTGGTGCTGCGGCATGTCGCCGCCGAGAACGCGCGCGATCTAGAGGCGGCGATGGCCACGTTCACTCATCCTCGCTACGAGATCATCCCTACGGGAATGGTTTTCGATGGTGACGAAGCAGTCCGGGCCATGCTGCTGCAGCAGTGGGAGGATCTGCCGATGCTGCAATACTCCGCCGAGGCGATCTACCACGGCGACCACGGTTTGGTCGTGGAGACACGAACGACCTCGCCCGGCACACCGCTCGACATGTTGAGCATCAACCTCTTCGGTTTTCACGGGCCGGATCTGGTTCTGGAACGTTGCTATTTTGATCGGATGCTGCTCGCTGCACAGCTCGAGTCGATCCGCACGCCTTAGCCGTCGACAGCCTCACGGACGGCTTGGACAAGGGCCGGGATGTCGCTGTCCCGGTTCGCGCCGGGCAAGGGCCAGTGCGTCATCCTCAGGTCGGTCACGCCGGAGTTCGCGAGCGCGACCGCCCCAGCGGTGGCGGCGGCGAGATCGAGCCGGCCATCGGCACTCGCCTGCACACGCAGCGTTCCGGCGACACCGAATCCGTCCGGGTTGCCTCCGGCGCGCTCGACCGCGGCGCGCATTCGACTGATTCCCCCGACGACATCTCGCGCGTCTGGACCCCATGGGATCCAGCCCTGTCCAAAGCGAGCGAGCCGTCGTGCGACGGCCCGGTTGACCGTCCCGCTCACCCAGACCGGCACCCCGCCGGACTGCACGGGTTTGGGCATCTGGTGGATCCGCTCGAAACGCAGTCCCGGCGACTGGTAGCTCACCTCGTGCTCCCGCCACAACCGCTGGCACACTTCGAGCGTCTGGTCCAGGATGGCTCCGCGTCGGTCGAAGTCCACCCCGGCCACGTCGTATTCCTCACGCTGCCAGCCGACGCCCACCCCGAGATCGACGCGGCCACCGGACAGAACATCCATCGTCGCAAGGGTTTTCGCAAGGACAGCGGCCGGACGCAGCGCGGCGAGCAGAATGTTCGTGCCCAGCCGGATCCGCTCGGTCCGTGCCGCCAGGTAGGTCAGCGTCGTGAGCGGTTCCAGCCAGTGCCCGTCCGGCCCGGTCGGTTGGCGACCGCCTACCGTTCCGCCCTTCTGTGGATTTGCGTAGGCGTCCATGTTCATGCCGAACGCCACGTGTTCCGACACCAGCAAGCGGTCGAATCCAGCGCCCTCCAACAGTTGTGCCCAATCGGTGAGGTGCACCCAGCTCTGCGGTGCTTCAGCCGAGAAGGAGGGGATCCCCATCGAGAGCTGGATGGACGTCATTGGCCAGGTCCTCCGATCGACACGGGTCGGTCTTCGGTCGCATCGACCGCGACGGTGCGATGGACGATTCGCCAGCGGCCGTCTTCGCCGGTTGCGTAGCGGTCCAAATAGCGGATGTACATGACGTGGTCGCGGCCGACTCCGGCCTCGCTGTCGCTGAAATGATGTGCGGTGCAATAAACCTCCCCGACCGCAGCCTGGCCTCCGACCACATACAAGCCCTGCGCGACCAGATGCACGGTGCGCGGGAAACGGGCGACGATGGCGATGATCCGTTCGAGCTCGCCATGACCCGACAAAGCTCCGGATTCACGCCCGGGCCTTGCGACGTGCATCGTCGCGTCGGGTGTGAAAACGTCGACGAGCGCGGCGCGGTCTCGGCGATCGACCGCCGCCGCGTACCTACGGGACAGGGATTCGAGCTCGGCATGGGCAACCGCCGACGAGATATCCATGAGCCTTCCAGTGCGGGCCGGAGTCAGACCCGTCGACCATACCGCTAAGCCGACCGATCGAGTCGCGCGCCGAATTCCGGCACCGAGACGGCACCCGAACGGTGCGTGGCCGTCACGGCCCGCTGGATCGGCACCAGCAGCGGAACAAAAAGAAGCTGATCGAGCACCATCGGGGTTAGCAGTCGGTTGTGCACGAAGGCATACGAACTCTTGGTTAGCGGGTCAGCCCATCCGATGGTCCCGCCGAGGCCGGCATGACCGAAGCCACGCAGCAGTCCGGGCACCGGAGACCCGTGATAGCCCAAGTGAAAGGACATCGGAACGACGATGTTCAGGTCTGGTCGCAGGCTCCGCTTGCCGGTCAAAGGGGCGACCAATTCCGTTGAAAGGTAACGTCTCCCGTCGATGCTGCCATCGTTGGCGAGCGCGCCATACATCTTCGCCAACGCACGAGCAGTGACGACCGCGTTGACTGCGGGAATCTGGCTATCCAGCATCGGCGTGGCACCCTGCACCAGCGACGTAATACCGGGCACGTAGCTGGAGCCCAGTACGCCGGGAACCGGCAGCTTGGTGAGTAGCGGCATTAGGCAGCCGAGCAGGGGTCCGCCCAGCGCCCCCTGCGGGAACATGATCTGCGCGGCCGTCGTGGCCGCGTCCGCGGGTGGGCGCCCGAGGTGGATGCCGTCCGTGTTCAGCGGCTTTGCCACCTCGTTGCGGAACAACTCGCGCATCCCCACCCCGGTTACTGCCCGAGCCAGACCGGATGCCAGCCAGCCGAAGGTAAGGGCGTGATACGCGGCGTGTCCCGCCAGGCGGTCGACCGAGGCCGCCGCTAGCCGCTCTTCCATCAAGTTGTGGTCGAGCAACTCGTCCGTGCTGACGGCCCCCAAGCGGGACAGTCCGGCCTTATGGCGCATCATGTCGCGGACGGTGATAGCGGACTTTCCGCGAGCACCGAACTCGCGCCAGTAGCGTGCGACCGGTTCGTCATACGACAGCAACCCGCGGTCGACCAGCCGGTGCAGGACTGTGGATGCCACTCCCTTGCTCGCCGAAAAGACCATCGCGCCGGTATCGGCCTCCCACGGCGTCTCGCCGTGGCGGTCCGACCAGCCCGTCCAGACGTCCACAACCGGGCGGCCGTCGACGTAAACCGACAGCGCCCCGCCGCCATAGCGCGGGCCCGGAAACAATTTGGCAAACGTCTGTACGGCGCAGCCGAATTTCGGGTCAGCGGCACCCTGCACGTGCAGCGGCAGCCCGTCGCCGGCTCGTAACGCTATTGGATCAGCCATGACGGTTGAAACTCCCCGGTCATCGCGCCCCCTATTTGCGATCGAACGACTGAACAAACTTCGTCATATTGTATACTCACGGCTGACCGCACATCACGAAGGAGTAGTGGTGGCCACGCAGGTAGACGCCAGGATCGAGACGCTGAGCAACGACCGTGCCCTTGAGTTGTACCGATTGATGAGCAAGGTGCACCAAAGCGATCAACGCGTCCGAAAGGGGCTGTCGTCCGGTGAGATCGCAATGAGTTACTGGCCGGTCGACGGCCAGGAGGCGATGTCGGCCGGAGCGGCGTTGGCACTGGCCGCTAACGACCAGCTGGTCTCCACCTATCGCGGTCTCGGCGACGTGGTGGCCAAGGGGATCGACCTGCCAAGGTACTTCGCCGAGATCCTCGGCCGCAGCACCGGCCTGTCGAAGGGGAAGGCCGGCGCAATGGGCATCTTCGACCCCGACCACGGCGTCGCATGGACCACCGGCATCGTCGGCGCGGGGCCGCTGATCGCGAACGGGATCGCCCTGGCCGCAAAGATGAAGTCAACCGGGCAAATAGTGCTCGTGAGCTTCGGCGACGGTGCGACGAGCATCGGCTACGTCCACGAGGCCATGAACATGGCGGCGCTGTGGTCGCTTCCGGTGGTCTTCTTCTGCCAGAACAACGCGTGGGCCGAATGCACTCCGGTGGCCGGCTACACGCGTTCGGCCCGGCTATCCGACCGCGCCGCGGGCTACCCCATGCCAGGGGTCACCGTCGATGGCACGGATCCGCCGGCCGTGTACAGCGCGATAGCTGAGGCCGCCGAGCGCGCTCGGTCCTGCGGCGGCCCGTCCTTCGTGGAGGCCGTCGCCTACCGCCTGCAGGGCCATTACTTCGGTGACCAGATGCCCTACGCCGACCCGGACGAGCTTGCGGCCAAGCGTGCCGACCCGCCGTTCGCGCGCTACCGCCGCCGTCTGCTCAACGAGGGCTTGGCCACCGAGGCAGACCTGGACCGCATCGACAACGATCTGATGACCGAGATCGACGCGGCCTTTGTCGCTGCCCGCGACGCCGATCCGCCCGCGGTCGACGAGCTCACCCGCGATGTGTTCGCCGCAGGCGGCACGGAGTTGGCCACGCCGGTGCCGGAGCGGGCGAGGGTCCCCGAGGGCGAAACGGAAAATCTGGGTTTGGTGCAAGCGATTCACCGCACGCTGGACCGAGCCATGGCCGCCGACGAATCGATCGTGCTCCTGGGGGAAGACATCGCCGACCCGTCGGGCGGCATGTTCAAGATCACTGCGGGATTGTCCACCAAATACGGTACGGACCGGGTCCGCGACACCCCGATCGCGGAGTCCTCGATCATCGGCGCCGCCTTGGGGGCCGCCCTCGGTGGACTGCGGCCTGTCGCGGAGCTGATGTTCATGGACTTCCTCGGCGTCGCCATGGACCAGATCGCCAACCATGCAGCAAAGATCCGCTACATGTCCGGCGGCCGCCAGGGTGCACCGATGGTAATCCGCGCCATGGTGGGCACCGCAGCAGGTCCGCAGCACTCGCAAGCGTTCGAAGCCTGGGCGATGCACACCCCGGGAATCAAGGTCGTTTGGCCCAGCACCGCCGCCGACGCGGTCGGTCTGCTCAATGCTTGTCTCGCAGAACGTGATCCGTGCCTGTTCGTCGAGTCGATGAAGCTCTACTACGGGGGCGGTAAGGGACCGGTGCCGACCGCCGACTATGTGATCCCGCTCGGGCAGGCCGACATCAAGCGGCCAGGCACCGATGTGACCATCTGCACCTACGGCACCATGGTGCACGCAGCGCTCGATGCAGCCAATCAGCTTGAGGGCGAAGGTGTCTCGGTCGAAGTCCTCGACCTGCGGACACTGGTCCCGTTGGACTTGGCAGCGGTGCTCGAATCGGTTGCGAAGACGCGCCGCCTGGTGGTAGCGCACGAGTCCGTGGGATTCTGCGGGCCGGGCGCCGAGATCGCGGCCGCGGTGGGCACCGCGTTGTTCGGTGTGCTGGCAAGCCCCGTGCAACGCGTGGCCGGCACCTACACACCGGTGCCGCGGGCAGCCACGCTCGAAGCGGCATGCCGTCCGGACGCCGCACAGCTCGTCGAGGCCGTTAGGAGGATCGTGTGATAGAGGTGCGGATGCCCAAACCTGGTGACGCGATCACCGAAGCGGAGCTGACCGAGTTGTACGTGGAAGACGGCGCCCATGTTTCCGAGGGCGACCCGCTCTATCAAATCGCCACGGACAAGGTCGAAATGGATATCGAGGCGCCGGCCACGGGTGTCGTCGCCTGGAAGGTCAACGCCGGCGAAACCTACAACGTCGGCGAGCTCCTCGCAATGATCGAGGACCGATGACCCCACTACCCGATTCGGTCGACGTCGACCTGGGCACCCCCGAGCTCGTCGCGCGGATCGAGGGCGACACGCTGACCGTCACCATCAGTCGGCCCGAAAAAAAGAATGCCGTTACCGCCGACGGCTATCACGGGATCAAACGGGCCGCGATGATCGTCGCTGACGAGCCGGGCTTGAGCTTCCTGCTGATTACCGGTACCGGCGACACGTTCTGCGCCGGCGGGGACATGAACGCGGTTGGAAACCGAGACCGGCAATGGGACGCGTTCACCGAGTCCTATGACGGGACGCCGTTCGAAACGTTGGGCAAAATTCCCAAACTCGTGGTTTGCGCGGTCAACGGCATCGCCCTCGGTGGAGGCCTGGTGATGACGTTGTTCGCGGATCTCGTGGTCGCGTCCGACCGAGCCCGATTCCGCGTTCCAGACCTCACCCGCGGCGTGTACGAGGCATTTATCGCCGCCCGGTTGCCGCAACGATTGGGCACCTTGCGGGCCAATCACCTTATCTACGGCAATGATTGGGTCGATGCGCAGGAGGCCGAGCGGCTCGGCCTGGTCGGCAAAGTGGTGCCGCATGACTCCCTTCAGTCCGAGATCGGCGCGTTGCTCGAACGGGTTCGGAAGACGGGTCCCGCCGCCCGCTCGGCGGTGAAGCGCGAGATGGCGCGGGCGCTGCCGCCCGTTGACGTCACCGGCTACTGGTCGTCCATCGGCACCAGCGAGCAGATCGAGGCCTTCACGGCGTTCTTACAGAAGAGATCACCGGACTGGCCCATCAGCAATGACCGCCATGCTTTCGTCCAGACACGCCGACCGGCCTGGCTGCGGTCGAGAGATGAGGACTGATCGCCGATGACGGACCTGCCGCAGGGCACATCGGAACTGACCGGGTGCGACGAGATCCTGGTGGCCGCGGACGGTCCCGTCAGGATCGTGACGTTGAACAACCCCGACGACGCTAACGCGGTCAACAACAGGATGCACACCGCCTTCAGCCGCCTGTGGGCCGGGCTGGCCGAGGACCCGGACGCGCTCGCGGTGCTGATCACCGGTACCGGCGACTACTTCTCCGCGGGCGGAAACCTCGTGGAATGGCTGGAGACCCACGTCAACAACCCGGTGACCCGTCGCGCGGGAATGCGTGATGCCCGCCGGATCGTGCGCGACATGATCGACTTCCCGCTCCCTGTGGTCGCGGCCGTCAACGGGCCGGCGGTCGGATTCGGTTGCAGTATCGCGGTGTTGTGCGACATCGTGCTGATGTCCGACCGAGCATTCTTCGCCGACACTCACGTCGCGAGCGGCCTCGTCGCGGGCGATGGCGGGTCGGTCCTGTGGCCACTGCTCATGAGCCTGCTGAAAGCCAAGGAGTACCTGATGCTCGGCGAACGCATCAAGGCGGATAAAGCCGTCGAGCTCGGCCTGGCCAACCGGGTGGTGCCGCACTCCGAGATCAAAGAGCAGGGCCTGGCGCTGGCCCACCGCCTCGCTGCCCTGCCGCCGCGGGCGGTACAGGACACTAAACGGACGCTGAACCTCCACGCCCAGCGCGCGCTCATCGGCATCCTCGAGTACGGGATCTCCGCCGAAACAGAGTGTTTCGCCACACCGGAACACCGGTCGGCGATCGACAAGTTCCTCAACCGATAGGGGCGATCCCCAATGGTCAACGACACCAGCACAGAGGCTGAGCCGATCCGCTGCGAAGATCGAGACGGCATCGCTGTCGTCTTTCTAGACCGCCCACGCCAGCGCAACGCCTTATGCTACGAATCCTGGACGGCGCTATCGATCGCACTCGGCGGAATCGTCGCCTACGGTGACCGCGGCGTGATTTTGGCTGGCGCAGACGGATTCTTCAGCGCCGGAGGTGATTTGAAAACCGGACCGGCACACGGCAGCGGGCCGCTGGGACCCGCGGGTCGCGTCGAACACGCGCAACGAGTGATGGAGCAACTCAAAGCGGTGCCGGTGCCCACCATTGCGGCGGTCGAGGGCGCGGCAGTGGGTCTCGGCTGGAGTTTGGCGCTTTCGTGCGACTTTATTGTCTGCGCTTCTGACGCCTTCTTCGCTGCGCCGTTCGTGGCACGAGCGGTGGTACCCGACGGCGGGCTGGCCTGGCGCTTGACCCAGCAGTTGGGCCGGAATCGCGCGGCGTCGTTGCTGTTGCGTGGCACACGGCTGCCGGCCGCAGAGGCCGAGCGGCTGGGATTGGTGACCGAGATCGTCGGACCGGGGTCCGCCGTGGACCGCGCGTTGTCCATCGCGCATGAACTTGCCGAGGCCGATGCAGGGGCGGTGGAAATGACGAAGAGGTTGATCAACTCGGCCGAAAACTCCCAGCTGGCGGCCTTTTACCCCCTCGAGTTGGCGATGGCCACGGTCGCACAGCAGCGCGGGGCGGCGGCCGAGAACCGCACCGCATTTTCGTAGTAGGCGATATCAGCGCGGCATGCCCAAGCCGGTCGTGGAAATCAGGTCGCGTTGAATCTCGCTGGTACCTCCGCCGATCGCATGCAGCAGCGACAACAGCAGGCCCTCGGAGAAGTGTCCATGGAGGATGGAATCCGGATCGTCCGGCATGAGTTCGCCAGCGGGACCGAGGATCTGGGCACCAAGCGTCCGTAATTCGGCGGTCAGCTCGGAGTGGTACAGCTTCGACAACGACGGCAACGCGGGATCCAAAGCACCCGCGGCCTGCAGGTGCGCTACGCGATAGGACAGGGCGCGGCCGGCCTCTACGCGTTCGACGGCGCGGGCCAGCGCGATGCGGGCAGTCGGTTCAGCCAGCGGATCATGCGCCGAGCCCTTCTGCGCGTGGCACCAGTCGATCAGCTCGTCGAGATAGCGTTGGGCCTGCGCGGCCCTGGTGATATTCGATCGTTCGACCTCCAGCAGCGACTTTCCGACCATCCACCCCTCGCCCTCTGCTCCAACGAGGTTGGCCACCGGCACGCGCACACCGTCGAAGAACTCCTCGGCGAAGGTCGGATATCCGGTCATCGATCGGATGGGCCGGCGGGTGATTCCGGGCGTCTCGAGGTCGACGAGGAAGAACGAGATTCCCGCCTGGCGCTTGTCGGCCACCGGCGACGTGCGGGCCAAGACGAAGATCCAATCGGCGAGCACGCCGTTGCTCGTCCATGTCTTCTGCCCGTCCAGGACGTAATGGTCGCCGTCCCGATGAGCGGTCATGCGCAGTGCCGCCAGATCCGAGCCGGCCTCAGGTTCCGAATACCCCTGTGCCCACATGCGTTCTGAGCGGGCGATTGCCGGCAGGTGCTCCGCCCTCTGTTCGGGCGTTCCGTATTTGAACAACACCGGCGCCAGCATGTTGACCCCGTTGGTGTTGACCAGCGGTGCCCCGGCGTACGCGAGCTCCTCCCGGATGACCATCTGTTCGACGACGCTTCGGCCGCCCCCGCCGTACTGGGCTGGCCAGTGTGGCACGAACCATCCCTGCGCGTGTAACGCCTGGCAGAACGCCACCGCACGGTCGTGCGAATCGCGTGGGAGGTAGTCGGGATTGGCCGCAGTGCGGCGGAATTCATCAGGCAGGTTGCCCGCAAGCCATTCACGGACCGAAGCCCGCAGAGACTCGGTCTCCTCGTCCCCACCGAACCGGATGATCGGTTTAAGGGGCATGCTCAGATGCGTTCACTGGGCTTTGAGCCCTTCTTCATGAGCTCCATCATGAACTGCTGGAACTCCTTGCTGCCGGTCACCATCGCCTGAAGGTCATTGCTGGCTTGTTGATGGGTGCGGAACCCCATGGTCTCCCAGGCCCGGATGAGGCCGGACTTGACTGCCTGCAGCGTGATCAAGGGCGCCTTGGCGATCTGCGCGGCCAGCTCCTCGACAGTAGCTTCGAGTTGGTCGGCGGGTACCACCCGATTGACCAGACCGAACTCCAGGGCTTCGGCGGCGGTCAACCGCTGGGCTGTGTAGAGGTATTCGGCGGCGCGCTTGTAATTCATGAACACCCACGGCTCAAACATCGTTTCGGCGCCGGGCAGCCCAAAGCCGGGAACCAGGGGCATCTGGAACCACGCGTCCTCGGAACACACCGTGATTTCGGGAATCAGCGCCCATGTCGTGCCTCCACCGATCGCATAACCGTGCACTTGAGCGATCACCGGTTTGGGGAACTCCCACAGCTTGAGGACCGGCCACAAGAACAATTGCGCGGCAGACCGCCACACCTTTCCCGACGCTTCCAGCTCGGCCTTGAATTCCGGGTAGGCACCCGTTGGGACGTGGCCGGAGCAGAAGCCCTTGCCGTTGGCCTTGATGATCACCACCTTGATGGCGTAGTCATACTGCGCGTCATCGAGGGCCTCGTTGACGCTGTGGACCATCTCGGACGTCTGCGCGTTTGCGGCGTCCGGGTTGTTCAGGATGATTCGAGCAATTGGACCATCCTTCTCGTAGACGACGTGCTCGAGATCCCGTGTTTCCACTTTTACTTCGTCCTCCTCTAAACGAGCCGACCAGCATTCAGTCATCCTCTACGGAAGCGGGCGGCGGTCGCGCCGTGAGGGCGTAGTGCAACTATACAGATAATGTAATACTGTTCTTCAGGAAAGGACGGGTGCCGATGACGACGACGGACCTACGTTGGGATCCCTTCGACCACGCCCTGCACCAGGAACCGTACGGGGTCTGGAGGCGGTTGCGCGATGAAGCGCCCGTTTATCGCAACGAGGAGTACAACTTCTATGCGTTGAGCAGGTTCGATGACGTCATGGAAGCGTCACTGGACACCGAGACGTTCTCCTCCGAACACGGTGTCACATTGGATGCCATCACCGATGAACCCTGTCCACCGCCCAAACCAATGATCTTCATGGATCCCCCTGATCACACGGCGCTGCGGAAGATGGTCAATCGCACATTCTTTCGCACCAAAGTGGCTGTGCTCGAGGACCGCATCCGGTCGCTGTGCCGCGGTTACCTGGATAAGTTCGTCGGGGCCGACGGGTTCGACTACGTGCGGGACTTTTCGATGAAGCTGCCGGTGATGGTGATCAGCTCCCTGCTGGGCTTTCCCGAATCCGACCATGACAACCTGCGGGAGTGGTCGGACGCCCAGCTTCACCGCGAAGAGGGTTCAACTCAGCTCAGCGAAGACGGTCGAGAAGCCAACACCAAGCTGCTGAGCTATTACGCCGAACAGATCCAACAGCGCCGGATCGCCCCCACGGACGACATCGTCGGCAACCTGATGGCGGCCGACTTGGTCCAGCCGGGCCGCGAGACTCGTCGACTCGACGACGGGGAGGTGCTGATGTTCATCGCCATGATCAACGTCGCCGGCAACGAGACGGTTGCCCGGCTGCTGGGCTGGGCGGCGCTGACACTGGCGCGTTGCCCAGACCAGCGGGCCAAGCTCGTCGCCAATACTCAACTGATCGCCGGGGCCGTCGAGGAACTCCTGCGCTATGACGCCCCATCGCCCGTCCAAGGCCGATACACCACGCGTGATGCGACTTACCACGGGACGGTGATCCCGGCCGGTTCACGAGTTGCGCTGCTGACCGGTTCGGCCGGCCGCGACGAACGCCAATACGAGAATCCCGACGTCTTCGATGTCGAGCGAACCGGCATCCGCCACATCAGCTTTGGCCACGGCTCGCACTTTTGTCTGGGTGCGGCCCTGGCGCGTCTGGAGGCCCGTGTCGCGCTGGAGGAGACGCTGGCGCGGTTCCCGACGTGGGACGTCGACGAGGACGCGGTGACCTACGTGCACACCAATTCGGTGCGCGGCCCGGCCAGCGTGCCGATCCGGCTGTGATCCCCGATCTGACGGCGCGCACCGAGGACGCGGTCCGCTGGTTGGTGTTGGACCGACCAGACGCCGGCAATTCCGTGACGCGGGCCATGCAGCGAAGCCTGATCGAGAATCTTCAGTCCGCATCGAGCGATCCCGATATCAGAGCGGTGGTGCTCACCGGTCAGGGCGACCGGCACTTCTGCACCGGACCGAATCTCCACGATCCAGGCATGCAACCCAAAAAGGACAGGGTCGCCGGCGATGCCGCCCGGATTCTGCGTACCGGATCTCAGGCGGTGGTCTCAGCTTTGCTCGATTGCGAAAAGCCGGTGCTGTGTGCTCTCAACGGCGCTGCCGCCGGGGTGGGCGCCAGCATGGTGCTGGCTTGTGATCTCATTGTGGCCGCCGAAAGCGCAAGTCTCATCGAGCTTTTCGCGCGTCGTGGGCTGGCACCAGACGGTGGTGCCGCCTATCTGCTGGCCCGCAAGGTGCCCTTCAACGTCGCCAAGAAGCTGCTGTTTTTCGGCGAGGAGCTGTCTGCGCCCGAGGCCTACCGGATCGGCCTTATCAACAAGGTGGTCGCCGACGGTGACCTCGCGAGCGAGGCGACCGCCTGGGCGCGACGGCTCGCGCAGGGGCCGACGCGCGCGCTGGCGGCGGCCAAGGCAATGCTCAACCAAGCGTTTGACGTCGACCGCGAGGCGGCGTTTCGTACCGAGGCGCTGCTCGTCGAGCAGGTCGCCGGCACGGACGACGTCGCCGAGGGCATGGCCGCCTTCGTTGAGCGACGCGACCCCGACTTCCGTGGCCGCTGACGATCACTTTGCGAATGCGACTCCTAAAGGCCCAGTTTCAAACCCGCGCCGGCGTCGACGAATATTTGTTGACCGGTGACGTAACGGGACTCGTCGGACGCCAGGTACACCACCAGGTGGGAGATGTCCTCCGGCTCGACCCATGGGACCGGCATCGCTTGCAGGATCGGGAAGACAAGCTCGGCGTCCTCGCGACTCGGTTCGGGTAGGTCCGGACGAAACGTCCGGTACATCGGAAGGTTATGCAACATCCCGGTATTGACGTTGGTCGGGTGCACGGTGTTGATGCGGATCTGCTCTGGCGCAAGCGTCAAAGCCAAACCCTTGGTGTACTCCGCCAGCATCTTCTTGGCGAGACCGTACCCGGCCCCCCCGGGACCCTGCGGTCCGCCGCCAGTGGCGAGGTCCTTCTGCGGAACCAGCCCCGCGATGGAGCCGGTAACAATGACCGATGCACCGGCCCGCAGATGCTCGAAACTAACGTGGACAGCGTTGACGACGCCGACAAAGTCGACGTCGAACGCGTCCATGAAACCGCGGGACGGAATGTTGCTTCCCATCGGGAGGATTCCGGCGTTCGCCACCACGACATGGAGACCGCCCAACTCGGCGACCGCCTCATCGATCGCCTTCTTCAGCGCGACGCGGTCGCGGACGTCGACGACCGCCGAGACCGCACGGCGACCGGACTTTTCGACCAGCTTGACGGTCTCGTCCAGGTCATCCCGGGTGGCAAGCGGATATTCATTGGTGTCGATGTCGGCGCAAATGTCCAGTGCGATGATGTCGGCGCCCTCGTCTGCCAAGTGAATCGCGTGGCTGCGGCCCTGTCCGCGCGCCGCTCCGGTTATCACGGCCACTTTGCCGCTGAGACGCTGCATCTGCTCCTCCATCATCTTCGATGAGCCGGCCGGCCCGATCCCCACCCCGCATACGGCACAGGACCGAACGCGCGGGCGTGGCCCCCGCGGCATCATTGGATAATAGAACACTCAGTGTTAATCTGTCACGCGTGTGGATACCGCGGCCAGCCTGATCGGCATGAGGGAAAAGTAGTGACGCTGCATCGAAACGCCGCATCGCTGGACGGTCGGGTGGCGGTTGTGACGGGCGGCGGGTCCGGAATCGGACGCGCGGTCGCCGCGGCGTTCACGGAATTCGGCGCAAGGGTCTCGATTTGGGAGAGGGACGCGCAGACGGCAACGTCCGCCGCCGAGGAAATCGGCGGCCTCGCGTGCGTCACCGACGTTCGCGACGAGGAGCAGGTTGACGCGGCCCTCGCCGCCACCGTCGAGAAGCTAGGGACTCCAACCGTCTTGGTCAACAACGCCGGCGGAGTCTTCTGGTCCGGTCTGCTCGAAACCTCCTCCAATGGGTGGGACGCGCTAATCCGCATCAACCTGACCCAGGTCTTGCTCTGCACGCAACGGGTCGCGCGTGCCATGGTCGAAGCGGGCGCAGGCGGCAGCATCATCAACGTCAGCACGATCGAGGCGGTGCGGGCGGCACCGGGGTTTGCCGCCTATGCTGCAGCGAAGGCCGGGGTGGTGAACTTCACGAAAACCGCGGCGCTCGAACTCGCCCCGCGCAGTATCCGAGTCAACGGACTGGCTCCCGACTTCACGCTGACCCAGAGCCTGGCGAACATGGCCCCTGCCGGGGCCGAGAACGCCAGGCTCATGGTGCCGATGGGCAGGGCCGGTCACGTTGACGAAATGGCCGGAGCGGCAGTCTTTCTGGCCAGCGATCTCAGCGCATACGTGACTGGACAGACCCTGCATGTCGACGGAGGTACGTCAGCGGCGGAAGGTTGGTACCACCACCCGCAATCCGGGCACTACATCCTCGGCCAGCCGACGCCGGCGCCCTAGCACCCACGAGGTCTGCAGAAGAGGATTCTATGGAAGACGTCGGCCCAGTACGCGACATGTTGGCACGTGAAGAGATTCGCCAACTGCCCTACCGTTACGCGGCCGCGGTTGAAACACGGGATGTCGAGGCAATGGCCGACCTGTTCGTCCCGTACGCGCGGTTCGGCGACCACGGTGAGGGCCGCGAGGGTCTTCGCCGGCTGATGTCCCACAGCGTCGACGCCAGCGTATTCGCGGTCATCCTCGTCGCGAACCACCTCGTCGAGCTCGACGCCGTAAACCAGGCACACGGGCAGGTGTGGGCGCAGTGCTTCGCCCAAACGCACGCCGAGGGATTCGTCGAACAACTCATTAAGTACGAGGACCGCTACGAGAAACATGAGGGACGGTGGTATTTCTTGCACCGTCGGCATCGACTGTTCTACGGCGTCAACCGGCCCACGTCGCCGCTGAAGCAACGCGCTGCCGACTGGCCACGAAGCCAGACAGGGGTCGGAGACCTGCCGCTGGCAGACCCGGTGTTCGTCACCTGGTGGAACAAGCCGAAACAGACTGCAAGGCCACGATGAGCGGACACTGGTCCGTGGCCGGCGGGCTGTCCTTCCCCGAAAGTCCCGTCCCCCTCGATGATGGCTCGGTTGTGGTGTCGGAGATGGCGGCCGGCCGGATCACCAGGGTGCGCCCGGACGGGGTCACCGAGACGGTTGCCCAGACCGGAGGCGGACCCAACGGCGTAGGCAGGCTTCCCGACGGTCGAATGGTGGTGTGTCAGAACGGCGGCTCCCGGTTCGGGATCGGCCCGTGGCCCTACGACTTCGGCGAATGCGCACACCTCTTCCGGCCGGTAGGCGCCCCCGACGCCCCGGTGACCCCCGGGCTGCAGATTGTCGACCCCGGCGGTCGCGTGAGCACGCTCACCACCACGTTCCGTACACGCTCCGGCAAGGAGCTGCCGTTGATACGGCCCAGCGACATCTGTATTGACAGCGATGGCGGCTTCTACGTGACCGACGGTGGAACGACACGCGGCCGCAACCGCGCCATGACCGGCTTGCTCTACGGAACCGTCGAAGGCGGCTTGCGCGAGGTCGTGTACCCGCTGGAAATGCCCAACGGGGTGGCACTTTCGCCCGGCGGTGCGATTCTGTATGTCGCGGAGACCCGCACGCGACGCATCTGGGAGTTCGAACTCGACGGACCGGGAGTGGTGGGCCGGGCGCGTGGACTGACCACGGTGCCCAGCGGCGGGCCGCTGAACGTCGGTGGAGCCGACGGGGTATGCGTAGACGAGGCCGGCCGGATCCTCGTCGCGACGCTCGGGACAGGTGGCGTCACTGTCTTCTCCCCCACTGGCGACCTGTTGGGTTCAATCCCTGCCGATGACCCGATGACGACCAACGTGGCGTTGAGCGGTGATGGTCAGAAGTTGTTCATGACACTCGCATCATCCGGCAGTCTGGTGATGGTCGAGGACTGGCTGGACGCCGCGGGAATCGCCCGCTACGGCACGTCGTCGTGAAGGTAATGCGCCAGTTTCGCCGACGGCGTTATCCCATGCGATGGGGCGGCAGGGCACTTTTGGTGGCGGGTGCGGTAGTACCGACCGTTCTCGGGTGCGCAGTAATCGCGGCCATGACGTTCTGGGCACTGCCCACCGGGGCCGCCCTGAGCCAACGGCACGTTCTCTTGCTCAATAGCGCTGCGACCGCAATTTATTCGGTGATTGCGATACCCGTTGCCGTCGTCTGCGGATACTTCTGGTTGACGATTCCCGGCGACGCCGACCAGACGACTGAGCGGCGGGCGCTCCTGGCGGCGCCGACCCGAATGGCGCTCCTGCACAGCATAGTCTGGATCGCAGCGACGGTGCTGTTGGTTGTCATCAACATTCGTACTCCTTGGCTTGCAACGACATTGGGCATCAACTGCCTGCTCGGGGCAACAGTGACAACCGCGATTTCCTACTGGCTGTGCGCGCGAGCGCTGCGGCCTTCTGTCGCGGAGCTACTCACCAAGGCGCCACCGACACGACCACGCCCGCCAGGGTTGAGGCTGCGTGGGGTGAGCGCATGGGTGGTGGGAACCGGCGTTCCGATGCTGATGCTGATGCTGGTCGCGGCCAGCGCTTTGGTGGTCAAGTTCCCGGGACATCGCCTGGCTGTGGTGGTTTTGGCGGTGGCAGCTTGCACCGTTGTGAGCGGGCTGGCGGTCGCGGCATTCACGGCGGCCACGATCGCCGATCCGATCGACGAAGTGAGGCGCGGCATGCAACGGGTCCAACGCGGCGAATTCGAGGTATCCGTACCGGTGTTCGACGCGTCTGAACTCGGGATGCTGCAGGCCGGCTTCAACACGATGGCCAGCGGACTCCGCGAACGCGAACGACTGCGCGACCTGTTCGGCAGGCACGTCGGAAGGGATGTAGCCCTCCTCGCCGAGGAGGTCGCTCGTGACGGCGTCCAGATTCGAATGGGTGGCGCAAGCTGCGAAGTGGCGGTGCTGTTCGTCGACCTGGTCGGCTCGACGCGACTGGCCGGCACGCTCGAGCCCGACGAATTGGTCACGATGCTCAACGAGTTGTTCGCGGTGGTGGTCGGCGTCGTGGAGCAACACCACGGTTTGATCAACAAGTTCGAGGGTGACGCGGCCCTTGCGGTTTTCGGCGCCCCGATTCCGGACGCCGACAGCGCCTCTCACGCCCTCGCCACGGCGCGCGAACTCCACAGTCGACTGAACCGATCGGGCAAGGACTCCAAGGTCGGCATCGGGGTGTCTGCCGGGGTGGCGGTGGCCGGCAATATCGGCGACCCAAGGCGTTACGAGTACACGGTAGTCGGTGATCCAGTCAACGAGGCGGCGCGGCTCACCGAGGTCGCCAAGCTTTCGGGCGGTGTCGCGGCCTCGGGTACGGCAGTGAGTCGGGCCGAGGCGCCGGAGAAGCAGCGCTGGCGGGTCGTCGACTCCAAAGTGCTACGCGGCCGCGATAATCCGACCGACATCGCCGTTCCGATCGGTTGACCTGACCACTCAGACCTTATGAGCCTTCTGCTCCTCCATCTTCTTCATAAAGCCCTCGAGTCCGATCCCCCCGTGGCCCGCCATGACCTCGTCGTAGTCGTAATCGGGCGGGTTGCCGTCGTTTGGACGCCATCCAGAGTCCGCGGTGCAGGACTTGAAGCCCTCCTCGGGGAAGGCGTACCAGCGCCGAGCGTTGAGTTCGACGATCTTGGCGGCTTCCTCATCGGGCACCTCGGCCAGCATCTCCTCGGCTCGCGCACGGCTTTTGGGCCAGAATGAGTCGGAGTGCGGATAGTCGCACTCCCAGGTGATGTTGTCGATTCCGATCTCGTGACGCATGGCCATCCCGACTTCGTCCTCGATGAAACATCCGGAGATGTTGCGCCGGAACAGCTCCGACGGCGCCACCGTCGGGTGAATGTTCTGGTAGTACTTGTGCTTGCGCCAAACGTAGTCCGCGCGTTCGACCAGGTAGGGCATCCAGCCGACGCCGCCTTCCGAGAACGCCACTTTGAGGTTCGGATGCTTATGAAATACGGGCGAGAAGATGAGCTCGGTGGCCGCAGCCATCGATGTGGTGCCCATCAACGTGATCATCACCGCGAACGGCGCCTCCGGCGCGGTCTGAGGCGGGAATCCGCCGCTGCCGAAATGCATCACCGCCGTCAGGTTCGTCTCTTCCAGCGTCGACCAAACTGGTTCCCAGTACGGGGTGTGATAGCTGGGCAGCTTCAGGTTGGTTGGGTTATCCGGCAGGCCGATCGCCCGTGCACCCTTGGCCGCCACTCGCTCGATCTCGGCGACGATGAGCGCCGGATCCCACAGCGGAGTGATCGCCATAGGAATGAATCGAGCGGGATCGGTGGCACACCACTCGTCGAGTGAGAAGTCGTTCCACGCCTTGACGCCCAGCAGCGCGAGTTCCTTGTCCTCTCCCTCGAGGAACACCGTTCCGCAGAATCGGGGGAAGGACGGGAAGCACAGCATCGCATGCACGCCGTCGATGTCCATGTCGGCCAAGCGGGCTTTCGGGTCATAACATCCGGGGATCATGTCGGCATAGCGGATCGGGTCGACCCCGAACTCTTCCGGGGACCTGCCCGCAACGGCATTCAGCCCGATGTTGGGATACGGTCGGCCCTCATAGACCCACTGCTGCATCGGGGGAGCGCCCTCGCGCGGGAAGTCGACAATGCGAGGACCCTGATCGATGTACTTCTTCGGCAGCCTGTCGATCCAGACATGGGGTGGCTCGATCAGGTGATCGTCGACGGACAGAAGCTTCATCGATGGTTTTAGCGGCATCGCCCAATCCTCAACTCTTCTAATCCGTACGCTACAGTACAACTAAACATTTTGTGCCTAACTGACTATAACGCCGGCTTCGGCCTGAGCTCAAACGGATGGCGCGTTAAGGAGAGACGATGGACCCGCATGAGCGCATCCCCCGTGACGACTGGGCCGACCAGGATTTGCTTACCAAGGACGAAGCGGCCGAACGCCTCTCCGAAGAGATAGCCGAGGTCAGCGGGAAACTTAACGGAGCCCATGCGGGTGACGAGATCCTCGAACGGCGACTCAATGGACTCAAAGAGGCGTACAAATACCTGACCGAGGGTGCATAGGGCTCACCGCTGCAGGCTCAGGGGCGCGGCAGTCCGAGCACCCGTTGCGCGACGATGTTGCGTTGGATTTGCGCCGTTCCCCCGTAGATGCCTGCAGCGCGCGACCACAGGTAGATGTCCCACTCCAGGCCCTCGGTGAGGAGAGGGCCACTAGCGCACAGATCCATCATGGTGTGGCCGAAGAACTGGTCGGCCCGGGCCATGAGCAGCTTGTCGACCGACCCCTCCGGCCCTGGGAGTTTTCCGTGTTGACGCTCCGTCAGCGAGCGCTGAACCTTGATCTGTAGGGCACGCAACTCCACGTACGCCTGCCCAAGCCGGGCCCGTGCCGCAGGTGAGTCGAGGAGCCAGCCGGAGCGGATGTCGTTCTCCAGCCGCCGCAATTGTGTCGAGAGCCGGCTGACCCAGTTGATGTCACCGGGACCGCGCTCGTAGGCGAGCAGTTGGTTGGCGATGGACCAGCCTTGGCCTCGCTCGCCCAGCAGGTTGGCCACGGGAACGTCCACGGCGTCAAAGGTGACCTCGGTGAATTCGCGGTTGCGCGCGGCATTGACAATCGGACGGACTTGGATGCCTGGCGTCGACATCGGAACCAACAGCGCCGAGATGCCCGCGTGCTTAGGGGCGTCGGACTCAGTCCGGCACAGCAGGAAACACCAGTCGGCGACCGCCCCGAAGCTGGTCCAGATCTTGCGGCCATTGACGCGGAACATCTGGTGCCCATCGATGTCGATCAACTCGGCCCGGGTCTTCAAGCCGGCCAGGTCGGATCCAGCCTCGGGTTCCGAGAACCCCTGGCACCAGCGCACCTGGCCCGACAACAGTCCGGGCAGCAGGGTGTCCCGCTGCTTGTCGGTACCGAACAAACGCAACGCATTGCTGAGGTGGCCGACCCCCTCAATGGGCGGGGCACCGGCACGGCCGAGTTCGTCGTTGAGTATCGCCTCGTAGATGGGCGCCTTGCCGTGCCCTCCGTACTCGACGGGGAAAGACAGCCCAATGTACCCAGCCTTGTAAAGCGTTTGATGCCAGGCGTTTTGCGCGTCAGCGCGCGCGGCGGGATCCTCGGGGATCGAAGCGTCCGCGGCGTGCTCGGAAAGCCATTGCCGCAACTCGGCGCGGAACTGCGCTTCCGGCGCGCTGTCATTGAAGTCCACCGCTACGCCAACTCCCGGTCGGCCAACCGCATCGCCGCGATGGCCTCGTAGTGAACCGCCTCGTCACCGAACAGCCGCCGGTCTAGCAGCGTACGGCGTAGCCGCAGGTGCGAAACGTGCTCCCAGGTGATCGCGATCCCGCCGAATACCTGAACGGTCGTCTCCACGACCTCGCGGCCCGCCGCGGCGGCGTATGCCTTCGCGGTCATCGCTGCCAACCGCGCGTCGTCGGCCGGCAGTTGGTCGATCGCCCACGCGGCATGCCACAAACAGCTGCGGGCGCCTTCGACCTGCACCAGGGCATCTGCGAGCAGATGCCCCACCGCCTGGAAGGAGCCGATCTTCACGCCAAACTGCGTGCGTTCGCCGGCGTAGCGCACCGCATCGTCGAGCGCACCTTGCATGACGCCGACAAGGTCGGCGGCGACCGCGGTCATCGCCAGCGACTCCACCCGCTGCCACCGCTCCTCACCGATCGGCTCCCCGGTCTCGACCGCTGAAGCCGCCAAATCGGCAGGCGTGCAGCGCAACACGCGGGTCAGGTCGAGCGCAGCCGCATCGTCACCATCCAGCGGCGCGCAGACCAGCCTGCGTTGACCGTCGGTTGGGACCACGAGCAGTGCGTGGGTGGCACCTGCCGCATCGAACGCCACCGCCGGCTGATTCGCCCCTGCGAATCCCATCAAGTCCATGCTCAGCACCGGCGCCGCGCGCAGGCTTCCGTCCGCGACGAGCTGCAAATGCTTCTCTGCGCGAGCAGCCTCCAGCAACTCGGTCGCCAGCACCGCCTGCCCCACCACAGGTACGGCGCTAAGCGATCTTGCGAGCTGCTCGATGACGATGGCGGTTTCCACGCCGCTGGCCGCGAGCCCGCACAGGGCGGGCGAACGAAGAGTTGGCACACCGAGTTCCACAATCTGGCCCCACTGCGCGTCGAGGACCTCATTGGTGGGTAATTGCTCGGGGCCGGTGACGCCAACGCTTTCCCCCAGCCGAGCGGCGGTGTCCTGCAGCAGTTGCTGCTCGTCGGTGAAGGCGATGTCCATGGTCAGCGCAGCGTCATCTCCACGTAGGTGTAGCCGCGCACGGTCGCGGTGAGCACGCGCTCGCGCGCCCCGATGCCGTAGCTCGGGAACTTGTTGGCGATGTAGTCGAACACCAGCTGCGCCTCCCGTCGGGCCAACCACTGCCCAAGACAGATGTGAATCCCCCACCCGAAATAGACGTCGGTGCCGCGGGGACGCCCGATGATGAAGCGGTCGGGGTCCTTGTATCGACGTTCATCCCGGTTTGCGCTACCCAGGAGCAGCAGCACCCAATCGCCGGCGTTCATCGTGACACCGTGACGCTCGATGGGCCGCGTCAGTGTACGGGCCACCCAATGACTCGGGGTGTCATAACGAAGTGCCTCGTTGACCGCGACGGGAATCACGCTGCGGTCTCTGACAATCCGCTGCCACTGGTCGGGATGCTCCGCGAGCGCCACCAGCCCGTTGGAGATCAATTTCTGAGTGGTCTCGGAACCCGCGGCTGACAGCAGGTTGCAGAACATGAGCACCTCGTGCGCGGTCAACGAGCGTTCACCGCCGGACTCTGGGTCATCGAAGGTGGCCTGCAAGACAATGCTGATCAGATCGTCCCCCGGGTCGGTGCGGCGCCGCTCGATCAGGTCGCCGATGTACTGGCTGATCATCCGATTGGCTTCGATGGCCTTGGCCGGCATGGCCACTTCGCCCTCCTCGCGCGTCAGGAAGGCCTCCCACCAAACCCGCAGTTGCGCACGATCGGCCTGCGGGACGCCGAGCAAGTCGCCAATCACATCGGTGGGAACCGAGAACGCGAAAGCCTCCATGGCGTCGACGGTGGTCCCGGGACGCAGCCGGTCCAGGTGCGTGTTGACCACCGCTTGCAGGGCGGACTCCATCGCAGCCACTGCCTTTGGTGTGAAGAAGCCCTTGAGGACACCCCGAATACGGTCGTGGCGAGGGGGATCCATCGAGATTACGGAGTATTTGCGGCCGTTGTTGTCGGGGTTCTCCGGCGCTGGTCCCAGCTTGGATGAGAACGTCTCCCAATCCCGCAGCGCCTGCGAGACGTCATCGAACCTGGACAACACCCACCAGCGTTCCTCGGGATCCCGGTAGACCGGCGCCTCATCGCGTAATCGCCGGTAGACGGGGTACGGATCGTCGAAGATCGCCTTCGAGAACGGCGAATACATCAATTCGCTGGTGGCTGGCACAGCCATGACTCTATCATTCTGCTGAACAATCGAACGTTTTGTGATCAGTTGCTCAATGTGGAGGGCGGCGTTCAATCAGTTCCAGCCAATTGCCGTCGGGGTCGGTGGCCATCAGCCCACGGTTGCCACCCTCGAACGTCACCGTCCGTTCGGGTCGCGCCCGCCCCCCATACCGCTCGATTCGCCTGACGAGCTCGTCGGGATCATCGACGCGAAACGACAGGTGGGTGAATCCGACCGCATTCATCGGCCGGGGCCGACCGTGTTTCCGGATGCCCGGTGCCGAGTAGCCCAGCAACTCGAGGCGAAATCCGTCCCGTTGCAGGTAGACGATGTCGAGCACCAGGCCGGGAACATCCAGCAGCTGCGCCGTGGCGGGGTCGTCGACGCGCATGCGGCCGGGCTCTTCGAATCCCAAAGCATCACGGTAAAACTCGACCGAACGCTCAAGTTCGCTCACGCAGAGCCCGATGTGGGTCAGGCGGTGGCCGGCACTCCTCGAACGCTCCCTCGAGTCGCTCACCCGAACCCAGCCTGCATGAACTCCCCCATCGCGGCGACGACCTCGGCCCTCGGGCGCTGCGCATCCGCGGCGAACTTTTCCGCGATGCGGTCGGACGCATATCCGCGGGGGCCCGCGCCGAAAACGTCGTAAAAACGGGCGGCACACTCCTCGGGGCTCTGCGCACCTGCGGCACGCAGGGCGGCCTCCACCTCCGGTGTCACGTTCCTTTCCCGCCGGAACGTCGGGGTCAGAGTCGTCCCGATGACGTAGCCCATGACGTCAACGCCGGTACCCCGCAATTCGTCCCAAAGTCCTTCGGCGAGAAGCAATTCATAAGCCTTGGCCGCGCCGTACGCCGCGAAGATGCGCAATCCTTGCAGGGCCCCGCCGGAAGAACACAACCCGATTCCCCCGCGACCTCGCTCGACCATCTTGGCGGCGAGTGCTTTGACGATGAGGGTCGGCACAGTGCAATTCATGTGGACGTTGTGCACAAGCTCCTCATCGGGCGTGTCCAAAAACAGGCCGCGCGGCTCGGCCGCAGCGTTGTAGACGAGGACTCCAACCTCAACGTCGTCCACCGCTTCGACGACCCGCGCAGCGGCATCGGGTCCGCTCAGGTCGATCGCGAGTGTGCGAGCCCGGACGCCGTGGGTGCGCTCGATGTCGCCCGCCACGGCGGCAAGCTTGGATTCGGTCCGCGCAACCAAGATGACGTCGCATCCCCGCTGGGCGGCTCCCATGGCAAAGGCCGCGCCCAGCCCCTCGGACGCTCCGGCGATCAACACCCACGGACCATATTTATCCTTGAACTCCATGCCAAGCTCCGTCCTGTGATCGATGCGGCTGATCGCGAAGCAGTCATCCGCCGTCGGCGAAATATTCGCTCAGCAGGTCGTTGTGCTCGCCGAGCAGAGGCGGTCGGGCCGGCGCGGTGGTCGGTGCGAGACCGAACACGTACGGTGTGCCCGGATAGGTGAATGTCTTTCCCAGCTCCGGATGGCTTACGAGAACGTGAAATCCGCGGGCGGCGATGTGCTCGTCCTCGATCGCCTCATCGGGTGACAACACCGCGCCGGCCGGGAATCCACGCCGCTGGCTTTCCAGGAAGTACTCCTTGGCGGGCATCCGGGACGCGATCAAGG
>NZ_LZJZ01000038.1 GCF_001667585.1 Mycobacterium sp. E2733
ATCTCGACGATCTCGTTCGGCACCAAGACCGGCGAGATCGAGATGGACGGGAAGCGGGTGGCCGTCCCGGTCTCGACCGACCAGATGAAGATGATCGCCAAGCTGTCCGGCGGGCAGTCCTACACGGCCAGCAACGTCGACGAGCTGTCCAAGAGCTACAACGCCATCGAGAAGGACATCGGCTACCGCACGGTGCCGGGGCCGGGCAGCGCCGGGTGGTTGCGCCTGGGCGTCATCACCGCGCTGATCGCGACGGCGCTGGCGCTGCGGATCAACCGGCGGCTCCCGGTCTGACCGCTCAGGACGGCAGCCGGCGGTTCAGCAACAGCCCGGCCAAGATGGCGCCGGCCATCGCGACGGCCCCCAGCAGCATCCACGCCAGGCTGGCGTCGCCCTTGACGGTCTCGTAGCCGATCTGGCGCTGCAGGGTCGCGTAGACGTTCTTCAGCGACTCGAGGCTGTCCGCGTGGAACGACTGGCCGTCGGTGATTTCGCAGATCTTCTGCAGGGTCTGGTCGTCGACGGGAACCGGGATGGTGGCGCCCTCGTACTCGACGGTGCCGTACGGCGTGCCGAACGAGATCGTCGAGATGGGCACCCCCTCGTCGCGGGCAAGCCGCGCCGCGGTGTAGGCCCCGTCATGCGGATCGCTGGGGTTGGACGGCTTGTTCTCCTTGCCGTCGGAGAGCAGGACGATGCGGGCCGGCGGCGGGGTGTCGCCCCCGGTGATCGCGTTGGCGCTCACCGCGTGCAGGGCGGTGAAGATGGCCTCGCCGGTGGCCGTGCTGTCGGCGAAGTCGAGCTTCTTCAGGGCGTCGATGGTCGCCTGGTGCTGCGGGGTCGGCGGCACCAGCAGGTACGGCGTGCCCGCGAAGCCGACCAGGCCCAGG
>NZ_LZJZ01000039.1 GCF_001667585.1 Mycobacterium sp. E2733
ATCTCGACGATCTCGTTCGGCACCAAGACCGGCGAGATCGAGATGGACGGGAAGCGGGTGGCCGTCCCGGTCTCGACCGACCAGATGAAGATGATCGCCAAGCTGTCCGGCGGGCAGTCCTACACGGCCAGCAACGTCGACGAGCTGTCCAAGAGCTACAACGCCATCGAGAAGGACATCGGCTACCGCACGGTGCCGGGGCCGGGCAGCGCCGGGTGGTTGCGCCTGGGCGTCATCACCGCGCTGATCGCGACGGCGCTGGCGCTGCGGATCAACCGGCGGCTCCCGGTCTGACCGCTCAGGACGGCAGCCGGCGGTTCAGCAACAGCCCGGCCAAGATGGCGCCGGCCATCGCGACGGCCCCCAGCAGCATCCACGCCAGGCTGGCGTCGCCCTTGACGGTCTCGTAGCCGATCTGGCGCTGCAGGGTCGCGTAGACGTTCTTCAGCGACTCGAGGCTGTCCGCGTGGAACGACTGGCCGTCGGTGATTTCGCAGATCTTCTGCAGGGTCTGGTCGGTCGAGACCGGGACGGCCACCCGCTTCCCGTCCATCTCGATCTCGCCGGTCTTGGTGCCGAACGAGATCGTCGAGATGGGCACCCCCTCGTCGCGGGCAAGCCGCGCCGCGGTGTAGGCCCCGTCATGCGGATCGCTGGGGTTGGACGGCTTGTTCTCCTTGCCGTCGGAGAGCAGGACGATGCGGGCCGGCGGCGGGGTGTCGCCCCCGGTGATCGCGTTGGCGCTCACCGCGTGCAGGGCGGTGAAGATGGCCTCGCCGGTGGCCGTGCTGTCGGCGAAGTCGAGCTTCTTCAGGGCGTCGATGGTCGCCTGGTGCTGCGGGGTCGGCGGCACCAGCAGGTACGGCGTGCCCGCGAAGCCGACCAGCCCGAGG
>NZ_LZJZ01000040.1 GCF_001667585.1 Mycobacterium sp. E2733
CCCCCCCCCCGGGGCCAGCGGGCGGGCCGCGGCCCCCCCCCGGCCCCCGGCGTGCACCCCGCCCGCCCGATCGATCCGAACCTGCGGGCGCCCACCCAGCGCGAGACCCAGCGCATGCGCATCATGCCGCCGCAACAGCCGGCGGTCGCGCCGCCGGCCCACCCCAACGCGCCACCGCCCGCTCAGCCCGCTCCGCCCGCAGCCGAGGCACAGGAGAAGGGCGGCCCCGGCCTCATCGAGCGGATGATCACCTCGAAGCTGCGCGTCGCGCGCCCCTCGTTCCGCACGGCCGAGGCGAACGCCACCTACCGCCTGCCACTCAAAGCCGACGCGCGCACGGCGGGGGTGGTCGCATACCAGCTGGGATTGAGCATCGACGGGCGCGACGTGCTGTCGGACATCTCGTTCGCGGCGCGTCCGGGCATCTTCACCGCGGTCGTCGGGCCGTCGGCCGCACGCAACTCCGCGCTGCTCGGGCTGCTCGCCGGCACCAAGCAGCCCAGCACCGGGCGGGTCACCGTCGACGGCCACGACGCTCACGCCGAGCCGGAGTTCATGCGCACCCGCATCGGCATCGTCTCGCCCGATGACCGCCTGCACCGGCAGCTCACCGTCGAGCAGGCCTTGGGATACGCCGCCGAAATCCGCCTGCCGCAAGACATCTCACCCGAGCAACGCGACCGCGTGGTCAGCCAGGTTCTCGAGGAACTCGAGCTGACGCCGCACCGGGCCAGCCGGATCGGCAAGCTTCCGCCCGAGGTGCGCCGGTGCGCCGCGCTGGCGGTGGAGCTGATCACCCGGCCGACACTGCTCGTCGTTGACGAGCCGAGCGCCGGTCTGGACGCGGAGCAACAACGCCACGTGATGGCGATGCTGCGGCGCCAGGCCGACATCGGCTGCGTGGTCGTGGCGGCCGCGTCGTCGCAGACGTCGTTGACCCACCTCAACCTGTGCGACCAGGTGCTGGTTCTCACCTCGGCCGGGGCGCCGGCCTTCCTGGGGCCGCCCCTGCAGGTCGAGTCCGCGATGGGTACGACCGATTGGTCGAAGGTGCTCGAGCGGGTGAGCGCCGACCCGCACGGAACCCATCGCGCGTTCGGCGCCCGGCCGCCGGCATCGGCGTCGACGGCGCCGCCGGAGGTCACCGCCACGTCGCCGCCCCCCGCGGAAGCGGCCAGGACGCGCCAGATCCGGCTGTTGGCCCGCCGCGAAGCCCGGCTGCTCTTCGCCGACCGCCTCTACTTCGTGCTTCTGGCGATCCTGCCGTTCGTGCTGGCGGGCCTGACCCTGCTGATTCCGGGCGATTCGGGCCTCGCCCGGCCCGGGCCGGGCAGTGCTCACCCGCACGAGGCGATCGAGATTCTGGCCGCGCTGAACGTCGCCGCCGTGATCATCGGTACCGCGCTGACCATCCGGGCCGTGATGCGCGAGCAGCGCACCTTCCGGCGCGAGCAGGCTCTCGGGTTGTCGACCGCGGCCTACCTGGCGGCCAAGATCCTCGTGTTCGGCCTGGCCGCGGCCATCTTGACGGCAATCCTGTTCGCCATCGTTGTCGCCGCCAAGGGCGGCCCCGCGGGCGGCGCCGTGTTGTTGCAGAACGCCACGGTCGAGCTCTACGTGAGCGTGGCGGCGACGGCGATTATGTCCGCCGTGCTCGGACTCGCGTTGTCGGCACTGGGTACGTCGCTGCGTGAAGTGCTGCCGCTGCTGCTGCCGGTGGTCCTGGCGTCCGCGCTGTTCAACGGGAGCCTCGTTCAGCTGGTGAGCAAATGGGGCTTCCAGCAGGTGTCCTGGCTCGTCCCGGCCCAATGGGGCTTCGCCGCGTCGGCGTCGACGGTCGACTTGCGCAGGGTCGACGCGCTTGCCGCCGACTCGCAGATGTGGACCCACTACAGCGGCTGGTGGATGTTCGACATGACGATGCTGGTGCTCTTCGGCGTCGCGGCGGCGGGCTTCGCCCTCTATCGGCTGAGGCCGGTGGCCCACGAGGCGCCTAAGCCGTCACATCGCGAACAACAGGAACTGAGTGACCTGAGTCGGTGAGAAGTTGTTGTCGCTGACCATCACCACCGATTGACGACCGTCGGGCAGTTTCGGCCCAAGCGTGATGCCCTCGACATTGTCGAGGGGGGACAGCCCCGGTGAGGCGGACAGATCGAGCGCCAGGGTCTTGGTCATCGGGGTCACGGCCGCGTTCTGCATCGACGGGGTGGCCAAAACATCGGTCGCCGCGTCGATCTCGGCCCGGTAGATCCGCACGCTCGGCGGCATGGCGGAGGATCGCTCGATCACCAGAAACGTGGTGTCCGACAGCGCGACCAGGTCGGAAACGCCGTTGACGTCGGCGGGCGGTGTGGGCGGCTCCATCGGGTAGGCGTACTGGGCGGTGGGCGCACCGGAGGCGACGTCGAACTTGGTGACCCGGGTGAGCACGCGGTGGCCGTCGTCGCTGACCGGCCCGTCGTTGTATCCGGGGTCCTCCATCGCCGCGAACAGCGATCGGCCGCCGGGCGTCAGCGCCAAGCCCTCCAGCGCCTTGTTCCGGCGCGGACCCGTGGGCTGCGCGGACATCGCCAAGTTGGCCGGCAACGTGAACTGGCCGAGGAAGGCGCCGTCGAGCGCGGCCGATCGAACCCATGGGTCGAGCAGCAACGGGCCCGCGGTGCGCCGCTCGCCTTCGGACGACCAATACAGCCGCTGCCGGCCGGCATCGAAGGCGATGCCCTCGGGGTCGGGGGGAATGACTGCCGGCGTGGTGTCCGGCCTGAGCGGCGGGAACGGTTGGCCGGACCGGTCCAGCAGCGGGCGGGTGCCGGTGAAGGTGACGTTGTCGATCCCCCTGTCGGACAAGGACAATTGCACGGTGTAAAAGCGGGCCGGGTTCCTCTCGGAACGGTCGTCGCTGATGACGTAATACAGCTGACGACCCGGGTCATAGCTGAGCGCCGACAGGCCGCCGATGACGGTGCCCTCGAAGGTGGCGTTGAACGGGATCTGCGACTGACCGAGATAAGTCAGCATCGGCCGCGGCGCGGGCGCCGGAGCGGGCGGGCGCGCGGGCGCGCATCCCGCCAGCGCCAGTGCGAGGCACATGCCCGCCACCCGTAGCCGACCCATCCCGAGAAGGTATCGCCGAGCGTGCGCTCAGGGCGGAAATCGGGCCTCGAAGGCACGCTCGGTCAGAACACGAATTGGCATCAGGTTGTTATTCCCGCGACGGGAACCGCAGGATACGGTCGGGTTATGGCGCCAGATTCCCCAACCATTGCCGAGCAGCTGCGCAACGCCCTCGACGGGCGTTGGCGGGACACGAGGAACCAGCTGAGATCCACCATGAGCGAGGACCTCTTCCGCCCGCACTACACCCCGAACACGGTGATCGCGCGGACCAAGGTGGCCGAGCAGATGAGGATCATGGCCGCGTTCGGCGCCGCGGCCGATAACTTCCGCAAGGAGCACGGCGGCACCGGCGACATCGGCGCGGCGATCACCATGATCGAGATGCTCGCGATGTCGGACCTGTCGCTGATGGTGAAGGCCGGTGTCCAGTGGGGGTTGTTCGGCGGCGCCGTGGAAAACCTCGGCACCGAGCGCCATCACGAGGCGTACGTGAAGAAGATCATCAGCCTCGAGTTGCGGGGCTGCTTCGCGATGACCGAGACCGGCCACGGCAGCGACGTCCAGTCGCTGGAAACCACCGCGACCTACGACCCCGAGACCGAAGAGTTCATCATCGACTCCCCCACGCCCACGGCGCGCAAGGACTATATTGGCGGCGCGGCCGAAACGGCCACCATGGCAGCGGTATTCGCCCAACTGATCACGACCGAGAACGGCAAACCGCTCCACCACGGTGTGCACTGCTTGATGGTGCCGATCCGCGACGCCGACGGCAACGACCTGCCCGGGGTGACCACCTCGGACTGTGAGTACAAGGGCGGCCTGCCCGGCGTCGACAACGGCCGCATCGTGTTCGACCACTTGCGCGTCCCGCGGGTGAACCTGTTGAACAAATACGGCGACGTGGCGCCGGACGGCACCTACAGCTCGCCGATCGAGAATCCGAACCGCCGATTCTTCACCATGCTGGGCACGTTGGTGCGCGGACGGATCACGGTGGGCGGCAGCGCGGGCGCCGCGGGTCGCGTCGCGCTGGACATCGCCACGCGGTACGCGTTGCAGCGCAGGCAATTCAGTGCGCCCGATGATGAGTCCGAGGTGCTGATCATGGACTACCTGGTGCATCAGCGTCGGTTGTTCCCTTTGATCGCAAAGTCATACGCGCTGCAGTTTGCTCAGAACGAGCTGGTCAGTAAATGCCACGATATCCAGACCGCGGACGCGGTCGACGCCGACGAGCAGCGCGAATTGGAGGCGCGCGCTGCCGGGCTGAAGGCGGCCAACACATGGCACGCGTCCCGGGCGATTCAGGAAGCGCGGGAGGCTTGCGGCGGTGCGGGCTACATGGCCGAGAACCGGTTGATCGCGCTGCGCGGGGACACCGACGTGTTCACCACGTTCGAGGGCGACAACCATGTGCTCACCCAGCTGGTGGCCAAGGAGCTGCTGACGGCTTATGCCGATGACATCCGCAGCATGAGCCCCGTCGAATGGGTGCGTTTCGCCGCCAACACCGTCGGCGAGCGCGTCGTCAAACGCACTGCGGCCGAGGCGATTATCCAAACCATCGTCGACGCGCGACAGGACAGCGAGGAAGAGGGCAGCCTCTTCAACCGCGGCACGCAGATCAAGATGTTCGAGGACCGGGAGGAATACCTACTCGCGTCCGTCGCACGCCGGCTGCAGGCCAAATCCAAGGAGATGTCGGAATTCGACGCCTTCAACGCGGTCCAGGATCACGTGCTGCACGCCGCGGCCGCACACATCGATCGGGTGGTGCTCGAAGCATTCGTCGCCGGCATCGAAGCTTGCCCGTACGACGCGGCTCGCGAGCTGCTGGGTATTCTGTGCGATCTGTACGCACTTTCGGTGATCGAAGACGATAAGGCCTGGTACATCGAGCATCGGTACCTGTCCACCGACCGGGCCAAGGCGGTCACCAGGGGCATCAACGACCGGTGCCGCGCGCTGCGCCCGTATGCGGAGACGCTCGTCGACGGCTTCGGGATTCCAGAGCAATTGCGCTATGCCGAGATGCTGCACCCGGAGAACTTGGCAGAGACGGCCCCCAGTTGACGTGCCGATCGAACACGTTGTGACGCAACACTATTGATTCGGGATTTTGCCGAGCGCCTTCAGCTTGCCGTCGGGGCCGATCTCAAACTTCACCGTGCCCACACCGGTGGGGCAGCACGGCTGATCGTTGCCCTTCAACCATTGGTACTGAACCGCGACAGCGTCGTCGGAGGGCGGCAACACGGTGATGTACGGCTTGGGATTTGGGGTGGGCGTACCCAGCGCGGTGTTGTGATCGAAGAACAACAACTGCTGGCCGGTGGACTCACTGGCAATGGTCGGGATGATCTGCACCCAATACAAACGGCACTTCTTGGCATGTCCGCGAGCGATTTCCACCCATGTCGTACCCGGGACGGTGATGGGGACCGAGGCGATGGCCCGCTGCACCGTGGCGGGCGACGGTCCGTCCGAATCCTTGCACTTGTCGGGTGACGCGGGAGGCGAACCGGCTTGCTTCCACCCGCAACCGGAGGCCAACAGGATCAGCAGGATCACAATCAGCTGACGCACTCGGTGAGCTTAGCGAAGGCTGTGAATGTCCCGTTTGTTTGGTCGGAGACCCTGTTCTGGCGGGTAAACCGCCCCGGCGCGCCGGTAGCCTTGAGCGGAGTCGGCGGGTCGACGATGACCGCTCCTGACCTCGGGGTATGCGGCTTTTCCGAGACTTCACGCGGACGCTTTGACCGGTGAGAGGAAGCCGTAAAACGGGGGAAACTCCGGATATCCGGCGCCGAAACATCCTCGCCTCACCATTCAACGTAAGAGCGTTGCGCTCAAAGGAGGAAGTGCGTGGCCAGGGAGTTTGTGGCGTCACACCACGATGCCGTGAACACCATGTGCGCATACTGCGGCGTCGGCTGCGGAATGGTGCTGCAGGTCACAACCGATCTCGAGAGCGGCCGGCGTCACATTACGAAGTCGGTTGGAAACAAAGAACATCCGGCGAACTTCGGGCGGTTGTGCACCAAGGGTTCCACCACTGCCGACATGCTCGGTGCGCCCGGGCGGATGGAATCCGCACACGCGCGCACCGACCGCGGCGAGCCCGTCCAGCCCGTCGACATGGACCGGGCGATCACTCAGTGCGCGAACCGGTTACGGGCGATCATCGACACGCACGGCCCGGATTCCTTCGCGATGTACGTGTCGGGCCAGATGTCCATCGAGGCGCAGTACCTGGCGAACAAGCTCACCAAGGGCTTCATCGGCACCAACCAGATCGAGTCCAACTCGCGGCTGTGCATGGCGAGTGCCGGTTCCGGCTACAAGCTCTCCCTGGGCGCCGACGGACCGCCCGGCTCATACCAAGACTTCGTACTCGCCGACGCCTTCTTCGTCATCGGCGCCAACATGGCCGACTGCCATCCCATCCTGTTCTTGCGGATGATGGAGCGCGTCAAGGCCGGTGCAAAACTCATCGTCGTCGATCCGCGCCGCACCGCGACCGCCGAAAAGGCCGACCTGTTCCTCCAGATCGCCCCCGGTTCCGATCTCGCGCTGCTCAACGGGCTGCTGCAGCAGATCATTGAGAACGGGCACACCGACCCCGACTTCATCGCCGAGTTCACCGAGGGGTGGGAGGTGATGCCCAGCTTCCTGGAGCAGTACACCCCTGACAAGGTCAGTGAAATCACCGGCATTCCCGAAGAGGACATCCGCGCGGCGGCCCGGATGATCGGCCAGGCCGAGAATTTCGTGAGCTGCTGGACCATGGGCCTCAACCAGAGCACGCACGGCACCTGGAACACCAACGCCCTCTGCAACCTGCACCTGGCGACCGGCGCGATCTGCAAACCCGGCAGCGGACCCTTCTCGCTCACCGGACAGCCCAACGCGATGGGCGGCCGTGAAATGGGTTACATGGGGCCGGGATTGCCCGGCCAGCGCTCGGTCGTATCGGCGGAGGATCGCGCCTTCACCGAGGACCAGTGGGGCATCCCCCGGGGGACCCTCCGCACCGAGGTCGGCGCCGGCACCATCGACATGTTCTCCCGGATGGCCGGCGGTGAAATCAAAGCGTGCTGGATTGTCTGCACCAATCCCGTTGCTTCCGTTGCCAACCGGAAGACGGTGCTGGCCGGTCTGGAGCGCGCCGAGTTGGTCATCACCCAGGACGCCTTTCTCGAGACGGAAACCAACGAATACGCTGATGTGCTGCTGCCGGCGGCGCTGTGGTCGGAGGCCGAGGGCGTGATGGTCAACTCTGAGCGCAACATGACGCTGTTCCAGCCAGCCGTCACTGCGCCAGGTGACGCGCTGCCCGACTGGCACATCATCGCCCGGATCGCCTGCGAGATGGGCTTTTCGGATGCATTCAGCTACGGCTCCGCCGAAGAGGTCTTCGAAGAGATCAAACGGTTCTCTAACCCGAAGACCGGCTACGACCTGCGCGGCATCAGCTACGAACGCCTGCGTCAGCGCCCACTGCAATGGCCGTGCGCACCCGAGAGCACGAGCGGCCGCAACCCCATTCGTTACCTCAACGACGGCGTCAGTCAGGCCCAGCTGGTCCGCGAAGACGGCAGCGCTCCCCGATTGGCCTTCCCCACCGGGAATGGCCGGGCGGTTTTCTTCGCCCGCCCCCATCTACCGCCCGAGGAGATGCCGGACGACGACTATCCGTTCCTGTTGAACACCGGTCGCCTGCCGCACCAGTGGCACACGATGACCAAGACGGGCAAGGTCGCCAAGCTCAACAAGCTCAATCCCGGACCGTTCGTCGAAATCCACCCCGACGACGCCGCTCGGCTGCGGATCGCCGACGGAGACGCGATAGAGATCGGTTCCCGCCGCGGTCGCGCCGTGCTGCCCGCCGCGATCAGCGACCGGGTGCGCCCCGGTAACTGCTTCGCCCCGTTCCACTGGAACGACGTGTTCGGTGAATACCTGGCGATCAACGCGGTCACCAACGACGCGGTGGACCCGAGCTCGAACCAACCGGAATTCAAGGCGTGTGCCGTCACGTTGGCGAAAGTCGCGGTCACCACGGCGGATCCGAGCACCGACACACCAGAACCCGCGCCCACGGAGGTAACGGAAATCAGCGTGTCACAGGTCGATGCCCTCGCCGACTTGCTAGGCGTGGCAACCAAACCCGTGCCGGAATTCGACGAACGCGGCCGCTCCTACCTTGCCGGGATGTTGACCGCACTTCGGTCCGACGCCGGCCGGCGCACGGCCGGGGTGCATCATTGCGCGAGAACAGGCCCGCGAGCAGGCCATCGACCCACAGCCGGGTGCCGGAATCGAAGGGAGCGCTTCGGGGCAGGGTCGGTATCCCGGCCGTGCGCCGGCCGGCGTCGGACCGAAGTGCGGTCAACATCCCGGCAAGGTAGGAGCGGCCGCGTTCGTCGA
>NZ_LZJZ01000041.1 GCF_001667585.1 Mycobacterium sp. E2733
GCCGCCCTCCCCGGTGCGGCCGGCGCTCTGCCCGCTGCCGCGGGTGCCCTGCCGGGTGCCGCTGGCGCCCTGCCGGGCGCTGCCGGTGCGTTGCCGGCTGCCGCCGCGGCGGCACCGGTCCTGCCCCCCGTCTAGACCTTCGGGGAAACTTCCACCCAGACGGCACCGCAGAGTCATCTGCGGTGCCGTCGATCTTTGTGCAGATTGGCGCCGCCGCAGCTCGTGTCGTCTCATCATTAACAATAGAAACACAAGTAACATCGCCTGGTGTCTCCTGGTCGTGGACCGACGACGTTGCTCACCGCCTTCGCGGCGACCGTGGTCATAGTCTCCTGGGTGGCGGACACGACGCGCGACCGCGGCCCGGCCGGCCCGCCGCCGGCCCACGGCACCCAACTGGCCGAACAGCCGCTGGTCGGGCTGGGCGGCGGTGTCACGGTTCGCGAGATCGGGCAGAACACCCCCTTTTCCCTCGTCGCGCTCACCGGCGACCTGGCCGGCACGTCAACCCGGGTGCGGGCGAAGCGACCCGACGGCTCCTGGGGGCCCTGGTATCAGACCGAGTACGAAACCGCGGCGCCCGACGGCGCGACGCCGGCCGGGCCGCTCGAGGGACCGCGGGGGACCGACCCGGTGTTCGTCGGCAGCACCACAACCGTCCAGATCGCGGTCACCCGTCCGATCGATGCGCCGGTGACCCAACCGCCGCCCGCACCCCCCGAGACCGGCCTCGGCTACAAACCGGCGTCCCGGGAACAACCCTTCGGGCAGACCATCTCGGCCATCCTCATCTCCCCGCCGCAAGCGCCGGCGGAGACGCAGTGGACGCCCCCGTCCGGGGTCTTGATGCCCGGCCAGGCTCCGGCCGTCATCAGCCGGGCGCAATGGGGTGCCGACGAGTCGCTGCGTTGCGGCAGTCCGCAGTACGACAACGGGATTCGCGCCGGGGTGGTGCACCACACCGCGGGCAGCAACGACTACTCCCCACTGGAATCGGCCGGGATCGTCAAGGCCATCTACACATATCACAGCAAGACCCTGGGGTGGTGCGACATCGCCTACAACGCCCTGGTCGACAAATATGGCCAGGTGTTCGAGGGCAGCGCCGGTGGGCTCACCAAAGCGGTCGAGGCCTTCCACACCGGCGGGTTCAACCGCAACACCTGGGGTGTGGCGATGATCGGCAATTTCGACGACGTACCGCCGACGCCGATCCAGCTGCGCACGCTGGGCCGGCTGCTGGGCTGGCGGCTGGGCTTGGACGGCGTCGACCCCAAGGGCACGGTGGCGTTGGAGTCGGCGGGTAGCCACTACACCACCTTTCCCGCCGGTTCCGTCGCGACGCTGCCCACGATCTTCACCCACCGCGACGTCGGCAACACCGACTGCCCGGGCAACGCCGCCTACGCGCTCATGGACGAAGTACGCGACATCGCTTCGCATTTCAACGATCCGCCAGAGGAATTGATCAAGGCCCTGCAGGGTGGCGCGATCTACGACCACTGGCAGGCGATCGGCGGGATGACCAGCGTGCTGGGCGCGCCGACCTCACCGGAGGACGGCGCCGACGGTGACGCGCGATACGTCACGTTCGCCAGGGGCGCGATGTACTGGTCGCCCGAAACCGGCGCCCAGCCGGTCACGGGCGCGCTCTACGATGCGTGGGCGTCGCTGAGCTACGAACGCGGCCCGCTCGGCTTGCCCACCAGCGCCGAAATCCAAGAGCCGCTGCGGATTACGCAGAACTTCCAGCACGGCACCCTGAATTACGACCGGCTCACCGGCATCGTCACCGAGGTGGCGGAGGGAATCACGACGCCGCTGTCAACGGAGCCCCCCAGCGGTCCGAGCGTTGCGCCCGAACACTTTTCGCTCCCGGCACACCCGTCGGCCACTTAGCCGAATCGCCGAGTCAGAGCCACCAGCGTTCCAGCACGCGTCCCACCCCGTCGTTGTTGTTGGCGGCGGTGACCTCGTCGGCCGCGGTCAGCACGTCGGGGTGGGCGTTGCCCATGGCCACGCCGTGACCGGCCCAGCGCAGCATCGGTAGGTCGTTGGGCATGTCGCCGAACGCCACCACCTCTTCGCTGGCGATCTGCAGGGGCCTGGCGATCTCGTCGACACCGGTGGCCTTGCTGGTGCCCAGCGGCACGATCTCCACCAGGCCGTTGTTGGTGGAGTAGGTGATATCGCCCTCGATGCCGACATGGTTGGCCAGTGCGGCCGCCATGTCGGCGCTGCGGGCCCCGCTGCGGCGGATGAGCAGCTTGATAGCCGGCGCGCTCAGCAGGTCCTCGATCGACACCTCGGTGTTGTCCGGGTTCAGCCAGGCATGCTCGTAGCCGGGCGAGCTGATGAACTGCGGGGTCGCCGTGTCGTGCGCGCGTTCGCCGATTCGCTCCACGGCCAGGCCCGCGCCCGGGATGACGCGCGTCGCGAGCTCCGCCAGCTCGGCCAGGGTGTCGACGGGCAGCGTGCGCGTCGACAGCACCCGGTCGGTCGCGGGGTCGTAGACGACGGCACCGTTGGCGCACACCGCGATCGGCGCGAAGCCGAGCGCGTCGACGACGGGGCGTATCCAGCGCGGCGGGCGGCCGGTCGCGACGACGAACGTGGCGCCGGCGGCGACGGCGGCACGCACGGCGTCGCGGGTGCGCGGGGTGATGGTTTCGTTGTCGTCGAACAAGGTGCCGTCGACGTCACACGCTATGAGCGCAGGCAAGGTCATCTGACGGTTCCGCGTTCGCAGCTCGCCGGTTTGATCAATGCACTCCGCTCTGGTCTTGTCCCGGCCGGGTCACGCCGTCGGTGCCGTACTTCTGCATCCGCGCCTGCAGCTCCGACAGGCGGATCGCCCGGGAGTCGTCCTGAGTGGGAGCGGAGCCGCCGAGCCGCCTGGGCACCCAGAACTCGCCCTCCGGGTGCGGGTATTCCTCCTGCACCCGGTACAGCAGGCCATTCATCGCCTCGCGCAGCGCCGCGTTGAGCTGCTCGGGTGTGCCGTGCGGCGGCAGTGGCCGCCCGGCGGCGACGGTGATTGGAACCTTGTTGCGCCACACCTTCTTTGGGTGATCCTTCGGCCAGATCCGGTGGGCGCCCCAGACGATCACCGGAACGATCGGCACCCTGCCGTCCAGCGCCATCCTGGCCGCACCGGACTTGAACTCCCGCAGCTCGAAGCTGCGGCTGATGGTGGCTTCGGGGTGCATGCCGATGAGCTCACCCTCCCGCAGCCGCCGCACGGCCACCTCGAGCGCGTCGTGCCCGGTCCGGCGGTCCACCGGGATCAGCCTGGCGTGGTTGATGACGTAGTTGACCGCCTTCACGTCGGCCATTTCCGCCTTGATCATGAAGTACGCACGCCGGCCGCGCTCGCGCACGGCGAGAAGCGTCGGCAGCCAGTCCAGGTAGCTGGTGTGGTTCTGCGCCAGCAGTGCACCGCCCCGCTGGGGAATGTTCTCCAGCCCGCGATAGGTGATTTTGGTCCCCTGCATCGCGACCATGGGCGGGACGATCCATTCGCACAACCGGTAAAAACCCTCGGGCATGTCTCCTCCTTCGCCTACCGCGCCGATCGTCCATCACGACCGGCCCGGGCCGCGGCCTCGTCCGCCTCCATCCGAGCAGCCTCGGCCATGGTCGGTGCCCCACCGCCCAGCCGGCGCGGCGTCCAGTACGCCCCGGGTTCGTGCGGATAGCGCTCCTGCACCTGGTGAAGCAGCGCGGTCATCGACTCGCGCAGTGCGGCGTCGGTCCGCGCGATGTCTCCGGCCGCCGGCACCGGCGCGCCCACCTGCACTTTAATCGGTACCTTGGTGCGGCCCAGAGTGCGCGGGTGGTCCTTGGTCCAGATCCGGTGTGCGCCCCAGACGATCACCGGGACGATCGGGACGTCCGCGTCGATGGCCATGCGGGCGGCGCCCGTCTTGAATTCCTTGAGCTCGAAGCTGCGGCTGATCGTGGCCTCCGGATATACCCCGACCAGCTCGCCCTCGCGCAGCCGCTGTACGGCCACCGCGTAGGCACCCGCCCCCGCATTGCGGTCCACCGGAATGGTCCGGGTGTGCTTGATCAGGAAGTTGACGATCTTCACCTGCTGCATCTCGGCTTTGATCATGAACCTGAGCCGGCGCTGCCGACGATGCACGGCGAGGGCGGCGGGCAGAAAGTCGACGTAGCTGGTGTGGTTGATCGCGATCACGGCGCCACCGGAGTCGGGGATGTTCTCCTCGCCGCCGTAGGAGATCCGGGTGTCGGTGGCCGCAACCGCCAGCCGGGCCAGGATCTCGAGCGTGCGGAAGACCGGCTCCACCATCGATCGCTACTCCGAGGCTCCCGCGGATCGAGCCCGCCGCGCCGCGCGAGCGGCCGCCTCCTCGGCGTCCATCCGGGCGGCTTCGGCCAGCGAAGGGGCGCCGCCGCCCAACCGGCGCGGCACCCAGAACTCACCCGCCGGGTGCGGCCCATACATTTCCTGGGCCCGCTCCAGCAGGTGTTGCATGCGCGAGTGCAGCAGCCCCTTCAATTCCTCGACGCCCAGCGTCGGCTCGATCGGCTCGCCGACGAGCACCATGATGGGCACCTTGGGGCGGAACAGCTTCTTGGGGTGGCCCTTGGTCCAGACACGCTGCGCCCCCCAGACGATCACCGGAACGATCGGCACCCCCGCCTCGACGGCCATCCGCGCCGCACCCGACTTGAATTCCTTGATCTCGAAGCTGCGGCTGATCGTGGCTTCCGGATAGACCCCGACCAGCTCACCGTCCTTGAGATTTCTGACCGCTTCCTCGTAGGAGGCGGCCCCGTCCTGCCGGTTCACGGAGATGTGCCGCAGGCTGCGCATGATCGGGCCGGTGATCTTGTGGTCGAACACCTCCTGCTTGGCCATGAAGCGCACCTTGCGCCCCAGACCCTGCTGATAGGCGGGCAGACCCGCGAAGGTGAAGTCGAGGTAGCTGGTGTGATTGATGGCGATCACCGCACCCCCGCTCTTGGGCAGGTTCTCGACGCCCGTGACCGTGATCTTGAGACCCTGTATGCGCCATATCAAGCGGGCAAGTTGAATGACAGTCCCGTATACCGGTTCCACAGCTGATCAGCCTAGTGCTCCCGGCTGTGAGTCAGCCTTTGAGTGAGTCGAAGTGCCGAAAAAGAACACCCCGCCCCGCGCTAAGCTCGGAGGCTGAAAAAGCCGTTACCCGGCCGCGGGCCGCGCAGGTCCTCTTGACGGCCCAAGGAAGGTGTTAGTGCAGGTCACGAGCGTAGGTCACGCCGGATTTCTGATCGAGACCCCCGCGGGCAGCATCCTTTGCGACCCCTGGGCCAATCCCGCGTACTTCGCGTCCTGGTTCCCGTTTCCCGACAACAGCGGCCTGGACTGGGACCGGCTGGGCGACTGCGACTACCTGTACCTGTCGCACCTGCACAAGGATCACTTCGACGCCAAGAATCTGGCCGAGCACGTCAACAAAGACGCGATGGTGCTGCTGCCCGACTTCCCGGTGCCGGACCTGCGAAACGCGTTGCAGGAGCTCGGGTTCTACCGGTTCTTCGAGACCAGCAATTCGGTCAAGCACCGGGTCAGCGGCCCGAAGGGCGACCTCGAGGTCATGATCATCGCCCTGCGGGCGCCGGCCGACGGCCCGCTCGGCGACTCGGCGCTGGTGGTTTCCGACGGCGTGACAACGGCCTTCAACATGAACGACGCCCGGCCCGTCGATCTCGACGTACTGAGCTCGGCTTTCGGGCACATCGACGTGCACATGCTGCAGTACTCCGGCGCGATCTGGTACCCGATGGTTTACGACATGCCGGCCCGCGCCAAGGCGTCGTTCGGTGTCCAGAAGCGGCAGCGGCAGATGGACCGCGCCCGCCAGTACATCGCCCAGGTGGGTGCGACGTGGGTCATCCCGTCGGCCGGGCCGCCGTGCTTTCTGGACGCGGATTTGCGTCACCTCAACGACGATCACGGCGATGCGGCCAACATCTTCCCCGACCAGATGGTGTTCCTTGACCAGATGCGCACCCACGGGCACGACGGCGGCCTGTTGATGATCCCGGGCTCGACCGCGGACTTCACCGGCACCACGCTGAACGCCCTGCGCCATCCGCTGCCCGACGACCAGGTCGAGGCGATCTTCACCACCGGCAAGCGCGCCTACATCGCCGACTACGCCGAGCGGATGGCGCCCGTCATCGCCGCGGAGCGGGCGAGCTGGGCGCCCGCCGGCGGGGAACCCCTGCTGGAGCCGCTGCGTGCGCTGTTCGAACCGATCATGTCCCAGAGCGACGAGATCTGCGACGGCATCGGCTACCCCGTCGAACTGGTGATCGGCCCGGAGACCGTCGTGCTCGACTTCCCGAAGCGTGCCGTGCGCGAACGGATTCCCGATGAGAAGGTCCGCTACGGGTTCGCCATAGCGCCGGAGCTGGTCCGCACCGTACTGCGGGATCGGGAACCGGACTGGGTGAACACCATCTTCTTGTCCACCCGTTTCCGGGCGTGGCGTGTCGGCGGCTACAACGAATACCTGTACACCTTCTTCAAGTGCCTCACCGACGAACGGATCGCCTACGCCGACGGCTGGTTCGCCGAGACCCATGACGATTCGTCGTCGGTCACGCTGGAGGGCTGGGAGATTCAGCGCCGCTGCCCCCACCTGAAGGCCGACCTGTCGAAATTCGGCGTGGTGGACGGCAATACATTGACCTGCAACCTGCATGGCTGGCAGTGGCGATTGGACGACGGGCGGTGCCTCACCGCGCGGGGCCACCCGTTGCGAAGCTCACGAGCATGAACGACGGCCACGGCCAGTCGTACGACGACGGTTTGGTCCAGCTGGACCGCGCGGCGATCACGCTGCGCCGCTACCACTTTCCTTCCGGAACATCGAAAGTCATTGCGCTGAAGTCGATCCGCGGTTACAAGTCCGAGGGGTTGGGCCTGCTCACGCATAGGTTCCGGATCTGGGGCAGCTCGGACTTGCGTCGCTGGCTGCCGCTGGACGTCAGCCGCCCGTTCAAGTCGACGTTGATCACGCTCGACGTGCCCGGCATCCGGCCCAGCCCCGCCTTCACGCCGGCGCGACCGGAAGAGTTCACCGCACTCCTGGACGAGCTGCTAGGTCAGCGCGGTTAGCGTCGCGCGAGTGCGCAAGGGCCCGGCTGCGCCCAAACTTGTTGTATATCCCAAGAGTTCAAGCCGGAGCGGCGCGCCGCAGCCGTCCGCGATTAATCGCGGTTACACCTTACGAAATCCCTTCGTGGACACCAATATTGACCACAACAACCCGAAAGCTCCGGCCGCGCACCCCGGGTTTCCAGCCGCGAGTGGTGCTGGGAAGACAGCCTAATGCGTGCCCTACCCAGACCGCCGGGGTGACTGGGCGAGTTCCAGCCCGGGGCCGCGGCGCGTGCGGTACGGTTGCCCAGCATGTGGGTCACCGTGCTGATACTGGCCGGCTCAGTGATCTTCGAACCGATACGCGTCGGTCTGGTGGTCCTGCTGCTCAGCAGGCGGCGCCCGCTGTTGCAACTGCTCGCATTTTTGTGCGGTGGCTTCGCAATGGGTGTCGGCGCGGGTCTGGTGGTGCTCTTCGTCCTGAGGGCCACGCCGGTGGTCGGCCACTTCAGCGTGGCGGAAGTCCAGATCGCATCCGGGCTCATCGCTTTGCTCGTAGCCGCCGTGTTGGCCACCGATGCTATGCGGCGCAGGGTTGTCCGCCCCGCACCCGCGGACACGGTAATGCGTGGCAGCGGTGGCGTTGCCCTGTTCGAAGGGACGACACCGAGCGGCCGGCAGCAGCTGGCCGAACGCGCACGAATCTTCTTGCGAAGTGAGTCGCTGAGTGTCGCAGCGATTAGCGGGCTGGGGGCTTCGCTGCCGTCGGCGAACTACATGGGCTCGATGGCCGCCATTCTCGCCTCGCACGCCGCGCCGGTCGCGCAGGTCCAGGCATTGGTCGCCTTCAACCTGGTGGCGTTCACCGTGGCCGAGATCCCGCTGATCGGGTATCTGGCGGCGCCACAGCGCACGCGCGCCTTCATGGCAGGGCTGCAGAACTGGCTGCGATCCCGCGGCCGCCGCGACATCGCCGTGTTGGTGGCGGCCGGGGGTTGTTTCATGCTCGTGCTCGGGCTGATCAACGTGGGTGCGCGGTAGGGGGCCGCGCCTGAACGTTACTGGGCGGCACGGCATCCGCCGGCGCTGAGGTTCCCGGGTGGCCTCGCCCGCGTCGCAGCGGGTCGCCCGGTTCGACGTGCCGGCCGCTCGAAATCGCTAGCCAGTGCGCTCGGCGAGCGCCTGCTTGGCCGCATTGTAGCCGGGAATGAACGTGATGCCGGGTCCGCCGTGGCAGCCGGCGCTGCCCAGGTACAGGCCCTCGATGGGAATCGGCTGACCGCGAAAGCCCTTCGGGCCCGGCCGGTTCGGCCCGATCTGGTTCGGGTTGAGCAGTCCGTGGCAGTAGTCGCCGCCGGGGGCGCCGAACATCACGCCCATGTGCTTGGGCGTGAAGGTGGTGTGCCGGATGATGCTGCGCTCGAAGTTGGGCGCCAGCCGGGTGATCTTGTCGATCACCCGTTGACCCATTTCGACCTTCGCGTCGCCATAGTCGGCGCCGCCCTCGATCGGGAACCACAACGCGAACGCCGACGCGGCGTGTTTGCCGGCGGGCGCCAGGTCCGGGTCGTTCTGCGTGGGTATCTGCAAAACCACCGTCGGGTCGGCCGGGACGATGCCGCGGCGGCAATCCTCCCACTGCTGCTGCACTTCTTCCGGCGTGCAGAACAGGCCTATCGACGCCTGCATGGCCGGGTCGTTGAGCGCCTCATAGGGCGCGGCGAATTCGGGCGCCTCGTCCAGCGCGAAGTGCATCTGCAGGTAACTGCCGCGGTGGTCGGTGCGGGCATATCGCTCGCGGATGTCGCCGGGCAGCAGGGCCGGGTCGATCAGATCGTTGAGGGTGACGTCGGGCGCGATGCCGGAGACGACGATCGGGGCGGTCAACTCCTCGCCGCCCTCGGTGCGCACCCCTCTCACCCGCCCTCCGGACCGGGAATGGTCGACCAGGATCTCGGTCACCTTGCTCCGCAGCCGGACCTCGCCACCGTGGCTCTCCAGCAGTTCACCGAGGTGGGCGGTCAGCGCCCCGATGCCGCCGCGGAGCTTCTTCATCTGCATGGTGTCGCCGTCGGGGACGCCCAACCCGAACGCCAGCGCGGCCGCGCTGCCCGGCGTGGCGGGCCCGCGATAGAGGGTGTTGACGGCCAGCACGGTCATCGAACCGCGCAGCGCGCCGTGCTTCTCGCGATCCGGAAGGTAGCGGTCCAACACGTCGGTGACCGAACCGAACAGCATGTCGTCGATGGCCGACCGTTCGAATTCGTTTGTCGCGCAGGCATACATCTCGTCATAGGTCTTGGGCTCCGTTCCGGCTTCGAACCGGCCCAGCGCCCGGGTGGGCGCCTGGCTCCAGGCCATCAGCCCCGCCATCCCGTTGACGGCGTCCGCCCCGTGCACCTCGTTGAGGTGGGTGAACAACTTGATTGGGTCGCTGTATTGGATCAGCGGGTCGTCCCCGACGCCGCGCACCGCCACCGACATCACGTCCAGGTCGATCGTCGGCAGCGTGTCCAGCCCGAGTTCCTCGACGACCACCATCGAAGTCGGAAATTGGACCGAGCCGGCGATCTCGAACCGGTACCCGTCGAAAAGCTCCACCGTGGAAGCCATCCCACCGGCGTACAGCTTGGAATCCAGGCACACCGTCCGCAGGCCCGCCTTCTGCAGCAGCACCGCCGCGGCCAGACCGTTGTGCCCGGCACCGATAACTATCGCGTCATATTCAGTCATGTCCTGCCCTCCAGCAATGGAGGCTGGCACGGACCCAATGTTTTGTCAATTATGACGAAACTTCAGCTCGCCTCGGTGACCCAGTCGTCGGTGATGCCCGCCCGCAGCGATTCCAGCGCAGCGTGGCACATCCGCGCCAACTCGCCCAGCGACCGCTCGTCGCCCAGCATCCAGAACTCCATCGCGCCGAAAACTCCCGCCGCGATGCAGCGCGCGATCACCGCCGCGCGCAACCGCCCATCCAGCGTCCCGCTCGCCGTGCAGCTACGCCGGTGCAGCTGCGCCTGGATGACACTCGCGAAGTCGGCCTCGACTTCCCGCATGTGCCGCACGATGCGGCCGGGGTCGAGCTCGCCGCCGCGCAGGGCGGCTATCTTGGTCACGGCCTCAACGTCATACGGGAACGAGAAGATCGCCGATTGCACCGAGTCGATGATCGGCTCATCGGCGGCCCGGGCGTCCAATGCGGCACGAAACCAGTTGAGTCCGGTGTAGTCGGCAAACAACAGGTCGTGTTTCGACTTGAAGTGGCGATAGAAGGTCCGAAGCGAGACGCCGGCGTCCGCGGCGATCTGGTCGGCAGAGGTCTCCTCGACGCCCTGGGCGAGGAATCGCACCAGGGCGGCCTGGATCAGCGCCTCCCGGGTGCGCTCGCTGCGCACCGTCTGCGCCGGCCTGACCATGCAAGTACGGTACCCCAGCCATCTTTTGTCAGTATTGACAAAACTTCGGGTCCGGGGTGAGACTGCGGCCATGGTCTCGCTTCTTGTGCATGCAGTTCTCGGGCTCGGTGTCATCGGCTGGATCGTCGCCTCGAACCCGAAGGTCTTCGCCCGGCCGGCCGGCGGGCCGCTGCTCTCCCCGCTGGAATGCGTGTATTACGTCGTCGGCATCGCTTCGGTCGCCCTCGGCTGGTATTTCAACGTCACCTTCGTCCAGCAGTACTCGCACGGCTCCACCAACCCGGTGTGGGGCGAGCACGGGAGCTGGGCCGAATACATCAGGCTGATGTTCACCAATCCGGCCGCCGACTCCGCCAGCCAGGACTACACGATCGCGAATGTGATTCTGTTGCCGCTGTTTACGATCGTGGACGGTTACCGCCGTGGGTTGCGGCACCCGTGGCTGTACTTCGTGTCCAGCCTGTTCACCAGCTTCGCCTTCGCGTTCGCGTTCTACTTCGCCACCATGGAGCGGCAGCGCCGCCACGAACAGGCGCGCGAGACGGTGGACGCCTAGGCAACCGGTTTGGTAGCCCGCCACTTCTGCCGACCGCCGCTGACGTCGGTGCGGACGTCGGTGAACCCCGCGGCGATCAGCCGCCCCGGGAGATCGTCAGGCGGGATCGGGTTGTAGGTGTCGGCGACGTGCAGCAGCCGGAACGCCCACGACGGAACACCGTCGCTGCCCGCGAAAACCCCGCCGGGCTGCAGCACCCGGAACGCCTCGGCGAATAGCCGGTCCTGCAACTCGGCGCTGGGGACGTGGTGCAGCATCGTGAAGCACACCACCGAGGTGAAGTGGTCTGCGGGCAGCCCGGTGTCGGCGCCGTCGCCGTGGATGACCCGGGCTCGTTCGCCATAGCGACGCTGCAAGCGTTCGGCCATCGCGGCGTCGACTTCGACCGCGGTGAGCGAGGCGGTGTGGTCGACCAGCGCCCTAAGCGTGGCCCCGTAGCCGGGGCCGATTTCCAGGGTTCGGGCGCCCAAGTCGACGCCGTCCAACGACCACGGCAGCAGCTGCTCGGCCACCGCCTTCTCCCAGCCCGCCGAACTGCACCGGCGCCGGTGCAGAAGATTCATCGCCATGACATACACGCTAAGCGGGCGTGACCGCTACGGGCTTCCGATAATCTGCCGTGTTATGTCGGAAATCAGCCATCGCGGGTTGGTGACGTCGTCGCAGGTGCTGCCGCCGGGAGCGCGGATCGAGCGGCATCGGCATCCCTTGCATCAGATCGTCTATCCCTCGTCGGGCGCCGTCTCGGTCACCACCCCCGCGGGCACCTGGATCACGCCGGCGAACCGCGCGATTTGGATACCGGCGGGCTGCTGGCACGAGCATGAGTTCCACGGCCACACACAGTTTCACGGCGTCGCACTGGACCCGGACCGCTACCGTCGCGGCCCGGAGGCGCCGGCAGTGCTGGCGGTCAACCCGTTGATGCGCGAGCTCATCATCGCGTGTTCGCAGACCGACGAGACGGAGACCGACGAGCACCACCGGATGCTGGCCGTGCTGCACGACCAGTTGCAGAAAACCAGCGTTGCCGAGCCACTGTGGATTCCCACCCCGGCCGACGGCCGGCTGCGGGCGGCGTGCGCTCTGATTGCGGACAACCTGCGAGAGCCGTTGACGTTGCGGCAGATCGGCCACCGGATCGGTACCGGCGAACGCACCCTGAGCCGCCTGTTTCGCGACGAGCTGGCGATGACCTTTCCGCAATGGCGCACCCAGCTCCGGCTGCAGCGCGCCCTCGTACGGCTCGCCGAGCGCCGGGACGTCACGTCGGTGTCGTCGGAATGCGGTTGGGCCACACCAAGTGCCTTCATCGACACCTACCGGCGGGCCTTCGGACACACCCCGGGCCGGCTGGCCGCGCGGGTGCTCTAGTTGATGGTGGTGACCCGCGGCGCCCGGCTACACCGCGCTTGCGATCGCCACTAGTTGATGGTGGGCTCGAGCACCTCGGTGCCGACGAACGGCACCAGCGCGTCGGGCACGCGCACGCTGCCGTCGGGCTGCTGATGGTTTTCCAGGATCGCCACCAGCCACCGAGTGGTGCCCAGCGTGCCGTTGAGGGTGGCCGCGGTCTGCGGCTTGCCGTTGTCGTCGCGGTAGCGAGTGGCCAGCCTGCGCGCCTGGAAGGTGGTGCAGTTCGACGTCGACGTCAACTCACGGTAGGCGCCCTGCGTGGGAACCCATGCCTCGCAGTCGAATTTACGGGCGGCCGACGACCCGAGATCTCCCGCCGCGACGTCGATCACCCGATACGGCACCCCGATGTGGGCCAGCATCTCGCGTTGCCAGCCCAAAAGCCGTTCGTGTTCGGCCTCGGCGTCGGCGGGCGTGCAGTAGACGAACCCTTCGACCTTGTCGAACTGATGCACCCGGATGATCCCGCGGGTGTCCTTGCCGTAGCTGCCGGCCTCCCGCCGGAAGCACGACGACCAGCCCGCGTAGCGCAGGGGGCCGCCGGACAGGTCCAGGATCTCGTCCGCGTGGTAGCCGGCCAGCGGCACCTCGGAGGTGCCGACCAGGTAGAGGTCGTCGGCCTCGACCCGGTAGACCTCGTCGGCGTGGGCCCCCAGGAACCCGGTGCCGGCCATCACCTCGGGACGCACCAACACCGGCGGGATCATGGGGATGAACCCGTTGTCGACGGCCAGCCGCAGCGCCAGCTGCAGCAGCCCCAGTTGCAGCAGCGCGCCCCGACCGGTCAGAAAGTAGAAGCGCGAACCGGACACCTTGGCGCCGCGCTGCATGTCGATCAGCCCCAGCGACTCGCCGAGTTCCAGGTGGTCCTTCGGGCTTTGCAGCTGAGCGGGTTCGCCCACCACATCCAGGACGCGGTAGTCGTCCTCGCCGCCGGCGGGCACCCCGTCGATGACGACGTTGGAGATCGCCATGTGTGCGGCGGCGAACGCCGCCTCCGCTTCGGCCTGCGCGGTCTCGGCGGCCTTCACCTGCTCGGCCAACTCCTTGGCGCGCGCGAGTTTGGCCGGGCGCTCCTCCGGTGACGCGGCGCCGACGCTCTTGCTGGCCGACTTCTGTTCCGCGCGCAGGGTATCGGCCGACGAGATCGCGGCCCGGCGGGCGGCATCGGCCGCCAGCAGCGTGTCGACCAAGGTGGGATCCTCGCCCCGGCTCGTCTGTGACCGGCGTACGACGTCGGGGTTTTCGCGGAGCAGCTTGAGGTCGATCACGGCCCTGAGGTTATTTCACCGGCTCCGCCCAGCGCGCGGTGCATCCCCGCCATCGGGTCCCAGGACGCACATCAGTAACTTTTGTCACACTCCACAGTCGCGCCTGTCAGAATGGAGCCGATGTCGCAAGCGCCCGAGACGGAAGCCCCCGTGGTTGACGCCCCCACCGCCGAGCCGGACCAGCCGCACGCCGGCTTCCGGTGGCCGCGCAGTCTGCAGGCCCAGGCGACCCGGCGCGCGCTGCTGCTGACCGCGCTGGGTGGCCTGTTGATCGCCGGGTTGGTCACCGCGCTGCCGGTGGGGAGCACCGGGGCCGGGCGCTTGTCCGGCTATCTCGACCGCAACCCGGTGCCCACCACCGGAACCAAGAGCGACGCCGCCTTCAACAAGGCCGCCAGCGGTGACTGCCTGACCTGGCCGGACGCCACCCCGGAGTCGGCGAAGATCGTCAACTGCGCCGACGACCACAAGTTCGAAGTCGCCGAATCGGTTGACATGCGGACGTTCCCGGGCGCCGAGTACGGCCCCAACGCCGCCCCGCCCTCGCCCGCTCGCATCCAGCAGATCACCCAGGAGCAGTGCGAGTCCGCCGTGCGGAACTACCTGGGTCCCAAGTTCGATCCCAACAGCAAGTTCACCGTCAGCCTCCTGTGGCCCGGTGACCGGGCCTGGCGTCAGTCCGGCGAGCGCCGCATGCTGTGCGGGTTGCAGCTGCCCGGCCCCAACAACCAGCAACAGGCATTCAAGGGCAAGGTCGCCGACGTCGACCAGTCCAAGGTCTGGCCGACCGGCACCTGCCTGGGTATCGACTCGACCACCAACCAGCCGATCGATGCGCCGGTCGAGTGTGCGGCACCGCACGCGATGGAGGTGACCGGGACGGTCAACCTGGCCGAGAAGTTCCCCGGCGCGCTGCCCGCCGAGCCCGACCAGGACGGGTACATCAAGGACCTGTGCACCAAGATGACGGACGCGTACCTGGCGCCGGTCAAGCTGCGCACCACCACCCTGACGTTGATCTACCCGACCGTCCCGCTGGCCAGCTGGACGGCCGGCAGCCGCGAGGTTGCCTGCAGCATCGGCGCGACGCTGGGCAACGGCGGCTGGGCCACCCTGGTCAACAGCGCAAAGGGCCAGCTGCTCATCAACGGTCAGCCCCCGGTGCCGCCGCCTGACATTCCCGAAGAGCGGCTCACCATGCCGCCGATACCGCTCCAGGTACCGGCCCAGGCTCCGCAGAGCCAGGCCAGCGCTCCCCCGGAGATCCCGCCGAACAATCAACACCTCCCGGGTCAGCAGCCGGCGGTAGCGCCCCCGGCGCCCGCGTCGGACAGCCCGGCTCCCCAGGCGCCGCCGCCTCCACCCCCAGCGGACGCCGGCGCACCGCCGCAGGCCCCGCCCCCCGCGGACGGCGGGGCGCCACCGCCGGCCAACCCGGCGCCGGAGGCACCGCCCGCACCGCCAGCAGGGGGGTAGCCCCTTGCCCGCGCGGATGGATCCGCAGCGGTTCGACGAACTGGTCTCCGACGCGCTCGACCTGATCCCGCCCCAGCTGGCGGCGGCGATGGACAACGTCGTCGTGCTGGTCGCCGACCGCCACCCCGAGGACGGCGAACTGCTCGGCCTGTACGAAGGAGTCGCGCTGACCGAGCGCGACTCCGACTACGCCGGATCCCTGCCCGACGCCATCACCATTTACCGCGAGGCTCTGCTGGACGTCTGCGATTCCGACGACGACGTCGTCGAGGAGGTGGCGATCACGGTGATCCACGAGATCGCCCACCACTTCGGCATCGACGACGACCGGCTGGAAGAACTGGGCTGGGCCTGACGACACGGTTCTATGGGCGCGGCATCCCGGATTTGTCCGCCGCCGGTGCTATGAACGGGTTATGAGTGCTGACTGCCGCGACTGCCGGGCAGGCTTAGATCACTGTCACGGCACCATCATTCGCCACTCCCTGCGCCGCTCGGAGTGCACGGAGCCGGATTGCTTCAGCCCCGAGCTGCTGCCGCACGCCTTCGTGATCGACTGTGACGCCGTCGGCTGCGAGTGCTTCGAATCCGTCGCGCTGGCCGTTTGACCGACCTTCAGCCCATCGGGTCGGTGCTGGAGTGCACCGCGTCCTCGACGGGACTGGCCTCGGCCTCGGGGTAGAACGGCGGCGTCAGAGTCCCCCACCGCACGCAGCTCCACCGACCGTCGGTGATCGGGGCCAGCACCACCGATTCGGCGTTGTCGAGGTGGTGGTCCAACGCGAAGCTGGCGTCCACGCCGGCCAGCACGGCGGCGGCCAGCCGGATGGCCGCGCCATGGCTCACGACGACGATGTCGCCGGTCCAGTCGTGGTCGTCGAGGTAGCGCAGCCGCAGCTCGGTGAGCACCGGCACGTAGCGGTCCAACACGTCGTTGCCGGTTTCCCCGCCGGGAAGCTGGATGTCGAGATCGCCATGATGCCATCGCTCGTAGATCGCGTTGAATTCCGCGACCGCATCGTCGTCGCTGCGGTTTTCCAGCCCACCGACCTGCACCTCGTGAACGCCGGGCACCTCGAACGGGGCCATCTCGAGTTCGCCGCCGATGACCCCCGCCGTCTGCGACGCGCGGATCGCCACCGAGTGGGCCAGCAGCGCCGGCCGCGCCGCACCGCGGGCGAAGGCGCGGGCCTGGTCGCGGCCCAGCGGTGTCAGCTCCGCCCCGGGCGGCCGGGTGTCCAGCCTGCGCTCGACGTTGCTGTATGACTGGCCATGTCGCAATAGCACCAGCCGCCCGGTCATCGCTCCGATCCCCCGGCCGCGGCGTCGGGTTTTCCTTCGCGTAGCCGAGCCAGCCAGCGCGCCGCCTCGTCGGCCGGCGGCGGTAGCACCCCGGCGGGCGAGCCGGTCGGCCAAGATCCCAGGTATCGCACATCGGCACAACGACGGTGCAGCGCTTTGAGTGCCTCGGCGACGGCGTCGTCGTCGATGTGTCCCACGCAGTCGGCGAAGAACACGTAGGTGCCCAGCGCGGTCCGGGTCGGCCGGGACTCGATTCGGGTCAGGTCGATGCCGCGGATCCCGAATTCGGTCAGCGCCCCCAACAGCGCACCCGGCGCGTTGTCGATCCGCAGCACCACCGACGTCCGGTCGGCACCGGTGCGGGCGGGCGGCGGGCCCGGCGGGCCGACGAGGAGGAAGCGCGTGCAGGCATTGGGCTCGTCGACCACGCCGTCGGCCAGGGCCGACAGTCCCCAGTGGGCGGCGGCCAGGGGCGAGGTCACCGCGGCGTCGGCTTGCCCTTCGGCCACCTGCCGGGCCGCGTCGGCGTTGGAGTAGGCCGGCCGGGGCTCGGCGGCGGGCAGGTGGGCGGCGACCCACTGCCGCACCTGCGCCGCCGCCACGGGAAAGGCCGCCAGGGTGCGCACGTCGGTGGCGGTGCGGCCGGGTTTGACGACGATCGTGAAAGCGACGTCCAGGGTTGTTTCGGCGAACACTTGCAGCGGCGAACCGATGGCCAAGCTGTCGAGCGTGGGCGTCACCGACCCGTCGATCGAGTTCTCGATGGGGACGCAGGCGTATTCGGCGGTGCCGTCGCGCACGGCGTCCAGCGCCGCGGCGGTGCTGTCGATGGGTAGTCGCCAGGCCTCATCGGGCCCCTGCCCGGGAATCAAACCCGCGGCCGTGATCTGCAGCAGCGCCGCCTCGGTGAACGTCCCTTCCGGACCGAGATAAGCGATGCGGACCACGCCCCAACCCTAGCGGCGACCGGCGCCAAATCGCTCTTGCGGCGCTTAGCCGCCTAAGTTAATTTAGGCTTACCTAAGTTAAGGAGAACGGTGTTGCCGCTGACCTGCCCCGCCCCGACGACGGCCGAACGTATCCGCAGCGCGTGTGTCCGCGCCGGCGGCGCGCTCCTGGCACTGGAAGCCGCGCACGCGCGCCAGGACCCGGTCGTGACGCCCGTGCATCACCTGCTGCCCGACGGCTCCTTCGCGCTGGCGCTCCCGAGTGAGCGCGAATCCCGGCCGGGAGGCGCCGTCGCCGGGTCGCAGGCGCTCCTGGAGCTGACCGACTACGCACCACTGCCGCTGCGGGAGCCGGTGCGCTCGCTGGTGTGGGTGCGCGGGCAGCTGCACGATTTCCACCCGGCCGAGGTCGCCCAGACGGTCGATTTGATCGCCGCCGAGTGGCCGCACCCCGCGCTGCTTCAGGTCGACACGCCGCGATGCGCGCCCTCGGACGGGCAGGAAACTCGCTACACGCTGGTCCGCCTGGAGGTCGCGTCCGTCGTCGTTACCGACGCCACCGGCGCCGAGCCCGTCAGCGTGGCGGATCTCCTGGCGGCGCGGCCCGACCCGTTCTGCGAGATCGAGTCGAACCTGTTGTGGCACCTGGAAACCGCCCACAGCGATGTCGTCGCGCGACTGGTGTCCCGGCTGCCCGCGCCGTTGCGCCGCGGGCAGGTGCGCCCGCTCGGGCTCGACCGCTACGGCGTGCGGTTCCGTGTCGAAGGCAAGGACCGCGACCACGACGTCCGGCTGCCGTTCCACAAGCCGGTCGATGACATGACCGGCCTGAGTCAGGCCATCCGCGTGCTGATGGGGTGCCCGTTCATCAACGGCCTGCGCGCCCGCCCGTAGCCCAACCGTCGTGCCGGGCCGCCCCGGCCGCGTACGTTAACCGGGTGAACGGCGATCAACCACCGCACCGGCCCGAACCACGCACCGAGCCGTCGCAGGTGATTCGCCGCGGGGCCCGCCCGCCGACACCGGCCGAACAGACCACGCCGCTGCGGCCGACGCCGCCGCCACCACCCCCACCACCCCGCGGCGTCGATCCGCCGCGCCCCCGTCAATCGTCCGGAGCTCCGCCGCGGCCCACCTCTCCGCGCACTCGTCGCAGCCGAGGCTGGCGCCGCTGGATGCGAGCGGTCGCGTCGACCCTGGTGATCGCGGTGCTGCTGGCCGGCATCGGCGTCGTATGCGGGGCCGTCTGGTTCGACAGCAGGCTGCACCGCGACGAGATCCTGACCGACTACTCGGGACGCCCCGCGCATGGCCGCGGGACGAACTGGTTGCTCGTCGGGTCGGACAGCCGCCAGGGGCTCAGCCCCGAACAGCAGGAGGCCCTGGCAACCGGCGGTGACATCGGCAGCAGCCGCACGGACACGATCCTGCTCGTGCACCTGCCCGAGCTGTGGTCCGGCCGGCGGGTGACGATGGTGTCGATACCGCGCGACTCCTACGTCCCGATCGCCGGCCACGGCAAGGACAAGATCAACTCCGCCTTCGCGATGGGCGGGGCGACTTTGCTGGCGCAGACGGTGGAGCAGGCCACCGGGCTGCGCCTCGACCACTACGCCGAAATCGGATTCGGCGGATTCGCCGGCGTGGTCGACGCGTTGGGCGGCGTGACGGTGTGCCCGACGACACCGTTCAGCGACCCTTTGGCCGGCATCGACCTGCCGGCTGGTTGCCAAAAACTCAACGGCCGCAACGCCCTCGGGTACGTCAGGACGCGCGACACCCCCCGGGCGGATCTGGACCGGATGGTCAACCAGCGGCAGTTCGTGGCGGCGCTGCTGCACGCCGCCACCAGCCCCACGGTGTGGCTCAACCCCTGGCGCTGGTACGCCGTGCCGCGCGCGCTCGCCGACGCCCTGACCGTTGACCGCGGCGACCACGTATGGGACCTGGCCCGCCTCGGCTGGGGACTACATGGCTCGCCCACCACGATGACGGTCCCGATCGGGGAGTTCACCAACGGTGACGCCGGCGCGGTGGTGGTGTGGAACCACGACGAGGCCAGCCGACTGTTCGAGGCGCTGGCGGCCGACGCGCCGGTGCCCACGACTCCGCCGGACTAGCCGCCCGCGCGGCCGTTCTCCAAATACGCCTTCGTGCGACCCGGGTGGTGGGTGGCCAGCCAGGCCACCCCGACGTCGCGACAGAAGTCGAGGTCTTCGTACTCGTCGACGTTCCAGCAGTACACCGCCCGGCCCTGGGCGATCGCGCGATCCGCGAGCTGGGGATATTCCTTCAACGTCGCCAGCGATGGGCCGACGGCGGTGGCGCCGACGGCGGTCGCCGCGCCGCTGGTCAGGTAGCGCGCGGTCTTGCCGAGCAGCACGGTAGGCAGCAGCGGTGCGGCTCGCCGGATGCGCCAGACCGCGGCCGCCGAGAACGACATCACCACCGCGCGCGACCGGTCGGCGGACGGGGGTGCGGCGATGCCGAACCGGTGCAACAGCGCGAGCAGCTTGGTCTCCACCAGCGAGCCGTACCGGACCGGGTGCTTGGTTTCGATGAACAGCTTCACCGGTCGGTGCCAGTCCAGAACGAGGGAAACCAGGGCGTCCAGCGTCAACAAACTGGTGTCACCGTGTGTGCCGTCTTCGCGCCAGCTGTCGTGCCACGCCCCGTACTCGAGCTCGCGCAGCTCGGCGAGGGTCATGGTGCTGACCAACCCGGCCCCGGTCGAGGTCCGGTCCAGCCGGCGGTCGTGTACGCACACCAGGTGGCCGTCGCGGGTCAGGCGCACGTCGCATTCCACGCCGTCGGCCCCCTCTTTGAGGGCGAGGTCGTAGGCGGCCAGCGTGTGTTCGGGCCGCGCGGCCGACGCGCCGCGGTGGGCTACCACAAAGGGGTGCCCGGCGAGCACCTCCTCGGCCCACGTCATACGCCTAATGCTGCCGCTTCCTGCCCCTCGACCTCAACCGGGCGTGATGTCGGCGCCGGCGCGTCGGCGACCACAACCCAACGGTGCGCGGGCCGTTCGACCGGTTTGCGCTCGAAGCCTTCGAAGACCCGGGCGGCCGCGGCCACCGTGACGGCCGCGATCAGGTACGCGAAAACCATCGTGAGGGTGTTGTTGGCTATGCCTTGGGCGTCCCTGGCGAAGCTGGTGACCATGGCGAAGACGGAGACCAGGTAGCTGACCACCCAGGCGGCCCACCACTCGACGATGGGTCGGCGTATCCGGGCATAGTGCTCTTCCAGGATCGCCAGCTCGATGACATAGACCGGCGCCCACAGCAGGTTGGCCAGCGGCAGCACACACCCGGCCCACAACGCTCGGGTGGAGCGTGGCTCGGGCAGGCCGTGATGGGCGAACACGGCGGCGCGCCGCGCGATGAGCCAGCGGATCAGCATCGCCCCCGAGGTGAACACCGCCGCGATCGCGGCCACGCTGGCCAGGACCCCGAGCCAGTCCGCCCCGGCGGCGACCCACGAGTTGAGCAAGGTGTTCCGGTTTACGACCAGCAGCACGTACCGGACGACATACACGAGGGCGGCGATGCCCAGGACGAGGACGCTGACGAACAACGTGGTGCGGATCGTCGCCGCCGACGGCCCGGCGTGCGGGGGCTTTTCGACTGCCGCGGCGGCTTGCCCGACGTGGTCGGCCAGGCCCCAACGCGGCATCACCGCATAACGGGGGGTGGGGTCGAGGGGACGCCGTGCACGCCGGGTGGGCGGCGCGGCGCCGGGACGCACAGCTATCCAGCGAAAGCCCGGCGGTAGCCGCGGCGGGGTGCGCTGCCAGGCCCGGGGCCCGGACGGTCGGCTCGCCGCCGCGGCGTTGGGTGCGCTCCACTGCGGGCCGGGCGCGGGCACATCCGGCAGGGGCGCCATCAGGGCTCCCCGGCAACGGGGACACCACTCGCGTTGCCGCTCGCGCACGTTCCACCGAGTGCCGCATTGGGAGCACACCTGGATCACCGGACCAGCCTAACCGTGCGACGATGCGGCACGCGGGACGCTCGGCGATGGCCGGAGCGGGGCCGGTCGGCTATCTACTCGGCCAGCGGGACTATCCACAGTTTCCACAGGTTTATCCACACGGCGTTATTGGGTAAGGGAAGCGTTACCACAGCATTGATGGTTTTCCGCGGTTCCACCTGTGGATAACACCGCGGTACCGCCGCCATGCCATCGACAACCCGAAACGCTCGGTGAGCGAAATGGATTGCCTTGCTAAACATCCGCGGCGGGGGCTGTGGCTGATGTCTGGTCGCGCCGTCGGGCCGCCCCTTTCCGCGACCGCCCCAACACGCAGGTCAGCGCATCATTTTTCAAAGCCGCCGGGAAGCGCTATGATCGCCTTCGCGAAAAATTGTTTGTGATTCACCTCACTGCCGCGAGGTGAGGAGCGGGTGAAAGGCGATTGATGGCCACGCATTCGTTCGGTCCGGGATCACCGGCTCCCTCGAAGTCGTATTCCGGCTCGCCCGCGTGGAATCACAGTTACAGCGTCGCCGCCTTGCGGGCCGGGCTGATCGCCTTGGCGCTGTTGGCGGTTCTCCTTCTCATCGTCTTGTCTTGAATCGACGCCGAGCGGGTACTCGACTTCGGAGCTCATAGCGGTCATTCTTGCGGTCCGCGCAGTCATGGAGCAGGGTTGTCTACGGCTGGCCGCCGCGTTGGCAGGCCCGCGCGAATGAGCGTAAGAAGACAACCGAAGAAAGGAACGCCGTGGCTGAATACACCCTGCCCGATTTGGACTGGGACTACGCAGCGCTGGAACCGCACATCTCGGGTCAGATCAACGAGATCCACCACAGTAAGCACCACGCCACGTATGTCAAAGGCGTGAACGACGCCGTCGCCAAACTCGAAGAGGCACGCGCCAATGACGACCACGCCGCGATCTTCCTGAACGAAAAGAACCTGGCCTTCCACCTCGGCGGCCACGTGAATCACTCGATCTGGTGGAAGAACCTGTCGCCGGACGGCGGCGACAAGCCGACCGGCGAGCTGGCCGCCGCGATCGATGACGCCTTCGGATCGTTCGACAAGTTCCGCGCCCAATTCAGCGCGGCCGCCAATGGCCTTCAGGGCTCGGGCTGGGCGGTGCTGGGCTACGACACGCTGGGTAGCAGGCTGCTCACCTTCCAGCTCTACGACCAGCAGGCCAACGTCCCCCTCGGCATCATTCCCCTGCTGCAGGTGGACATGTGGGAGCACGCCTTCTACCTGCAGTACAAGAACGTCAAGGCCGACTACGTCAAGGCGTTCTGGAACGTCGTCAACTGGCCCGACGTGCAGAGGCGCTACGAGGCCGCCACGTCGAAAACCGGCGGGCTGATCTTCGGCTGAGTCCATCTCGATCGGCAGGGGCGTCGCGCGATTTGCGCGGCGCCCCTGCCGTTTGTGCGCCCCGTGATTCGGGCATTCCAAAACATGTGCGCCACTGGCCGTGTCGGGTTGCACGGCGCCGGACCCGCGGGCATGCTGAATAATTCGAGCTACCAGTGTGGTTAATCGGACGGAGGCGTCGCGCGGAGGTCGAAATGGAGACAGGGTCTGACCGCCCGATAGGGGTTTCTCCTTTCCATGCTCGTGGTGCCCTGAAAGGGTTCGTGATCTCCGGCCGTTGGCCCGATTCGACCAAAGAGTGGGCCCAGCTGCTCATGGTCGCGGTCAGGGTCGCATCGTTGCCCGGATTGCTTTCCACCACAACGGTATTCGGTGCCCGCGAGGAGTTACCCGAGGAACCCGAGCCCGGCACCGTCGGCCTGGTGCTCGCCGAGGGGACGGTCTTCGGTGACTCGGCAATTCAACCGGGCTATTTCGCCGACCATCAGCCCCCCGCGCTGCTCATGTTGCATCCGCCCTCGGAGACCATGCCGTCGTTGCCGGAATGCAGCGGGGCGGCGTCGGGCTGCGTCCTGCTCCCCGGTTTGCCGTACCTGGGACTCGAGCATCGGGCCGCCTGGGTCGAAGCGGAGGCCGACGGCACGATCACCTCCATGGTGAGCCGCGTCGGCGTCGACCCCATCAGCCATCCTGATACCGCAATCCTGGCCATGCTGCTCGCGGCATGAGCAAACAGCTCCGCGCTCGACTCGGGAAAGCGCAATAGCGAACTTGATCGTTCTTGTTGTCCAACCCGTAGGCAGGCATGGCTGTCGCACGGTGGGCCTGGCCGGTGGACGAAGTCGCCCCGGGCCGTAAACGAACCCCGTTTCGCATTTCGGATAGGTCCCCGAGTGGCGCCTTCCAGCCCCGACGAGGCTCCGACAGCAAATAAGGCGTTAAGCAAGCATAAATTGCTGCCCGGTTGCGGTGCGACCGCCCAGCACGTTCCCATCCTATACTCCGCCGGGGTCGGCAAGGTCGGCCCGCCACCTCGTACTCGAAGCCGAATTCTGCGGATAACCTGTGAGTTTCGCTGATTTAGTGGACACCCCAGCGAATCAGTTAGACGCTCGTCGAGTGTAGTATCGGCAAGCCCCAGCTACGCCTGGACCGAAACCCCGGGGGTTTGCACCTAGTTAGGGGAACCAACCCTCGCTACCATGATCAGCAAATACACCTAGGTAATAGTTCACTTCTACAGCCAAGTGGAGGTCATATCCAATGAGCACGACGTTCGCTGCTCGCCTGAACCGCCTGTTCGACACCGTGTATCCGCCGGGACGGGGGCCGCACACCTCCGCGGAAGTGATCGCGGCGCTCAAGGCGGAGGGCGTCACGATGTCTGCTCCCTACCTGTCGCAGTTGCGTTCGGGGAATCGCACCAACCCGTCGTCGGCGACCATGGCCGCATTGGCCAACTTCTTCCGTATCAAGCCGGCCTATTTCACCGATGACGAGTACTACGAGAAGCTCGACCAGGAGTTGTCGTTCCTGGCGTCCATGCGCGACGACGGCGTGCGTCGTATCGCCGTGCGCGCCTCCGAGTTGTCCCCCGAGGCCCAGCACGAGGTCATGCAGCGGGTCAACGAGCTGCGCCGAGCGGAGCACTTGGACGTCTAGCTGACGCCCGGGCCGGTAACCGGTTGCCCGGAGCCGACCTGGACGGCTTGCGCCCGCCCATTCCGATTAGGGTTGGCTCACGGATCGCGCACGCGCGAATGCGATAGCCACGAGAGACCGGGGAGGCGGTGAGGGAATGGGCCTGTTCCCCAAGCGAAAGAGTCGCGCGACGCGTCGCGCCGAAGCCCGTGCGATCAAGGCACGCGCGAAGCTGGAGGCCAAGCTCGCCGCCCGAAACGAGACCCGCCGGTACAAGGCCGCCCACCGGGCGGAGGCCAAGGCGCTGCGGGCGCAGATCAAGGCCCAGCGGGACAGCGACCGGAACGCGCTGAAGGTCGCCGAGGCCCAACTCAAAGCGGCGCGCGAGGGCAAGATCTTCTCACCGACGCGAATCCGTCGGGCGCTCACGGTGTCCCGGCTGCTCGCGCCGATCCTCACGCCGGTCATCTACCGGGCCGCCATCTCGGCGCGCGCGCTGATCGACCAGCGCCGCGCGGACCAGCTCGGGATCCCGCTGGCCCAGATCGGGCAGTTCTCCGGCCACGGCGCGCAGCTGTCCGCCCGGATCGCCGGAGCGGAGAAGTCCCTGCGGACCGTGCAGGAAAAGAAGCCCAAGGACGCCGAGACCAGGCAATTCGTCTCGGCCATCACCGAGCGGCTCACCGATCTGTCTGCGGCCGTCACCGCCGCCGAGAACATGCCGGCCGCGCGACGCCGGGCGGCCCACGCCGCAATCTCGGCGCAGCTCGACGGCATCGAGGCGGACCTGATGGCCCGGCTCGGGTTGAGCTGACCAACGAATGGCGCGGCCTGGCATGTCGACCCGCGCGCGGTGGATGGCCCGCTTCCCGGTCGCGGTGCTGGCCGCCGTCGGTCTCTATCTCGGCTCCGCGGCGCAGCTTCCGGCGGCGCGAGCCCACGTCCACGCCAGCAGCGACGATGCGGTGCGCGGCGCCATGGCGCTCGTCACCTTCCAGGTGCCCAATGAATCGAACACCGGCGCCGTAACCACCGCGCTGAGCGTCGCCCTGCCCGACGTGGCCTCGGCGCGCACCGAGAGCACGCCGGGATGGACGGCCAAGCTCGACCGCGACGCGGCATCGGGGCAGGTGCACTCGGTGACGTGGACGGCCACGCCGGGCGCCGGCATCGGGGTGGATCAATTCGCGCTGTTCCGGCTAACGGTGAAGTTGCCCGACGCCGACACCGTCAGCTTCCCGGCCACGCAGACCTATTCCGACGGCACGGTCGTGAAATGGGACCAGCCGCCGCAGCCCGGCGGCGGTGAGCCGGAATTCCCGGTGCCCACGCTGACACTTGCCGCGGGACCGGTGGCGCCCCACGGCCACCACCCGACTTCAGCGGCACCGGCCGACCGGGCGACCGCGCCGCAGCCGAGGTCCGCGGACAACACCGCGCGGTTGTTGGGCGGCGCGGCGCTGGTCGCGGCCGCGCTGGGAATCTGCCTTGCACTGATCCGCCGACGGGCATGAGGCGGTCGGCGATCGTCGCATGCGTCGGTGCCCTGTTGGTGATCGCATCGCTGACCGCGCCGGTGGCGTCCGCGCACGCAGCGCGGATAGCCACCGACCCGGCGGACAACGCCGTTCTCGCGACCGGTCCCGAGCGGGTGAGCGCCACCTTCAACGAACAGCTGCAGACGACTTTCGCGGCCATGACCGTCGTCGGGCCGGACGGCAACATGTGGTCCACCGGGGACCCGACGGTGCGTGGCGCGGTGGTCGGCATCGACCTGCGACCGCTCGGACCGGCCGGCACGTACACGGTGAACTACCGGGTCACGTCCGCGGACGGTCACGTGGTCTCCGGATCCTGGTCGTTTCGGCTGACGGTGCCCGGCACCGGTACGCCCGGCCCGCCGGCGGGCGGCCCAGCGGCCGGCGGCCACGACTCTGCCGTCCCGGTCTGGCCGTTCGTCGTGGTGGCGGCGTTGCTCGTCGCTGGGGGCGCCCTGTGGGCGGTGCGGCGCAGACCGTGACCGGCGGCCGAGGCGCCCGCGCTGCTGCTGGCATGATGGGTTCGAAGAACCGGCGTGGGCTGGAAAACTACTGAAAGATTGCTCGAGGAGCGGCCGCATGGCAGACCCGCAGGACCAACCCAGCAGCGAACCCGACGGCGCGTCGACGCCCCCGCCGGAGAAGAAGCCTCCGGCCAAGGCCGTGAAAAAGGTCGCGAAAGCACCCGCCAAAAAGGCACCCGCCAAAAAGGCGCCCGCCAAGAAGGCGCCCGCCAAGAAGGCTCCGGCAAAGAAGGCTCCCGCAAAGGCCGCCGAGCCCCCGGCTCCCCCCGCCAAGGCCGTCGAGCCACCCCTCGAGGTGCGGCAACGGATCGAAACCAACGGCGACCTCGCCGCGGCCGCCAAAGACGCAGCGGCGCAAGCGAAGTCCACGGTGGATGCCGCCAACAACCCGGTTTCTCCCAACGTTCCGGCGGCGGCGGCCCTGAGTCAGTCCCCGGTCCCGTTGATCGTCGCCCTGGCCGTCAGCCTCCTGGCGATCCTGTTGATCCGGCAGCTGCGCCGCCGCTGACCCCGGCCGTAGTCGCTACCGTGGCAGACGTGACCGTGTCATTCCAGCCGACCGCCGACCTCGTCGACGACATCGGGCCCGACGTACGCAGCTGCGACGTCCAATTCCGCCAGTTCGGTGGTCGCTCCCACTTCGCCGGACCCATCAGCACGGTGCGCTGCTTCGAAGACAACGCGTTGCTGAAATCGGTGCTCTCGCAGCCGAGTGCGGGCGGGGTTCTGGTGATCGACGGCGGCGGCTCGCTGCACTCGGCCCTGGTCGGCGACGTCATCGCCGAACTGGCCCGCTCCAATGGCTGGGCCGGACTGGTCGTCAACGGCGCGGTGCGCGATGCCGCCGCGCTGCGGGGCCTCGAGATCGGCATCAAGGCACTGGGGACCAACCCGCGTAAGAGCACCAAGACCGGTGCCGGCGAGCGTGACGTCGAGGTGACGCTGGGCGGGGTGACGTTCGTGCCGGGCGATATCGCCTACAGCGACGACGACGGCATCGTCGTCGTCAAACCCTAAACCGCTACCGGCGCGCGCTTTTTCGCGAAGCGCAGGCCTTCGTCGGCGACCTTGCCGCGCCGGATGGTTCGCATGTCGAAGAAGTAGTTCTGCTTGAGCCGCCACGGCGCGCGCGACCCCGACTTGGGCAGCATGTCCATCGCCCGCTGGAAATAGCCGGGGCTGAAGTCCATGAACGGCAGCTCGTCGACGTCGGCGCCGGGGTGCTGCGGCTCGACGAAGTCAAAACCGTTGTCGTCCATATAGTTCAGCAACCGGCAGACGAATTCGGAGACCAGGTCGGCCTTCAGCGTCCACGACGCGTTGGTGTAGCCGAAGGTGATCGCGAAGTTCGGGACCCCGGAGAACATCAGGCCCTTGTAGGTCATCAGCGACGTCAGCTCGATCGGATCACCGTTCTTGGTGGGCCGGACCCCGCCGAGTAACTGCATGTTCAAACCCGTTGCGGTGACGATGATGTCGGCCTGCAGCTCCTCGCCCGAGGTGAGCTTGATGCCGGTCTTGGTGAACCGGTCGATGGTGTCGGTGACCACGTCCGCCTTGCCATGCCGGATTGTGCGGAAGAAATCGCCGTCGGGTGCCAGACACAGCCGCTGATCCCAGACGTTGTACCGCGGCCCGAAGTGCTTCTCGACGTCGTAGCCCTCGGGCAGGCGGCGCTTGGCCATCGTCATCAACGTCTTGCGCATGTAGGCGGGAGCCTTCCGAGACAGCTGGTACTGGAAGGTGCTGAACGCGATGGCTCGCCAGCGATTCGCGATGTGCGCCAGGCGGTCCGGCAGCAGGCGGTTGGCGCGTTCGGCGAACGGGTCGACCCCGGGCAGCGACCCGATGTACGTCGGCGAGCGCTGCAGCATCGTGACGTGACCGGAGCCCGAGTTCACCAGCGCCGGGATCAGGGTGATCGCGGTGGCGCCGGAGCCGATGACGATGATCTTCTTGCCCTGATAGTCGAAGTCCTCCGGCCAGTGCTGCGGGTGAACGATCTGGCCCTCGAAGTCGTCGGCGCCGGGGAAGGTCGGCGAATACCCCTCGTCGTAGTTGTAGTAGCCGGTGCATGCGAACAGGAACGAGCAGGTGATTTCGTGCTCTTGACCGTCGGACTCGACGGTCAGCGTCCAGCGGTTGTCGGCGTCGGACCAATCGGCGGCCACGACGCGCTGGCGGTAGCGGATGTGCCGGTCGATCTTGTTCTCGACCGCGGCCTCGTTGATGTAGGCCTTGATGTCGGGGCCGTCGGCGATCGACTTCGCCGAGAGCCAGGGCTTGAACCGGAAGCCGAGGGTGAACATGTCCGAGTCCGACCGGATGCCCGGGTATTTGAACAGGTCCCAGGTTCCGCCCAGGTCGGCGCGGCGTTCCAGGATCGCATAGCTCTTGGTCGGGCAGCGCTCCTGCAGGTGCCACGCCGCGCTGATGCCCGAGATGCCGGCGCCCACGATGATCACGTCAAGGTGCTCAGTCATGGGGCCACGTTATCAACGGCCTGTCGACATAGTCAACAGGGTGTTGAAATTTTCGACACCGTGTAAAGTAGCGGCCGTGACTACCGCCGGCCAGACCCGTGCCCTGCGGGGTCGCCGCGCCATTCGCCCCTCGGGTGACGACCGTGAGCAGGCGATCCTCGCGACCGCCGAGCGGCTGCTCGAAGAGCGGTCGTTCGCCGACATCTCGGTCGATGACCTGGCCAAGGGCGCGGGCCTGTCGCGCCCGACGTTCTACTTTTATTTCGAGTCCAAGGACGCGGTGCTGCTCTCGCTGCTGGAGCCGGTGATCGCGCGCGCCGACTCCGAGTTCGACGGCGCGGTCCAGCGGCTGCCCGCGGATCCGCGCCGGGTGTGGCGAAACGGCATCAAGGCCTTCTTCACGGCCTTCAGCACGCACCGGCGGCTGGCGCGGGCCGCCACCGAAGCGCTGGCGACCAGCTCCGAGCTGCGGGTCGTGTGGCTGGGCTTCATGCAGAAGTGGATCGACCAGACGGCCGCCATGATCACCGCCGAACGCGCGCGGGGGGCCGCCCCGGAAACGATCCCGGCCGCGGACCTGGCGACCTCGCTGAACCAGATGAACGAGCGGACGATGATGGCCGCCCTGTCCGCCGAGACGCCGGCGGTCGACGAGGACCGGGTCGTCGACACCCTCACCCACATCTGGGTCACCAGCATCTACGGCGAATCCAGCTAGCCGTCACCGGCGCGTGCGAACATATGTTCGTGCGGTGCGATGCGTCCATCCTGCACGCGGACCTGGATTCGTTCTACGCGTCCGTCGAACAGCGCGACGACCCGACGTTGCGCGGCCGCCCCGTGATCGTCGGCGGCGGGGTCGTGCTCGCGGCCAGCTATGAGGCGAAGGCCTACGGCGTGCGGACGGCGATGGGCGGGGCGCAGGCGCGCCGCCTGTGCCCGCACGCCGCGGTGGTGCCGCCCCGGATGAGTGCTTACAGCCGCGCCAGTGACGCCGTGTTCGAGGTGTTCCGCGACTGCACGCCGATCGTGGAGCCGCTCTCGGTGGACGAGGCGTTTCTCGATGTCGGCGGGTTGCGCCGGGTCTCCGGGTCGCCGGTTCAGATCGCCAGACGGTTGCGCGCCGACGTGCGCGACCGGGTGGGACTGCCCATCACGGTGGGCATCGCCCGGACGAAGTTCCTCGCGAAGGTCGCCAGCCAGGAGGCCAAGCCGGACGGGCTGCTGCTGGTGCAGCCCGACCAGGAGGTGGCCTTCCTGCATCCGCTGCCGGTGCGGCGGCTGTGGGGCGTGGGCGCCAAGACGGCCGACAAACTGCACACCCACGGTCTCGTGACCGTCGCCGACGTGGCCGAGCTGAGCGAGTCGACGCTGGCCTCGTTGCTGGGCGGCGCCATGGGCCGCCAACTGTTCGCGCTGTCCCGCAACATCGACCGCCGCCGGGTGACCACCGGTGTGCGCCGTCGCTCCGTGGGCGCGCAGCGTGCGCTCGGCCGCGCCGGCAACACCATGTCGGCCGCCGAGGTCGACGCGGTGGTGGTCAACCTGATCGACAGGATCACCGGCCGGATGCGCGCCGCCGGGCGCACCGGTCGCACGGTGGTGCTGCGGCTGCGGTTCGACGACTTCGGGCGGGCGACGCGTTCGCGGACGCTGCCCTGGGCGACGTCCTCGACACAGCCGATCCTGGGCGCCGCGCGGCAGCTGGTCGCCTCGGCCGCGCCCCTGATCTCCCAGCGCGGGCTGACGCTGGTCGGCTTCGCGGTGTCGGGGATCGACCGCAGCGGCGCCCAGCAGTTGGCGCTGCCGCCGGACGGGGAATCGCTTGCGGTGGACGCCGCGGTCGACCAGGTCCGTCGGCGCTTCGGCAAGTCCGCCCTCACGCGCGGGGCGTTGGTCGGCCGTGAACTGGGTATAGAGATGCCACACCTTCCCGACTGACCGATTCACGTCAATTCACTAATTCGCCTCTGCCGCAAATGTTTTCGATGATTTGAGGTTGATTTGAAATAGCCTGGAACCGCGGCTCGTCCGACGGTCTGGTTGTTAAGGTGGCGAAAACCCGACCTCGAAAGTGAGCAACTGAACACGATGCCGCCGCCGCACCAAGCCCGCGACAGCGGCCCGCCCCGCGAGAGGCTTCTGCTCGGTTACAGCGCGTTACTCGCCTTATCCGCTGGCTTCGTCAACGCGGTGGCGCTCCTAATCTTGGCGTTGCCCGTCGGCAACCTGACCGCGATCACCACGCAGCTGGGCATGAACACAGCCAATCCGTGGCTTTATGAAGGCCACGTGCTCGGCGCCATCTTCTTGGGCTTCCTGACGGGAGCGACCATGGCCGGGGCGATCCTCGCAGCCACCGATGCCCTGGCGGGCCCACGCCAAGCCGTGGTGCTGTTCCTCGAGGCGGTGTTGCTCGCACTTGCCGCGGCCGGGGTCGAGGAAACCGTGGTCAAGGCGCAGATCAATGCCCTCGGCATCGAGCAGACCGCGGTGCAGGCGCTGTTGGCCGCCGCGGCCCTTGGCCTGCAAAACGGGATGACCTCGAGCTTTCGGGGGATGGCGATCCGCACCACCCACTTCACCGGGACCGTCACCGACCTCGGGCTGATCCTCGGCCGCAGTCGGCAACACGGGATCAAGAAGTGGAATGCCGCAATTCTGGCGACGACGCTCGTGCTGTTTCTGGGCGGCGCTGTAGCCGGGATCGTGTTCGGCGCCGAATTGGGCGGCTACGCGTTGCTCATTCCCGCGGCGACCTGCGCCGCCGTCGCGGCCGCCAACGTGTGGCAAAACCCTAACCGCCGCGACGAACCGCTTCCTGAACATGCGGAGACGGTGCAGGTGTGAGCCGTCTCAATTCGAGTCCGTCCACTCCAGCAGCTTGTCGGCCGGCCAGGTGTTGACGATCCGGTCGACCGGCACGCCCACGTCCAGCGCGCGCTGCGCGCCATAGCCGAGGAAGTCCAGCTGGCCGGGCGCGTGCGCGTCGGTGTCGATGCTGAAGACGCAGCCGATCTCCAGCGCCAGCTTGAGCAGCCGGGTCGGCGGGTCCCGGCGTTCGGGCCGCGAGTTGATCTCCACCGCGGTGCCATGGTCGCGGCAGGCGGTGAAAACCGCTTCCGCGTCGAACTTGGATTGCGGCCGGATGCCCCGGTTGCCGGAGACCAGCCGGCCGGTGCAGTGGCCCAACACGTCCGCGTGCGGATTGGAGACGGCGCGCACCATGCGCCGCGTCATCGCCGCGGCATCCATCGACAGCTTCGAGTGCACGCTCGCCACGACGACGTCGAGGCGCTCGAGCAGCTCGGGCTCCTGGTCGAGGCTGCCGTCCTCGAGGATGTCGACCTCGATCCCGGTGAGAATGCGCAGCGGCGCGAATTGGTCACGCAGCTTGTCGATGACGCCGAGCTGTGCGCGCAACCGTTCCGGCGAAAGCCCGTTGGCGATCGTCAGCCGCGGCGAGTGGTCGGTCAGCGCGCAATACTCGTGCCCCAGCGCGGACGCGGTCGCCATCATCTCGTCGATCGGCGCCGACCCGTCCGACCAGTTCGAGTGCAGGTGCAAGTCCCCGCGCAACGCCGAACGGATGTCGCCTCCGCCGAGATCTTCGGCGGCGGAACGTAATTCGACGAGAAGTTCGGGTTCGCGACCGGACCAGGCCTGGTCGATGACCTTTGCGGTTTTGGGACCGATGCCCGGAAGCGATTGCCAGCTGTTGGCCTGGCCGTGCCGCTCCCGCGCGGCATCGTCAAGGCCCTCGATGATGTCGGCGGCGTTGCGGTACGCCATCACGCGCCTGGGATCGTGGCGGCTCCGGTCCTTGTAATAAGCGATCTGCCGCAAAGCGGTTACCGGGTCCATGACTCCAGTGTGCCCACGCGGTGACTGCAAGCGCGGCGGAGCCGGGCGCCGCAGGTCACCGCCAAACCCCACGCGGTGACTGCAAGCCTCCCCAATCACATCAGTTGGCCGGCGACGAAACCGGCGAGCAGCACGCTGAAGCCCCCGATCTCGCCGGCGATGAGCAAGGCCATGAAGAGTCCGGTGCCGCGGACGGGATTCTCGAATTGGTTGACGGTGTCCCGCCGCGCCCCGTGCGTGATGTAGCTGAGGATGGCGCCGACGAAGAAGACGACGACCACGGCCGCGGCGGTGAGGTTGGCCCACGTCGGCCAGGCGCTGAGCTCGACGAAGGCGGCCAGCAGCAGCGTCGCGAAGGAGTAGAGCAATGCGGCCCGGTGTGCGATGTCGACGTAGGGGTGGGCGCGATGGTCGGCGGCGGCCATGATCTGCCGGTACTTCCACACCCCGAGGACCAGGGCGAGCAAGAAGATCAGCCCGGCCGCCAGCAGGGTGACCTTGGTGTCGAGTCCGAGGGAGTGGCTCATCGCGCGGTTGAGTTTAGTTGCCCTTCATAAAGATCGGCTAACGTCGATTTCATGCGATTCGCGTTCAAGACCTCCCCGCAAAACACCACCTGGGCAGACATGCTGGCCGTCTGGCGGGCCGCGGACGATATCGACGTCTACGAGTCCGGGTGGACCTTCGACCACTTCTACCCGATCTTCTCCGACGCCAGCGGGCCCTGTCTGGAGGGTTGGACGACGCTGACAGCGCTGGCGCAGGCGACCACGCGGCTGAGGCTGGGCACCCTGGTCACGGGGATCCACTACCGCCACCCCGCCGTGCTGGCCAACATGGCCGCCGCGCTCGACATCATCTCGAACGGACGACTCGAGTTGGGGATCGGCGCCGGCTGGAACGAGGAGGAGTCGGGCGCCTACGGCATCGAGCTGGGCAGCATCAGGGAACGCTTCGATCGGTTCGAGGAGGCGTGTGAGGTGCTGACCAGCCTGCTCAGCCAGGAGACCACCGACTTCGAGGGAAAGTACTACCAGCTCAAGGGGGCGCGCAACGAGCCCAAGGGTGTGCAGCGCCCCCATCCGCCGATCTGCATCGGTGGCAGCGGGGAGAAACGGACGCTGCCGATCACCGCGCGCTACGCGCAGCACTGGAACTTTGTCGGCGGTCCACCCGAGGAGTTCGCGCGCAAGCGCGACGTGCTGGCCGCGGAGTGCGAGAAGATCGGGCGCGACCCGAAGGAGATCACGCTGTCCGCGCACCTGCGCCTGGACGAGGAGCGCAACTACCGGAAGGCCGTCGAGGAGGCGGCCGGGTTGAAGGCAGAAGGCCTCGACCTGGGCATCGTGTACATCAACCCGCCGCACGACCCCGCAGTCTTGGAACCGCTGGCCGAGGCCATCAGGGATTCGGGGCTGCTTGATTGATGCGCCCGGATTCCCCGATTTGGTACGCCGAGCAAACCCGTCCGGCGCGCCCGAAGGTGGGCGGCCGGGTGGTTATGCCCCGAAGATCAGCAAATCGTCGGCGGTGACCAGGCGCTCGTGCTTAGCGGGGAACTCGCGGCTCTTTACCGGGTGACGAAACCAGGACCAGGCGATTCGCCCCATCCGTGATCGAGGTACGGGATTGATGTGCACAGTGATCACTCCTGCGATCGTTCCGTTCAGCCGGGGCCCCGATCCGATGCCCGTGTGACCGAGCCCACAACAAGCCATTAGACACCACCGCCTGGCAAACGGGGGGAGACTCGCCGACAGTTGGTGCTTGTGTTTCTGATGTGACTTCTGTGACTACTGGAGAGGGACCGCGGTGGGCTTGACCGGCGCCGGCAGCGCGGTGGCACCCATCAGGTACCGGTCCACCGCCGCGGCGGCGGCCCTGCCTTCAGCAATCGCCCAGACGATCAGCGACTGGCCGCGCCCCATGTCCCCGGCGACGAACACACCGGGGACCGACGTGTCAAAGTCGGCACCGCGCGCGACGTTGCCGCGGTCGGTGAGCTTGACGTCGAGGTCGGTCAGCAGGCCCTCCTTTTCCGGGCCGACGAATCCCATGGCCAGCAGCACCAGATCGACCTCGAGCTCGAAGTCGGAGCCATCCACCTTGACGAACTTGCCGTCCTGCATCGTGACCTCGTGCGCTTTGAGCGCCGTCACCCGGCCGTTTTCGCCGACGAACTTCTCGGTGTTCACCGAGAACACCCGCTCGCCGCCCTCTTCGTGCGCAGACGACACCCGGTACATCAACGGGTAGGTCGGCCACGGGGTCGATTCGGCGCGAGTGTCCGGTGGCCGCGGCATGATCTCGAACTGGTGCACCACGGTCGCGCCCTGCCGGTGCGCGGTACCCAGGCAGTCGGCCCCGGTGTCACCGCCGCCGATGATGACGACCTTCTTGCCTTTGGCGGTGATTGGGGGCTCCCCGTCGGGCCCCAGGACGTCGTCGCCCTCCTGCACCCGGTTACCCCACGGCAGGTACTCCATCGCCTGGTGGATCCCGTCGAGGTCCCGACCGGGAATGGGGAGGTCCCGCCCGGCGGTTGCACCACCGGCCAGGACCACCGCGTCGAAGTCGGCGTGCAGCTGTTCGGCGGTGATGTCGACACCGACGTTGACACCCGCGCGGAATTCGGTTCCCTCGGCCCGCATCTGGTCCAGACGCCGGTCGAGGACACGCTTCTCCATCTTGAATTCCGGGATGCCGTAGCGCAGCAGCCCGCCGATCCGATCCGCCCGCTCGAAAACGGTGACCGTGTGGCCGGCGCGGGTCAGTTGCTGGGCCGCGGCCAGACCGGCCGGGCCCGAACCCACCACGGCGACCTTTTTCCCGGTCAGCTTGTCCGGTGGCAGCGGCACCACGAAGCCTTCCTCGAAGGCGTGGTCGATGATCTCCAGCTCGATCTGCTTGATCGTCACCGGATCCTGGTTGATGCCGAGCACACACGCCGGTTCGCACGGCGCCGGGCACAGCCGCCCGGTGAAGTCCGGGAAGTTGTTGGTGGCGTGCAGCCGCTCGATCGCGTCGCGCCAACGGCCCCTGCGCACCAGGTCGTTCCATTCCGGGATCAGGTTGCCCAACGGACACCCGTTGTGGCAGAACGGGATACCGCAATCCATGCAGCGGGTCGCCTGCTCACGCAGGGTGCCTTCGTCGAAGTCCTCGTAGACCTCGTGCCAGTCTTTCAACCGCAGCGGGACAGGCCGGCGCTTCGGCAGTTCCCGGTGTGTGTACTTCAGGAAGCCGCTCGGATCAGCCATGTGCGGCCGCCATGATCGCCTTGTCCACGTCGACGCCGTCGCGCTCGGCTTCGGCGATCGCTTGCAGCACCTTCTTGTAGTCGCGCGGCATCACCTTGATGAAGTGGCGTTGTTGCCCGCGCCAGTCGGCCAGGATCCGCTGGCCGACAGCGGAATCGGTGGCGTCCACGTGGGCCTGGATGATGCCGTGCAGGAAGTCGGCGTCGTCTTCGTCCAGGGCCTCCATATCGACCATCTCGATGTTGAGATTGTCCGGCAGTTCCTCGTCCGGGTCGTACACGTAAGCCACACCGCCTGACATTCCCGCCGCGAAGTTGCGGCCAGTCCGGCCGAGAATCACAACCCGACCACCCGTCATGTATTCGCATCCATGGTCACCCACGCCCTCGACCACGGCATGGGCGCCGGAGTTGCGGACCGCGAACCGCTCGCCGACCACCCCGCGCAGGAACGCCTCCCCGCTGGTCGCGCCGAACAGGATCACGTTGCCGCCGATGATGTTGTCCTCGGCCACGTAGTCCTGCGGGGCGTTGTCCGAGGGCCGCACCACGATTCGGCCACCGGACAGCCCCTTGCCAACGTAGTCGTTGGCGTCGCCGTAGACCCGCAACGTTATTCCCTTGGGCACGAAGGCGCCGAAGCTGTTGCCCGCGGATCCGTCGAACGTGATGTCGATGGTCCCGTCCGGGAGCCCTTGGCCGCCATACGCTTTCGTCACCTCGTGGCCGAGCATGGTGCCCACCGTGCGGTTGACGTTGCTGATGGTGGTGGAGAAGCGCACCGGCTTGGCGGAATCGAGTGCCTCGCGGCTCATCACGATCAACTGCTGATCGAGCGCTTTGTCCAGGCCGTGGTCCTGCCGGGAACTGCAGTACAGGTCCTGGTTCATGAACGCCGACTCGGGCTCGTGCAGCACCGGAGTGAGGTCGAGCTTGTGCGCCTTCCAGTGCGCGCGGGCCAGCGTCGTGTCCAGCGCCCCCACCTGGCCGACGGCCTCGTTGAGGGTGCGGAAACCCAACTGCGCCATGTACTCCCGGACCTCTTCGGCGATGAACATGAAGAAGTTCTCGACGAACTCGGGCTTACCGGTGAACCGCTCGCGCAGCAGCGGGTTCTGGGTGGCCACGCCGACCGGGCAGGTGTCCAGGTGGCACACCCGCATCATGATGCAGCCGGCCACCACCAGCGGCGCGGTGGCAAAGCCGAATTCCTCGGCGCCGAGCAACGCGGCGATCATCACGTCGCGGCCCGTCTTGAGCTGACCGTCGACCTGGACCACGATCCGGTCACGCAACCCGTTGAGCAGCAGGGTCTGTTGCGTCTCGGCCAGGCCCAGCTCCCACGGCGCGCCCGCGTGTTTCATCGACGTCAGCGGGGTCGCCCCGGTGCCACCGTCGTGGCCGGAGATCAACACCACGTCGGCGTGCGCCTTTGAGACGCCGGCGGCGACCGTGCCCACCCCGTTCTCGGAGACCAGCTTGACGTGCACCCGCGCGGACGGGTTGGCGTTCTTCAGGTCGTGGATCAGCTGCGCGAGGTCCTCGATCGAGTAGATGTCGTGGTGCGGCGGCGGGGAGATCAGGCCGACACCGGGTGTGGAATGCCGGACCGCGGCGACCCACGGGTACACCTTGTGTCCCGGAAGCTGGCCGCCCTCACCAGGTTTCGCGCCCTGCGCCATCTTGATCTGGATGTCGGTGCAGTTCGTCAGGTAGTGCGACGTGACGCCGAAACGCGCGGAAGCGACCTGTTTGATGGCACTGCGGCGCCAATCACCGTTGGGGTCGCGGTCGAAGCGCTTGACGTCCTCGCCGCCTTCCCCGCTGTTGGAACGCCCGCCCAGACGGTTCATCGCGATGGCGAGCGTCTCGTGAGCTTCGGCCGAGATCGAGCCGTAGCTCATCGCCCCGGTGGAGAAGCGCTTGACGATCTCGCTGGCGGGTTCGACCTCTTCCAGCGGAATCGGGGGACGCACACCGCCGCGGAACTTGAGCAGGCCGCGCAGTGAGGCCATCCGCTCGCTCTGGTCGTCGACCAGGCGGGTGTAGTCCTTGAAGATCTTGTACTGCCCGGTGCGAGTCGAGTGCTGCAGCTTAAACACAGTTTCCGGGTTGAACAGGTGATACTCACCTTCCCGGCGCCACTGGTACTCGCCGCCCACCTCGAGTTCGCGATGCGCGCGCTCGTCGCGGCGGTCCAGGTAGGCCAGCCGATGGCGAGCCGCGACGTCGGCGGCGATGTCCTCGAGCGTGATCCCACCGATCGGGCAGCTCAGCCCGGTGAAGTACTCGTCGAGCACGTCTTCTGAGACGCCGACCGCCTGGAACAGCTGCGCGCCGGTGTAGGAGGCCAGCGTCGAAATGCCCATCTTGGACATGACTTTGAGCACGCCCTTGCCGGCGGCCTTGACGTAGTTGCTCAGCGCCTTCTCGCGCTCTTGCCGATCAGAGAAGCCATCGATCGCGCCGCGGTCGAGCATGTCCTCGATCGACTCGAACACCAGGTAGGGGTTGATCGCCGCCGCCCCGCAGCCCACCAGCATCGCCATGTGGTGCACCTCGCGCGCGTCACCCGTCTCGACGACCAGACCCACGTGGGTGCGCGTCCGGTCGCGCACCAAATGGTGGTGCACGCCGGCGACGGCGAGCAGCGACGGAATCGGGGCCAGCGTCTCGTTGGACTCGCGGTCCGACAGGATGATCACCCGCGCGCCTTCCTCGATCGCGGCCGACGCCTGCGCGCGTACGTCCTCAAGGGCCGCGGCCAAGCCGGCGCCCCCCTCAGCGACCGGGTACAGGCAACGAATCACCTTGGACCGCATGCCATGCGGGCGGCCGTTGACCTCGTCGTCGGGGTTGAGGTTGACCAGCTTGGCCAGCTCGTGGTTGCGCAGAATCGGCTGCGGCAACGTGATCTGGTGACAGGACTTGTCTTCTGGCGTAAGCAGGTCGCGCTCCCCACCGGTGGTCACCTGCAGGCTGGTCACCACCTCCTCGCGAATCGCGTCCAGGGGCGGGTTGGTGACCTGAGCGAACAGCTGCTGGAAGTAGTCGTAGAGCATTCGCGGCCGCTGCGAGAGCACCGCGACCGGGGTATCGGTGCCCATCGAGCCGATGGGCTCGGCACCGGTGCGCACCATGGGCGCCACCAACAGGTTGAGCTCCTCATAGGTGTAACCGAACACCAACTGCCGCTTGACGAGTCGCTCATGGGGCATCCGCACGTAGTCGCCCTGCGGCAGTTTGTCGAGGGGAACCAGGTTCCGGTCGAGCCATTCCTGGTACGGGTGCTCGGCGGCGAGCTCGGCCTTGATCTCCTCGTCGGAGACGATGCGCCCTTGTGTGGTGTCCACCAAGAACATCCGGCCGGGCTGCAGGCGCATCCGGTGGACCACCTTGGCGGGGTCCAGGTCCAGGACGCCGGCCTCGGAAGCCATCACCACCAAGCCGTCTTCGGTGACCCAGATCCGGGAGGGGCGCAACCCGTTGCGGTCCAGCACGGCGCCCACGATGGTGCCGTCGGTGAACGTGATCGACGCGGGCCCGTCCCAGGGCTCCATCAACGAGGCGTGGTACTGGTAGAACGCCCGCCGCGCGGGGTCCATCGAGTCGTTGCGCTCCCACGCCTCGGGAATCATCATCAGCACCGCATGGGCCAGGCTGCGGCCGCCCAGGTGCAGCAGTTCGAGCGCCTCGTCGAAACGTGCGGTGTCCGAGGCGCCCGGGGTACAGATCGGGAACAGCTTCTCGACGTCCGCTTCCGTGCCGAAGACGTCGGTCTTCATCAACGCCTCGCGGGCGCGCATCCAGTTCTCGTTGCCGGTGACGGTGTTGATCTCGCCGTTGTGAGCCACCCGGCGGAACGGGTGGGCCAGCGGCCACGACGGGAAGGTGTTGGTGGAGAACCGCGAATGCACGATGCCCAGCGCGCTGGTCATCCGATCGTCTTGCAGGTCAAGGTAAAACGCCTTGAGCTGCGGCGTGGTCAGCATGCCCTTGTAGACCATCGTCTGGCCGGAAAGGCTTGGGAAGTAGACGGTTTCGCGGCCGGGGCCATCCTGTCCGGGTCCCTTGGTGCCGAGTTCGTGCTCGGCGCGCTTGCGGACCAGATAACAACGGCGCTCCAGCGTCATGTCCGATGCCCCGGCCATGAACACCTGCCGGAACGTGGGCATCGCGTCGCGGGACAGCGCACCCAGCGAGGAGTCGTCGATGGGTACATTCCGCCAGCCCAGCACCGTCAGGCCCTCGGCTTCGGCGATCTTCTCCACTGCGTCGCAGGCGGCGGCCGCGTCCTTGGACGACTGCGGCAAGAAGGCGATTCCGGTGGCATAACTGCCCGCCGGGGGCAGTTCGAAATCGACGACCTCGCGCAGGAAGGCGTCCGGGACCTGAATCAGGATGCCGGCACCGTCACCGCTGCGCGGCTCGGCGCCCTGAGCTCCGCGGTGTTCGAGGTTGAGCAGCGCGGTGATGGCCTTGTCGACGATGTCGCGGCTACGACGGCCGTGCATGTCGACGACCATGGCTACCCCGCACGAGTCGTGCTCGAACGCGGGGTTGTATAACCCGACGCGCTTGGGCGTCATATGCACCTGCCCCTTCACCTGAACGTTGAGCTGCCGTTACAGCTGCTCCGATGGAGTCGCACCCGGACGTTGCGGGCTTGAGACCCCTCGGTCTTGTCTCGATAGGCTGTCCCCCAGGTGGATGATGATCCTGTTAGGGATGCGTCCGTGCAGCGCTGAACGGTGGCCTGGAAACCGGTCTCGACAAGTCGTAAAACGATATGACAATACCCGCCTGACATGCCAACTTCGTCAAGTCTAACCGTCGGCTGCCAGCACCGTAAATTTCCCGGCGACCGACGGGCGACGACCTGGGGACGTGCTGGTTTGGCCCTGCGGTTTGCGTCACAGCCCCGCCGCCCCCGGCAGTCCGGTGCGCCGGCTTCGCCGCCCACGCATGTTTGCTGACACCGCGTGAGGGGGTGTCCACCGCCTCGCCATCGGATCGCATGATCGTGATCAGCGGGCGGCCCAAGCTGCGGCGGGCGCCCCGAAGCGAGCACTGCTAAGTTTGCACGGTAGCGGTGGGCGGTACGGAGGAGATACTGGACGGGTACTGGTCCGCATCCGGCGTCGACGGTTGGGCCGTGGCGCTTATCACGAGCCCGCGACGAACCCCACCAGCGGCGGATCGATCGCCCGGCACCCGAGGAGCCCATGAACGAGCGCGACGAATTCCTGCGGGACCGTCTGCAGCCGCCCCGCACGCCGACGACGGCGCCTCCGCCCGGCCCCGCACCCTGGAGTGCGCCGCCTCCGCCGCCGCCCGCCGGCCAAAGGCGGTGTCGGCGTCGATCGCCACGACGTGGTCCTGCCTCCGGAGTTCGGCGAACACCTTGCCGA
>NZ_LZJZ01000042.1 GCF_001667585.1 Mycobacterium sp. E2733
TCGACGGTCTTTGCGCCCGGACCCTGCGCCTCGGCGCGCAGGCCGATGTGGCCGCGCGGATCACGTCTGGTTCGGAAGCGTTCGTGCGGTGGGTCACCCAACGCGGCGCCTGGGAAAGCCTCGGCGTTCAGGCCGAAGGTGACCCGTCTGCTCTGGAGATCATCCGCCAGTTCAGGGTGTTCTGAACGACGCTGCCTCGCGCGGCATCACACCCGACGACCTTCATGCGGTATGCATGACATGCATACGTAGGTGTGAAAGGTAAGGGTCGCATGGCGCAGGATGGTCGCCGCACACAGGCGGAGCGCGCCGCGGACACGCGCCACGCGTTGATCAGCGCCGCCCGGCCCCTGTTCGCATCGTTGGGCTTCGCCGAGGCATCCCTGGAGACGATCGTGCGCGACGCCGGGGTGACGCGCGGCGCGTTGTACCACCACTTCGCCGACAAGACAGAGCTATTCGCGGCAGTGTTCGAGCGAGTGGAGGGCGAGATGGCCGCCCGGATGGGGGAGGCCGTCGCGGCTGCTGGCGAATCCGATCCGGTTGAGATCATGCGGCTGTGCGCGGGCCTGTGGTTGGATGCGTGCGCCGAGCCCGAGGTTCAGCGCATCGTCCTGCTGGAGGCGCTGGCGGTGCTGGGCTGGGAACGCTGGAGCGACATCGGGCACCGATACAACATCGGATTCGTGACGGCGCTGTTGACCGACGCCATCGAGTCCGGCAGCATCCCGCCCCAACCCGTCGAGGCCACGGCCCTGACGGTCATGGGCGCGTTGCGGGAGGCAACGCTCTACATTGCGCGCGCAAGCGATCATCGCCAAGCGCGGGCGGATGCCGGCGCGGTGATGGACAGGATCATTGAAGCGTTACGGGCCAAGAACATCGGCTGACGTCAACTCGGCTGGACCGAAATGTGCTCGACAATCGCCTTCTTGTCGATCTTGCCGATCGGTGTGCTGGGCAGTGCTGTCATCGGCACCAGCGCGTCGGGCCGGGCGTGGGCGGCCACGCCACGACGGTCGAGGTAGGCGTTCAGTTCCGCCAGCGTCACCGCCGGGCCGGTGAAAACGACCGCCGCGCAGATTTTTTCGCCAAGGTATGGGTCGGGCAGGGGCACCGCGGCCGCCGAGAAGATCGACGGGTGGCTGAGCATCTGCTCCTCGAGGTCTGCCGCGGAAATCGTTTCACCGCCTCGGCAGATCACGTCCTTGACCCGCCCGGTGACGGTCAGATAGCCGTCGTGCCGCAGCCGGACCAGGTCGCCGCTGCGGAAGAAGCCATCGCGGTCGAAGCAGCGTTGATTCTCGCGCTCGGCGCGGTAGTAGCCGTTGAGCGTGTACGGGCCCCGCGCCAGCAGCTCGCCTTCCTCACCCGGGACCACCGGTTCGCCGTCGGCGTCGACGACGCGCAATTCGTCGGCCGCGCAGAGCGGCCTGCCCTGGGTGTGGTCGACGAGCTCGGGCGGATCGCCCGGGCGGGTGTAGTTCAGCAGTCCCTCGGCCATCCCGAACACCTGCTGCAGCCCCGGGGTCAACGCGGTGCGGATCAGGCGGGCGTCCTCGGCCTCCAGCTTGGCGCCGCCAACTTGCAAGAGCCGCAGGGATTTCGGTGTCACCGGCTCCCACTCGCAGGCTTGTGCCCACAGTTTGGCCAGGGCCGGCACCAGGGCGGTGACCGTGACGCCGTGGCGCTCGATGATGGCGAAGGCGGCCTCGGGGCTGGCGTCGGTGCCGAACACGGTGGTGGCGCCCACTGTCATCGCGCCGAGCAGCCCGGGACAGGCCAGCGGGAAGTTGTGGCCGGCCGAGAGCAGCACCAGATAGATGTCGTCGGCGGTGAGCCCGCAGACCTGGGCGCTGGCGGTCGCGTTGAACACGTAATCGTCGTGGGTGCGGGGGATGAGTTTGGGAGTTCCGGTGGTGCCGCCCGAAACCAGCAGCAGCGCGGGTGATCCCGGATCGCGTAGCGGCGCCGGGGGCGGGGTGGTGGCTTGGCCGCAAAGTTGTGTCCACGACGTGAACGGACCGGCGTCGCCGTCGACGATGACGTGCTCGAGCGCCGGGTAATCGTTGACGAGTTCGCGCGCCATGGCGCGGTAGTCGAAACCGTTTGCCGCATCGGCGATCAGTAGTCCCGTGGCCTGGCTGACGGCGGCGAAGTGGCCCAATTCGGCCGCCCGGTGGCCGGGCAGACACATCACCGGGATGGCGCCCGCACGCAACAGCCCGAACAGCGCGACTGCGAACTGGCAACCATTCGGCAGTTGCAGCAGCACCCGGTCGCCCGGCGCGATGCCTTGGCCGCGCAACCCTGCGGCGGCGCGGTCGGCGCGCGCGTCGAGCTGGGCATAGCTCAAGCCGTCCACGGCGTCGAGCACGGCCGTTCGGTCGGGCCAGCGCTGCGCCGCGTCGCTCAGGATGGTGTCCAGCGTTCGCCCCGCCCAGTAGCCGGCCGCTCGATAGGCGGCGGCCCGATCGGGGGGAAAAGGCACGAACCCTTCGAGGGCCCCGGCCGGGGACGGTCGTGTCTGCGCGGTCATAGGTCCTTAAACCGGGGGGCGTAGTAGCGGCGATCCATGAGTAAGGATAGGGTAACCAAAAATACTTAGGGCAGCCTGTGCTAATCCAGGGAGGGTTCGTGGTGCGTGCCTCGGCGCGCTCGGAAGACGTCCGGGCGCAGGTGGCCGAACTGCTCGGCGTCGGTGTCGACGACGTTCACCCCGGCACCAACCTCATCGGCCAGGGCCTGGACTCCATCCGGATCATGACGCTGGCGGGCCGATGGCGACGTCAGGGCATCGCCGTGGACTTCGCCACGCTGGCCGAAACTCCGACGGTCGAGGCCTGGGCCGAGCTGGTAACCGCCGACTCGCCGGCCGATCCCGCCGATCAGCACGTTGCCGCGCAACCGGCGGGTGACACCGGCGAGCCGTTCCCACTGGCCCCGATGCAGCACGCGATGTGGGTCGGTCGCCAGGACCACCAGCAGCTCGGCGGGGTGGCCGGTCACCTCTACGTCGAATTCGACGGCGGCCGGATCGATCCCGACCGCCTGCGCGACGCGGCCACGGCGCTGGCCCGGCGCCACCCGATGCTGCGGGTGCGGTTCCTGCCCGACGGCACACAGCGGATCGCGGCGACCTGTGACGAATTCCCGGTCGCCGTCGAGGATCTGCGCCGACAAGGCAAAGGCGACGTCGATCGGCGCCTCGCCGCCATCCGCGACGCCAAATCGCACCAGCAGCTTGACGGTGCGGTGTTCGAGCTCGCCTTGACGCAGCTGCCGGGCGAACGTTCGCGCCTGCACGTCGATCTGGACATGCAGGCCGCCGATGCGATGAGCTACCGGACCCTGATGGCCGACCTGGCGACCCTGTACCTCGGGCACGACCTGCCCGCGTTGACTTACACCTATCGGCAGTACCGGCAAGCGATCGAGGCGAAAGAGGCGCGGCCGCAGCCGGCCCGCGATGCCGCCCGCGAGTGGTGGGCGCGGCGCATCCCGCACCTGCCGGACCCACCGGCCCTGCCCACCACCGGCGACCGCAATTCGCGCAGGAGCACCCGCGTCTGGCACTGGCTGGACCCGCACACCCGGGATGCCCTGTTCTCCCGCGCCCAGGCCCGGGGGGTCACCCCGGCGATGACGCTGGCCGCCTCCTTCGCCAATGCCCTGGCTCGCTGGTCAACCACCTCGCGCTTCCTGCTGAACGTGCCGCTGTTCGGGCGCCGGCCGCTGCACAGCGACGTCGACTCGATGGTCGGCGACTTCACCTCCTCCCTGCTGCTCGACGTCGACCTCACCGGCACCCGGACCGCGGCGGCGCGGGCGGCGGCCGTGCAGGAGACCATGCGGACCGCCGCCGCGCACTCCGCGTATCCGGGGCTGTCGGTGCTGCGGGACCTCAGCCGCCATCGCGGCACCCAGGTGCTGGCGCCGGTGGTCTTCACCAGCGCGCTGGGACTCGGCGCACTGTTCAGCCCCGAGGTCACCGACCAATTCGGGACACCCGCGTGGATCATCTCCCAGGGTCCCCAGGTGCTGCTCGACGCTCAGGTCACCGAGTTCGACGGCGGCGTGCTGGTGAATTGGGATGTGCGCGAAGGCATCTTCGCGCCGGGCGTCGTCGACGCCATGTTCGCCTACCACATCGACGAACTGCTCAGATTGGCAGTTGCCGACGACAGTTGGGACGCGCCGGCACCGTCACCGCTGCCGGACGCCCAGCGCGCGGTGCGCGACGCGATCAATGGCCGCATCGCGGAACCCAGCGGAGAAGCGTTGCACGACGGCTTCTTCCGACAAGCCGAGCGGCGACCCGACGCCCCCGCCGTGTTCGCCGGCTCCGGTGAACTCAGCTATGGGCAGCTGCGCGGCCAGGCGCTGGCGGTCGCGGCCGCATTGCGCGCGGCCGGCGTCGGCGCCGGCGACACGGTCGCGGTGATGGGCCCGAAAACCGCCGAGCAGGTGCCGGCGCTGTTGGGCATCCTCAGCGTCGGTGCGGCTTACCTGCCGATCGGCCTCGACCAGCCGCGCGACCGCGCGGAGCGCATCCTAAAGACCGGCGCGGTGCGCCTGGCCCTGGTGTGCGGCGGGCAGCCGCTGGCACTGCCGGTGCCCGACCTCACCCTCGCCGATGTCTTGCGCGAACCACACGTTGTCCCCGACACCCGTTCGGCCAGAATCGATCCCGCCGACCTCGCCTACGTGATGTTCACGTCCGGATCGACCGGCGAGCCCAAAGGCGTCGAGGTGACGCACGACGCCGCGATGAACACCGTGGAGTTCATCGCACGCCACTTCCAGATCGGTCCCGTTGATCGGTGCCTGGCACTCTCCACACTCGAAGGCGACATCTCGGTGATGGACATCTTCGTCACCTTGCGCACGGGCGGGTCGATCGTGGTGGTCGACGAAGCGCAGCGCCGCGACCCCGACGCCTGGGCCCGGCTCATCGACACCCACCAAGTCACCGTGTTGCACTTCATGCCGGGCTGGCTGGAGATGCTCACCGAAGTCGGACACGGACGGCTGTCCTCGGTGCGGGTCATCCCCACCGGCGGGGACTGGGTGCGCCCGGAGGTGGCGCGCCGCCTCAAGGCCGAGGCGCCCAACCTGCGGTTCGCCGGGCTGGGCGGAGCAACCGAAACGCCGGTGCACAACACCATTTTCGAGGTCGCCGATCCCTATGCGCTGCCGGCGGAGTGGACCGCCCTGCCCTACGGGGTTCCGCTGACGAACAACGCCTGCCGCGTCGTGAACGAAGCGGGCGACGACTGCCCCGACTGGGTCGCCGGCGAACTGTGGGTGTCCGGCCGTGGCATTGCCCGCGGCTATCGGGGGCGCCCGGATCTCACCGCGGAGCGCTTCGTCGAGGACGCCGGACGCAGGTGGTACCGCACCGGCGACCTGGCCAGGTATTGGCCCGACGGCACGCTCGAATTCGTCGGCCGCGCCGACCACCGGATCAAGATCAGCGGATATCGCGTCGAACTCGGCGAGATCGAGGCGGTGTTGCGGCGACTGCCCGGGGTGGCGATAGCGGTCGCCGCCCTGCTCCCCGCATCGGGCGGCTCCGAGGTGCTGGCCGCCGCGGTGTGTCCGGAAAGCTCGACCGGCGCCGATCTGACGACCGGGCTAATTCTGGACCTGATGGGCGAACTCGTTCCGGCGCATATGGTTCCGCGTCACATCGCGCTTGTCGAGCGCATCCCGTTCACCGATGCGGGGAAGATCGACCGTCGTGCAGTCGCACGCGACTTGGGCGCCACGATTTCGCCGTCCCCGCAGCCCGGCTACCGCGCCCCGTCGACGCCGCTGCAATCCGCCCTCGCCGCGCTGCTTGGTGACCTACTCGGCCTGGACCGCGTCGGTCGTGACGACGACTTCTTCGCCCTGGGCGGTGACTCGGTACTGGCGACCCAGGCCGTCGGTCGCATCCGGACCTGGCTGGACGCCGACGTCATGGTCGCCGATATCTTTGCCACCAGAACCGTTGTGGCACTTGCTGATTTGCTCGTCGATCGCGAGCGGGACGGCCAGCGGCTGGATCAGGTGGCCGAGCTGTACCTAGAAGTCATCCACATGGACGCCGACACCCTAGCGGCTTCTCACCAAACCGGCCAACCCGGGACGGCCCGATGACATCCGACCGGGTGCTGAGTGCGCCAACGGAGTTCGCCCCCTGGATCAAGCGGGTGCCCAGCAGGAACGAGGGCCGGCGCACCGGCGCGACCGTCGTGTTCCCGCACGCCGGGGCGGCCGCGGCAAGCTATCGCGCGCTGGCGACCGCGCTGGCCGCGGGCGCCGACACCTACATCGTGCAGTACCCGCAGCGTGCGGACCGGCTGAGTCACCCGGCCCACGACACGGTGCACGACCTGGCCCAGGGCTTGTTCGACGGCGGGGCGTGGAGCCGGGTGGCGCCGCTGCGGCTGTTCGGCCACAGCATGGGTGCCGTCGTCGCCTTCGAGTTCGCCCGGATCGCCGAATCCCACGATGTTGCGGTGCAGCGCCTGTGGGTCTCGGCCGGCCCGGCGCCGTCCGCCGTTGCCGCCATGCCGGAGCTCCCCACCACGGACGACGGATTGCTCGCCGACATCGCCGATCTCGGCGGTACCGACCCCGAACTGCTCGCCGATGAAGAGTTCGCCGAACTGCTGACCACCGCGGTGCGCACCGACTACGAAGTGGTCAACCGCTACGAGTGTGCTCCCGGCGTCCGCATCCGCGCCGACATCCGCGTCCTGGGGGCGCGCGACGACCACCGCGTCGATCCGTCCGCGTTGCGGCTCTGGGAGAACCACACCGCGGGCGCCTTCGAGCTGTTCTTGTACGACGGCGGGCATTTCTATCTCGACGAGCACATCGATGCCGTGGCGCAACGGGTGAATGCCGATGTCTGACAACGTCAATGGCGCGGCTGACCCGGTCGCTATCGTCGGCATGGCCGTTGAAGCGCCCGGCGGCATCGATACCGCCGACAAGTATTGGGAGTTGTTGTCCCACGGTCGTGAGGCGCTGGGGCCGTTCCCCACCGATCGCGGTTGGCAGGTCCGCGAACTGCTCGCGGGGTCGCGGCGCAGTGGTTTCAAGCAGATCCACGATCGCGGTGGATTCCTCGCCGGCGCAACCGCATTCGACCCGGAGTTTTTCGGCATCTCGCCGCGCGAGGCCGTCGCCATGGACCCCCAGCAGCGCGTCGTGCTCCGGGTGTCCTGGCGCGCCCTGGAAAACAGCGGCATCAACCCCGACGACCTGGCCGGGCATGACGCTGGGTGCTTCGTCGGCGCTTCGGCCACCGGATACGGCCCGCAGATGGCCAACTTCTCCCAATACAGCGGCCACCTGCTCGCCGGGACCGCGCTCAGCGTGATCTCCGGGCGGGTCGCCTACACGCTGGGGCTGGCCGGCCCGGCGCTGACGGTGGACTCGTCCTGTGCGTCCGCGCTGGCGGCGTTCCACGTCGCCGTGCGCTCGATCGAGAACGGCGACTGCGACCTGGCGCTGGCCGGCGGGGTCAACGTGCTCGGCTCGCCCGGGTTCTTCGTCGAATTCTCCAAGCAGCACGCCCTTTCCGACGACGGTCACTGCCGGCCCTACAGCGCGCAGGCCAGCGGGACGGTGTGGGCCGAGGGCGCGGCGATGTTTGTGCTGCAACGCAAATCGGCCGCCCTGCGCGCCGGCCGGCAGGTCATCGCCGAAGTGCGCGCCACCGCCGTCAACCAGGACGGCCGCAGCGCAGGGCTGAGCGCCCCCAGCGGTGACGCGCAGGTCCGCTTGTTCCGGCGTGCCATGGCGCACGCCGGGATCCGGCCCGAAGAGGTCGCGATGGTCGAGGGCCATGGCACGGGTACCCGACTCGGCGACCGCACCGAACTGCGGTCGCTGGCACAAACCTACGGCGACACGGCGCCGGGCGGTGGGGCGTTGCTGGGCTCGGTGAAATCCAACCTGGGCCACGCTCTGGCCGCCAGCGGGGCGCTCGGGCTGGCCAAGGTGCTGGTCGCCGCCGAGCACGGCGCCATCCCACCGACCCTGCACGCGTCGGACGCTAGCCCGGAAATCGACTGGGAAAGCCAGGGTTTGCGCTTGGCGAAGCAGCTGACCCCGTGGCCGGCGGCCGGCGGGCAACGGATCGCGGCGACATCGGCGTTCGGCATCGCCGGCACCAACGCGCACGTGATCGTCTCCCTTCCCGAGGTCGCGTGATGCTGACCTCCCCACTGCCCGACGGTCGCGTAGCCGTGCTGCTCTCTGCGCACGACCAAGAGCTGATCAGTAAGGACGCTCGCGCAATCCTGGACTACCTGGGTGGGACGGGCGCGAACGCGGACCCAGCGGCGGTGGCGTCTACCCTGCTGCGCCTGCGACGGGTGCGGCGGCACCGCGCGGTGGTGCGCGCGGCCGACCGCGCCGAGCTGGTCTCCGGCCTGACCGCGCTCGCCCGCGGCGAAGATCACCCGCTGGTCACCCGATCCTCCGTCGGGGCCGCCCCGCGCATCGCGTTCGTGTTTCCCGGCCAGGGCAACCAGTGGCCATCGATGGGCGCCGAGTCCTACCAACGGCTTTCCGGATACCGCGCCGAGGCCGACCGATGCGCCCAGGCATTCCTCGCCGCCGGGCTGCCCTCACCGTTGGCCTACCTGACCGGGGAACGCGACAAGAACTGGTCGCGGACCGAAATTCAGGGAGCGCAGTTTACCCACGCGGTCAGCCTGGCCCACGAATGGCGATTCCGCGGCGTGCCCCCCGCAATTGCCATCGGCCACAGCCTCGGCGAGGTCGCGGCGGCGTACGTGGCCGGAACGATAACGCGGCCCGACGCGGTCGCGTTGGTCGGAGCCCGCGCCACGATCGTCGACCAGTTGGCCGGCCACTACGCCATGGCGGTGCTCGGCGCCGGCGTCGACAAGGCCGAGTCCCTGATCGGCGAAACGGACGGCTGGCTGGAAGTTTCGGCGGTCAACGGTCCATCGTCGACCGTGGTGTCCGGAGAATACGGCGCCGTGGCGGCCGCTGTCGACCTCGCCCGGCAACGCGGCGTTTTCGCCCAGCAACTTTCGGTGGACTACCCGGGCCACACCAGCGTCCTGCGGCCCTTACGCACCCAGCTGGCCGAGCTGCTTCCCCGCTCGCGATTCCGGGACAGTCCGGTGCGATTCCTCGGCTCGACCTTCGGCGCGGAGGTCGGTGGTGACGTTGACTTCTCCGCGTACTGGTATGACAACCTTTGCAACACGGTGCGTTTCGACCGTGCCGTGGCCGCGGCCCGAAAACTCGGGGCCACGACCTTCGTCGAGTTGTCCGCGCATCCCGCACTGCTCTATCCGCTCGCGGACCTGCTCGACGAGCGGACCACCGTGGCCGTCGGCTCGGGGCATCGCGACGGGGCCATCAGCAACACGCTGGCGGCGAACGTTGTCAGGGTGGCCGCGGCCGATCCCGGCTGCCAATGGGCCAACGCGATTCCCGGCGGTGTCCGGCCGCCAATGCGCGGATTCCCGAACGCGCCCATGCGGGCGGTGCAGTTGTGGGCGGCACCCGAACCGCTGATCGAGATGGCCCCGGCGCTCACCGTAGTCCTTGAAGACTGGCAGCAAGCGAGTTCAACCGGCGGGGCGGCCGCCGACGTCGGCATTGTCGCGGTCGGCCCGACGGACGGCGCCTTGACCCGGCGACTGATGGATACCGTTGGGGCGCAAGACGGCTGCCGGGTGGTGGCACCGCACGACGCGGAGATCCTCGCGATCATCGCACCCGAGCTCGACGAGCTCGAAGCCACGGTGGCGATCGAGCAGATCGCCGGGCGCCAAGACGCGGGCCTACCCGACTACGCCGCCCTGATCGGTCCGCGATGCCGGGGCGTCTGGCTGTTGACCGCCCGCGCTGAAACCATCGGTCCGGATGACGCCGATGCCTTCCCGGTGCAGGCGGCGCTGGCCGCGATGCATCGCAGCGTCGGCTTCGAATTCACCGACCAGACCTTCGGGCATCTCGACCTGCCCGGCCGAGACGTCGATGCCGACACGGCGCGCGCCGCAGTCGACGTGCTTCTCGGGGAGGCGGCCGAGGTGGCGCTGCGGGGCAGCGAATCGCCGCGCCGCTACGTGCGAGCCTTCCGCGAGTGCCGTGATTCGGCCACCAAGCGGCCGCTGGACGCCGACGCGTTGGACAACGTGGTGATCACCGGCGGCAGCGGAGCCATCGGCCTGCAGTACGCGCGGTATTGCATCGAGCGCGGGGCGCGGACGGTTACGCTGCTGAGCCGCAACGGTATCGACCCGGACACGCTGCGCCGGCTCACTGCGAACCACGACACTGAGGTGCGCGCCCCGCGGTGCGACATCACCGATCCGGCCGCCGTGGCGGCCGTTGCCGCCCGGCACGCGCGGAACAGCGCGGCACTGCTGATCCATACCGCGGGCATCGCCGAGGCCCGCTCCCGTTCCGAGCTGACCGGAGCCGACGTGGCGGCGGTGTGTGCGGCTAAGGTGCGTGGCCTGGCGCTGCTGGCCGAGGTCTGGCCGTTGCGGCCGGATTGCCGAATCTTGGCCTGCTCGTCGGTGTTCGGCGTATGGGGCGGTTACGGCCACGCGGCTTACGCCGCCTCGAATCGGATGCTCGACGTGTTGGTCGCCCAGCTGCGCGACCGGGGACACGACAGCACGGCGATCCGGTGGGGGCTGTGGCAGGCCGCCGGCGTCGTCACCGGCGACGAGATCACCCGTACCGAACGCTCCGGTCTGGTCGCGATGCCTCCGGAAGTGGCGATCGAGGCGGGCTTGTGCCGCTACGAGGGCGATCCGCTGATCTTCGACGCCGACCTCGGCCGGCTCGGGGTGTTCTTCGAAAGCCAGGGCATGCCAGTGCCGTTCAGTGCGCCGCAGGGCGGCGGCGGGGGAGCGGACGCCTCCGCCGCCAAGCCGCTCGCCGAGGTGGTCCGCACCGAACTCGCCGCTGCCTTGCGCCTTGGCGATTCGGTTTCGATCGACCCGAGCGCACCGCTCGTCGACCTTGGTGTGGACTCGTTACTCGCACTCGATCTGCGCAAGCGGCTGCGCCGGACCGTCGGAAGCTCGGTCCCGGTAGCTCGCATGCTCGGCGGGATCACCCTCAACGAAATGATCGACGCGTTGCGCGGCGGCTCGGGCGAGCCGCGGGAATGCACAACACTCGACGCTCGCGAAGCCAGAAAGGTTGGACTCCCCGCGTGACGGAAACCACCCGAGCCGGCGCAGGGCTCGACGATGAGCGCCTGGAATTGTTGCGCCGCAAGATCGCCGAACGCGGCCTGGCGAGGCCGCGCGCCGGAGCGCCGGTGGCGACATACGAAGAGCCGCGCATGTCCGTCGGACAGCACCGGATGTGGTTCGTGCAGTCGGTGGACCCCGACAGCGCGCTGCTCAACGTCTGCGTCTCCTATCGCGTCACCGGCACGGTCGACACTGAACGGTTGCGGCGCGCGGTCGACGCCGTGGCCGCGCGGCACCCCGTGCTGCACACGACCTATGGCACCGGCGCGGACGGTGACCCGTGTCCGGTCATCCGCGAGGAGCTGCGGCCCGAGTGGGCGCACCACGACCTGTCCGGGCTGACCGATCAGGCGCGGCGGTTGCGGCTGGATGTGCTGGCGCAGCGGGATTTCCGCCGGCCCTTCGACCTGTCCGGGGATTCGCCGCTGCGTGTCACCGTGGCCCGCCTGTCCGCGGACGAACTGATGCTGTTGATCACCGCCCATCACATCGCCTGGGACGACGCGTCGTGGCGACCGTTTTTCGCCGACCTGACTCGCGCGTACACCGATCCGATCGGGTTCGGCGGCGAACCCGCGGTAACGGCGCCTCCGCCGGACGAAGCCGCGGATCCCGCCGCGGACTTCGAATACTGGCGACCGCTGATGGCGAATCTGCCCGAGCCGCTTGAGCTTCCCGGCCCTAACGGTTCGGTGGTGCCGACCACGTGGCGTGCACAGCGGGCCACGACGCGGTTGTCGCCGGCGACCGTCGAAAGGGCGGCGGCACTGGCGCGCGAGACCGGTGCCACCCCGTACATGGTGCTGATGGCCGCCTTTGCGGCGTTGGTGCATCGCTACACCCAGTCAACGGACTTCCTGATCGCCGCGCCCGTGGTCAACCGCGGCGTCGGGACCGAATCGGCCATCGGTTACTACGGCAACACCGTGGTGATCCGGCTGCGACCCGAGCCGCACCAGACATTCCGCCAGCTACTGGCCCAAACCCGGGATAGCGCGGTGGGCGCCTTCGCCCATTCGCGCGCCGACTTGGACTGGCTGGTGCGCGAGTCCAATCCCGATCGCCGGCATGGCGCCGACCGGATGACCCGGGTGAGTTTCGGACAGCGCGAGCCCGATGGCGCCGGCTTCTGCCCACCCGGGGTGCGGTGCGAGCGAGGGGAATTGCGCGGTCACTTCAACCAGCTGCCACTCAGCTTCATGATCGAGCTGGACCGCCCGAACGGTGGGCTGGTGGAAGCCGAGTACCTGGTCGAGGTGCTGGATCACCGGCTGGTGGATCAGCTGCTGCGGCACTACGCCGTGCTGCTCGACAACGCACTGGCCGATCCCGACACGGCGCTGTCGGCGTGCGCGCTGATGGACACCGATGACGCCGAATGGTTGCGCTGGGCCTCGAGCGGTGCCGAGTTCGCGACCCCAACCGCCACCTTGCCCGCACTGGTCACCCGGCGAGCGGCGCTGTCGCCCGATGCCATCGCCGTGGTCTACGAGCGGCGCGAGTACACCTACCGGGAGATCGACGAAGATTCGAACCGCCTGGCGCACTGGCTGATCGACCAGGGCATCGGCACCGAGGATCGCGTCGCGGTGTTGCTGGACAAATCACCCGAATTGGTCATCACCGCGCTGGGCGTGCTGAAGGCCGGGGCGGTCTACCTGCCGGTGGATCCCACCTACCCCGAGGATCGGCTGACCTTCATTCTGGGCGACGCCGGCGCCAAACTCGTTCTGCGCGAACCCGTTACCGGCCTGTCGCGGTTCCCGGCCACCGCCCCGACCGAGCTGATCCGGCCGCTGAGCCCGCAAAACACCGCCTACCTGATCTACACCTCGGGTTCGACCGGGTTGCCCAAGGGCGTGCCGGTGCCGCACGCGCCGATCGCCGAATACTTCGTCTGGTTCGGCGACGAGTATCGCGTCGACGAAACCGACCGGCTGCTGCAGGTCGCGTCGCCGAGCTTCGACGTGTCCATGGGCGAGATCTTCGGAACGTTGATCATGGGCGCGCGCCTGGTGATTCCGCGGCCCGACGGGCTGCGCGACATCGGTTACCTCACCGATCTGCTCAGCCGCGAAGGCATCACCTCGATGCACTTCGTGCCGTCGCTGCTGGGCTTGTTCCTGTCGCTGCCTGGTGTCAGCCAGTGGCGCACCCTGCGGCGCGTACCCATCGGTGGGGAAGCCCTGCCGGGCGAGATCGCCGACAAGTTCCACGCCACGTTCGATGCGCTGCTGTACAACTTTTATGGACCGACCGAGACCGTCGTCAACTGCACCAGCTACCCGGTCGAAGGCGCCCAGGGCACCCGGGTGGTGCCCATCGGCCGTCCCAAGATCAACACCCAGGTACACCTGCTCGACAACGCGCTGCGGCCGGTACCTGTGGGCGCGATCGGCGAGATCTACATCGGCGGAACGCATGTCGCGCACGGATACCACCGCAGGCCCGGACTGACGGCCGAACGGTTCGTCGCTGACCCGTTCACCCCGGGCGGCCGGTTGTACCGCTCCGGTGACCTGGCGCGCCGCAACGCCGACGGGGATATCGAGTTCGTGGGCCGCGCCGACGAGCAGGTGAAGATCCGCGGCTTCCGCATCGAGCTGGGCGAGATCGCCGCCGCGATCTCGGTGGACCCCAGCGTCGGGCAAGCGGTGGTGCTGGCCATGGACCTGCCCCGGTTGGGCAAGAGCCTGGTGGGATACGTCACGCCGGCCCAGGGCGGCAGCCCGGAAACCGTTGAGGTCGACCGCATTCGCGTCCGGGTGGCCGCCGCGCTGCCCGACTACATGACGCCGGCCGCCTATGTGGCACTCGCCGAAATCCCGATCACCGCGCACGGCAAGATCGACCGGGCCGCGCTGCCTCAACCGCAGATCACGGCGACCGCCGTATACCGCGACCCGACGACGCCCACCGAAAGCCGCATCGCTGCACTGTTTTCCGCGTTGCTCGGCCACGACAGGGTGGGGGTCGACGACTCGTTCTTCGACCTGGGCGGTCACTCGCTGGTGGCCACCAAACTGGTCAACGCCATCCGGTCGGAGTGCGGGGTGGAGCTCGGCATCCGCGACGTCTTCGAGCTCGCGACGGTGGGCTTGCTGGCGGAACGGGTCGACCAGCTGGGTTCCGGCGAACTCAGGCGGCCGCGGCCCAGGCTGATCGCGACCGACCACGACGAGCCGATGCCGCTGTCGGCCTCGCAGCTGCGCAGCTGGTTCGCCTACCGCGTCGACGGGCCCAGCTGGGTCAACAACATTCCCTTCGCCGCGAAACTGACCGGGCCATGGGACATCGACGCCCTGGTCGCCGCCGTCGGCGACGTCGTCGCCCGGCACGAGATCCTGCGCACCTCCTACGTGGAGTTGGACGGGGTGCCCTACCAGGTGGTCGGGCCCGCCGGGGAGGTCGCCGTGCGCCGAGAGGCCGGACCCGACGACGCATGGCTGCAGCGGCAGCTGAATGACGAGCGCCGGCACTGCTTCGAGCTGGACCGCGAGCTGCCGGTTCGGGTTGCGTTGCTGCACAACGCCGATAACCCCGCCGAACACGTGCTGTCGCTGGTCGTCCACCACATCGCCTCCGACCACTGGTCGGCGGGGGTGCTGTTCGCCGACGTGATGACCGCGTACCGGGCCCGGCGGGCCGGGGAAGCCCCGGCCTGGGCGCCGCTGCGTGTCCAGTACGCCGACTACGCGGCATGGCAGGGGAGATTCCTGGGCGATGCGAGCGGCCAGGAGTCCGCCGTGGCCGCCGGGCAACGGGAGTACTGGAACCGGCAGCTGGCCGGGCTGCCGGAGGACACCGGGCTGCGTCCCGACTTCCCGCGCCCGCCGGTGCCGAGCGGCGAGGGCGAATCCGTTGACTTCCGCATCGACGCCGCCACTCGCGGCAAGCTCGCCGAGTTGTCGCGCGAGCTGGGCATGACCGAATTCATGCTGCTGCAAACGGCTGTCGCCGTCGTGCTGCACAAGGCGGGCGGCGGGCTGGACATCCCGCTTGGCACCCCGGTCGCCGGGCGCACCGAGGCCGAATTAGACCAACTGATCGGGTTTTTCGTCAACATCCTGGTGCTGCGCAACGACCTGACCGGCAACCCGACGTTGCGTGAACTGCTGACCCGCGCCCGAGACACGGCCCTGGCCGCCTACGCCCACCAGGACCTGCCGTTCGACCGGGTGGTCGAGAGCGTCAGCCCGGTGCGTTCGCTGTCGCGCAACCCGCTGTTCCAGGTCGTCGTGCACGTCCGCGACCACCTGGCCGCCACGCGGTTGATCGAGCAGGCCCCCGACGGCGGCGGACAAGACACGGTGTGCACATCGCTCGACCCCGTCTTCGACATGGCGCACGCCGATCTCAGTGTCAACTTCTTCGGCACCGACGGTTCGGGAGACGTCGGGTACAACTGCAACCTGATCTTTCGCACCGAGCTCTACAGCCGGGCCAGCATCGAGCGGTTGGCCGGCTGGCTGACCCGGGTGGTCACCGAGTTTGCCAGCAATGCCGATCAAACTTTGCGCGACCTGCAGCTGACCGACGCCGGCGAACGGCGCCGCATGCTGGAGCACTGGAGCCGGGGCGAGCGGCCGCCGCACAACCGGCGCCGCACCATTCCGGAACTGTTGCAGCCGAGCCGAAGCTGGGCCCCCGACCGGATCGCGGTGCGTTGCGGCGACGAGCAGATCGATTACCCCGCGCTGCACCGTCGTTCGGATAACCTCGCGGCGCTGCTCGCCGGGCGCGGGGTGGGGCCCGGGTCGCTGGTCGGACTGTCGACGCGGCGCAGCATCGACCTGGTGGTGGCGCTGGTGGCCATCATGAAGGCCGGCGGCGGTTATTTTCCGATCGATCCCGGCTACCCGCCGGCGCGCAAGCTGTTCATGCTCGAAGACGTCCGACCGCCGGTGGTGCTGGCCACGGCCGAGGCCGCCGGCACCATACCCGAAGTTGCCGGTGTCTCCGTCATTTCGCTGGACGACCCGCAGGTGCGCGCCGCGGTAGAGAACGCGGAGGGCGATCCGCGTGTACTGCCGCTCCCGCACCCCGACGACCCGATGTTTCTGGTCTTCACGTCCGGATCCACGGGCAAACCGAAAGGCGCGCTGGGCACCCATCGATCCATGGCGGCCCGGCTGGACTGGCAGCTACGGCACTACCCGCCGAGAACCGACGACGTTCGACTGGCGCAGGCCTCGATCACGTTCCTGGAGGGCGGCATGGAGATGCTGGCCGGCCTCGCGGCGGGAGCGACCATGATCCTCGCCGAGGATGCCGAACTCCGCGACCCGGAAGCCATCGGGGAGTTGATGGTTCGGCACGCGGTGACCCAGGTGACCGCGGTGCCGAGCCTGGTCTCCGCCCTGGTCGACAGCACGCCCGAGGCGGTGCGCGCCCTGTCCCGGCTGGTGTGCGGCGGGGAACCGGTGAGCACCGCGCTGCTGCAACGGCTGGTGGCGGTGTGTGCAGGCGCGGACACCGAGCTGTTGAATAACATCGGTTCCACCGAGACCTCCGGCGCGGTGTCCCGGGGTCGACTGGAGCCGCCGAATCCGCGAGTGGGCAAACCGGTCCCGGGCGCAGACGCCTACCTGCTCGACGGCGGCCTGCGGCCGGTGCCGGTCGGGGTCGTGGGCGAGCTGTACTACGCCGGCGACCAACTGGCCCGCGGCTACTGGAGGCGGGCTGGGCTGACCGCCACCCGGTTCGTCGCCAATCCCTATGCCCTCGAGCCGGGTTCGCGTCTGTACCGCAGCGGCGACCTTGCCCGCTGGACCGAGGACGGGCAGCTGGAATTCGTCGGACGCTCCGACCACCAGGTACAGGTGCGCGGCTTTCGGGTTGAGTTGGCTGAAGTCGAGGCGGCGCTCGCGGCAGTCGACGGTGTCGCCGCGGCGGCGGCTCGCACCTGGGAGGTGCATGGCGGCACCTCGCTGGCCGGATACGTTGTGCCCCAACGGCCGGTCGGCGATGAGGCCGGGAAGGCCGCTTTCGCGTCGGAGGTTCGCGCGGCGATCGGAACGACGCTGCCCGGGTACATGATGCCCTCGTCGTTGACCGTTCTCGATGTGCTTCCCAAAACCGAATCGGGCAAGCTGAACCGGCCCGGGCTGCCGCGGCCGGTGGTCAGCACCGGCGGACGGGTTGAACCGTCGCGCACCGACACCGAACGGACGCTTGCCAAGGTGTTCGCCGAGCTGCTTTCGACGCCCGAGGTGGGCCGCTTTGACGACTTCTTCGCCCTGGGCGGTGACAGCATCCTGTCGGTGCAGCTGGCTTCGCGGGCGCGGGCGGCCGGGCTGGCGGTCAACCCGCGGATGATCTTCGAGAACCCGACGGTGCAAGAGCTGGCCGCGGCCCTGGATGCGTTGGGGGGCAACGGCACCGGGCACATCGACGAGCCCACCGATGCCCGGTTCGAGCCCATGAGCGCGTCCGGGCTGTCGGCCGAGGATCTTGCGGTCGTGACGCAGCTGTGGTCGTCGTCGCGGGACGGCACGCCATGACGACGACTAAGGATGTCGCGCCCGACATCGAAGATGTGATGGCGCTGAGCCCGCTGCAGGAGGGCTTGTATTCACTGACCACGCTTGCCGAATTCACTGACGGCGAGGCCGACGACCCGTATGTGATCGGTATGGCCGCCGACATCTCCGGTTCGCTCGACGTGGCGCTGTTACGCGATTGCGCGACAAAGATGTTGGGGCGACACCCCAACCTGCGGGCCAGCTTCTTCAGCCGGGGCATCGCGCGGCCGGTGCAAATTGTGCCGTACCGGGTGGACCTGCCATGGCGCACCGTCATTGCCACACCCGAGGATGTGCCTGCGCTGCAGGATGGCGAACGCCGCCGACCATTCGACCTGGAACATGGGCCGGCCATTCGCTTCCTGCTCATCGAATTGCCGTGCGCACGGTGGCGTTTGGTGCTCACCGCCCACCACATCGTGATCGACGGCTGGTCGCTACCGGTGTTCGTCAACGAGATGATGATCCTGTACGGGGCCGGCGGAGATCTGTCCGCGCTGCCCGACGCTCCGCGGCCCTACCGCGACTACATCGGCTGGCTGGCGAATCGCGATCCCGAAGCCAGCCAACGCGTCTGGCGCCGGAACCTGGCGGGCCTCCCCGGACCCACCCTGTTAGCGGCCGCGCTGGGCTCGGCCGAGGGCCGGCGGACAGGGCTGCCGCGCACCACCGAACTGCGGATCCCGGGCGCGGCCACCGCGCGGATGGTCGAGGAGACCCGAGCCCGTGGCATCACCGTCAACACCCTGATGCAAATGGCGTGGGCGCTGGTGCTGTCGCGGCTGACCGACACCCATGACGTGGTTTTCGGCGTGACGGTGTCCGGCAGGCCGCCCGAACTCGCCGGCGTCGAGACCATGATCGGCCTGTTCATCAACACCGTCCCTCTGCGGGTGCGGCTCGACCCGGCCGCGAGCGTCGGCGAACAATGCCGCGCGGTGCAACGCAACGCCGCACTGCTGCGTGAGCACAGCCACCTCGGGCACGCGCAGCTGCGGGCGCTCGGCGGCGTCGGTGAAATGTTTGACACCCTGCTGGTCTACGAGAACTTTCCAATGGACGGACTGACGGCCGGCACCGAATTGACCACCGCGGGCGCAACATTCCGGCCCTCCGCCCTGCAGACGTTGTCGCACTTCCCGATCACCGTCGCCGCTCACATGGCAGGCGGCGAACTGGTGGTGCTGGTCGAAGTGATCGACGGAGCGCTGGGCGCCATCCCCGCCGCCGCCTTCGGTCGACGGGTGCTCACCACCGCCGAGCGGCTGCTGCGGGACTGGGAGCGCCCGCTGCGTCAGGTCAGCGTCCTCTTCGACGACGAGGCGGTCCCGCCGCGCACCGTGGGCGAGCCCGCCCCGCCGCCGGTCGGCATCCACACCCGATTCGCCGAAGTCGTCGGCAGGACCCCGAACAACCTCGCCGTCAGCTGGGCGGGCGGTCAACTCAGCTACCACGAATTGGACGCGCTGGCCGACGGCCTGGCCGCCCGGCTCGCGCACCGCGGGGTGCGCCCCGAAACCCCGGTGGCCATCCGGCTTTCCCGGGGGCCGCAGTACATCGTCGCGATACTCGGTGTGCTCAAGGCCGGCGGCACGTGCGTGCCGATGGAGCCGGGGACGCCCCCGGAGCGGGTGGAATCGATCCTGCGTCAATCCGGCGCCTCCATCGTGATCGACGAGGTGTCGCTCATAGCGGGCGAACACCCCGCAACGAATTTCCGCCCGGCCGAGGTGGCGCCCGGCCAGGCCGCGTATGTCGTCTTCACGTCGGGAACGACCGGAGAACCCAAGGGGGTCATCGGAACTCACGCGGCGTTGGCCGCCTACGCCGACGACCACCTGAATAGCGTGTTGCGGCCGGCGGCCGCCCGGCTGGGGCGGCCGCTGCGCATCGCGCACGCGTGGTCGTTCGCGTTCGACGCCGCCTGGCAGCCGTTGGTCGCGCTTCTCGACGGCCATGGTGTGCACGTCGTCGACGAGCCCACCCAGACCGACGCCGAGGGACTCGTCGCCGCGATCGCCGAGCACGGCGTCGACATGATCGACACCACTCCGTCTATGTTTGACCAACTTTCGGCATGCGGTTTGCTCACCACGGTCCCGCTGGCGGTGCTGGCGCTGGGCGGGGAAGCGCTCGGCACCCCCGCGTGGGCCCTCATCCGCGCCGAGTGCGAGCGCACCGGGATGGCGGCCTACAACTGCTACGGCCCCACGGAAACCACGGTCGAGGCCGTGGTGGCCACCGTCACGGACCACAACGAGCCGTCGATCGGATGGCCGACGGCGCACACGCGCGGTTACGTGCTGGATTCGGCGCTGCGTCCGGTGCCCGTCGGGGCCACCGGCGAGCTCTATCTTGGCGGCGCCCAGCTGGCCCGCGGGTATCTCGGACGCGCGGCGGAAACCGGCCGGCGGTTCGTCGCCGACCCGTTCGCAATCGGCGAACGCATGTACCGCACCGGCGATTTGGTGCGTCGCGGTCCCGGCGGCGCGCTGCAATACGTGGGCCGCGCCGACGCGCAGGTGAAGATCCGCGGCTATCGCGTCGAGCCCGGCGAGATCGGCGCCGCGCTCGAATCGCATCCCGCCGTCCAGCGTGCGGGCGTGCTGGTGCGCCGGTCGGAGGCGGGGGCGCGGCTCACCGCTTACGTGGTGATCTCCGATGCGGCGCCCCGGCCGCCGTCGACTGCCGAACTGCGCGGCATGCTCGGCGCCCGGCTGCCGCGCTACATGATCCCGCAGCGCATCGTCACGGTCGACGAAATTCCGCTGACGGTCAACGGCAAGCTGGATGAGGCCGCGCTGAGCGCCTTCGACACCGCCGAGGCGGTCTGCGCCGGAGACAAACCCGAAACCGCCACGGAAGCCGTACTGGCGGAACTGTTTTCGGAACTGCTGCATCAGCCGCGAGTCGACGTCGCCGCGGATTTCCTGCAGCTGGGACTGGACAGCATCATGGCGTTGTCGGTGGTACAGGTGGCGCGGGCGCGGGGGATCGGCTTGCGCGCCAGGCTCATCCTCGAGTGCTCCAACATTCGCGAGCTTGCCGAAGCCATCGATTCCGAAAAGATCGCCGCCACAATCGATGTCGAGAGCAAGGCCGGGCCGATGCCGGTGCTGCCCAATGGCCGCTGGCTCTACGAATACGGCGAGCCGCGCCAGCTGGCGCAGACTGAGGCCATTCGGCTGCCCGACCACATCACCCGCGAGCAACTGGACGCCGCGCTGGCCGGCATCCTCGCCGGACACGAGGTGTTGCGCGCCCGCCTGGACCGCCCGACCATGACCCTAATCCCGACCGGGGCCCCCGGCCTTCGCCTCATCGAAATAGCGGCGGCCGACGATCTGCACGCCGCGGTCCCCGATCACGTCGCACGCGCCGTCGACCGCCTCGACCCGGAGCGCGGAGAGCTGCTGGCGGCGGTGTGGCTCCGGCCCCGGACCGGGCAGAGCGTCCTGCTGCTGGCCGCGCACGTCCTGGCGATGGATCCCGCGTCGTGGCGCGTGGTCCTCGGCGAATTGGACGCTGCCTTAAGGGCTTTGGCCACGCGTCACCCACCCGCACCGATCCGGGAGCACACCAGCTACCGGCGCTGGGCCCGTGCGCTCATCGAGCGCGCCCACCGGCTGGACACCGTGCAGTTCTGGGCCGCCCAGTCCGACGGCGAGGACCCCGATCTCGGCGCCCGACGGGTCGATCCCCACCGCGACCGGGCCCGCGATCTGGACGTCCGCATGATCGCCGCCGACGCGGACACCACGCGCGGGCTGCTGGACTCGGGCGTGCCGTTGCCGCACCTGTTGGTCGCCGCCACCGCGGCGACGGTGACGCGGTGGCGGCGGCTGCGCAATCAGGCCACGCCGCCACCCCTGCTGGCGCTGGAAACACATGGACGCGCCGACGGTCTCATCGACGGGCCGGGCGCGCACACCATCGACACCGGCGACACCGTCGGACTGCTGAGTTCCATCTACCCGGTCCGGGTGCCGTCGGCCGATCCCCGGGACGTGGGGGAGCAGCTGGCGGCCATCCCGGGCGACGGGCTGGACTACGGGCTGCTGCGGTATCTGCGTGCCGACACCGCTGAACGCCTAGCCCCGTTGCCCGGCCCGCAGCTGTTGCTGAACTACCTCGGTGCCGCACACGCCGCCGGCGGCACCCGGCTGCTGACGCTGGAGCGTGAGCTCCTTGCCGGCGTCTCGCCGCAGCCGGAGCCGGAGCTGGCGGTTCGCCACGAGCTCACCATTGTGGCCGCAATGCTCACGTTCGACGGACAGCGCGTGCTGGCCGCGCAGTGGCGCACGCTGCCGGACATTCTCTCTGACACCGATGTGGCTGAGCTGCAACGTCTTTGGATCGAATCGCTGCGGGAGATTGTCAGATGAGCACACTTGCGATCGTGGGCGCGGGAGCCAAGGCGGTTGCCGTCGGGGCCAAGGCATCCGTGTTGCGCGAGATGGGTGTCGATGCCCCCGAGCTGATCGCGGTCGAACGCATCGGCGTCGCGGCCAACTGGCAAGCCAGCGGCGGTTGGACCGACGGAGCGCACCGGTTGGGCACCAGCCCGGAGAAGGACGTGGGTTTTCCCTACCGCTCTGCGCTGGTGCCCCGCCGCAACGCCGAACTCGACGAGCGGATGACCCGCTACAGCTGGCAGTCCTATCTGATCGCCACGGCGTCCTTCGCCGAATGGATCGACCGCGGCCGGCCGGCGCCCACTCATCGCAAGTGGAGTCAATACTTGGGTTGGGTGGCCGATCAGGTCGGCCTCAACGTGGTGCACGGTGAGGTGGAACGGCTGGCCGTCAGCGGCGACCAGTGGACGCTGCACACCCACGAGGCCACTGTGCACGCCGACGCTCTGATGATCACCGGACCGGGGCAGGCCGAGAAATCGTTGCTGCCCGGCAATCCGCGCATGCTGTCGATAGCCCAGTTCTGGGATCGCGCCGCGGGCCATGACCGGATCAGTGCCGAGCGGGTGGCGGTGATCGGGGGTGGTGAGACGGCCGCGTCGATGCTCAATGAACTGTTCCGGCACCGGGTTTCGACCATCACCGTCATCTCGCCGCAAGTGACGCTGTTCACCCGCGGGGAGAGCTTCTTCGAGAACTCCCTGTTCTCCGACCCCACCGATTGGAGCGCCCTGACGCTGGCCGAACGCCGCGACGCGCTGGCCCGCACCGACCGCGGGGTGTTCTCGGCGAACGTGCAGGAGGCACTGCTGGCCGACGACCGGATCCGCCACCTGCGGGGCCGGGTGGCCCATGCGGTGGGCCGGGACGGGCAGATCCGGTTGACCCTGTCCACCAACCGGGGCAGCGAGAACCTCGAGACGGTGCACGGTTTCGACCTGGTCATCGACGGCTCCGGCGCCGACCCACTGTGGTTCACGTCGTTGTTCGGCCAGGATGCGCTGGACCTGTTGGAGCTCGGCCTGGGCGGACCGCTGACCGCCGACAGCCTGCAGGAAGCGATCGGCTACGACCTGGCCGTCGCCGACGTCACGCCGAAGTTGTTTCTGCCCAATCTGTCGGGGTTGACGCAGGGCCCCGGATTTCCGAACCTGAGTTGCCTGGGATTGTTGTCTGACCGGGTATTGGGAGCTGGTGGGGGCGTAATGGGCCCGTCCAAGCACACGACAAGGAGACGCGATGAGCATCAACCCCTTCGATGACGACAACGGCACGTTCTTCGTGCTCGTCAACGGCGAGGACCAGCACAGCCTGTGGCCGAGCTTCGCCGACATCCCGGCGGGCTGGCGCGTGGTGTTCGGCGAAGCAAGCCGCGCGGAGTGCCTGGAGTACGTCGAACAGCACTGGACCGACATCCGGCCGAAGAGTCTCCAGGAATCGATCGAGCGTCGCTCATAACAGGGGGCGGTGCACGCGACCGTAGCGTCGCCGTAACGTGACCGGCCCGAGACACAATCGCCGGTCACACAAGGCACACTTACACCAATCAAACCGTGGTGACGCGGAACCTTCTGGGGGACAAGATCGCTGAGATCCCGCCACGGTTCGTGCGTATCGAAGGGGGAACCGTGAAGACCGTGAAGTCCATGAAAACTCTTGCCACCGGCGTGGCGGCGTTCGCCGTCATAGGGGGAGCCGCCGGTGGCGCTTTCGTCGCAGCACCGATGGATCAGGTGCAGTTGGCCGCGGTCGGCACGCCGTTACCGCAGGACCCGCCACCGCCGCCGCCGGCACCGGGAGCACTGCCGACAGCGGAACAGCTGTCGACCCTGTGCAACCAGGCCACCGATCCGGGCGTCTCGTACACGACCAAGAACAATCTGGTCGAGAACGGCATCAGCCCCGAGGAGGGCCACGTCGCCGACCACGATCTGCGAAAGGCCTACCGCAACGGAAACTTCCCGGAGACGTTCGCCGTGACGAACATTGCGCCGGCCGGCCCGAACATGGCGCAGGCGGACGTGGCCATCTCGGGTCCGAAGTTCGCCGGGCCGGTGCAAAAGCACCTGGTTTTCGTCAACCAGGGCGGGAACTGGGTCCTGCAGCACGACGCCGCCATCGCCCTGATCCAGGCGGCGACGGCGACGAACTAGGCGGCTAGAATTCTGGGCGGCCACACAGCGCGCGCACAGGTTGCGCATGTTGTCTTCATATGGCCTGGTCGTAACGTTGCCGTGCCGAGTCGCGAAACAACAGGAGTAGCAGGCGCGCTGACACCCACGCCAGATGTGTGGATCCGTCGAAATTCGTGCCCGTCGAAGGGGGAACCATGAAAACCGTCAAGTTGCTCGCCACCAGCGTGGCAGCCTTCGCCGTCATCGGGGGTGCGGCCGCCGCCGCGGCGTCCGTCGCGGCGCCGGTGGATCACGTGCGGCTGGCCGCGGTCGGCGCGCCTTTGCCGCAGGATCCGGCTTCGGCTGCGACCGCCGACGTCCCGACCGCCGACCAACTGACCGGCGTGCTGAACAGCCTGGCCGACCCGAGCGTCTCCTTCTCCAGCAAGAGCAACCTGGTGCAGGGGGGTATCAGCGGCATCGAGGCGCACGTCGCCGACAAGAAGCTGCAGAAGGCCGCCAAGAACGGCGACCTGCCGCTGTCGTTCGACGTCACGAACATCCAACCGGCCGCGGCCGGTTCGGCCACCGCTGACGTCGCCGTCTCCGGTCCCAAGCTGACGTCGCCGGTCGCCCAGAACGTCACGTTCGTCAACCAGGGCGGCTGGGTGCTGTCGCGGGCGTCGGCGATGGAGTTGCTGCAGGCCGCCGGTCAGTGACCGGCGCGCAGCGCGCGCAGGTCTGATTTGGCGACGCGGACGGGGTCGGCCAGCACCTCGATCGAGGCGACCAGGCCGTCCCGCACCACGAAGCCCATGATCGCCGTGGGCTGCCCGGCGACAAAGATGACCGCGCCCGCGGCCCCGTTGATGGTCGCCGAGCGCACTTCGCGGTCCGGACCCGCGTAGCCGCGGGCCAGTCTCGCCACGGCGGCGGCCCCCTCGGCGCGGAAACCGGGGGAGCCGTGGCCGAAGTCGCCGCGCAGCACCACGTCGGGATGGAGCACGGCCACCAGCCGGCCGAAGTCACCGCTACGGCCGGCCGCGAAGAAGGCGTCGACGGCCTCCCGCTGGGCGGCCACGTCGCCGTCGGGGGCCGGATCGGCCTCTTCGATGCGCCGGCGAGCCCGGCTGGCCAGCTTGCGGGTGGCCTCCGGCGTCCGGCCGACGATGGGTGCGATCTGGTCGAACGGCACGGCGAAGGCGTCGTGCAGCACGAACGCCAGGCGCTGCTCCGGCGGCAAGGTGTCCAGCACCACGAACAGCGCCAGCCCGACCGCGTCGGCGAGCATCGCGCGGTGTTCGGGGTCCGATTCGCCCTCGACTTCCACGATCGGATCCGGGAGGGCCACGGTCAGGCCGCGCGTCCGGCGGTCGCGGAGCATGTTCAAAGAGATGCGGGCCACCACCGTGGTGAGCCACGCGTCCAGGTTGGCGATGTCGCCGCAGCGGGTGCCGCTCAGCCGCAGCCACGCTTCCTGCACGGCGTCCTGGGCGTCGTCGATCGAGCCCAGCATGCGGTACGCGATAGCGCCCAGCTGCGGTCGCGCCGCCTCGAAACGCGCCGTCACCGACGCATCCACGGTCACGCGCCACCGCGGCTCTCGGGCAGGGCGCAAACCCGGTCGGCGGAGAAGCCGGACGAGCCGATCCCGAGCGCAAGGTTGAAGCGGGCGCGCAGATTGCCCAGCGTGATCACGTGGGTGAGCCCGACGAGCTGGGCGGTGTCGAAATGGCCTCTCAGCGCGTCGAAAAGCTCGTCGCTCACCTCGACGGGGGTGCGGCTGATCCCGGTCGCGTACTCGAGGATCAGCTTGTCGACTTCGGAGAAGCACGAGGCGTTTCGATAGTCCGCCAGGGCGAGCAGTTCCTCGTCCGTGAGGCCCCATTGGCGGGCGATCTGTGAACCGAGGTCGATGCAGTACTCGCAGCGCACCGTCGTCGCCGACTTGAGCTCCGCGAGCGCGCGGTGGCGGGGGCTGACGATATTCAGCCTCGACTCGGCCTGCTCGAGCTTGCCGTAGGCGTTGAGCAGCCGGGGGATGTGCGCGTACATCCGCAGCGGTTCCAGCATCCCGGCCGTTTCCAGACCGGTCATCTGCGCCAGCTTGCGCTTGGTGAAGAAGAAGGCGATCTTGGCGCTCAGGCCGGCGTCGCGGTCGGAGAGCCCTGGCAACCGGGACATGGCGATCCTCCTAGCAAGTTGGGGTGTGAACCAACGTCCTCACTAAGTCGACACCCGGCGCGGCGCAAACGTGACCGGCCCACCTACCTGGGCGGCCCCGGGGCCATGTCCATGTCGAACACCCGGGCGTGCAGCACGGTGCGGTTCCGCAGGGCGGCCCGGACCGCGCGGTGCAGGCCGTCCTCGAGATAGGTGACGCCCTTCCACCGCACCGCGTGCGGAAAGAGGTCGCCGTAGAAGGTGGAGTCCTCCGACAGCAGGCGGTCCAGTGCGAGCACCGTCGTCGTGGTGACCAGTTCATCGAGGCGGATCTGCTGCGGCGGAATCTGCGACCAGTCGCGGTAGGACAGCCCGTGCTCGGGATACGGCTTGCCCTCGCGCACTCCCTTGAAGATCATCGCCGGATCTTTCCCGACGTCCTATGACCCGACCGGTTCATGCTGGACAGGCTATCCGGAGCAGGGTCGCCAGCCTCCAACCCTCCCTAATTCCAGCGGTCGCCGCCGAGGGAGGCGCCACCCCGCCCCGGCAACCGGCCGCTGTAACCGTTAGCACGGCTCGCGACCCGTAAAATGAACCCGGGTCAGGGCGGTAAAGAGAGGTGACGACGAGTGGGAAGTGCCGACGATCGTCGCTTTGAGGTGCTGCGCGCCATCGTCGCCGATTTCGTTGCCACCAAGGAGCCCATCGGTTCGAAGACCCTGGTGGAGCGTCATAACTTGGGCGTCTCGTCCGCAACCGTCCGCAACGACATGGCGGTGCTGGAGGCCGAGGGCTACATCACCCAGCCGCACACCAGCTCCGGGCGGGTGCCCACGGAGAAGGGCTACCGCGAGTTCGTCGATCGGCTCCACGACGTCAAGCCGCTGTCCTCGGCGGAGCGCAGCGCGATCCTGAGCTTCCTGGAGTCCGGCGTCGACCTCGACGACGTGCTGCGCCGGGCGGTGCGCCTACTGGCCCAGCTGACCCGCCAGGTGGCCGTGGTGCAGTATCCGACGCTGACGTCGTCCACGGTGCGTCATCTCGAAGTGATCGCACTGACCCCGGCCCGGCTGCTGATGGTGGTCATCACCGACACCGGTCGGGTGGATCAGCGCATCGTCGAACTCGGCGACGTCATCGACGATCACCAGCTGTCCCAGCTCCGCGAGATGCTCGGCCAGGCGCTGGTGGGCAAGAAGCTCTCGGCGGCCTCGATCGCGGTGGCCGACCTGGCCGGACAGCTGCGCGCCCCGGACGGCCTGGGCGACGCTGTCGGGCGCTCGGCGACGGTATTGCTGGAGTCCTTGGTGGAACACACCGAAGAACGCTTGCTGATGGGCGGGACCGCCAACCTGACCCGCAATGCCGCCGATTTCGGCGGCTCGCTGCGCTCCATCCTGGAAGCGCTGGAGGAACAGGTGGTGGTGCTGCGGTTGCTGGCGGCTCAGCAGGAGGCCGGTAAGGTGACGGTGCGCATCGGCCATGAGACGGCCGCCGAGCAAATGGCGGGAACTTCGATGGTGACCACCGCCTACGGCACCTCCGACACCGTGTTCGGCGGAATGGGCGTGCTGGGGCCTACCCGGATGGACTATCCGGGAACTATCGCCAGCGTCGCCGCGGTTGCCCTATATATCGGCGAAGTCCTGGGTGCTCGATGAACGCGCACCCGCGGCACGCGCAGGCGCGGGATAAGGACCAGGTTTAGGAGAGTCAGGCGTGGCACGCGATTATTACGGGCTGCTCGGGGTGGGCAGAAACGCCAGCGATGCGGAGATCAAGCGCGCGTACCGCAAGTTGGCCCGCGAGCTGCATCCCGACGTCAACCCGGATGAGGCCGCGCAGGCGAAGTTCAAGGAGATCAGCGCCGCCTACGAGGTGCTGAGCGACCCCGAGAAACGACGCATCGTCGACCTCGGCGGCGATCCGCTGGAAAGCGCCGCGGCGGGCGGCGGCTTCGGCGGCGGGTTCGGCGGCCTCGGCGACGTGTTCGAGGCCTTCTTCGGCGGCGGCTTCAGCGGCGGCACGACCTCCCGCGGCCCCATCGGCCGGGTGCGGCCGGGCTCGGACTCGATGCTGCGGATGCGGCTCGACCTCGAAGAGTGCGCAACCGGCGTGACCAAGCAGGTGACCGTCGACACCGCGGTGTTGTGCGACCGCTGCCAGGGCAAGGGCACCAACGGTGACTCGGTGCCGGTCCCGTGCGACACGTGCGGCGGCCGCGGCGAGGTCCAGACGGTGCAGCGGTCGCTGCTGGGCCAGGTGATGACCTCGCGGCCGTGTCCCACCTGCCGCGGCGTGGGCGTCGTCATCCCCGATCCGTGCCACCAGTGCATGGGCGACGGCCGGGTACGGGCCCGCCGCGAGATCAGCGTCAAGATCCCCGCCGGGGTCGGCGACGGTATGCGGGTGCGGCTGGCCGCCCAGGGCGAGGTCGGGCCCGGGGGAGGGCCGGCCGGCGACCTGTACGTCGAGGTTCACGAGCAGGCCCACGACGTGTTCGTGCGCGAGGGTGACGATCTGCACTGCACGGTCTCGGTGCCCATGGTCGACGCGGCGCTGGGCGCCACGGTCACCATCGACGCCATCCTGGACGGCATCAGCGAGGTCACCATTCCGCCTGGCACGCAACCGAATTCGGTTATCACGCTGCGTGGCCACGGGATGCCGCACCTGCGGTCGGGCACCCGCGGGGATCTGCACGTCCACGTCGAGGTGGTCGTCCCCAGCCGGCTGGACCACCACGACTCCGAACTGCTGCGCGAGTTCAAGACCCGGCGCAGCCGCGACGTGCCCGAGGTCCGCTCGACGCACGCCGGCGGCGGGCTGTTCAGCCGGCTGCGCGAAACCTTCACCGGGCGTTAGTCGCGAGTAAAAAGGCGCGCACGCATGGTCGCGACGCTCTTCTACGTCGACGCGCTGCCCGGCACCGGCTCGCTGGCCGTCGTCGACGGCGACGAGGGGTTTCACGCCGCCACCGTGCGGCGGATCCGGCCCGGCGAGCAACTGGTCCTCGGTGACGGCGCGGGCGGGCTGGCGCACTGCGAGGTCGAGCACGCTGGCCGCGACGGGTTGCGCGCCCGGGTGCTCAAGCGGTGGAGCGTCGCGGCCGGGCAGCCACCGGTGACGGTGGTGCAGGCGCTGCCGAAGTCGGAGCGTTCGGAGTTGGCCATCGAATTGGCCACCGAAGCCGGCGCCGACGCGTTCCTGGCCTGGCAGGCGGCCCGGTGCGTGGCCAGTTGGCAGGGCGCCCGCGTGGACAAGGGCCTGCGCCGGTGGCGTGCCGTCGCCCGTTCGGCGGCCCGGCAATCCCGACGGGCGCACATCCCGCCCGTCGACGGCGTCCTGTCCACCGCAGGACTGACCCAGCGGATCCGCGACGAAGTGGCCGCCGGGGCCGTGGCGCTGGCGTTGCACGAGTCGGCCACCGACCCGCTGAGCAAACTCGATCTCGCCGGCGCGACTTCGTTGCTTCTCGTGGTGGGTCCCGAAGGCGGGATCGCGCCCGACGAGATCGCCGCGTTGACCGAGGCGGGGGCGGCGCCGGTGCGGTTGGGCCCCCAGGTGCTGCGCACGTCCACCGCCGCGGCGGTGGCGCTGGGGGCGCTCGGCGTGCTCACGCCACGGTGGGATGATGCTTCGACCCTTTGATTCCCCGGGCTCGGGCCGTCGAATAGGCGGTTGAACGCTGGCCAATTTGGGGCTCCGGCGTAGACTTAGGCAGCCGAGCAAACCACCGACAAGCCGAGGAAGCAGGCATCGAGAGCCACGTGACGCCCCGCGAGACCAGCGCTGTTGACGCAGCCGGAGGCCTCCAGGCCAACGCCCATGTACGCAGCAGCATCGATGTTCCGCCCGATGTCGTCGTCGGCTTGTTGGGCTCGGCAGACGAAAACCTACGCGCGCTGGAGCGCAGCCTGAACGCCGATCTGCACGTGCGTGGCAATGCCGTGACCGTCTCGGGCGAGCCGGCCGACGTCGCGCTGGCCGAGCGCGCGATTTCCGAGCTGGTCGCGATCGTCGCCAACGGTCAGCCGTTGACGCCGGAGGTGGTCCGCCACAGCGTCGCCATGCTGGCGGGCACCGACAACGAGTCGCCGGCCGAAGTGCTCACCCTGGACATCCTGTCGCGGCGCGGCAAGACGATCCGGCCCAAGACGCTGAACCAGAAGCGCTACGTCGACGCCATCGACGCCAACACCATCGTCTTCGGGGTCGGCCCGGCCGGCACCGGGAAGACGTACCTGGCGATGGCCAAGGCGGTCAGCGCGTTGCAGACCAAACAGGTAAACCGCATCATCCTGACCCGTCCGGCGGTGGAAGCCGGTGAGCGCCTTGGCTTTTTGCCGGGCACACTGAGCGAAAAGATCGACCCGTATCTGCGCCCGTTGTATGACGCGCTGTACGACATGATGGATCCGGAGCTGATCCCGAAGCTGATGTCGGCCGGGGTCATCGAGGTGGCGCCGTTGGCGTATATGCGTGGCCGCACGTTGAATTCGGCCTTCATCGTGCTCGACGAGGCGCAGAACACCACCGCCGAGCAGATGAAGATGTTCCTCACCCGGCTCGGCTTCGGATCGAAGATGGTCATCACCGGGGACATCACCCAGGTGGACCTTCCCGGTGGCGCCAAGTCGGGCCTGCGGTCGGCGATCGAGATCCTGGACAGCGTCGAGGACATCCACATCGCGGAGCTGACCAGTGTGGACGTGGTGCGCCACCGGCTGGTCTCCGAAATCGTCGACGCGTACGCCAAGTTCGAAGAACCGGGCCTGACGATGAACCGGGCGGCTCGGCGTGCGTCGGGCTCCCGCGGGCGCCGGTGACGAGGGCTTTGATGGTTTTATGGGCGTCTCATGAGCATTGAAGTGTCCAACGAGTCGGGCATCGACGTCTCCGAAACCGAGTTGATCAGCGTCGCACGGTTTGTCATCGCCAAGATGGACGTCAACCCGGCGGCCGAGCTGTCGATGGTGCTGTTGGATACGGCGGCCATGGCCGACCTGCACATGCGGTGGATGGACCTGCCCGGGCCGACGGACGTGATGAGTTTCCCGATGGACGAGCTCGAGCCGGGTGGCCGGCCCGACGCCCCGGAGCCGGGGCCGTCGATGCTGGGTGACATCGTGCTGTGCCCGGAATTCGCGGCCGGACAAGCAGACGCGGCGGGGCACAGCCTCGGCCACGAGTTGGCACTGTTGACCATCCACGGTGTGCTCCATCTGCTGGGCTACGACCACGGTGAGCCGGACGAGGAAAAAGAGATGTTCACCCTTCAGGACCGGTTGCTCGAAGAGTGGGTCGCCGAGCAAGTCGAGGCCTACCACCAGGACCGCCAGCAGGAGCGGGATCGCCGGTTACTGGACAAGTCAAGGTATTTCGACAATTGAGCCCACGCAAAGCATTCGGGATCGCGGCCGCCGCCGCCATCGCCTTCGCACCGATCTCGTTGGTGGCCGCCACGATCGGGGTGGCGGAGGCGGCTCCATGCGCCGGCAGCGGGTCGAACCCGACCAGCTGCCAGTGGTGTCAATACCTGGTGGCGCGCTACCACACCTCCAACGTGTGCTCCCAGGACGCGCCGCCCCGGCGCGCTCAGCCGCCGCCGTCCCCGAGCCCGGTGCAGATTCCGGAGATTCCCGCGTACGTTCCGCCCAGCCCGGTGCCGGTGCAGGGCCCGCCGCTCATTCCGCCGAACCTGCCGCCCGGGAACACGGTCCCGACGATCAACGCGGCGGGCCCCGATGCGCCCAGAAACGTTCCGGTGGTGGCACCGCCGCGGGGGCTGGACGTTGCGCCGCAGGCGGTCGCGGCGGCCAAGGCCGCACCACCGACGCGCGTCAACCCCGCCGACCCACCGCAGCCGCCCACGCAGCTGGATTTCAACCAACGGGTCCAGAACGTCGTCAGCACGCACCGGGAGAACGTTGACGTCCTGAAGGTCGACAATCAGCGGCTGGTCCGACCCCGCCACTGGGATTACGTCGATTACGACGACGCGTTCCGCAGGCCGGCCCTGTTCAACCCGCTCAACCAGGCGATGACGTTCCGCTACTTCTACAGCGGCGCTTACCGGGAGGCCTACGTGCCGGCCGGTGCCCGGCTCGTGCTCGATGCGGCGACCGTCGGCGTGTACCCGTTCACCGCGGTCGGCGACGGCTGGGTGGCGTCGGGCAGCTTCTACGGCGGGGGCTCGGTTCCGCCGGACGGCTTCAACGGCCCGCCGCCCCCGGACTACAAGCCGCCGGAGCCCGCGAAGGTGTACAAGACCGTCTTGGTCAACATCCCCGCCGCGAGTCAGACCGTGGAGGTCGCGCAGGTGGCGGTGGTGGGCCTTGACGAGAGCCAGCCGGCGGGCAGCCGGGACACCATCTTCCTGCTCGACGACTCCACCCTCGCCTGGGGTCAGGTCAACGACTCCAGCAGCGCCAGCGCCCAGATCAGGGTGACCAAGACTCAGTCCCTGCCCGGCATCGGACCGACCGACGACGGGAACTTCCTGGTGGTACTGGCGGTTCGCCCGCACGAGGAGCCCGCCCAACCCGCCCCGCCCTGGTGGCCCTCGGCCCTGGGCTACGGGGTGCTGGGGGTAGTGGTGTGCCTTGGCGCCTGGGCCCTGAACCGGAAGCGAAGTGACGACGACGTAGGGGAGCCTGTCACCACGTCGAGGTCTTCCGGCAATTGACCGGTCTGTCCTGGCTGCTCGGCGCGATGGCGCTCATCGCCATCGGCGGGCTGTTCGCGGCGATCGATGCCGCCATCAGCACGGTGTCGCTGGCGCGGGTCCAGGAGCTGGTGCGCGAGGAGCGGCCCGGCGCCGTGTCGCTGGCCGAGGTGATGGCCGAGCGGCCGCGCTACATCAATCTGGTTGTGCTGCTGCGCATCACCTGCGAAATCACCGCGACCGTGCTGCTGGTGCTGTTCCTCTACGACAACTTCGGCTTGAACTGGGCGTTGTTCGGGGCCGCCGCCACCATGGTGGTCATGAGTTTCGTGGTGATCGGGGTGGGCCCGCGGACCCTCGGTCGCCAGCACGCGTACTCCATCTCGTTGACGACCGCCGTTCCGCTGCGGCTCATCTCGTGGTTGTTGATGCCGCTCAGCCGGTTGTTGGTGGTCCTGGGTAACGCGCTGACACCCGGCCGCGGCCTGCGCAACGGGCCGTTCGCATCCGAGATCGAGCTACGCGAAGTCGTCGACCTGGCCCAGCAACGCGGCGTGGTCGCCGCCGACGAACGCCGGATGATCGAGTCGGTCTTCGAGCTCGGCGACACCCCGGCCCGCGAGGTGATGGTGCCGCGCACCGAGATGATCTGGATCGAAAGCGACAAGCTTGCCAGCCAAGCGTTGAACCTGGCGGTGCGCAGTGGGCATTCCCGCATCCCGGTGATCGGGGAGAACGTTGACGACATCGTCGGCGTCGTATACCTGAAAGACCTTGTGCAGCAGAGCTTTCTGTCAGGTGATGGTGGTCGTGGCATTACCGTGGCACAAGTGATGCGTCCAGCGGTGTTCGTGCCGGACTCCAAGCCACTGGATACGCTGTTACGCGAAATGCAGCGCGACCGCAACCATATGGCTCTTCTCGTCGACGAGTACGGCGCGATAGCCGGCCTGGTGAGCATCGAAGACGTGCTGGAGGAGATCGTCGGCGAGATCGCCGACGAGTACGACCAGGCGGAGACGGCACCGGTAGAGGATCTGGGCGACAGGCGTTTTCGCGTCTCGGCACGGTTGCCGATCGAAGACCTCGGCGAGCTGTACGACGTGGATTTCGACGACGACCTCGACGTCGATACCGTCGGCGGCCTGCTCGCCCTCGAATTGGGCCGGGTTCCGCTGCCCGGGGCCGAGGTGGTCTCGCATGGCCTGCGCCTCCAAGCCGAAGGCGGCACCGACCACCGGGGGCGGGTACGGATCGGCACGGTCCTGCTGAGCCCGGCCGCGCCCGAGTCCAACGGCTCCGATGGAGAGCACCCGCTATGACGCCAAGCGAGCGTCCGCGGTGAAAACGTCCGGCGACATGACCGAATTCCATTCCGGCTTCGTGTGTTTGGTCGGCCGACCGAACACCGGCAAGTCGACGCTGACCAACGCGCTCGTCGGCACCAAGGTGGCGATCACCTCTACCCGGCCGCAGACCACCCGGCACACCATCCGCGGGATCGTGCACCGGGAGAATTTTCAGATCATCCTCGTCGACACGCCGGGCCTGCACCGGCCGCGAACTCTGCTGGGCAAGCGGCTCAACGACTTGGTGCGCGACACCTATGCCGAAGTCGACGTGATCGGGTTGTGCATTCCGGCCGACGAGGCGATCGGTCCCGGCGACCGATGGATCGTCGACCAAATCCGTTCGATCGCACCGAAGACGGCACTGGTGGCCATCGTCACCAAGATCGACAAGGTGCCCAGGGACCGGGTGGCCGCGCAGCTGGTCGCGGTCAGTGAGTTGGTCGGTGATTCGGCCGAGATCGTCCCGGTATCCGCGGCTACCGGGGCGCAGGTGGACGTCCTGATCGACGTGCTGGCCGCGGCGCTGCCCGCCGGCCCGGCGTACTACCCCGACGGCGAGCTGACCGACGAACCCGAGGAAGTCCTGATGGCGGAGCTCATCCGCGAGGCCGCCCTGGAGGGCGTCCGCGACGAGCTGCCGCATTCGTTGGCCGTGGTCATCGACGAGGTCAACCCCCGCGAGGACCGCGACGACCTCATCGACGTGCATGCCCTGCTCTTCGTCGAGCGCGACAGCCAGAAGGGCATCATCATCGGCAAGGGTGGCGCCAGACTGCGACAGGTGGGTACCGCGGCGCGCGGCCAGATCGAAAAGCTGCTCGGCACCAAGGTCTACCTCGACCTGCGTGTCAAGGTCGCCAAGAACTGGCAGAGCGACCCCAAACAGCTTGGTCGGCTTGGCTTCTGAAGTTTGATCCGATCGGCGGCGGGTAGCCGACGCGTATGACCCAAGCACAGTACGCGTTAGTCACCGGCGCGTCGAGCGGCATTGGGCTCGAACTGGCCAAGCAGTTCGCCCAACACGGCTACGACCTGGTCGTGGCCGCCGAAGACGACGCCATCAGAGACGTACCCGACAAACTCTCCCGGTGGAGTTCCACCGTGCAGCCGATCCAGGTCGACCTGCGCACCGCCGAGGGGGTGGAGCACTTGTACCAGAGCGCGATCGAGGGCGACCGGGTGCTGGCCGCCGCGGCGCTCAACGCGGGCGTCGGCCGCGGCGAGATGTTCCTCAAGAGCGAACTTGCCGACGACCTCAGCATCGTCGACCTCAACGTGCGCTCGACGGTTCACCTGGCCAAGCTGGTGTTGCGCGACATGGCGAATCGTGATTCCGGCAAGGTGCTGTTCACGTCGTCCATCGCGTCCCAGATGCCGGGTTCTTATCAGCCGGTGTACAACGCGTCGAAGTCGTTCGTCCAGTCGTTTGCCGAAGCGCTCCAGGACGAATTGCGCGACACGTCAATCACTGTCACGGCGCTGATGCCCGGACCGACCGACACCAACTTCTTCGGTCGCGCCAAGATGGTTGAGTCCTTGATGGGCAAGGGCCCCAAGGACGATCCCGCCAAGGTCGCGCGGCAAGGGTTCGAGGCGTTGATGCGCGGTGATCAGAAGATCATCGCCGGCTCCGTCCTCGTCAAGGCCATGGGTGCGGCGAACCGCGTGCTGCCCGACAGCATCAAAGCCGTTGGCAACCGGGTGATGTCGCGCCCACGCTGACTGAACCCGATCGTCGCGAGGCCGATGGCGACGACCCGCAGCGCCCGGCTTCGCCGCGCTTGCGATCGTCGCGAGGCCGATGGCGACGACCCGCAGCGCCCGGCTTCGCCGCGCTTGCGATCGTCGCGAGGCCGGTCACGCGAGCACGCGGATGGTGCGCAGCGACGGATCGGCCGCGTCGGGGACGTTCATGCCGGCGCGCACACCGGAACACAGGTAGTCCAGCACGGCATCGTTGAGGCGCTCGCCGGGTACGACGGCGGGAATCCCCGGCGGATACGGCGTGCACTGCTCGGCCGCGACGCGGCCCGCGGCTCGTTCGGTGGGTACCGTGTCGACGCGCCCGAAGAACGCGTCACGCGGCAGGCAAACCGTTTCCAGCTGCAGCTGCTCGGGTGACGGCAGGTCGATGCGAGGTGGCGGGTCGAAGTCGTCGGCGGCTTTGCGCCACGCCCACAGCGCCTCCGTGAGGCGGCCTGCGGTGTCCTTGTCGTCGGCCATGGACAGCGTCGCCAGCATGCGGCGATGGTCGCTCATCCCCGTGTCGATGTGGGCGTGCTCGCGCAGCCAGTCATGAGCCTGATACCCGGAGGTCCCCGTCGCGGCCACGTCCATCAAAATTTGCATCCGGTCCAGGTCGTGAGAGGCCTGCACGCCGAGCAATTCGTCGTCGAGCACCTTCACATCCGGGATGGTTTCGATGTCCTGACGCAGCTGACACGCGAGATCCAATGCACCACTGAGTAATTCGTGGCCGCGCTGCACCATCTGGCGTCGCCACCCGTCCATGGCGGCATACACCAGGACGTTGGGGCTGGTGGTCATCAGCAGGTCCGCGCAGGCCGATAAGCGGTCCTGGTCGATCCGGTCGCCCTGTACGTGAAACACGGAGCCCTGTTCGAAGCCGGCGCCCATCTTGTGCACGCTGACCACGCAGACGTCCGCACCGGCATCCATCGCCCAGGTCGGCAGGTTCTCGTGGAACGGCAGGTGCGCCCCCCAGGCCTCGTCGATGATCAACGGCTTGTCGCGAGCGTGGCAAACCTCCGCGATCCCCGCGATGTCGGCGCACGTGCCGTACGGGCTGGGGCTGACGATGAGCGCAACGGCGGCGTCGGGGTGTTTGTCCCAGGTCTCTTCCACCTGGTGCGGCGACGGGGGATGGGAGAAGTGATGCTCGGCATCCCAGCGGGGGGTGATCCACCGGGGCTGCACCCCCGAGAAGATGAGCCCCGCGATGATCGACTTGTGACTGTCCCGGCCGACCAGCAGGCTGCCGTCGCCGCCGGCCACGGCCATCATCGCGGCCCGCACCGACAGCGAACTGCCGCAGGTGGAGAACCAGGCGAGGTCGGCGCCCACTGCCTCAGCCATCAGGTCTTCGGCGTGCTTGAGGTACTCGTGGCTGGTCCTGCGATCATCCAGCCCGCCGCTGGCCAGCACGTCGTCGAGAAACGGCTCACGGCCCAGGACGGCCAAGACCCGGTCATCGGTGCCGCGGCCCTGCCGGTGGCCCGGTGGCGTGAACCCGTACCGGTTCTTTTCCCGGTAATCGACCAGCGCATCTAACAGTGGAGCATCAGATTGGTCCATCGTTTCGGGGTACCCGCGTTGCTGCCGGCTATGCGACCGCCTCCGTGACCTCGAGTAACCCGTGTTCGTGCACCGCCGCCATCGACAGTGCCCGGTAGGCGAATTCGTCGAAGAGGACCGTGATTCGCTTGCGGGCGCCGCCGATCACCGTGCCCGGGCATCGACAAACCCGAAGTCGCTCAAGCGAAGTCATCCAAGGTGATGTGCCGCTTGGATTTTCACTTCGGCGGCGGGGCGCCGGACACCGGCGGCGCGCCCGTTTCGGCGTTCCACCACATGGTCGGCTGCTTGGTCGACCACCCGCACACGGCCTCCAGCTCGGCGGCCAGCGAGATCAGCATGCCCTCGCTGTTGGGCGGCCCCATCAACTGCACGCCGATCGGCAGCCCCTCGGAGGTGAACCCGGCCGGTACGTTGATCGACGGCCAGCCCAGCACGTTCCACGGGAAGGTAAACGGGCACGCGGCGATCATCGCGCGGTCGGTGCCGAAGCCGCTCAGCCGGTCGAAGGCGCGCGCCAGCGGCGGCGGTTGGGCGGTGGTCGGGGCCAGGACGACATCGACGATGTCGAAGACCGAACCCACCCGACGCTGGGCCTCGGTTTCATGCCTGCGCGCGGTCCGCAGGATCGCCTGACCCAGCACGTGGCCGACACGCAAATTGGACACCGTGCGGGGATCGAGGATCACCCCGTCGCCCAGCCGCTCCTCCCAATCCCGCAGGCCGGCGGTGGACCGGGCGAGGAAGTCCCACGACAGCCGCAGGCCGTAGTCGGGGTTGCCCGGCACCACGGTGTGGCCGAGCAGCTCCAGCTGCTTGGCCACCGCCCGGGTCGCGGCCAAAATCTCGGGATGCAGCTTGGGCCGAAAACCGGTGTACGGGAACCGGGTTGACAGGGCGATGTTCAGCGGGCCGGGCGCGATACCGACATAGTCCGAGGCGGTGATCGGGGGCGGCTTGTGCCGGTCGCCCTCGACATTGCCCGACGCCGCGTCGAGCACCAGGGCCGCGTCGGCCACCGTGCGGGCCAGGACACCGTTGACCGTGATGCCGTTGAACGCCTCGGGCAGTGGCCAGGTGGAGATGCGTCCGCGCTGCGGCTTGATGCCCACCAGGTGCGTCCACGCGGCGGGAATGCGCACGCTGCCCGCGCCGTCGGAGCCGATTGCCGCAGTGACCAGTCCCGCGGCCACCGCGGCCGCGCTGCCACCCGAGGATCCGCCCGGGGTGTGCCGGCGCGACCAGGGGTTGCGGGTATGGCCGAACCCGGGTCCGCTGGTGAAGGGCCACTGGCCCAGCTCGCAGGTGTTGGTCTTGCCGACGATCACCGCGCCCGCGGCCTTCAGGCGGCGAACCACCTCGGCGTCGTGGGTGGCGGGTGCGACATAGCCCTCTGTGCCGAAGGCGGTGGGCACTCCAGCAACGTCGACGTCGTCTTTGACCGCGATCGGGATGCCCAGCAACGGCGCCGTGTCTCCGGCCGCCCGCCGCCGGTCGGCCGCCGCCGCATCGGCCAGGGCCGACTCGGTGAGCACCACGCGGAAGGCGTTCAGTGTGGGCTGGCTCGCGTGGATGGCGTGCAGGGACCGGCGCACCAGTGTGACGGAAGTCACGGACCGGCTGGCAAGCTGATAGAGCAGGTCAGTCAGTGTGGGCAGGCGCTGGCCGCCGGATCCGAAAAGGGATCCAGGACCTGACTCGGTAGCGCCAATCACGGGGTACGAGACTAACCGGCGCGGATACCAGCATTGTCGCGGCGGGGTGCAAAACTATTGTGATGCGGCTGTATCGAGACCGGGCGGTGGTGTTGCGTCAACATAAGCTCGGCGAAGCCGACCGGATAGTCACGCTGCTCACCCGCGACCACGGCCTGGTTCGGGCGGTGGCGAAGGGCGTTCGCCGCACCCGCAGCAAATTCGGTGCGCGGCTGGAACCGTTCGCGCACATCGACGCGCAACTGCATCCCGGCCGCAATCTCGACATCGTCACCCAGGTCGTCTCGATCGACGCGTTCGCCACCGACATCGTCAGCGACTACGGCCGCTACACCTGTGGGTGCGCGATGCTGGAAACCGCCGAACGCCTCGCCGGGGAGGAGCGGGCCCCCGCCCCGGCCCTGCACCGGCTGACGGTGAGCGCGTTGCGGGCGGTGGCCGACGGCCGCCGCTCCCGGGACCTGCTGCTGGACGCCTACCTGCTGCGTGCCATGGGCATCGCCGGATGGGCGCCGGCGCTGACCGAATGCGCCCGGTGCGCCACCCCCGGGCCGCATCGCGCGTTTCATGTCGGCGCCGGAGGCAGCGTGTGCACGCACTGCCGTCCGGCCGGGTCGACGACACCGCCGCCGGGTGTGCTGGATCTGATGTCCGCGCTGCACGACGGCGATTGGGAGTTCGCCGAAGAAGCCCCGCAATCGCACCGCAGCTACGTCAGCGGACTGGTGGCCGCGCACCTGCAATGGCACCTGGAACGCCAGCTCAAGACGTTGCCACTGGTGGAGCGGACGTATCACGTCGACCGCACCATCGCCGAACGGCGAGCAGCGCTGATGGAGCAGTTGGACTGTGGCTAAAGCGGAGCGCAAGCTCAAGTCGACCGGCTTCCCGCAACTGCCCCCGGCGCCCGACGATTACCCGGTCTTCCCCGAAAAGTCGACATGGCCGGTGGTGTTCCCCGAGTTGCCGCCGTCTCCAGGCGGCGGACCGAGCCGGCCACCACAGCACATCTCGAAGGCGGCGGCGCCCCGGATCCCGGCCGATCGCTTGCCCAATCATGTGGCGATCGTGATGGACGGCAACGGCCGCTGGGCCACCCAACGTGGGTTGACCCGCACCGACGGCCACAAGGCGGGCGAGGCGGTCGTCATTGACATCGTATGTGGCGCAATTGAAATCGGGATCAAGTGGCTCAGCCTCTACGCCTTCTCCACGGAAAACTGGAAGCGTTCGCCAGAGGAGGTCCGCTTCCTGATGGGTTTCAACCGCGACGTGGTGCGCATGCGCCGCGTGAACCTCAAGACCATAGGGGTCAAGATCCGCTGGGTGGGCTCGCGTCCACGCCTGTGGCGCAGCGTGATCAATGAATTGGCGATCGCTGAAGACATGACGAAGGACAACGACGTCATCACCGTCAACTACTGCGTCAACTACGGAGGCCGCGCCGAGATCGCGGACGCCACAAAAGAAATCGCGCGCCTGGCCGCCGCCGGCCGGCTGAACCCCGAGCGCATCACCGAGGCGACGGTGGCGCAGCACCTGCAACGGCCCGACATTCCCGACGTGGATCTCTTCCTGCGAAGCTCGGGGGAGCAGCGGTCCAGCAATTTCATGTTGTGGCAGGCCGCCTACGCGGAGTACATCTTCCAGGACAAGCTGTGGCCCGACTACGACCGCCGCGACCTGTGGGCGGCCTGCGAGGAATACGCTTCTCGCAATAGAAGATTCGGGAGTGCCTAATGCCGTCACTGCAAGAGCGTCTGGCGTCCGTGCTCGGTGAAGTCCTTCCGGTCGAACAGGAAACCGACGGGGCGCTGACCGTACGCCATGGGGGAACCATCGCCTCGTTACGGGTGGTGAGCATTGCCGACGACCTCGATCTGGTGTCGCTGACCCAGGTCGTGGCGTGGGATCTGCCACTGACCAAGAAAGTCAGCGATCAGGTCGCCAGGCAGGCCCGCGAGAGCAACTTTGGCAGCGTTTCGCTCGTCGAGAAAATCAACAAGAAAGCCGTGCAACGCAATTCGAGTAAAAACAGCGCCAAAATCGCCGACGTGATGCTGCGTTATAACTTTCCCGGCGGCGGCCTGACCGACGATGCCCTGCGCACTCTGGTTCTGTTGGTGCTGGATTCGGGCGCCGGGATACGTCGCGCGTTGACGGATTAGGACTCTAGGACACCGCCGATTCGGTCAGCGCGACGGCTACCGATCCCCGGGCGTTTTCGTCGACGCGGGCCTGCAGCAACGAGCGTAGGAGGTCTTGGTCGTGCTGAGCCGGTCGGGTCGAGTCGACGAACCGCTCGACGACTTCGACGAAGCGATCCGGGTGGTCTTTGAACGGCATGTGCCCGGAGTCTTCGAAGATCTCTAACCGTGACCCGGGTATCGCATCGTGGGCCATCCGGGCGTGGTCCACCGGGATCACGAAGTCATCCTCGCCCCAGATCACTTGCACCGGAATAGGTTGCGCGAGATAGCTTCGGTCCAGCATTGTGACGAATTGGCCGCGCTTGTCCACCACCGACCGCAAGGTGCGCGCGAACGCCGACAATGCGCGCGGGTCCCGGAAGCCCTCGAGCAGATTTACCACGTCGGCGACGTCGTGCCCAAGGTTGGTGGGGCCCAATACGGTGGCCATGGCCCGCCCGAACAGTCGGATCGCCGGCATCACGCCCGGCATGCGCAGCATGGCCAGGGCCTCGCTGCCCAACGGCATCGCCGCCAACCGCAAGGCCACGCTTACCTCCTGGGCGACGCCGCCGCTGCTGACCAGCACGATGCGCTCCACCAACTGCGGGTACTGATAGGCGAATTGCATTGCGACGCCGCCACCGAACGAATGACCGACCACGGTGACACGGTCGATGTCAAGCGCGGCAAGCAGGTCGCGCATGCCGTTCGCGAAGGCTGCCAACGAGTAGTCGGCGCGTGGTTTGTCCGATTCCCCGTGGCCCAGCAGATCCGGTGCGATGACCGTGAACCGTCGCGCCAGTTTGGCGTGTACCGGCTCCCATGCCGTGGACTTGTCGCCGACGCCGTGGATCAGCAGCAGAGCCGGTCCCGACCCCGCGATCCGGAACGCACGTCGGTAGCCATGGATGGTGCGAAATTGCAGTGACGGAGCCTCGACGTCGCGGACGGGCCGCAGATGGGGCGATGGGTGGTTCCGCATGGTGCTCTCAATTCCCTAGAGTTGTTGCTCGTCTCGGCCCGTGGGCCACTCATGGGTAGGAGCACGCGGCGGGCGCGTGTCGGGACACTTTTTCCAGAACTATTTTTTCCGCCGTGCCGCGTTCGGCCGGCAAGGGTCAACCTAGGACCCGCACTGTGAACAGGTGCCGAAGATCTCGATCGTGTGGCTGACGTCGGAATAGCCGTGTTTGGACGCGACTTGCGCCGCCCACTCCTCAACCTCGTGGTCGCCCACTTCGATGGTGGAACCGCAGCTGCGGCAGACCAGATGGTGATGGTGATGTTCGGAGCACCTGCGGTAGACGGACTCGCCGGTGTCGGTGCGCAGCGTGTCGACCATTCCCGCCGCCGCCATTGACTGCAGCGTCCGGTAGACGGTGGTCAGCCCGATGTTCTCGCCGCGGCGGCGCAGCTCGTCGTGCAACTCCTGCGCCGAGCGGAAGTCGTCGAGGGTGTCCATCAGCGTGGAGATCGCCGCTCGCTGACGGGTCGACCGGACACTCGCGCCTGTCACGGTGTGTCCTCGCTCGCGTGGGCGACCGCGTCCACGACGATGTGCGCCAGGTGATGGTCGGCCAGCCGATACAGCACCTCGCGGCCGGATCGCTCCCCGGCGACGACGCCGGCGGCCTTGAGGATCTTCAGGTGCTGGCTGACCAATGGCTGCGGCACACCGAGCGCGTCGACCAGCTCGTGCACGCAGCGCTGGGATTCACGCAGCTGCAACACGATGGCGATCCGCACCGGAGCGGCCAGCGCGCGCAGCAGCTCCCCGGCCGCGTCGAGAATTTCCCGCGGCGGCGGGACGGGGTAGTCCGCCGGCGCGTGTCCGCCGGGCACGGTTTCGGCGTGCTCGTGGGCAACCGCGCTCATGACCGATCCCATGTCACCGCCGGCGGTGGCCGGCATCGAGGAAGACGGGGAGGGGGATATCGCCATGGAGAGAGTCATCACCTCGAGAAGTGCCAGGTAGTGGGGAGGACACGCCGTGAGACGGTCGACTTCCACTGTCACATGCATGATGACGCATGTCAAAGACCGCGGGGCCGATCGTTACGATGACGAATGCTCTGCGCACGGCGGCCGAGCGCCGCTCGTGCCCACCCAAACCCGGAAAGGGAGTGCACCACCCCGTGGCGTCCGTCATCGACACCGTAGTGAACCTGGCCAAACGGCGCGGCTTCGTCTTTCCTTCCGGTGAGATCTACGGCGGCACCCGGTCGGCGTGGGACTACGGCCCGCTGGGAGTGGAACTCAAAGAGAACATCAAACGGCAGTGGTGGCGATCGGTGGTCACCGGGCGCGACGACGTCGTGGGCATCGATTCGTCGATCATCCTTCCGCGGCAGGTCTGGGTGGCCTCCGGCCACGTCGAGGTCTTCCACGACCCACTGGTCGAGTGCCTGAACTGCCACCATCGGCATCGGCAGGACCACATGCAGGAGGCTTACGCGACCAAGAAGGGCATCGACGACCCCGACTCGGTGCCGATGACCGAGATCGTCTGCCCGGATTGTGGAACCAAGGGCCAGTGGACGGAGCCGCGCGAGTTCAACATGATGCTCAAGACCCACCTCGGGCCGATCGAGACCGAGGAGGGCTTGCACTATCTGCGTCCGGAGACCGCGCAGGGCATCTTCATCAACTTCGCCAACGTGGTCACCACCGCGCGGAAGAAGCCGCCGTTCGGTATCGGCCAGATCGGCAAGAGTTTTCGCAACGAAATCACGCCAGGCAACTTTATTTTCCGCACCCGCGAGTTCGAGCAAATGGAAATGGAGTTCTTCGTGGAGCCGTCGACCGCGAAGGAATGGCACCAATATTGGATCGACACCCGCCTGCAGTGGTATGTCGAGTTCGGCCTCGACCCGGAGAATTTGCGGTTATTCGAACACCCCGCCGACAAGCTCTCGCACTACTCCGACCGGACCGTCGACATCGAGTACAAGTTCGGCTTCGCGGGCAACCCGTGGGGCGAACTGGAAGGCGTCGCCAACCGGACCGATTTCGACTTGTCCACGCACGCAAAACACTCCGGTGCCGACCTGTCGTACTACGACCAGGGCACCGATACGCGGTACACCCCGTATGTCATCGAACCGGCTGCCGGGCTGACGCGGTCGTTCATGGCGTTTCTGATCGACGCTTACACCGAGGACCAGGCCCCCAATGCCAAGGGTGTGATGGAGAAGCGCACGCTGCTCCGGCTGGATCCGCGGTTGGCGCCGGTCAAGGCCGCGGTGCTGCCGCTGTCCCGGCACGCTGACTTGAGCCCCAAGGCTCGCGACTTGGCCGCCGAGTTGCGTGGCTGCTGGAACATCGATTTCGACGACGCCGGCGCTATCGGGCGCCGCTACCGGCGCCAGGACGAAGTGGGGACACCGTTCTGTGTGACCGTCGATTTCGATTCCCTCGAAGACAACGCCGTCACGGTGCGCCGGCGCGACGACATGACGCAGGAGCGCGTCGCGATGAACGCCGTCGCCGACTACTTGGCCGCGCGGCTCAAGGGTTGCTGACCGGCGCCGGCTCCCTCCCCTTCCGGCCCCCGCCCAGGGTCCCAACTTGGCTGGTTGACCGGCGTGGGGACCCCGGCGCCGCGTTATTAAACGTTTCGTAAAAAACCGTTCCTGGGTAGCCGATTGGCCTAGGCTCTTAGGGCGATGTTCCTCACGTGTCTAGTCGCCGGGGGGTGGGTGTCGGTTCGTGTGGGTGTAGGTGGCGTTGACTCGGTCGGTGAGTCGGGGATGTGATGATTCCAGCTTTTATGTTCTTCCCCCCCGAGATCAACTCTGCGCTGATGTATGGCGGCGCCGGGCCCGGCCCACTGTTGACGGCGGCCTCGGCCTGGCAAGCGCTGGCGGCGGATTTGGCGGCCGCGGCGGCCTCGTTCGAGTCGGTGGTGACGGGAGTCGCCGCCGGTCCCTGGACCGGTCCGTCGTCCGCGGCGATGGTGGCGGCGGCGACACCGTATCTGCAGTGGCTGATCTCGGCCGCCGGACAAGCTGAGCTCGCGTCCGCCCAGGCGACCGCGGCGGCGACGGCTTATGAGGCGGCGTTCATGGCGACGGTGCCCACCCCGGAGGTGCTTGAAAATCGCCTCCGGTTGCTCATGCTGATCGCCACGAACTTCTTCGGTCAGAACACCCCGGCGATCGCGATGACCGAAATCGAGTACATGGAGATGTGGGCCCGGGATGTGGCCGCGATGGTGGGCTACCACATCGGGGCCCAGACGGTGGCGGCGACGCTGCCGGCGTTCAGCGTCCCGCCGATGGCCCTGGGTGGGCTGGCAGGGCTGGTGACGGCGCCGCTCGACCTGGTGTCTCAGGCTTTCGGAGCGTTCTCGTCGCTGGGGGCCACCTTCGTTTCGGAGCTGCAGTCGGTGCTGGGAGCGTTCTTCCCCGGCCTGTCGTCGGTGACGTCGTTGCTCTCGTCGATGCCGGTGACCACGATGACCGCGCTGGCGCCGATCGGCATGTATCCGGCGAGCGCGCTGATGTCCCCGATGATGGTCCTGGCCCACAACGTCGGGCCGGCGGCACCCGCAATGGCCGGTGTCACCACCGTGGCCGCGGGAACCCCGCAAGCCATCGCGGGCGGCGTGCATGGGTTGCAGTCGGCCGGCGGGCTGGGCGTCGCGACGGCCGGGTTGGGCACGGCGCGGTTCGTGGGAGCGATTACAGTGCCGCCGACCTGGCAGGGCTCGATGCCGGTGCCGGCGGTCCTCACGAGTCTCGCCGTGCCGGCCTTGGGCACCCAAATACCGACCCCGATCGCGACCGGGGGATCGTCTTCGCCGTCATCCGCACCCGCCGGTTCGTCCCCGGCCATGGCCATGGCGATGGACGGCCGGGAAACCGGGAACGACAAGACCGACCAGACCGACCGGAGGGGACGCCGCGGCGGGGAGAATCCACACGTCGTGCAGTCGCGGCCCAAGGTCGTCCCGCGGACCAAGGGCGGATAGCGCGGGACCACCGCCATCCGACTGGCGCTGTGGGTCCGGTGGCCCGCTTGCCGGTTTCGGCCCGGGCGGCCGGCGGATGCCTCGCGAAAAGCAAATCCACGTTTTTCGGGTATTTGTCTGAAGTTTGGCTTACGATGTGCCTGCTTGCTGTTATTAGGTTCGGCCACAGCCTCCGAAAATCGGCTGTGGAAGGGGGCAACATGCTTTTGCCTCTTGGTCCGCCGTTACCCGATGACTCGGTATCGGCGGTTCGGGGTGAGTCGGGGATGCTCGGTGGTCTTTCGGTTCCGCTCGTGTGGGGCGTTGTCGTGCCGCCGGATGACTACGACCATTGGGCCCCGAAGCCGGAAGTGAGCGCCGATCCCGGCGACGTGGCGGCCGAGGCCCCCGCCCCTACCGCGGTCGCGGACACCAAAGAATGGACCGAGTGGAAGCGGTGGGAAGGCGAAGCCGAACCCCACTTCGAGATGCCGCGCAGCGGAGGCGTGATTCCGCACTCACCGGCCGCCGGTTGACCGCCGGGGTCTAGCGCGAGCGGCTCAGAATCGACCGCCGCCGCCCATGAAGCCGCCGCCGGAGCCGCCCCCCGACGAGCCGCCGAATGATGTGGGACTCCAGCCGCCGAAGCCGCCCCTCATGCCCCCGCCCAGCAGGTTGCCGATGATGATGCCGCCCAGCATCGCGCCCATGTCGCTGCCCCCGCGGCGCGTGTAGGCGCGCTGAATGGATTGCACATCGGCGTTGGCCAACGCCTGCGCCTGGGCGGCCAGCGTCGACGCAGCATTGGCGTGGGAGATCGCCTCGGTCGGGTTCGTAGCCCTCTTGTCCCGCGCGGCTTGCAGATGCCGGGTGGCTTCGGCGAGCCGGGTGCGGGCCTCTGGGCCGATGCTGCCGCGACGCGTGTCGATGTAGTCGGAGACCGCTCGCACCCGGGACTCGGCGGTGAACAGCGCCTGCTCCAATGATCGGTTGAGCTGCTCGGCGTTGGCCTGCTCCTGCGCCAGGGTGACCAGCAGCCCGTTGAGATCGGCATCCGCCCTGGCCAACTGGGCGAACACGCCGAGCGGGTCGGTGGAGCCGGCGGCGCGCGCGCCGTCGACGGCCCGAGCGGCCGCATCGCGCGCCGCGAGCAGATCGCCGGTGTGAGCGGTTGTCTGGGCTTTCTGCAGCAGCTCGCCCGCGCGTTTGATGTCCGCCTGGATGTCGGCCACGGCCGACGGCAGCCGGTCGATGGCGTGCTGGATGTCGGTGGCCGCGTTGTCCACCGAGTCGAGGAGCGCACGCGCCTGCCCGAGCGCGGACTCGGCGGCACGCACCGCATCCACCAAGCCCGCCTGCCGGCCGCTGACGGCTTCGGCGGCCAAACCCCGGGCGGTGCCAATGTTGCGGTCGGCGAACGCCAGCCGCTCCTTGGCGGCCGAGACGTTGCCGGACACGGAAGTCAGTGCGCCAGCGTCGAATTGGTCGTGCAGCTCGGCTAGGCGCTGCTCTGACGGCGCTATCCGGCTGGTGAGCTCGACGTACCGCTGGGTCAGCGCGTCGAGCCGCGACGGGGCATTGATCACCAGATCGCGCAGGTTCTCGAACGCGTCGGTCTGCGACTCCAGCTCGCGGTCGGCGCGCGCCGCCGACACGACCACCCGGGTGAGCAGCTCGCGGCGCTGCTCGGGCGTCTCCGGTGTACTGTCGTCCAGCTGCTGTCGCACCGTGAACGCTTGGGACAGAGCGGCTTTGGCGTTGGCCACGGCCCGGGTGAAGGGCTCAGTCCGCTCTTCACCGAACTCGGCGACCGCCAGGTCGACTTCGTTGGAGCTGGTTCGCACGGCATTGTCGACATCCACAACCAGCGCGCGCGACAGGTCGTCGAGGGCCTGCAGCGGCACGGCGGCCAGCGCTTGGGAGTCGGTGGGGTCGACCCGTCGGGCCGCGGCCAATTCGGCCGCGCGCCGCCGCCGAGCGCGATAGCGCATGATCAGCAGCAAGGCCGTCACCGCCACGAGAATGATTGCCAGCGTGACCAGCAGGGCCACCCGCCCCGACGAACCCGGCGAGGAATTGAGCCCGTTGGCCGCCGCGACCGCGGCGCCGCTCCAGTCGCCGTTGTGCAAGGCGGGCTCGATCTTGTTGTGCCGCAAGTCATCGACCTGACGCGCGTTGACGCTCTTGACGGTGGACGGCACCAGGAAGGCGTAGGCACGGCTGCGGGTGGCGACGGCCAGCAGGGCGTCATAGTCGCCCAGATCGCTGGTACGCACCGTGCGCTCTGCCCAGTTAACCGGGCTCTGGTCGGAAAAGTCGTCGACGTAGACCACCCAAAGCCGGATGTGCCGATCCGTGTAGAGCTTGCGCACCGCCGACGTGACCGCCGCACGGCCGGAGTCCGACAGGGCGCCCGCGTTGTCGGTGACGTAATCCGCCAGCCGGAACGGGGGTTGCGCGCCGGCCATTGGTGCCACGAGCAGCCCGCCGCCGAAACCGATTGCGAGGATCGTCGCGATCACACCTAACAGGCGAGCAGAGCGCATGACGCCAATTTAGCCCGGTGACGACGCGGGCAAACAGCCGTGCGGCGGAGCGGTCCGTCGCCCCGCATTCCCTGGCAGACTGTGCTGCGGTGACCACGAATCGGCAAGACCCTTACGAGGACTTCGACCGTCAACGGCGGGTACGCGAAGCGCCGAAGACTGCCGGTCTGCCGGGTACGGAAGGTCAGCACCGCACCGACTTCGCCCGGGACCGGGCTCGCGTGCTGCACAGCGCCGCGTTGCGCCGGCTGGCCGACAAGACCCAGGTCGTCGGGCCTCGCGAAGGCGACACGCCGCGCACCCGGCTGACCCACTCGCTGGAGGTCGCCCAGATCGGGCGGGGGATGGCGGTCGGCCTGGGCTGCGACCTCGACCTGGTCGAGCTGGCCGGCCTGGCCCACGACATCGGACACCCGCCCTACGGCCACAACGGCGAGCGCGCCCTGGATGAGTTCGCCGCCGACTACGGCGGTTTCGAGGGCAATGCGCAGAACTTTCGCATCCTGACCAGCCTCGAGCCCAAAGTGCTTGACGAGCAAGGCAATAGCGCGGGGTTAAACCTGACCCGCGCCTCCCTGGACGCGGTCACCAAGTATCCGTGGCCGCGGGGTAATGGAAAGCGCAAGTTCGGGTTCTACGACGAGGACCGCGAGCCGGCGGCCTGGCTTCGGGCCCGCGCGCCGGAGGGCCGGATGTGCCTGGAAGCGCAGGTGATGGACTGGGCGGACGATATCGCCTATTCGGTGCACGACATCGAGGACGGCGTCGTCTCCCAGCGCATCGACCTGCGCGTGCTCGCCGACGACGACGAGGCGGCCGCCCTGGCCAAACTGGGCGAGAGCGAATTCTCCCGGGTGAGCGCGGACGACGTCATGGCGGCCGCCCGGCGGCTCTCAGGGCTGCCGGTGGTCGCCGCGGTCGGTAAGTACGACGCCACGCTGGCCGCGGCGGTGGCGCTCAAGCGACTCACCAGTGAATTGGTCGGCAGATTCGCCTCGGCCGCCATTGCCACCACTCGCGCCGCGGCCGGTCCCGGCCCGCTGGTGCGGTACCGGGCCGACCTGCTGGTACCGGACCTCGTGCGCGCCGAGGTCGCGCTGCTGAAAATCTTGGCGCTGCAATTCATCATGTCCGATCCGAGGCATCTGGGCAGCCAGGCCCTGCAGCGCGAACGGATCCACCGGGTGGCCCGGTGGCTGTACTCCGGGGCACCCCGAACACTCGACCCGGTCTTCGCCGCGGCGTTCACCACCGCGGCCGACGACCGCGCCCGGCTACGGGTCATCGTCGATCAGATCGCCTCATATACCGAGGGTCGGCTGGAGCGTATCGACGCGCGCCAGGCCACCGGTTAACCGCGGGTCATCCCTCGGCAGCGCCGTCGTCGTCGCGGACTAGGCTGCCCGGCATGACCAAATTCAGCGGTATCGCCACCCTCGCGGTGGGGCTTCCCGTCGTCGCCATGACCGCCTGCAGCTCACCCCAACATGCGAGCACCCAGTCCGGCACCACCCCTCCGGTCAAGAGCGCCCCGCCGGCATCGTCGGGTGAGACGACGACGCCGGCGCCCAACGGCGAATCGCTCACCGCGCAACTGAAGACGCCCGACGGGCGGTCGGTTGCCACGGCGACGTTCGACTTCACCGGCGGGTACGTGACCGTCACCGTCAAGACGGTGGCCGGCGGCATCCTGTCGCCGGGCTTCCACGGCCTGCACGTCCACCAGATCGGCAAGTGCGAGCCCAACTCCGTCGCCCCGACCGGCGGTCCGCCCGGCAACTTCCTGTCCGCCGGCGGCCACTACCAGGCGCCCGGACACACGGGCAAGCCGGAAAGCGGCGACCTGACGTCGCTGGAGGTGCGTTCGGACGGCTCGGCCTACCTGGTGACCACCACCGACGCGTTCAACCGGGACGTCCTGCTGGGTGGCGAGGGCAAAGCGTTGATGCTGCACGGCGCCGAAGGCGCCGACAACGCGATGGAACGGGTGGCATGCGGCGTCATCGGAACCGGCTAGCCGGCCGGCTCCGGGCTCTAGACTGAGCCGATGTCCAGCCCGGCAGGTTCGTGGGGGCACCACCCGCGCGCGGGAGAGGATGACGCCCGGCCCAGGGGCCGGGGCCGCATTCCCGATCGCGATATCGCCGCCATCCGCGAGCGGGTTCGCATCGACGAAGTTGTCGGCGACTACGTCCAATTGCGGCGCGCGGGAGCCGATTCCCTCAAGGGCCTGTGCCCGTTTCACGACGAGAAGTCGCCGTCGTTCCACGTCCGCCCGAACCACGGCCACTTCCACTGCTTCGGCTGCGGGGAGGGCGGCGACGTCTACGCCTTCATCCAGAAGATCGAACACGTCACCTTTGTCGAGGCCGTCGAGCTGCTCGCCGACCGGATCGGCCACACCATCAGCTACACCGGTCCGGCGACCAGCGTGCAACGCGACCGCGGCAGCCGCAGCCGGCTCGTCGCGGCCAACGCGGCCGCGGCGGAGTTCTACGCGGCGGCGCTGGAATCCGACGAGGCGGCACCGGCCCGCCAGTACCTGACGGAACGGAATTTCGACGCCGAGGCGGCCCGCCGGTTCGGCTGCGGATTCGCCCCATCCGGGTGGGATTCACTGACAAAACATCTGGTGCGCAGAGGTTTCGAGTTCAAGGAGCTGGAAGCGGCCGGCCTGTCGCGACAGGGGAGGCGCGGCCCGATGGATCGCTTCCACCGCCGGCTGTTGTGGCCCATCCGCACCGCGGCCGGCGAGGTGATCGGGTTCGGCGCCCGCCGCCTCTTCGACGACGATCCGATGGAAGCCAAGTACATCAACACTCCCGAGACGCTGCTGTACAAGAAGTCGTCGGTGATGTTCGGCATCGATCTGGCCAAACGCGACATCGCCAGGGGGCACCAGGCGGTCGTCGTCGAGGGCTACACCGACGTGATGGCGATGCATCTGGCCGGGGTCACCACCGCCGTGGCGTCGTGCGGCACCGCATTCGGCGACGAACATCTGTCGATGCTGCGCCGACTGATGATGGACGACAGCTTCTTCCGCGGCGAGCTGATCTACGTCTTTGACGGTGATGCGGCCGGCCGCGCCGCCGCCCTCAAGGCCTTCGGCGGCGAGCAGAATCTGGCGGGGCAGTCCTTCGTCGCGGTGGCCCCGGACGGCATGGATCCCTGCGATCTGCGGTTGAAGTCGGGCGACGGCGCGCTGCGCGACCTGGTGGCCCGGCGCACCCCATTGTTCGAATTCGCGATACGCACCGCTATCGCCGAGATGGACCTGGACAGCGCCGAGGGCAGGGTCGCGGCGCTGCGCCGCTGCGTGCCGATGGTGAGTCAGATCAAAGACCCCACGCTGCGTGACGAGTACGCCCGCCAGCTCGCCGGTTGGGTCGGCTGGGACGACGTGGCGCAGGTCATCGACCGGGTGCGCAGCCAGGCCAAGAAGTCGTCGGCACCGGCGCGGGGCGGTTCCGGCCAGAATGCCCCCCGCCGCGCCGCGCAGCAGCCCCGGGCGGCGGCCGCGGGCCACCCCGCCGCCACACCTCCGGACCCACGCGACCCGACGCTCAGGCCGCAGCGCGCGGCGCTCAAGTCGGCGTTGCAGTATCCGGCGCTGGCCGGGCCGATATTCGACACGTTGCCCGTCGAAAGCTTCACCCACCCCGGTTACGCCGCCGTGCGCGCGGCCATCGAGGCCGCGGGCGGCACGTCGAGCGGCATCACCGGGGCGCAGTGGATCGACGCGGTCCGTCAGCGGGCCGCCTCGGACCTCACCGCGGGGCTGGTCAGCGAGCTCGGCGTGGAGGCCATCCAGGTCGATGACGACGAGAAGCTGGTGCGGTACATCGCCGGGGTCCTGGCCCGGCTGCAGGAGGTGTGGATGGGCCGGCAGATCGCCGAGGTGAAGTCCAAACTGCAGCGCATGTCGCCGATCGAACAGGGTGACGAGTACCACGCGTTGTTCGGTGACCTGGTGGCCATGGAGGCCTACCGGCGCAGCCTGCTGGAGCAGGCTAGCGGCGACGATCTGACGATGTAAGGGCCTCGTCGGCCGGTCGCTCGGCACCGCGCTCCAAGATGGCCGTTTGGTCATCGATCTCGGCAACGGTCACGAAGCCGGTGTCGGGGGAGATCCGATTCGCGATCTTGCGGCGTCCCCCCTGGATCACCGACTTCGCGGCGGGGCTGCTGGTCAGCGCGCGATAGGTGCCGACGATTTGTTCGTATCGGCGACGCCCGGCCTTCGCGCCCAGCACGTAACCCAGTCCCAGCACCACGACATACCGGATCAAAGCGTTCCTCCCGACTATCGACCGTTCCCATCCTGCCTCACTCACCCCGGTGCGTGCGCGCCCGATCCGATCCCCGGGGTGAGACGAGGCCGGTCCTGTCCAGTTGGGTGCGGTTATGCCAGTACGCTAGAGTCGTCCCGCGATCGTGTTGATCCCCCGTAGCTCAATTGGCAGAGCGTTCGGCTGTTAACCGATAGGTTCCTGGTTCGAGTCCAGGCGGGGGAGCAAGGTTGAAACTCAGTGTCCGGCGCTCTGGCCGCCGTCGACGTGGTCGCCCGGTCACAAGGGTGGCGGCCCCTAGGCACCGGGTGGCGCCGCTGGCGCCGCACCCGAACGATCCGGCGGCGGAACCGTCCGGAAAGCGCTAGTCGTATGCCGGGGCCCAGACGGTGCCGAGCACGGCCTGCCGCGGGTCGGCATGCATCCTGGTGGCCACGCCGTCGGCGACGGCGGCGTGATACACGGCCTCGGCAACCGCCGTCGAGATGGCGCGCAACGCCCTGACATCAGGTAGTAACGAATCCCCGACCGTTGACGGGCTGGCCTGCGCAACAATGGCTTTCGCCGCCTCCTGCAGCATTCCCTTGGTCAGCAGCCTGGCGCCGGCGACGATGATGCCCAGCCCGATTCCGGGGAACACCAGCACGTTGTTGGCCTGCCCGATGGTGAAGGTGGTGCCGTCGTATTCGATCGGTGCGACGGGGGTGCCGGTGGTGATCAGCGCCTTGCCGTCGGACCACTGCAGCACGTCGGCCGGCATGGCTTCCATGCGCGACGTCGGGTTGGACAGCGGGAAGATCATCGGGCGCTCACATGACGCGGTCATGGCCTGCACGACCTTCTCGGTGAAGGCGCCGAACACGGCCGAGGAGCCGAGCAGGATGGTCGGGGAGGCGAGCTTGATGGTGTCCACCAATCCCACCCGATCTCCCGCTCCCACGCCCAGCTGCGCGCGGTTCTTCGCGTAGGGAACCTGGAAATCGCGCAGGTCCTCCATGTCGTCGAATAGCAGGCCCTGCTTGTCGATCGGCCAGATCCGCGCCGCGGCCTGCTCGATGGAGGCGCCGTCGGAGACCATCGCGTCACGAATCTGGTCGGCCACCCCGATTCCCGCGGTGCCTGCCCCGAAGACGACCACGCGCTGATCGCGCAGCGGCACACCGGTGACGTGGCATCCGCCGTACACGGCCGCGACGACCACCGCGCCGGTTCCCTGGACGTCGTCGTTGAACACGCAGTACTTGTCGCCGTATGTGTGCAGGATCCGCCGTGCGTTCAGGGGCCCGAAGTCTTCGAAATGCAGGATCGCTTTCGGGAACAGCCGGTGAGCGGTTTCGATGTAGCGATTGACGAAGTCGTCGTATTCGTCGCCGCGGCGCCGGGCGTGACGATTGCCCAAGTAGAACGGATCCTGAAGCAGCTGTTCGTTATTGGTGCCCACGTCGAGGGAGACCGCGATGCAGCGACGGGGATCGATGCCGGCCCCAGCGGTATACAGCGCCAACTTGCCCACCGCGATCTGGATGCCGCCCACGCCCCAGTCGCCGATGCCCAGGATCGCTTCGGCGTCGGTACACACGATCAGGTCCACGTCTTCCGGTTCCAGCCCGAAAGTTGCGAAGGCGGGCTCGATCTCGTCCGGCTCGTCGATGCTCAGGAAAAGCCCGCGCTGTCCGCGGTATTCGTCGGAGAACCGTTGAATGGCCTCGCCGACGGTGGGCGTGTAGACCACCGGCATCAATTCCGGAAGATGGTCTTCCAGCACCTTGTAGTAGAGCAGTTCGTGGCGGTAATGCAGCTGCTCCAACAGCAGGTTGCGGCCCAGATCCGTTGCCAGGCTTTGCAATTGATGCCACACCCGGTCGGCCTGTTCGTCGAGCGTGAGCACCGCCGACGGGAGCCGGCCGGTCAGGCCCAACTGTCGCCGCTGCTCGTGCGTGAAGCCGACCCCACGGTTCAGGCTCGGCGATGACAGCGCCGCCGGGATCTTCGGCGCGTGGGGGTCGCTCATCGCAGTTCTCCGTCCCTGACGTGGTCCCTTACGGCAACCGTAGCGTCGATCGCGGTGACCGCATCTTGAACGGCATCCGAAGCGCCGGCACCGCGGGTCAAGCCAGCAGAGGCTGCAACGCCTGCCGCAGGTCAGCCGCCTTCGGGACGCCCGCGCTACGGTACCGCTGCCGGCCGTCGGCGTCGAAGATGAAGGTAGTTGGCAGCGACAACACCGAAAGCTGCTTGGCTGCTGCAGGATTGGTGTCAATATCGATCTCGAGATGGGTCACGTCGGGGAGATCGCTGCACACTTGCTGAACCACGCGGCGCACCGAAGCGCATGGACCACACCATGCCGCGGTGAAATGGACGACGGTCGGACCCGCCTCGGACAGCCCGAGATCTGCCCCGTCCTGCGTGGGCCCGAGACTCGTCTCGCGAAGTACCCCGGACCGTCGATTGATCATCGCGCCTGCCGCAGTGGCAGCGCCCAGCGCGGCGATCAGCGCCGTCCCCGCGATGACAAGAGTGCTCAATTGGTCCTCAGATAGAAAAATCTTCGCCGTGCCACACCCCGGCTTCGGGTGGCCGGATGACACTTCCGGATTGTTGCCCGTCGTTGGACGCCTCGAGCTTGGCGACCCGGGTCAGGAGGGACTGGAGGCTGACGCCCACGAGGTCGGGCATCATCGAGTCGTCCGGGCTGTTTCGACCGTGGCGACTGATGACCTGACCGGGAACCCCGATGACCACGGCGCAGGACGGCACCTCTTTGACTACGACGGCGTTGGCGCCGATCCGGCTGTCATCGCCGATCTTGATCGCTCCGAGCACCTTGGCGCCGGCGCCGATGGTCACCCGGTCACCGATGGTCGGGTGGCGTTTGCCGGTATCCCGTCCGCTGCCGCCGAGCGTGACGCCGTGATAGATCGTCACGTCCTCGCCGACTTCCGCCGTCTCGCCGATCACGACCCCGGTGGCGTGGTCGATGAAGAGGCCCGCACCGAGGACGGCGCCGGGGTGGATGTCGACTCCGGTCAGGATGCGGGTGACCTCGTTGAGTATCCGTGCGGCCAGCCGGGCGCCGCGGTTCCACAGCCAGTGGCTGATCCGGTGGCCCCAGATGGCATGCACGCCCGGGTAGGCGAAGATCACCTGAAGCGTCGTCGGGGCAGCGGGATCGCGCTCCCTGGCGGCCCGAATGTCTCGGCGTACGGCGTCGAGCATGGCTAACCCGCCAGGTCGGCGAACAGCGGGGTGCTCAGGTATCGCTCGCCGAAATCAGGCAGGACGACGACGACAAGCTTCCCGGCGTTTTCTGGGCGGCGGGCCACCTGCAGGGCACCGACCACCGCGGCGCCCGACGAGATGCCGACCAGCAGGCCCTCCTCGCGTGCCAGCCGACGGGCCAGGTCCATGGACTCTTCGTTGCCGACGGTGATGACCTCGTCGACGAGTTCCATGTCGAGCACCGGCGGTACGAATCCGGCGCCCAGGCCCTGGATCGGGTGGGGACCTTTTTGTCCCCCCGAGAGCACCGGGGACGCCGCCGGCTCCACGGCGACGAACTGCGCCGACGGCTTGCGTTCCTTGATGACCTCGGCGACCCCGGTGATGGTGCCGCCGGTGCCCACGCCGGCCACGAAGATGTCGATCTTGCCGTCGGTGTCGCGCCACACCTCTTCGGCGGTGGTCCTGCGGTGAATCTCCCGGTTCACGGGGTTCTCGAACTGTTGGGGCACCCAATAGCGTTGGTCGCTCTTGGCCAACTCCTCCGCCTTGGCGATGGCGCCCGGCATGCCCTCCGAGCCCGGTGTCAGGACGATCTCGGCGCCCAATGCGCGCAGCAGCATCCGCCGCTCCATGCTCATCGTCTCGGGCATCACCAACACGCAGCGATAACCGCGGGCCGCAGCCACCAGCGCCAGGGCAATGCCCGTGTTTCCGCTCGTCGGTTCGAGGATGATCGTGTCCGGCTTGATCAGGCCCGCCTTTTCGGCCGCGTCGATCATCGCGACCCCGATGCGGTCCTTCACGCTGTTTCCGGGATTGAAGAACTCCAGCTTGGCGACGACATCGGCGGCCGCCCCGTCGGTGACCCGGTTCAGCCGGACCAGCGGAGTGTTCCCGATCAGTTCTGTGACGTTATCTGCGATGCTCATCTGTCTTCCTCAGGCGATGTCGTTACAAGCTTTGTCGGCGTAACAGGTGATGTCGAATTCGATGGCGACGCGAGGCGTATGGGCAATATGGTCATGGGCGGGTTGATCCTTCTTCGAGATTGACTAACGCAGACGCGGCCGCTGGGTGCTACCTGTGCGAGCGCCCGCAAACCAAGGGGAAACGCGAGGGTTTCTGCGGCGTCAGAGAATCAACAACAACAACAGCAGTGCACGGCGGTGCGGCACGTAAGGACAAGGCACGGCTGTGTGGCCTGTTGCATAACGCCCACTATAGGACATTCGACAATTTGGCCGGTTGAGCTCAGGTTTTGCCGAGCAACCCCGGCCGTCTCACGCCCGGGGAGCGGGCCGCGAAAGAAGCCAAGGCGGCTCCGGGAACAGACGACTCCCGGGGTACCAGGTCAGGTTGGCAAGCCGAGCTTCTCGGCATCCGCGCGGTACCGGTCCACCCAGTCATCGGAGCGCTGGTCGGCCTGACGTTCCAGGACTGGCTCGGGCGCCAGCCGCGGGTCGAGTCCCAGCCCTTCGAGGATGGCGGCTACCACTTGAGTCAAGTTGCGCCACAACACCGGATACGGAATCTCCATGGGCTTGACGTTTTCGTCGGCGAACCAATTCCGCCAGCCCTCGTTCTGGGCGCGCAGCATGGTGACAACGTGTGCGATCGCGCCGGCATGATAGGTAGCGCGCGCATCGCGAGCCGGGTCGGGCCGTCCCCGCCACACCCGTGTCTGCACCGCCCGCCAGAACGACACCGCCTGCGAAACGACGTCGGGGCGGTGCACATAGATGAACAGCGGCTCCTCGCCCACCACGTCGGTGATCGCGGCCAGCAGGCCGTCGCCGCTGCGATTCGGCAGATTCTTCGCGCGGTTCAGCAGGAGCGGCGTCTGATTCCACATCAGCTTGCCACCCCATATCCCGTTCGGCGTCCTGCCGACCGTGCGGATGTAGTCGCGCCAGATCTCGGGGGGCGCGAGGTCCGGCGTCCCGGCGTCGAGCGGGTCAAGCAGCCGCAGGATCGACTCGTCCTCCACGCCGGCGAACCACTCGCGGGGCTGCGGCGCCTGGCTGGTGGCCGGCAGGTATTGGAAGAACTCCTGCGGTTCGCCGGCGACGCCGGTCGCGCGCAGCGACTCGACCAGCAGTGTGCTGCCGCTTCGCTGGGACGCCAACACCAGGTAGGACGACGGATGATCGGCCACGCGGCAAGCCTATCTGGCAGCAATTGCTTTCGCAGGTAATGCTTTTACGCTCTCATTGAACTTAATGTCGACATGAAACGTCCTACAAATTCGCGACGATCGCCGGAGCTACACCTGCCCGTCTTTCGCGACTTCTTCGCAGGCGCACCACTGGCCCCGGTCCTGCAACCTCCGCCGAAGTTGCGTGCCGCGCTTGCGCATCAGGTGCTGCGTGTAGACCTTGTCGCGTTGCTGCGGTGAGAACGCCAGGTCCAAGTTGACCGGCAAACCGGCCCAATCGACCCGGTCACCGAGCAGGTCGTCGTCCGCGGCGCCGCGCCGCAGCCGGCACTGCAACGGGCAGACAGCCCGCGCGGTGTCCTCGAGGGGCCCGTCAAAGTCCAGAGCCACGCCTAGTCCCTCCTCGACGCAACCAATGACTGAATGGTGCAGCGAGGTTGTTTCAGCGGCAGGCGCGCGACGTTTCCGTCGTATTACAGAGTCGGGCGGCCCGGGAGCCCTAGTAAACGTCGCGGTGATAGCGCTTGTCGGCGCTCAGCGACTGGACGTACTCCTTCGCGGCGTCGGGATCGAGGTTGCCGTGTTCGGCCGCGATCTCGCAGAGCGCACGGTCGACGTCCTTGGCCATGGGGTCGGCGGTACCGCAAACGTAGAGTTGGGCGCCGTCCTGCAGCCAGCACCACAGCTCGGCCCCGCGGTTGTGCATCAGGTGTTGCACGTAGACCTTGTGCTGCTGGTCCCGGGAGAACGCGAGGTCCAATTCGGTGAGGAACCCGTCATCACGCATCTTCTCGAGTTCGTCGCGGTAGTAGTAGTCCGTGGCGGCGTGCTGCTCGCCGAAGAACAGCCAGTTCGGTCCGGTGTGCCCGAGCGCGCGCCGCTCCTGCAGGAAACCGCGGAAGGGCGCGATTCCCGTGCCCGGACCGATCATGATCATCGGCGTGTGCGAATCGCTGGGCGGCCGGAAGTTGCTCGATTGCTGCAGATAGACGGCCACTCGATCACCGGGTGAGCGGTCGGCCAGATACGTCGAGCACACCCCGCGGCGCGGGATGCCCTGGAAGTTGTAGCGCACCGGCGAGACCGTCAGGTGGACCTCCCCGGGGCACTCTTTGGGGCTCGACGAGATCGAGTACAGCCGCGGCTGAAGGCGTTTGAGCACCCTGAGCCACTCGTGCGCCGACGCCCAAACCGGGTGCTGCGCCAACAGGTCGATGGACTGGCGGCCCCACGCCCAATCCGACAGTGCGCGCTTGTTTTCCGGCTTCAGCAGCTCGGCGAGTGACGGGTCGCCGGTGCGCTCCTGCACGAACCGCACCAGGTCTCGGCTGATGTGGGCGATCTCGATGCGCTCGGTGAGCGCTGAGCGCAACGACATCAGACCATGCTCGCCGACCTCGACGGGCGTCTGCCCGTCCAGTCCGGTGACGGCCAGCCACTCGTCGACCAACCGGTCGCTGTTGCGGGGCCACACCCCGAGCGCGTCACCGGCCTCGTAGCGCACGGTTTCTTCCGGCATGCTGAAAACCAAATGCCGCACGTCTTTTGCCGATTTCGGCTGACTCAACACGGTGTTGCGGACCATGCCGGTGATCAGGGGGCGTTTCTTGGTGTACCCGACCGCTCCGGAGACGTTGGCCGGTCGAACTGGTGCGGCAGCCGGGGTGCTCGCCGCCGCACCGCCATCCCCACCCACCGGTGTGGGCTTGCGCGACAGCGCTTGGATAACACCGCTAAGCCACTTGCCCGCGGCGTCGTCGTAATCCGGTTCGCAGTCGACCCGGTCGAGGATGCGGGTCGCCCCCAGCTCGGCCAGACGCTCGTCGAGTTTGCGGCCGTGGCCGCAGAAGTCGTCGTAGTTGGAGTCGCCGAGCGCGAGCACGGCGTAGCGGGTGTCGCTGAATGTCGTTGCGCCGGCGGTTGTCAACGCGCGCCAGAAGCCCGCCCCGTTGTCCGGGGGTTCACCGTCACCGGTGGTGCTGGTGATCAGCAGCAGCTCCCGAGTCGTCGCCAGTTCACCCACGGGGAAATCGTTCATGGCGCGCAACGAGACCGGCACGTCGGCGGTGCCCAGTTGGGCGGCGATATCGGTGGCGAGCTCTTCGGCGTTCCCGGTTTGCGACGCCCACAGCACCACGACGGGTGCCCGTTTGGCGGGCCTGGCTTTGGGTGGCTCGATCGCCGGTTCCTTGGCCGCCGGTTCGGGCGCCGGCCGGGGTGCATCATTGCGCGAGAACAGGCCCGCGAGCAGGCCATCGACCCACAGCCGGGTGCCGGAATCGAAGGGAGCGCTTCGGGGCAGGGTCGGTATCCCGGCCGTGCGCCGGCCGGCGTCGGACCGAAGTGCGGTCAACATCCCGGCAAGGTAGGAGCGGCCGCGTTCGTCGA
>NZ_LZJZ01000043.1 GCF_001667585.1 Mycobacterium sp. E2733
ATAGCCCTGAGGGCGTGGAGGAGTGAGATGCTGACCGACCCGAAGACCGGCGAAGCGGAGATCACCGACGAGTTCGACCGCCGCGACCAGATTCTCGACGCGGCAAACGAATGCTTCACACAGCTCGGCATCCAGCGCACGAGCGTTCAGGACGTGGCGCGAATGGCCAAGGTGTCCCGCGGCACCATCTACCGATACTTCGTCGACCGCGACGTGCTGATCGAAGCGGCCATAGAGCACGGCGCTCAACGCTTCTACCGCGAAGTCGCCGCAGCGATGGCCAAGAAGGCCACGCTGGCCGAGCAGGTTGGCGCGATGGCCGAAACACACGCGAGGATCTTGCTCGACCACCGAACTCGCAACCGTTTGATGGCCGATGACGCTGAGCTGATGCGGCACATGATCTCTGACGGGGATACGGCGGTCCGGCGGACGACCAAATTTCTCGAACCCTACGTACGTGACGCGCGTGACCGCGGAGAGGTTGGTGCCGGGGTCGACGTGACGGCCGCCAGCGAATGGCTCGCCCGCATCATCTGGTCGTTCTCTACCGTCAACGAGGCACAGACATTCGACATGTCCAAGCCTGACACCGTCCGACGCTACGT
>NZ_LZJZ01000044.1 GCF_001667585.1 Mycobacterium sp. E2733
ACGTAGCGTCGGACGGTGTCAGGCTTGGACATGTCGAATGTCTGTGCCTCGTTGACGGTAGAGAACGACCAGATGATGCGGGCGAGCCATTCGCTGGCGGCCGTCACGTCGACCCCGGCACCAACCTCTCCGCGGTCACGCGCGTCACGTACGTAGGGTTCGAGAAATTTGGTCGTCCGCCGGACCGCCGTATCCCCGTCAGAGATCATGTGCCGCATCAGCTCAGCGTCATCGGCCATCAAACGGTTGCGAGTTCGGTGGTCGAGCAAGATCCTCGCGTGTGTTTCGGCCATCGCGCCAACCTGCTCGGCCAGCGTACTTTTCTTAGCCATTGCGGTCGCCACGTCACGATAGAACCGCTGCGCCCCGAACTCGATGGCGGCGTCGATGAGCACATTGCGGTCCTCGAAGTAGCGGTACACCGTGCCCCGGGAAACGTTCGCCATCCGCGCCACGTCCTGAACGCTCGTGCGCTGGATCCCGAGCTGTGTGAAGCATTCGTTCGCCGCGTCGAGAATCTGGTCGCGGCGGTCGAACTCGTCGGTGATCTCCGCTTCGCCGGTCTTCGGGTCGGTCAGCATCTCACTCCTCCACGCCCTCAGGGCGCT
>NZ_LZJZ01000045.1 GCF_001667585.1 Mycobacterium sp. E2733
ACTCAAATCCCCGCCACCCCCTGGCACCACACCCGCCACTGGATCAACCCCACACCCACCACGCGCCGAACCGAAACCGCTGCGCAGCACAGCGAGCCACGCGTGAGCGACGGCCAGGTGATCCCAGCGGAGTGGTATTGCGAATTAGAGTGGCCGGTTCGTCCACTGAGCGCCGAAAGCGGTCCGGCCGTCGGCCCTTGGCTGGTGATCGCCGACGATGGCGCGGGTGCGCAGATCAGCCATGGTCTAGGTGAAGACGCCACCGTCACGGTTATGTCGCCGTCGGCGCTGACCGAGCACGCTGATAGCGCGGCGCTCGCCGATGCCCTCGGTGGGGTGAGCCATGTGTGCTACGCGCCCACTGCCGCGCCGGCTTTCTTTGACGGCGCACCGGGCTACACCCTGTTCAACGCGGGGCGAAACCTGAGCGCGGCGATGGCGGCGACGGCATCACCGCCCAAACTGTTCATCCTGACCCGCAATGCCCAACCGCTCTCGGAAGGTGACCGGGCCAATCCCGCGCATGCGGCGTTGTGGGGACTGGGCCGCACCCTTGCCTTGGAGCATCCCGAAATCTGGGGCGGGGTCATCGATGTGGATGAGTCGGTGCCCGCAGGGCTGGCCACCCGATACGTACTCACCGAGGCGCACAGCGGCGACGACGAGGATCAGGTTGTCTACCGGGCAGGCGTGCGCCATGTCCCGCGCCTGCGTAGGCGCACGCCGCCATCGGTCTCGACGGTCGAGCTCGGCAATGGGGTCAGCCATCTGGTTATCGGGGCGACCGGCAAGATCGGCCCTCTGCTGATCCAGCAGCTCGCCGACATGGGGGCCGCCACCATCGTTGCGGTATCGCGCGATCCGGGTTCCCGACTGGATGAGTTGGCCGAAACCCTCTCCGCCAAAGGGGCCAATTTGGTTACGGTGGCCGCCGACGCATCGGATGAAACCGCGATGACGGAGCTGTTCCACCGCTTCGGTGCGGACCTTCCTCCGTTGGGTGGCATCTACCTGGCGGCCTATAGCGGTGGACCCGTGACTCTTTGCGAGATGACCGACGATGACGTCAACGTGATGTTTCGTCCGAAGCTGGACGCGGTGTCACTGCTGCATCACCTCTCGCTGCAGCAGCCGGTTCGCCAGTTTGTATTCTTCTCATCGATTTCCGGCGTGCTCGGATCCCGCTGGCTGGCTCATTACGCGGCCACCACCACCTTCCTCGACGCCTTCGCCTATGCGCGCCGGGCGGCAGGGCTTCCGGCTACCGCCGTGAATTGGGGCTTATGGAAGTCGCTGGCTGACAACGAGACCGAGCAGCATCGCCGCGTGACCCTCGAATCCGGGCTCGAACCGATGCCCGACGAGGTGGCCATTCAAGCGCTGGGGTCATTGGCCGGCGGCGATGCTCCGGCCCGGAGCACCGTGGTCGCGGCCGACTGGAGTCGCCTGGCTACCGCGTATCGCACCCGAGCACCACTTCACATCATCGACGACTTGCTCCCCGTGACCGACGACGACAGCTCACCGACGAGCACGTCGACGTTCCGCGAGGCACTGCGCGGCTGCGAACCGGAGCGGCGTCACGATCTGCTAATCGAGCACGTGACGGAGCAAGTTGCGGCCGTGATGGGCGCGCAGCCGCTGGATCCGTCCGCGGGCTTTTTCCAATCCGGCATGGATTCGCTGATGAGCGTGACGCTGCAGCGTTCGCTCGCCGAAAGCCTCGGCGAAGAACTGCCGATGTCAATGGTGTTCGACTATCCGACCATTGAGGGGCTGGCCGGCTACTTGGCCACAATCCTGCCCGAGCTGATCGAAGCTGCCGAACAACACAATACCGACGACTACGACGAATTCAGCGAAGACGAACTGCTGGAACATCTTTCGGAAAGGCTGGCTGGAGGCCGATGAGTGTGTCGACGGATCGCCGGGCGGTTATTACTGAGGCGTTGCACAAGATTGATGATCTGAGTGCGCGTTTGGAGGTTGCTGAGAAGGGTGCGACGGAGCCGATCGCCGTGGTGGGGATGGGTTGCCGGTTGCCCGGTGGGGTTGATGATCCCGAGCAGTATTGGCAGCTGTTGGCGCAGGGGCGCAGTGGGATTGTGCGGGTACCGCCGCAGCGCTGGGACGCTGATGCGTTTTACTGCGATGACCCGACGGTGGCGGGCACGATCTGCACCCGGGAGGGCGGCTTTGTGACGTCCTGGCAGCCCGATGAATTCGATGCCGAGTTCTTCGGGATCTCCCCGCGGGAGGCCGCCGCGATGGATCCCCAACAGCGGTTGCTCCTCGAAGTCGCTTGGGAGGCACTCGAACACGCCGGTATCACCCCGCCGGCCATCCGCGGCACCCACACCGGAGTCTTCATCGGCCAGACCGCCTACGACTACATGCTGACATTTCAAGGCGACTTGAGTCCGGAGGATTACGACGCCTACATCCCGTTTGGGAATGCGGCCAATTTCGCGGCTGGGCGGTTGTCGTATTTTCTGGGTGCGCGTGGTCCGGCGTTGGTGCTCGACACGGCGTGTTCGTCGTCGTTGGTGGCGGTGCACCTGGCGTGTGAGAGCCTGCGCCGCCGGGAAAGCGACACGGCTCTGGCCGGCGGGGTCAACCTGATGCTCAGGCTGGAACACAGTATTTCGACCTCTCGGTGGGGGATGTTGGCGCCTGATGGTCGGTGTAAGAGCTTTGATGCTGGTGCTGATGGGTATGTGCGCTCCGAGGGTTGCGGGGTGGTGGTGCTCAAGCGGCTCAGCGATGCCCAGCGTGACGGGGATCGGGTGTGGGCGTTGGTGCGTGGTTCGGCGGTCAATCAAGACGGTGCCAGCAGTGGGCAGACCGTGCCCAATGGGCCGGCCCAGCAGGCATTGTTACGCCAGGCGTTGGACGCTTCGCGGTTGCAGCCCACCGAGATCGACTACATCGAAGCACACGGCACCGGCACCGCGTTGGGCGATCCGATCGAGCTCGACGCGTTAAGCGAAGTGTTCGGCGAGCGTGACGGTGCGCCACCACTGGTGCTGGGGTCGGTGAAAACCAATCTGGGGCATCTGGAATCGGCGGCCGGCATCGCCGGTTTCATCAAGACCGTGCTGGCCATCGAGCACGGTCAGGTTCCCCAACATCTGAACTTCGAGCAGCTGACCCCACACGCCGGCCGGGGCGCGGCTGAGTTCATCATCGCCGCCGACGGCATGGCCTGGCCGTCGACGGATCGTGCCCGCCGGGCCGGGGTGTCCTCGTTCGGTGTCAGCGGCACCAACGCGCATGTGGTGCTCGAGCAGGCCCCGGCCAGGGAACCGGTTGAGCCTCAACCGGATCCGCCGGTGAGCACGTTGGTGCTCTCGGGTAAGACACCGCAGCGTATCGCCTCGACGGCCGCGGTGTTGGCCGAGTGGATGGCCGGCCCCGGCGCCCAGGTCGGGCTGGCCGAAATCGCCCACACCCTCAATCACCACCGCGCCCAACACCCGGTGTTCGCCACCGTGTGCGCCCGCGATCACGACCAGGCCCGCCACGCGCTCAGCGCGCTAGCCGACGGACACACCGCCGTCGGCCTGGTGGGCCCCCACGACGGGCCCTGTGGCAGCGGCACGGTGTTCGTCTACTCCGGTCAAGGATCGCAATGGACCGGCATGGCCCACCAACTGCTCACCGACGAACCCGCCTTCGC
>NZ_LZJZ01000046.1 GCF_001667585.1 Mycobacterium sp. E2733
TCTACGTCGTGGTCCAGGGCCGCCGCCGGCGCCGGCTGCGCCGGTTCACCGAGGCGAACGTGCCGCAGTCGCCGACGCGGCACATTCCCATCGCCGTCTCACTGCTCAGCCTGGTCCTGCTGACCATCGCGCTGGCCACCCCGACCCATGACATGCGCATCCCGCGCAACCGGGCCGTCATCGTGCTGGTCATCGACATCTCGCAGTCCATGCGGGCCACCGACGTCCCGCCGAACCGGCTCAAGGCCGCCGAGGAGGCGGCCAGCCAGTTCGCCAGCCAGCTGACGCCGGGCATCAACCTCGGGCTGGTCGGCTTCGCGGCCAACGCCTCGCTGCTGGTCTCCCCGACCACCAATCGCGAGGCGGTGAAGGCGGCGATCGACGGTCTGAAGCCGGCGCCCAAGACCGCGACGGGCGAAGGCCTCTTCACCGCGCTGCAGGCCATCGCGACGGTCGGCTCGGTGATGGGGGGCGGCGACGGCCCCCCGCCGGCGCGCATC
>NZ_LZJZ01000047.1 GCF_001667585.1 Mycobacterium sp. E2733
GCGAACCTGGCGATTGCCCCCGCCCGCAGGTAGTCACCATAGGAGAAACCTCCGGGCACCACCACGGCGTCGACGCCCTTGAGATCGGCGTCGGCATGCCACAGGCTGACCGCCTCGGTGCCGACATGCCGTGCCGCCCGGGCGGCGTCGACGTCGTCCAGGGTCCCCGGAAAGGTGATGATGCCGATTCGTGCCGTCACTTGGTCTCCCGGCTGATCGTCCAGTCCTCGATCACGGTGTTCGCCAACAGCGTCTCCGCTATGTCGGCAAGCACCGAGTCGTCGACGGTGTCGTCCACCTCGAGTTCGAATCTCTTGCCCTGTCTGACATCTGAGATCCCCGGATGACCGAGTCGGCCCAGCGCACCGACAATCGCCTGACCCTGCGGGTCGAGAATCTCCGCTTTGGGCATCACATGAACGACTACCCGGCCCACCGGCGCTCCTCCTCAGGTTTGTTTCGCGCCAACTCTACCGGCGAAAGTGCAGCTCGACCGCTACGGGCACGAGGCAATGTAGGCCTCGCACAGGGGCGCGGTCATGGCGTTCAGCACCGGGTCGTCGGCCATTGCCGGCCAGGGGACCTGCGGCGCTCCCGACGACCAGAGCGTGAGCTCGCTGATCGTGCTGCTGGCCGGGTGAGCGAGCAGGTAGGTATGCACGACGACCGGACCGCTGATTACCGCGGCCATCCGGTTCGTTTCGTCGCTGGTGACCGATGGTGATTGCAACGGCGCCCGTTGCTGGCAGGAGCGCAGCGCGGCGACGGCGTTGCTGAACACCGACGCGGCGATGGCCCCGCCGCTGGCCGTATCGCCGCGCCAGTGCAGGATCTGCGCCTGCAACTGCCACTGCCCGTCCGGGTGAGCCACCGTGGCGCGCGCCACGACCGCCGAATCGCGAGGATCCCGCGGCACCGGCGGTGTGGCACACACCTCCTCGAAGCGGAATCGGGGGCCGGGCGCCGCGCCGGTCACCTGCGCAGCCAGGCCCGCCAGCGCGGGCCAGCCGTACACCGAATCCAGCGGCACGGCGTGGCGCTGGATCCACGCGGAGTCGGGGATCTGGTCGCACACGGGCGGACAGGCCTGCGGCTCGGCGTGTGCGGGCACGGCGACGACGAGGGCAACCGCGAGGCCGCCGACCACCACCATGGTCGCCAGGATCACCCGCATCGGCATCACCCCCGTCGGGGCACAATCGTAGTCATGCAGCTGACGCATTTCGGCCATTCCTGTCTACTCGCAGAATTCGACCACACCCGCTTGCTCTTCGATCCTGGAACGTTCGCGCACGGTTTTGAGGGCATAACGGGGTTATCGGCGATCCTGATCACCCATCAGCACCCCGACCACGTAGACGTCAACCGCCTGCCGGCGCTGCTCGAGGGCAACCCGGACGCCGCGCTCTACGCCGATCCGCAAACCACCACCCAGCTGGGCGCGCAGTGCCAGGCGGTGCACGTCGGTGACGAGCTGAGGATCGGTGAGCTGGCGGTTCGCGCCGTCGGCGGCAAACACGCCGTCATTCACCCTGAAATCCCTGTGATAGAGAACATTTCGTTCCTAGTGGGCGACGGCGATCATCGCGCCAAGCTGATGCATCCCGGTGATGCGTTGTTCGTACCCGACGAGCCGGTCGATGTATTGGCGACACCGGCGGCCGCCCCGTGGATGAAGATCGCCGAGGCCGTCGACTACCTGCGCGCGGTGGCGCCGGCGCGCGCGGTGCCCATCCACCAAGGGATCATCGCCCCGGATGCGCGAGGCATCTACTACGGCCGGCTCACCGAGATGACCACCACCGATTTCCAGGTGCTCCCCGAAGAGGACGCGGTCCAGTTCTAGCGCGAGCAGACGCAAAATCGCACGATCTCCGCCCCCTCAGTGCGATTTTGCGTCTGCTCGCCCAAGCGCGCTAAGCGATGTCGTCGGCGACGCCGCGGCCGGCGGCCCGGCCGGAAAAGATGCAACCACCCAGGAACGTGCCCTCCAGGGCGCGGTAGCCGTGCACGCCGCCCCCGCCGAAGCCGGCGACCTCGCCGGCGGCGTACAGCCCGTTCAGGGGTGTGCCGTCGGCTTTCAGCACGCGGGCAGCCAAATCGGTTTCGAGGCCGCCCAGCGTCTTTCGGGTCAGGATGTGCAGCTTGACCGCGATCATCGGGCCCGCCTTCGGATCCGTCAGCCGGTGCGGTGCCACCACCCGACCCAGCCGGTCGCCCAGGTAGCCGCGGGCAGCGCGGATGGCGGTGATCTGGCCGTCCTTGCTGAACTTGTTGGCCACCTCCCGGTCCCGAGCGGTCACCTCGCCCTCCACCGTGGCGTAGTCCAGCTGCGCCACATCGGGCAGCTTGTTCATCCCGGTGACCAACTCCCGCAACGAGTTTGCGCTGACGAAGTCCACTCCCCGGTCGACGAACGCCTGCACCGGCCCCGGCGGTCCGGAGCGCGCCCGGTTGCGCAGCAGCTCACGCAAGCTCTGCCCGGTCAGATCGGGATTCTGCTCCTGCCCGGAGAGTGCGAATTCCTTCTCTATGATTTTGGCGTTCAACACAAACCACGTGTAGTCGTACCCGGATTTGGTGATGTATTCCAGCGTGCCGAGGGTGTCGAAACCGGGATATAGCGGCACGGGCAACCGCTTACCGGTGGCGTCGAGCCACAGCGACGACGGGCCGGGAATGACGCGAATCCCGTGCAGCGGCCAGATCGGGTCATAGTTGGTGATGCCCTCGGTGTAGTGCCACATCCGGTCGGGGTTGATCACCCGCGCACCGGCCCGCTGGGAGATGCCGATCATCCTGCCGTCGACGTGTGCTGGCACGCCGCTGAGTAATTGCTCGGGAATGCGGCCCATCCGCTTGGGCCAATTCTTGCGCACCAGCTCGTGGTTGCCGCCGATGCCGCCGCTGGTGACGATCACCGCGGGAGCGCGGAACTCGAAGTGCCCCACGGGCGTTCGTGACGACGCCACGCCCCGCTGTGCGGCCGAGGGCTCCAGCACGGTGCCCCGGACGCCGGTCACCGCGCCGCCCTCGACGATCAACTCATCGACCTGGTGGCGGTGCGCGAAGCGCACTGTCGAGCGGTCCCGCAATTGCCGGGCGAAGATCTCGACTAGAGCGGGCCCGGTGCCCCAGGTGATGTGGAAGCGCGGCACCGAATTGCCGTGTCCCTGCGCGTCGTACCCGCCGCGTTCGGCCCAACCCACCAACGGGAAGAGCTTGAGCCCGCGGTCACGCAGCCAACGGCGCTTCTCTCCCGCGGCGAAATCGACGTAGGCGTGCGCCCATTGGCGTGGCCAGTAGTCCTCGGGCCGATCGAACGCCGCGGTACCGAGCCAGTCCTGTAGGGCGAGTTCGTGGCTGTCGCGGATCCCCAGACGGCGCTGCTCGGGGCTGTCGACGAAGAACAGGCCGCCGAACGACCAGAATGCCTGCCCACCCAGGTTGGCGCTGCTTTCCTGGTCGACGATCAGCACCCGGAGGCCCCGGTCAACCAATTCGCAGGCGGCCACCAACCCCGAGAGCCCCGCTCCCACGATGATGGCGTCGGCGCCGAACCCCGCGGCCGAAGAATCGCTCATGTCGGACCAGGGTAGTGCCCGCGCCAGGCGAGTTCAGGGGACGTTTGGTCAGGCCGCGTCGAGAATTGCCTTGTCGCGCCGCCAGCGGTAAACCGCGGGCGCGCAGCCGTGCATCAGCGCCAGATCGACTGCGTCCACCATCGCCTGCAGCGGGCCCGGTTTGCGCAGGTGACGAGCGGCGACGGCGACCCGCACCACTCCGCCGCGCCGGGCGATCCGCTCGGCGGACAGCACCACCATCCGGCACCACCACGGTTCGGTGAGAAAGCCTTCCCCGATGCCCAAAACCCGGGAGCGTACAGTGGTGTGCCGAACCAGGTCGGTGATGCCATGGAGGTCGGCGAGCAGTCGAAAACCGTTCTCCGGCAACGCTTTGACGACTCCTGGGGACACCACCCAGCCGGGTGCCGCGAACAGCCGCGTGCGTAGCCCGAGGTGCTCGAGCACCCGGTCGGCAGCCATCAGTCGCAGGTTGGCCTCATGTGCCCGAAGGATCGCGAACTCACTGCGGCGCTTCTTGGTGGCCGCGTCGTCATAGCCGTGCAGCACGATGGCATCGCCGCCGGACCGCCGGTCGGTCAACCATTCGACGGTGCGCGGGTCGTGGTCGAGTCGGTAGTCACCGCTGAGCCGCGGAGCCACCAATAGCGACACCGGCACGTTGCGGGCGTCCATTTGCGCGCAGAACGCCTCGACGTCAGTCAGGGTGCGTTCGCCAATCCCCGAGACGGAAACGATCAGTTTTCCAGCCACACCCGCAGTTTGACGATCTCAGGTGTCGGAATGGTGAAGGACACGCAGACGGCAGGCGTATATCGATACCGCAGGTCCCGCCGATCCACGCCGCGCAGCACGGGCCTGCGGGCTCCGGCGGCGGAATCGGTTCGATATGCTAAGCAACGCCATGGATCAGGCCCCGTACGCAGCGGCCGACACTCCGCTGCCCTACGTCCCCGCCCCGCAGCCGGGCGAGGGTGAGCGGAGCTATCCCGACAAGCTGGACGCCGGACTGTTGCGGATTTCCGGCGTGTGCATCCTGGCCACGGTGATGGCGATCGTGGACGTCACCGTTGTCAGCGTCGCGCAGCGCACCTTCATCGACCAATTTGCGTCCTCACAGGCCGTCGTCGCATGGACGATGACCGCCTACACGCTGGCGTTGGCGACCGTGATACCGATCACCGGGTGGGCGGCCGACCGGTTCGGCACCAAGCGACTCTTCCTGGGCTCCGTGCTGGCGTTCACGCTGGGCTCCTTACTGTGCGCGGTGGCCGCGAACATCTTGCAGCTCATCGTCTTTCGGGTGGCCCAAGGCATTGGCGGCGGCATGCTGTTGCCCCTGAGTTTCATGATCTTGACCCGCGAAGCGGGCCCTCGGCGGCTCGGTCGCCTGATGTCGATCCTGAGCATCCCGATGCTGCTCGCCCCGATCGGTGGCCCCATCCTGGGCGGCTGGCTCATCGGCACCTCCAGCTGGCGGTGGATCTTCCTGATCAACCTGCCGATCGGACTCATCACCATCGTGTTCGCGACCATCATCTTTCCCCGGGACCACCCGGCGCGGTCGGAAACCTTCGACCTCGTCGGCGTGCTGCTGCTGTCCCCGGGCCTGGCGACATTCCTGTTCGGCGTGTCATCGGTCCCGCATTGCGGGACGGTGGCCGACCGCCGCGTGCTGATACCGGCGACCATCGGCCTGGGGTTGATCGCCGGGTTCGTCGCACACGCATGGCGCCGTGCAGACCACCCCCTCATCGATCTGAGGTTGTTTCGCAACCCGGTGCTCACTCACGCCAATGTGACGATGGTCGTGTTCGCCACCGCCTTCTTCGGCGCCGGCCTGCTGCTGCCGAGTTACTTTCAGCAGGTGCTGCACCAGACGCCGATGCAGGCCGGCTTGCGCATGATCCCCCAGGGGCTCGGCGCCATGCTGACGATGCGGCTGACCGGGCCGTTGGTGGACCGCCAGGGGCCCGGCAAGATCGTGCTGGTCGGAATCGCGCTGATCACCGCCGGCCTGGGCACCTTCGCGGTCGGCGTCGCAAGGCAGGCCGACTACCTGCCGACGCTGCTGATCGGCTTGGCGATCATGGGCCTCGGCATGGGCTGCACCATGATGCCCCTGTCGGTCGCTGCGGTGCAGGCCCTGACCCCGCACCAGATCGCCCGGGGTACGACGCTGATGAGCGTCAGCCATCAAGTGGGCGGGTCGATGGGCACAGCGCTGATGTCGATGGTCCTGACCAATCAGTTCAATAGCAGTGACAACATCGTCGCCGCGAACAAGTTTGCGGCGTTACAGCAGGAAGCCGCCATCAGCGGGGTGCCTGTCGACCAGTCCGCACTACCGCGGCAGACGCTGGACGCCGGCTTTTGGAGCAACGTTATGCACGACCTTTCCCACGCCTATACGACGGTGTTCGTGATAGCGGTGGTGTTGGTGGTGTCCACCATCATTCCGGCGTCCTTTCTGCCGAAAAAGCCGGCGACCCAAACCGTCGGTGAGTAGCACAATTCGCTTTCCAGCAAATCGCACCACGACGAACGGGCGGCGTCGACGGCGGTCAACCACCACTACTGCGCCGTGCCCATTCTGCCGGTCACGTGCCCCCATGCGGGACGCCTTGAACGACCACAGAACGAGCTCGGTGCGCGACCGGGCTCGTTTGCGGGACGACGACCGAAAACGCCCTTATGCAGCGGATTAGCGGCGTCGACCGGGCCAAACGCCTAAAAGCGTCCGCTTGCGGGTACCGATATCGCTATGCTCGGCGACACAATGCAGAAGGCCTCTTCCGGCTTGTCCGACGCTCTGGTGTCCACCGCTGACACCGGGGAGTTGGACGACGCCGCCGCACGTGACTACCCCGACAAGCTTGATGCCGCGCTGCTCCGTATCGCCGGGGTTTGCGGGTTGGCCTGCATCATGGCGATTCTCGACAACACCGTCGTCGCCGTGGCGCAACGCACCTTCATCGATCAATTCGGGTCGACTCAGGCCATCGTCTCGTGGACGATGGCCGGCTACATGTTGGCGTTCGCGACTGTAATTCCGATAACCGGTTGGGCGGCCGATCGGTTCGGAACCAAACGACTCTTCATGGGCTCGATTCTCTCGTTCACCGTTGGCTCGCTGCTTTGCGCGCTAGCGCCAAACATATTGCTTCTCATCGTTTTCCGGGTCCTGCAAGGTATTGGCGGCGGCATGCTCTTGCCGCTGAGCTGGACGATCTTGACTCGCGAGGCGGGCCCGAAGCGGGTCGGCCGCCTGATGGCGGTCGGGGGAATTCCGATTCTGCTCGGGCCAATCGGTGGACCGATACTGGGCGGGTGGTTGATCGACGCCTACGGCTGGAAATGGATCTTCCTGGTCAATCTGCCGATTGGGCTGGTCACATTCGTCCTTGCCGCGATCCTGTTTACGAAAGACCGGCCGTCCCCCTCGGAAGCACTCGACGTTGTCGGGCTACTGCTGTTGTCCCCTGGAGTGGCGATATTTCTATGCGGGGTGTCGTCCATTCCCGGACGACACACGATTGCCAACCCTTACGTGTTGATACCGGCGGCCATCGGCCTGGCGCTCATCACCGCATTCGTACTCCACGCCCGTTACCGCACGGATCACCCGCTTATCGACCTTCGGCTGTTCAAGAACCCGGTGGTCACCGAGGTCAACGTGACGCTGCTGGTATTCGCCGCCGCCTCAGTCGGCGCCACGCTGCTCATACCTAGCTACTTCCAACTGGTATTGCATGAGACGCCCATGCAGGCGGGGCTGCACTTGGCGCCGGTGGGACTCGGCGCCCTGATAACCCTGCCGATCGCAGGGGTGTACATGGACAGATACGGCGCAGGCAAGATAGTGCTGCTTGGCCTCCCGGTAATGGCCATAGGCCTAGGCATCTTCACGTTGGGCGTGGCTAGGCAGGCGCCTTATTCGCCGATACTGCTCGCCGGTCTGATGATCACCGGCCTCGGTGTGGGTTGCACCACGACGCCGCTCTCGGCGGCGCTCATGCAGTCACTCGCCCCGCAACAGATCGCCCGGGGTACCACGCTGGTAAGCGTCAACCAGCAGCTGGGCGGCTCGATAGGAGCCGCCTTGATGGCAGTGGTCTTGACCAATCAGTTCACTACCGACGAAACCCTGGCCGCCGCCAGCAAAATGGCCTCCCTGCAGGAAGAAGCCGACAAACGCGGGCTGCCGATCGATCCGTCGGCAATCCCACGGCAGGCCCTCTCCCCGGATTTCGCCAGCCATGTGCTGCATAACCTCTCCCAGGTCTACACCCTGGTGTTTGTCCTGGCGGTTGCTCTGGTGGCGTTCACGATCATCCCTGCCGCATTTCTGCCGCGGAAGCCGGTAACCCCCCGCGACGTTTCGTGACCGACGGGGGTCTATCCCTCGACGTCGTCTTCCTGTCCGCAGCTGTCGCGGTGGCCTTGGGCGGCGGCTAACAGCCAGGCGTACTGGAATGCGGTTTCCTGCCACGCCTTGTAGCGACCACTGACTCCGCCGTGTCCGGCGTTCATCTGGGTCTTCAGCAAGATCGGGCTGCCGTTGAAGTTGGCGTGCCGCAACGCCGCAACCCACTTGGCGGGCTCGACGTAGTAGACCCTGGTGTCGTTCAGGGACGTCATCGCCAAAATGGCCGGATAATGCTTGGCCTCGACATTCTCGTACGGCGAATATGACTTCATGTAGGAGTAGACGTCTTTGTCCTGCAACGGGTTTCCCCACTCATCCCATTCGGTGACGGTCAGCGGCAGGGAGGGATCGAGGATGGTGGTCAGCGGGTCGACGAACGGGACCTGCGCCAGGATGCCGGCGAAGAGATCCGGCGCGAGGTTGGCGACCGCCCCCATCAGCAGGCCGCCCGCGCTGCCGCCCAGCGCCACCAGCTGATGCGGCCGGGTGACACCGGTGTCGATCAAGTGCCCTGCCACAGCGACGAAGTCGGTGAAGGTATTCTTCTTCTCCAACAGCTTGCCGTGCTCGTACCACGGTCGGCCCATCTCACCGCCACCGCGGACGTGGGCAATGGCGAAGACCATGCCGCGGTCGAGCAGTGACAGCCGAGCGATTGAGAAGCTGGGGTCGGTGCATATCTCGTATGCGCCGTAGCCGTAGAGCAAGGCCGGCGCCGGGAATTCGATACCCGCGCGGTGCACGATGGACACCGGTATCCGGGTCCCGTCGTCCGCGAGGGCCCAGTCGCGCCGCTCCACGTAGTCGTCGGTGCGGTAATCGCCCAGCACGGGTTGTTCGCGCAGCAAGGTTCGTTCCCCGGTGGCAAAGTCGATGTCGTATACCCGCGCCGGGGTGACCAGAGACCCCGCTCTGATGCGCAACTTCGGCGCATCCCAGTTCGGATTACCGGCGGGACCGGCCGACATCAGCTCGGAGTCGAACGTAATCTCCTCGGGCTCATCGTAATTCCCACCGGAATCGATGTGCCAAACCTGGAGCCGGGGCAACGCTTCGCGCCGGTAGCTGACCACCAGGTGGCTGGCGAAAGCATCTACACCGTCGAGTCGCACGTCGTCGCGGTGCGGGATCAGGGTGCGCTGCTGGGTCGGAGCGCTTACCGGGGCTTCGGTGAGCGTGAAGTTCACCGCGTCTTCGTTGTGCAGAATCAAGAACCGATCCTGCCCACCGACCACAGCGTGCTCGACGGCGTACTCGATGCCTTCGCGCCGTGGCAGCACGACCGTGAACGGTGCGCGCGGATCGGCGGCGTCGGCGTACCGGTACTCGGAGGTGATGGAGGAACCCGATGCGATCAACACGTAGGCCTCGCTCCGGGTGAGGCCCACGCCGAGCCAAAACCGTTCGTCGGCCTCGTGATACACCAACTCGGAGGACTCGCCGGAGCCCACCCGGTAGCGCCAGACCTTGTCGGGGCGATGGGCCGAATCCAGGGTCAGGTAGTACACCGTGCGGCTGTCGGCCGCCCAGGTCGCCCCCGCCCCGATGTCGGCGATCTCGTCGGAATATAGCTCGTCGGTGCGCAAATCCTTGAAGCGCAGCGTATAACGTTCGTCGCCGATGGTATCGACGGAATACGCCAGCAGATTCCCGTCCAGGCTGACGGTGGCGGCACCGAGCGCGAAGAATTCGTGGCCGTGCGCCTCGGCGTTCGAGTCGAGCAGGATCTGCTCACCGGGTATTTCGGTGTCCTCTTCCAAGGTCGGCGGATCCCAGTCATCGGGATCGCTCACCGGACAACGGCACTGGACGCGATACTGCTTTCCTTCGAAGGTGCGAGCGTAGTACCACCAGTCGCCCTGCCGGGTCGGAACCGACAGGTCGGTCTCCTTGGTACGCGCCTTGATCTCATCGAAGATCTTCTGCCGCAGAGGTTCGAGATCGGCCGTCATCTGATCGACATAGTCGTTTTCGGCCTCGAGGTAGGCGATGACTTCGGGATCCGACTTGTCGCGCAACCACTCGTAGGGGTCGATGAAGACGTCTCCGTGATGCTCGCGGCGGGTCTCCTGCCGCTTGGCGACGGGCGGCGCTTGCGCACCGGCGCGTGTTTCCGTCATGCGCCGATCCAATCGCCGAAACTCAGGCCGGAAATGCGTTCGTAGGCATCGATATAGCGGTCACGAGTGGCGTCGATGATGTGGTCGGGCAGCGGGGGCGGTGGTTGCGAGCCGTGGCGGTCCCAGCCCGACTCCGGACTGGTGAGCCAGTTACGGACGAATTGCTTGTCGAAGCTCGTCTGCACAACCCCGACCCGGTAATCCTCGGCCGGCCAGTATCGCGAGGAGTCCGGCGTGAAGATCTCGTCGGCCAGCAGCAGATTGCCATCACGATCGGTGCCGAACTCAAACTTCGTGTCGGCGATGATGATTCCCCTCGTCAAGGCGTGATCGGCCGCCTGAACATAGATCTGCAGCGTGCGGTCGCGCAGTTGGTTGGCATAAACTCCGCCCACCAACTCGATCACCCTGCCGAACGAGATGTTCTCATCGTGGTCGCCCAGCGCGGCTTTAGTGGCCGGGGTGAACAGCGGTTCGGAGAACTTGCTGGCCTCGACGAGGCCGGGCGGCAGGGTGATGCCGCAGACCTTCCCGGTCGCCTGATAGTCCAGCAATCCCGACCCGGTGAGGTAACCGCGCGCCACACACTCCACCGGCAGCATCTCCAGCCGCCGCACCGCCAGGGCCCGGCCCAGGACCTCCTCGGGGATGCGTGGGTCATCCGGTGGCCCGGCCAGGTGGTTGGGGGCGTCGACCAGACCGAAGAAGAAGACGCTCATCGCGGTGAGGATGCGGCCCTTGTCCGGGATCGTGCTGTCGAGGACGTAGTCGTACGCCGAGATCCGGTCAGTCGCGACCAGCAGCAGATGTTCCTCGTCGACGCGATAGATCTCGCGGACCTTGCCGCTGGCCAGGTGCCGGTAGTCGGACAGTGCAGGGCGCATCGGGTCAGCCTATCGGGCACCCGGGAGGGGGCCATGTGTCGGGAGCTGTGCTGGGATCGAGACTATGACCCCGCGGTTTTTGCCCTACTCCACCAGACCCGGCCGGCTGCTGGCCCAGCTGCTCAGCGACTTCGCCGTGATCCTGTGGACCGCTATCTGGCTGCTCGTCGGCCTGGCGGTCTACGACGCGGTGTCGACGATCGCCGAAGCCGGCCGGCAAGTCGAAAGCGGCGCCCATGGCATCGCCGGCAATCTGACGTCGGCCGGCCGCGACGCCCAGCACATCCCTTTGGTGGGGGACGCGGTCAGTCAGCCGCTGAACTCCGCCGGCCAGGCGGCGCTCGACCTTGCCGGCGCGGGCCACGACCTGGACTCCACGGCCAGCTGGCTTGCGGTCCTGCTGGCCATGGCCATCGCCGCCGTCCCGATCCTCGTGGCGGACGTGCCGTGGCTTCTGCTGCGGCTGCGGTTCTTTCGACGCAAATTGACGGTCACCGCGCTGGCCGCGACCCCGGCCGGCGAGCAACTCCTTGCCTTGCGGGCATTGACGAACAGACCGCCTGGAAAGCTCACCGCGGTCAGCTCGGATCCGGTGGGTGGGTGGCGCCGGGAGGATCCGTCCACCATCCGGGCCCTGGCCGCCCTCGAATTACGCGCGGCCGGCATCTCGATTGGCAGGCTGTAGCAGCGCGCGGCCGAGGCGCAACAGCCCGGCGACGACGACAACGAGCCACGCCGCCAACGCATCCCAAAAGAAGACGAGCGAAACCGTCAGCAATGACCGCTGGCCGATCTCGACCGCCATGGCGTAGCTGGCCGCTGAATACATGCCCAGCGGGAAGACGAATGCCCACCACACGCCGGCGAAGTGCAACATGTTGGGGCGCCGTCTGATCCGGTGCAGGCTGAAGTAGATCAGTGGCGGTATCCACAGGCTGGCGATCACCCACGTCACGACGGTGACGAGGCGCACCGGACCCGCCAGCCAGAACGGGGCCAAGGGGTGGATGTTGTCGCCGGCCAGCGTCGCAATCGCCATGCCGCCCATCAGGATCCAGGTGTCCGGCTCGAATCCGTCCCGGTCCTGTCGCTCGTTGACGACCCGCCACAGGATCAGCCAGGCCATCAGGCCGTAAATGAGGATGGCCGCCACCCACACGGCCACGGCTGCCGTCAGCCACCAATGATGACCGGTGTGGTACGCCGCCCGGGCGATCACGATCGCTAGCCCGGAGCTTCCCACGCTACCCAGTTCCCACGCGCCGTGGGCGTGGTCGCGCAGCGACAAGAGGGGGCGCGCCAACATATTCCGCGCGGTGAGGCCGGTCAGCACCAGCCAGGACGAAAGCCCAACCGCGCCGAGCACCCGCAGCACCCACACATTGGACGACAAACGGGTGTCGATCACCGCGGACGCGGCGACGAAGGTGAACAACCGAAGGGTGACATCGGGATCCGCCAGATCCCAGCGCAACCTTTGCCGGCTGCCGACGGTTGTCGTGATCACCAGGGCCGCCAAGAACACCAGGCCGACGGTGGCGACGACGCCCAGGGCATCACTGATCCAGCTGTAACCGTGGTTGTGCGCAGCAATCGACAGAACTCCGGTCGCCATCACCGCGGCGAAGACGTCCGGCGTCGGCTCGACCTCGGCGCGTCGGATCGTCACCGCTCCTCGAGGAGTTCCACAACCAGGTGCCGGATCCCGGTATGCCGATTACTGCGGGCCCATTCAATCGGCCGCACCACCCGCACGCCACCGAACCGGGAGAACAGCTCCTCGTAGAGCACGCGCAGTTCCAACCGGGCCAAATTGGCGCCCAGGCAATAATGAACGCCTTGACCGAACCCCAAGTGCGGGTTGGGCTTTCGAGCGATGTCAAAAGTATC
>NZ_LZJZ01000048.1 GCF_001667585.1 Mycobacterium sp. E2733
ACGGCTCCGCGATCATCCGGTTGCGGTCGGTCACGGTGATCAGTTCGTCGACCGTGCGCTCCACGGGCGCGGCCGCGCTACTGATGTCGGTCGACGCGGCGCGTCGCCTCGGGGTGCCCGAGGAGAACTGGGTCTACCTGCACGGCCACGCCGATATCGAGGAACAGGCGCTGCTCGAGCGACCCGATCTTGGGCATGCGCCGTCGCACGTGCTGGCGGTGCGCGAGGCGCTTGCGATGGCCGGCATCGGCGTCGACGACATCGCGACGTTCGATCTGTACAGCTGCTTTCCGGTGCCGGTGTTCAACATCTGCGACGGCATGGGCATCGCGCCCGACGATCCACGCGGCCTCACCCTGACCGGGGGGCTGCCGTTCTTCGGCGGCGCCGGCAACAACTATTCGATGCATGCCGTCGCCGAGACCGTCGCGCAAATGCGAAGGGCGCCGGGAGGATTCGGCCTCGTAGGCGCCAACGGGGGCATCCTGAGCAAGTACTCGGTCGGCGTGTACTCCACCACTCCGGCGGAGTGGGAGCCGGACCGCAGCGCGCAGGCGCAGGCGCAGGTCGCCGACTGGCCGACCGTGCCGGTGACTGAGCAGGCCGATGGCGTCGGCACCGTCGAGACGTACACGGTGCGGCGCGACGACGGCCGCCCGACCGGGATCGTCGTCGGCCGGCTCGATGACGGCAGCCGGTTCCTGTCCACCACCGAAGACGACGACCTCATCGCGCTGCTGATCGACGGCGACCCGCTCGGCCACTCGGTGCGGGTGCGCTCCTTCGACTACGGCAACCGCTGCACGATGGCCTGACGCCCCAGTGGTGAGCAGACGCAAACTCGCATAGGTCCGGGGCGCCGCATGCGATTTTGCGTCTGCTCGCGCGTCAGACGAGGGCGGCCAGCTTGCCGGCCAGGCGCTCCACGTAGGCGGCGATCTCGTCCTCGGGGCGGTCCGGCAGGCCGAACAGCACCTCGGTCACGCCCAGCTCGGCCCACTTCGCCAGCTTCTCGGGGACCGGCTTGAAGTCGAGCGCCACGATCTGCGGGGCGCCGTCGCGGCCGGCGGCCGCCCAGGTGTCCTGCAGCAACTTCACCGGCTCGTCGATGTCGAAGTCGCGCGGGGTGGTGATCCAGCCGTCGGCGCTGCGGGCGATCCACTTGAAGTTCTTCTCGTTGCCGGCCGCGCCGACCAGCACGGGGATGTGTGGCTGCACGGGCTTGGGCCACGCCCAGCTGGGCCCGAACTGGACGAACTCGCCGTCGTAGGCCGCTTCCTCTTTGGTCCACAGCTCCCGCATGGCTTCGATGTATTCGCGCAGCATGGTGCGGCGCCGCCCGGGCGGCACGCCGTGGTCGGCGAGCTCGTCGGTGTTCCATCCGAATCCGACGCCGAGGCTGACGCGTCCGCCGGACAGATGGTCCAGGGTGGCAATGCTTTTCGCCAACGTGATCGGGTCGTGTTCGACGGGCAGCGCCACCGCGGTGGACAGCCGCACCCGGGACGTGACGGCGCACGCCGCGCCCAGGCTTACCCATGGGTCTAGCGTCCGCATGTAGCGGTCGTCGGGCAGCGACGCGTCGCCCGTAGTCGGGTGCGCCGCCTCGCGCTTGATCGGGATGTGCGTGTGCTCTGGCACGTAGAAGGTTGTGAAGCCGTGGTCGTCGGCAAGCTTCGCGGCCGACGCCGGCGAGATGCCACGGTCGCTGGTAAAAAGCACAAGCCCGTAATCCATGGAGAGAATTAGAACGTGTTCTACCTTCGCTGAGCAAGCCGCCGCCGCAGCCGTCCAAGCCGGTCGGCACGGCACCGGCGTTCCGAAGTGCGCTAGCGTGGTTGATCGACCGCGTCGCAACGCAACCGCCGGGCACGGCGTTTATGGAACGGCGCGCCCGCAAGCACAGCGTCGCGACGCAACTGTGGCGCCCGCAAAGGCACTTCAAGGCACTGGAAGCAACAGGAGGAGCCATGACCTACTCGCCCGGTAGCCCCGGATATCAGCCCGCACAACAACCCGGGGGCTCCTACGCAGGCGCCACACCGTCGTTCACCAAGGACGACGACGGCACCACGAAGCTCCCGCTCTACCTGAACATCGCGGTGGTCGTGTTCGGCCTGGCGGTGTTTCTGCTGAACTTCGGGCCGACGTTCACCCTCGGGGCCGACCTCGGCCCGGGCGTCGGCGGACGCGCCGGCGACGCGGGTACCGCGGTCATCGTCGCGGTGCTGGCCGCGCTGCTCGCGGGCCTGAGCCTGCTGCCGAAGGCCAAGAGCTACACCGGAGTCGTCGCGGTCATCGCGGTGCTGGGTGCGCTGCTGGCCATCACCGAGACCATCAACCTGCCCGCCGGTTTTGCGATCGGCTGGGCGATGTGGCCCCTGGTGGCGTGCAGCGTGCTGGAGGCGATCGCCGCCGTCGTCGTCCTCCTGCTGGAATCGGGCGTGATCACGGCGCCGGCACCGCGGCCCAAGTACGACCCCTACGCCCAGTACGGCCAGTACGGCCAGTACGGGCAGTACGGCCAGCAGCCCTACTACGGTCAACCCGGGCAGCAGCAGTCGCCGCAGCACCCCGGGTACGGATCGCAGTACGGCGGTTATCCGGCCAGTCAGGCGCCGGCCCAAAGCGCGGTTCCGACCGGCGGTTTCGGTGCCCAGCCGCAGTCCGGCCCCCAAGCGACCGCGCAGCAGGGACCGTCCACGCCGCCCACCGGCTTCCCGAGCTTCAGCCCGCCGCCCGCGTCCGGCGCGAGCTCCGAGGGTTCGGCACCCAACTACTCCAGCCAGGGTGGCGGCCAGCAGCCGTACGGCCAGGAGCAGCAGCCGCCCTCTTCGTCGTCGGGTCCAGCGCCCTCCTAACCGTGCGCCCTCGCGCCTAGTCGGGATGTGCGCCAAAGAGTGAAAAGGGTGTTGGAAGGCGCGGACAACCGGCCAGCGGGCGCCCGCCAGGCACGTGACCTCGTCCGGGTAGCGTTCGGCCCGGCGGTGGTGGCCTTGGTCATCATCGCCGCGGTCACGTTGTTGCAGTTGTTGATCGCCAACAGCGACATGACCGGGGCACTCGGCGCGATCGCCAGCATGTGGCTGGGCGTGCACCAGGTGCCGATCTCGATCGGCGGCCGCGAACTGGGCGTCATGCCGCTGCTGCCGGTGCTGATCATGATCTGGGCCACTGCACGCAACACGGCGCGGGCCACCTCTCCCTATTCCTCGTGGTTGGTCGTCCGCTGGGTGGTCGCTTCGGCGCTGGGCGGCCCGTTGCTGATCGCGGCGATCGCCCTGGCCGTCATCCACGACGCGTCGTCGGTCATCACCGAGCTGCAGACGCCCAGCGCCCTGCGGGCGTTCACCAGCGTGCTCGTCGTGCATGCCCTCGGCGCCGCGATCGGCGTGTGCTCCCGGGTGGGACGGCGGGCGTTGGCGGCGTCGTCACTGCCGTTCTGGCTCGGCGATGCCCTGCGGGCCGCGTCGGCCGGTGTGCTGGCGTTGCTCGGGCTCTCCGGCATGGTCACGGCGGCTTCGCTGGTGGTGCATTGGGCGACGATGCAAGACCTCTACGGGATCACCGATTCGATATTCGGGCAGTTCAGCCTGACGGTGCTGTCCATGTTGTACGCGCCCAACGTCATTGTCGGCACCTCGGCGATGGCGGTGGGGTCCAGCGCTCACCTCGGTTTCGCGACGTTCAGTTCGTTCACCGTCTTCGGCGGCGACATCCCGGCGCTGCCGATCTTGGCCGCGGCCCCCCACCCGCCGCTCGGCCCGGTGTGGGTGGCCCTGCTCATCATCGGCGCGTCGTCCGGGGTGGCGGTCGGGCAGCAATGCGCGCGGCGTGCACTTCCGCTGATTCCGGCAATGGCCAAGCTTCTGGTCGCTTCCGTCGCCGGGGCGCTGGCGATGTGCCTGCTCGCATACGGCGGCAGCGGCCGGCTGGGAAACTTCGGTGACGTCGGCGTCGATCAGGGTGCCCTGCTGATCGGGGTGTTCTTCTGGTTCTCGGTCGTCGGCGGGATCACGCTCGTGATGAGCGGCGGCGTCAGGGCCCGGCCCCGGCGGCCCAAGCCCGCGCCCGCCGCTGCCGAAGAACCGGCGGACTTTGCCGGCGCCTTCGACGCAGCGGACGACGAACCGCCGCCCGTCTTCGCCGATCCAGACGACTTCGCCGCGCATGACACAGCGGGCAGTGACGGCGACGCAGAGGTGGGCGACGGCGACACCGCGGCGCCCCCCGACGAGGCGCAGCCGACCGCGACCGACCGCGAGCCCGGCGAGTAGCTCCCACTAGGCTCTCTGCTTGTGGCCGAACCGCTCCATGTGCCCCCGAGTGCGCCGGCGCGGGTGGTGGTGCTGGCATCGGGCACCGGGTCGCTGCTGAGCTCCCTGCTCGACGCCGCCGTCGGCGACTACCCCGCCCGGGTGGTCGCGGTCGGCGCCGATCGCGAGTGCCTGGCCACCGAGATCGCCGCGAGGGCGGCGCTGCCGACGTTTACCGCCCGGCTGAGCGATCACCCGGACCGCGCCGCCTGGGATGCCGCGGTCACCGAAGCCACCGCCGCGCACTCGCCCGACCTGGTGGTGTCCGCAGGATTCATGAAAATACTTGGGCCCCAGTTCCTTTCACGTTTCTACGGCCGGATCATCAATACCCATCCGGCATTGTTGCCGGCGTTCCCGGGTGCGCACGGCGTGGCCGACGCGTTGGCCTACGGTGTCAAGGTCACAGGTTGTACGGTTCACCTGGTGGACGCCGGGACGGACACCGGGCCGATCCTGGCGCAGCAATCCGTCCCGGTGCTCGACGGCGACAGCGAAGAGACCCTGCATGAACGCATCAAGGTCACCGAACGGAAGCTCCTGGTGGACGTGGTGGCCGAGATCGCGACCGGCGGCCTGACCCTGGTCGGGAGAACAGCGACGATCGGACGAAAGGCGACCGAGCGATGAGCACCGACGACTGGCCGGAGACGGCGAAGAGGCCGATTCACCGCGCGCTGATCAGCGTCTACGACAAGACCGGGCTGGTCGAACTCGCCCGGGGACTGGCGGAGGCGGGCGTCGAGATCGTCTCGACCGGGTCGACGGCGAAGACCATTGCCGGGAAAGGGATTCCGGTCACGCGGGTAGAGGAGCTGACCGGCTTTCCCGAGGTGCTCGACGGGCGGGTCAAGACGCTGCACCCGCGCGTGCATGCCGGTCTGCTGGCCGATCTCCGCAAGCCCGAACACGCCGCGGCGCTCGAAGAACTGGGCGTTGCGGCGTTCGAACTCGTCGTCGTCAACCTGTACCCGTTCAGCGAGACCGTCGACTCCGGCGCCAGCATCGACGACTGCGTCGAGCAGATCGACATCGGCGGGCCGTCGATGGTCCGCGCGGCCGCGAAGAACCACCCCAGCGTGGCGGTGATCACCGACCCGCTCGGCTATGACGGCGTGCTCGCCGCGGTACGCCACGGCGGCTTCACCCTCGCCGAGCGCAAAAAGCTGGCGGCGCTGGCGTTTCAACACACCGCCGAATACGACATCGCCGTGGCGGGCTGGATGGAGTCGACGCTGGCGCCCGAGCACCCGCCGACGGCGTTCCCCAAGTGGTTGGGGCGCAGCTGGAGCCGCTCGACGATGCTGCGCTATGGCGAAAACCCGCACCAGCAGGCGGCGCTCTACAGCGACCCCGGCGCCTGGCCGGGACTGGCGCAGGCCGAGCAGCTGCACGGAAAAGAGATGTCCTACAACAACTTCACCGACGCGGACGCGGCCTGGCGGGCCGCCTTCGACCACGAACAGACCTGCGTCGCAATCATCAAGCACGCCAACCCCTGCGGGATCGCCATCTCGTCGGAATCGGTGGCCGACGCGCACCGCAAGGCGCACGAATGCGACCCGCTGAGCGCCTTCGGCGGCGTCATCGCGGCGAACACCGAAGTCAGCCTCGAGATGGCCGACTATGTGAGCACCATCTTCACCGAGGTCATCGTCGCGCCCGCGTACGCGCCGGAGGCCCTGGAAGCCCTGACGCGCAAGAAGAACATCCGGGTGCTGCTGGCATCCGAGCCGCTGACCGGCGGCACCGAGCTGCGGCCGATCAGCGGTGGGCTGCTGGTGCAGCAGCGTGATGAGCTCGACGCGCACGGCGACAACCCGGCGAACTGGACGCTGGCGACGGGATCACCGGCCGATCCGGCCACGCTGACCGACCTGGTCTTCGCGTGGCGGGCATGCCGCGCGGTCAAGTCGAACGCCATCGTGATCGCCCGCGGCGGCGCGACCATCGGCGTCGGCATGGGACAGGTGAACCGGGTGGACGCAGCCCGGCTGGCCATTGAAAGAGGGAATGCGCGCGGCGACGACCGGGTCCGCGGCGCCGTGGCCGCATCGGACGCGTTCTTTCCGTTCCCCGACGGGCTCGAGACGCTGACCGCGGCCGGGGTGAAAGCGATAGTGCACCCCGGCGGGTCGGTGCGTGACGAGGAGGTGACCGCGGCGGCGGCCAGCGCCGGCGTCACGTTGTACCTCACCGGGGCCCGCCACTTCGCACACTGAACGCTCAGCGCGTGGCGGCTTTCCGCTACGCGTAGCGTGGAGTGGTGCCATCACCCAGCAATCTGCCCCGCACCGTCGGCGAGCTGCGTGCCGCCGGCCATCGTGAACGGGGAGTCAAACAGGAAATTCGGGAAAACCTGCTGACCGCATTGGCCGAGGGCGACGATGTTTGGCCGGGAATCCTGGGCTTCGAGGACACCGTCCTGCCCCAGCTGGAGCGGGCGCTCATCGCCGGACATGACTTCGTGCTCCTCGGCGAACGTGGTCAGGGCAAGACCCGTCTCCTGCGGGCGCTGACCGGGCTGCTTGACGAGTGGACACCCGTGATCGCCGGGGCGGAACTGGGCGAGCATCCCTACTCGCCGATCACGCCGGAGTCGATCCGCAAGGCCGCCACCCTGGGCGACGACCTGCCGGTGGAGTGGAAGCACCGCAGCGAGCGCTACACCGAGAAGCTGGCAACCCCCGACACCAGCGTCGCGGACCTCGTCGGCGACATCGACCCGATCAAGGTCGCCGAAGGCCGCACCCTCGGGGACCCGGAAACCATCGCCTACGGCTTGATCCCCCGCGCACACCGCGGCATCGTCGCCGTCAACGAGCTTCCCGACCTCGCCGAGCGCATCCAGGTGTCGATGCTCAACGTGATGGAGGAGCGCGACATCCAGGTCCGTGGCTACACGCTGCGCCTGCCGCTGGACGTGTTGGTGGTCGCCAGCGCCAACCCCGAGGACTACACGAACCGGGGCCGCATCATCACGCCGCTCAAAGACCGGTTTGGTGCCGAGATTCGCACCCACTATCCGCTGGAGCTGGAGGCGGAGGTGGGTGTCATCGTCCAGGAGGCGCACCTGTCCGCGCAGGTGCCCGATTACCTGATGCAGGTGATCGCCCGGTTCGCCCGGTATCTGCGCGAGTCCAACTCCGTCGACCAACGCTCCGGGGTGTCGGCGCGGTTCGCGATCGCCGCGGCCGAAACCGTGGCCGCCGCCGCCCGGCACCGCGGCGCGGTGCTGGGGGAGACGGATCCGGTGGCCCGCGTGGTCGACCTCGGCACGGTGATCGACGTCCTGCGCGGCAAGCTGGAATTCGAGTCCGGTGAGGAGGGCCGCGAGCAGGCCGTGCTCGAACACCTGCTGCGCCGCGCGACGGCCGACACCGCGTCGCGGGTGCTCGGTGGCATCGACGTCGGGTCGTTGGTGTCCGCGGTCGAGGGCGGTTCGGCGGTCACGACGGGTGAGCGGGTGTCGGCCAAGGACGTACTGGCCGCGGTTCCCGCCCTGCCCGTGGTGGAGAAGATCGCCGCCAAGGTCAACGCCCAGTCGGAGGGCGAACGCGCCGCGGCGCTGGAACTCGCGCTGGAGGCGTTGTATCTGGCCAAGCGGATCGACAAGGTATCCGGGGAGGGTCAAACCGTCTATGGCTGAGTTTGACGGTGACGACCCGCCGCGCCCGGCTACGCCGCGCTTGCGATCGTCACGAGGGCATTCGTCGCGGTACTCGGCGTATACCGGCGGGCCGGACCCGCTGGCCCCGCCGGTGGACCTGCGCGAGGCTCTCGAGCAGATCGGGCAGGACGTCATGGCCGGCACGTCGCCGCGCCGTGCGCTGTCCGAGCTGCTGCGCCGTGGCACCAAGAACATGCCGGGCGCCGACCGGCTGGCGGCCGAGGCGAACCGCCGCCGCCGGGAGTTGTTGCGCCGCAACAATTTAGATGGCACCTTGCAGGAGATCAAGAAGCTGCTCGACGAGGCCGTGCTCGCCGAACGCAAGGAACTGGCCCGCGCACTCGACGACGATGCCCGCTTCGGCGAACTGCAACTCGACGCCCTGCCGGCGTCGCCGGCCAAGGCCGTTCAAGAGCTTTCCGAATACAACTGGCGCAGCAACGAGGCCCGCGAGAAGTACGACCAGATCAAGGATCTGCTCGGCCGCGAGATGCTGGACCAGCGGTTCGCCGGCATGAAGGAGGCGCTGCAGGGCGCCACCGACGAGGATCGCCAGCGCGTCAACGACATGCTGAACGATCTCAACGAGCTGCTGGACAAGCATGCCCGCGGTGAGGACACCCAGCAGGACTTCCAAGACTTCATGAACAAGCACGGCGAGTTCTTCCCGGAGAACCCGCGCAACGTCGACGAGCTGTTGGACTCCCTTGCCAAGCGCGCCGCCGCCGCGCAACGCTTCCGCAACAGCCTGAGCCCGGACCAGCGCGCCGAGCTGGATGCCTTGGCGCAGCAGGCATTCGGATCACCTTCGCTGATGCAGGCGCTCAACCGGCTGGACGCGCATCTACAGGCCGCCCGGCCGGGGGAGGACTGGACGGGGTCCGAGCAGTTCTCCGGTGACAACCCGCTCGGGATGGGCGAGGGCACCCAGGCGCTGGCCGACGTCGCCGAGCTCGAGCAGCTGGCCGAGCAGCTCTCGCAAAGCTATCCGGGCGCCACCATGGACGACGTCGACCTGGACGCGCTGGCGCGCCAACTCGGCGACCAGGCCGCCGTCGACGCCCGCACACTCGCCGAATTGGAACGCGCACTGGTCAATCAGGGGTTTCTGGACCGGGGGTCCGACGGCCAGTGGCGGCTCTCGCCGAAGGCCATGCGCCGGCTCGGTGAGACGGCGCTACGCGATGTGGCACAACAGCTTTCCGGCCGGCGCGGCGAACGGGACCATCGGCGCGCGGGGGCGGCCGGCGAACTCACCGGCGCCACCCGGCCCTGGCAGTTCGGTGACACCGAGCCGTGGAACATCTCCCGCACGCTGACCAATGCGGTGCTGCGGCAAGCGGGAACGGCCACGCTGGACGGCACCGCCGGATCGCTGAAGATCACCGTCGACGACGTCGAGGTCTCCGAGACCGAGACGCGCACCCAGGCCGCGGTCGCGCTGCTGGTCGACACCTCGTTCTCGATGGTGATGGAGAATCGCTGGCTGCCCATGAAGCAGACGGCGCTCGCGCTAAACCACTTGGTGTGCACCCGATTTCGTTCGGACGCCTTGCAGATCATCGCCTTCGGCCGATACGCCCGGACGGTGACCGCCGCGGAGCTCACCGGCCTCGAGGGCGTCTACGAGCAGGGCACCAACCTACATCACGCGCTGGCCTTGGCCGGCCGACACCTGCGGCGGCATCCCAACGCGCAGCCCGTCGTGCTGGTGGTGACCGACGGTGAGCCCACCGCTCACCTGGAGGACTTCGACGGCGACGGCACGACCGTGTTCTTCGACTACCCGCCGCACCCGCGGACCATCGCCCACACCGTGCGCGGCTTCGACGACATGGCCCGCCTCGGTGCGCAGATCACCATCTTCCGGTTGGGCAGCGACCCCGGGCTGGCCCGCTTCATCGATCAGGTCGCGCGGCGCGTCGAGGGACGTGTCGTGGTGCCCGATCTCGACGGCCTGGGCGCCGCCGTGGTGGGCGACTACCTCCGGTCCCGCCGCCGCTAGCCCGTCGTCGGTCAAGGGATAGGTGCTCGCTCGAGCGGGTACAGGGACCGAGAAGGAGGAGATGCATGAGCAAGGTTCCAACGATCGAACTCAACGACGGTGTCCGCATTCCGCAGCTCGGCTTCGGCGTGTTCCAGATCAAGCCCAACGAGACCGCGGCGGCGGTCAAGACCGCGCTCGAAATCGGATACCGGCACATCGACACCGCCGAGATGTACGGCAACGAAAAGCAAGTCGCGCAAGGCATCCGCGACGCCGGTCTCGATCGTGCCGACGTGTTCGTCACCAGCAAGCTCAACAACGGCTTTCACAAACCCGACGACGCGCGCCGTGCCTTCGACGAAACGCTGAAGGCCCTGGACTCCGACTACGTCGACCTGTTTCTCATTCACTGGCCGCTGCCCACCCTCTACGACGGTGACTTCGTCTCGACCTGGAAGGTCTTCGAAGAGTTCGCCCGCGACGGGCGCGCCCGCAGCATCGGCGTCTCGAATTTCCAAGTCGCACACCTGGAGCGGCTCGCCAACGAAACCGACACCGTGCCGTCGGTCAACCAGATCGAGCTTCATCCGTACTTCGGGAACAAAGAGGTCCGCGCGTACGGGCGCGAGCACGGCATCGCCACCGAGGCGTGGGCACCGATCGCGCAGGGCAAGGTGCTCGACGATCCGGTGATCAACCGTGTCGCCGAGGGGCAGGGCAAATCGGCGGCGCAGGTGGTGTTGCGCTGGCACATTCAGCGCGGCGACATCGTGTTCCCCAAGTCGGTGACCCCGGAACGGGTCAAAGAGAACTTCGAGCTTTTCGACTTCGAGTTAGATGACTCCGACATGGACGCGATCTCAGCCCTGGACAAGGGTGAAGCGGGTCGGAACGGGCCTAACCCCGACAAGTTCGACTACGTGCCCGGCTGACGCTGGCCGCGGGGGCGGCGGGCCTTGCGAACGATGCCGACGGCGCCCCACAGCGAGAAGCCGCGAATGTTCACCTTGGGCGCGCCGGGGGTGCCCTGGCCCAGGACGCTGCGGTCGAAGTTGCCCATCACGCCGCGGCCGTGAATCTCGACGTTCACTTCGGGCGGCAGCAAAATCTTTGTCGCGCCCATGATCGACATCGCGTGGATGTCGACCTCGGTCGAGGTGAAGTCGGCGTAGCGCAGATCCACCACGCCGTTGCCCCACAAGGCGAAGGTGGTCAGCTTCTTGGGCACGTTCCACCGGCCCCGCCGCTCGAAGCCGCTCAACAGAGCCAGCAGCAGCGTGGACGGCGCCGGGTTGGGCTTGCCGCCCCGGCGCGGGTTGATCGGCGAACCCGGCAGATCGGCGCGCAACTGGTCCAGTTCCTCGTACGTCGTCGCTGCATAGGCCCTGGTCAGGCGGTCTTCGTAGTCCTTCATCTGCAGCCGGCCCTGCTCGGCCGCGTACGCCAGCAACTGCGCGAGCTGGATGCGATCAGTGTCGGCCGCGCGCGACGATTCGCCGCGCGTGTCCTTCGCGTCGCGTTGCGCAGAGTTGCTCATCACCCACGAGCCTACGACGTCCGGCTATCGCCGCAAGAGGATTGGTCAAACTGCAACCTTGGCCCGCGCCGGACGGTTCGGCCGGCGGCGTTTGTTTGACACCTGGCTAACTCGTCCAGCTCGGGGCGCGCTTTTGCAGAAACGCCATCATGCCCTCGCGGGCTTCGTCGGAGACGAAGAGCCGGGCCGATTCCTCGGCGAGCCGCTCGGCGTCGCGGTCGAATCCTTCCAGCACCGCCGCAGTGGTCAGCGCCTTGGAGGCCGCCAGTCCCTGGGGCGAACCGCGGCCCACATCGGCGAGCAGCTGCGCCACCGCGGCGTCGACGTCCTCGGCTGCCATGGTGATCAGTCCGATGTCCGCCGCTACGCGGGCGTCGAATGTCTCGCCGGTCAGGTAGTAGCGCGCCGCGGCCCGCGGCGCCAGTTTCGGCAACAGCGTCAGCGAAATGATCGCCGGGGCAACGCCGATCCGGGCCTCGGTCAGGGCGAAGGTGCTGCGCGGGCCGGCGACGGCGATGTCACAGGCACCGACCAAGCCGAACCCGCCCGCGCGAACATGCCCGTCGATGGCGGCGATCACCGGCAGCGGCGAGGAGACGATGGCCCGCATCACCACGGTCATCTCGCGGGCCCGGGCGACGGCCATGTCGTATGCCGTTGGTGGCGACCCGTCCCCCGCAAGCGGGAGGTGCCCCCCGCGCTCGGCTTCGTTGCGCTCGCGATCGCCACGTGGATCACCCGCGCCGGCCTCACTGAGATCCGCACCGGCGCAGAAGGTGTTGCCCGTATGCCCCAGCACCACTGCGCGCACGGCCGGGTCCGCCGCGGCGTCGCGCAGCCCTTGATGCAACTGCTCGACGAGCGCGGTCGAGAGCGCATTGCGGTTGTGGGGCGAGTCCAGCGTCAGCCGCGCGAACGGGCCGCCGGTATCGGCGGGCCCCGCGTATTCGACCAGCGTTTCCATCAGTAGCTTCGGGGCAGGCCCAGCGACGTCTGCGCCACGAAGTTGAGCACCATTTCCCGGCTCACCGGGGCGATCCGCCCGAGCCTGGCCGAGGCGAGCATGGCCGCGACACCGTACTCCTTGGTCAGCCCGTTGCCGCCCATCGACTGCACCGCCTGGTCGACCGAACGGGTAGCCGCTTCGGCCGCAGCGTATTTGGCCATGTTGGCGGCCTCGGCCGCGCCCGCGTCGTCGCCGCTGTCGTAAAGCGTGGCGGCCTTCTGCATCATCAGCTTGGCCAGTTGCACCTCGATGTGGCACTGCGCCAACGGGTGCGAGAGTCCTTGGTGCGCACCGATCGGCGTGCCCCACACCTGGCGGGTCTTGACGTAGTCGGCGGCCCTGTCGAGGGCGAACCGTCCCATCCCGACCGAGCTGGCGGCGCCCATGATTCGCTCGGGGTTCAGGCCCGCGAAGAGCTGCGCGATCGCGGCGTCCTCGGAACCGACCAGCGCGTCAGCCGGGAGCCGGACATCGTCGAGGAAGACCTGGAACTGCCGCTCGGGGCTGATCAGCTCCATTTCGATTGGCGTATAGGAGAATCCGGGGGCATCGGTGGGCACCACGAACAGTGCCGGGCGCAGTGATTCGGCCTTGGCCCCCGTCTCTTTGAAAGCGCGGCCGACGACCAGGACGGCCTGCGCCTGGTCGATGCCGGAGATGTAGACCTTCTGCCCCTTGAGGATCCAGTCGCCGCCGTCGCGCCGGGCGGTGGTGGTGATCTTGTGTGAGTTGGAGCCGGCGTCCGGCTCGGTGATGGCGAAGGCCATGGTCAGCGTTCCGTCGGCGATGCCGGGAATCCAGCGCTTCTTCTGCTCTTCGGTGCCGAACTTGCTGATGATGGTGCCGTTGATCGCCGGCGACACGACCATCAGCAGCAACGCGCTGCCCGCCGCCGCCATCTCCTCCATCACCAGTGACAGCTCGTACATGCCGGCGCCGCCGCCGCCGTACTCCTCGGGCAGGTTCACCCCGAGGAAGCCGAGTTTGCCTGCCTCGGACCATAATTCGTCGGTGTGCTGGTGCGCGCGTGCCTTCTTGAGGTAGTACTCGCTGCCGTAGTTGGCGGCCCACGCGGCCACCGACTTGCGCAGGGCCTGCCGCTCCTCGCTCTCAATGAAGCTGGTGTCGGTCATCTAGGAATCTCCTTCTGCTTGCGGCGCTTCCACTCGTGCCAGGACGGCGCCCACTTCGACCTGCTGACCGGTTTCGACGTTGAGCTCGACGAGCACGCCGTCGGAGGGTGCGGTGATGGTGTGCTCCATCTTCATCGCCTCCAGCCAGATCAGTGGCTGCCCGGCGGCGACGTTGTCGCCGACTGCGGCGGCGAGGCGGATGACGTTGCCGGGCATGGGCGCCACCAGGGAACCCTTTTCGAGGGTCGAACCCGGCTCCGGGAACCGTGGCAGCGCGACCAGGTGAACGGGTCCGCGCGCCGAGTCGACGTAGACGTCGTCACCGTGCCGGGCGACCGCGAAGCTGCACGCCACCCCGTCACCGTCGGCCAGTACGACCTCGTCCGGCGCGGACGAGATCAGGTGCACCGGCTCGGTGGGGTCGGCCAGGACCAATCCGTTGCGGGCGAAGCGGTATGCGACGCGGTGCTCGTTCCCCTCGCGGTCGCGGTATTCCTTGACCTGGTATCCGGACGCCAGGTTTCGCCACCCGCTGGGGACCGGGCCGAGGACGGGTGCGGCCGCGCGGTTATGGGCGGCGTCGGCCAGCGCGGCCGCGATCGCGGACAACCGGACGACAGCGGCGTCGGCCAGCGGTGCCGACAACTTGTCCAGCCCATGCGTGTCGAAAAACGCTGTGTCGGTGGCGCCGTCAAGGAACGCGGGGTGTCGCAGCACGTTGACCAGCAACTCACGGTTGGTGCGCACGCCGTGCAGGCGGGCGCGGGCCAGGGCGTCGGCGAGGACCAGCGCCGACTGCCGACGCGTCGGGGCGTACGAGATGACCTTCGCCAGCATCGGGTCGTAATGGATCGACACGGTGAATCCGTCAACGATCCCGGAGTCCAGCCGGATCCCGGTCCGCCGGCCCAGCGAGCCGAACTCGGTTCGAACCGCCGGCACGTCGATCGCGTGCAGCACGCCGGCCTGGGGCTGCCAGCCGCGGGCGGGGTCTTCCGCGTACAGCCGGGCCTCGATCGAATGACCCCGGGCGGCAGGGGGTTCGGCAGCGAGCCGGCCACCGTCGGCAACCATGAGCTGCAGCTCGACCAGGTCGAGTCCCGTGGTCTCTTCGGTCACCGGGTGCTCGACCTGCAGGCGGGTGTTCATCTCCAGGAAGTAGAACTCGCCGTCTTGAGAATTTGGGTCGGCGAGGAATTCCACCGTCCCGGCGCCGGTGTAGCCGATCGCGCCGGCCGCCAGCCGGGCCGCGTCGAACAGCTTGGCCCGCATGCCGGGGGTGCGCTCGACCAGCGGGGACGGGGCCTCCTCGATGATCTTCTGGTGGCGGCGCTGGATCGAGCATTCCCGTTCCCCCACGGCCCAGACGGTGCCGTGGGTGTCGGCCATGACCTGAACCTCGATGTGATGCCCGGTGGGCAGGTAGCGCTCGCAGAACACGGTCGGGTCACCGAACGCCGACTGCGCCTCACGCCGCGCCGCCTCCACTTCGCCCGCGAGGGAAGCCAATTCGTGGACAACCCGCATCCCGCGGCCGCCGCCGCCCGCGGAGGCCTTGACCAGCACGGGCAGCTGGTCCTCGGTGACCGTGTCGGGATCGAGTTCGTCGAGCACCGGAACACCGGTCGCGGCCATCAGTTTCTTGGACTCGATCTTGGAGCCCATCGCCCGCACCGCGTCCTCCGGCGGCCCGACCCAGGTCAGGCCCGCCTGCTGCACGGCCGCCGCGAAATCGGCGTTCTCCGAGAGGAACCCGTAGCCGGGATGCACCGCGTCGGCGCCCGCGGCGCGGGCGGCGGCGATGATCGCCTCGGCGTTCAGATAGTCGTTGGTCTTTTCGAGCCGCACCCGCGCGTCGGCCTCGGCCACGTGCGGTGCGGCGGCGTCGGGGTCGGTGTAGACGGCGACGGTGCCCAGGCCCAGCCGCCGGCAGGTGGCGAACACCCGCCGGGCGATCTCGCCGCGGTTGGCGACCAGCACTCGAGTGACCATGGGGCTCACATCCGGAAGACGCCGAAGTTCGACGTCCCCTTGATCGGGCCATTGGCGATGGCGGAGAGACACATTCCCAGCACGGTACGGGTGTCGCGCGGGTCGATCACTCCGTCGTCGTAGAGCATCCCGGACAAGACCAGCGGCAGCGACTCGGCCTCGATCTGCCCCTCGACGGCCGCGCGCATCGCGGCGTCGGCTTCCTCGTCGACCTGCTGGCCGCGGGCCTCGGCGGCTGCGCGGGCCACGATCGACAGGACGCCCGCAAGCTGGGCACCGCCCATCACCGCGGATTTGGCGCTGGGCCAGGCGAACAAAAACCTCGGGTCGTAGGCGCGCCCGCACATGCCGTAGTGACCGGCGCCGTAGGAGGCGCCGATCAACAGCGAGATGTGCGGAACGGTCGAGTTGGAAACGGCGTTGATCATCATCGACCCGTGCTTGATCATCCCGCCCTCTTCGTAGTCCTTGCCCACCATGTAGCCGGTGGTGTTGTGCAGGAACAACAATGGCGTGTTAGACCGGTTGGCCAGCTGGATGAATTGGGTTGCCTTCTGCGACTCCTCGCTGAACAGCACGCCGCGCGCGTTGGCCAGGATGCCCAGGGGGTAGCCGTGCAGCCGGGCCCAGCCGGTGACCAGCGACGAGCCGTACATGGCCTTGAATTCGTCGAATTCGGACCCGTCGACGATGCGGGCGATCACCTCGCGGGGGTCGAACGGGATGCGCAGGTCTGCGGGCACGATGCCGATGAGCTCGTCCGCGTCGTACAGCGGCTCGGCCACGGGCCCGGGGGCCGGTCCCTGCTTGACCCAGTTCAGCCGCGCCACGATGCGGCGCCCGATCCTGATGGCGTCGAGCTCGTCGGCGGCGAAGTAGTCGGCCAAACCGGAGATGCGGGCGTGCATTTCGGCGCCGCCCAACGACTCGTCGTCGGACTCCTCGCCGGTGGCCATCTTGACCAGAGGCGGACCGGCAAGGAAGACCTTAGAACGTTCCTTGATCATCACAACGTGGTCGGACATGCCCGGTATGTAGGCGCCACCGGCGGTGGAGTTGCCGAAAACCAGGGCGATGGTGGGAATTCCGGCCGCCGAGAGGCGGGTGAGGTCGCGGAACATCTGGCCGCCGGGGATGAAGATCTCTTTCTGCGTGGGCAGGTCCGCCCCGCCGGATTCCACCAACGAAATGACGGGCAGCCGGTTTTCGAACGCGATCTGATTGGCCCGCAGTATCTTTTTCAGGGTCCACGGGTTGCTGGTGCCACCCTTGACCGTCGGGTCGTTGGCGACGATCAGGCATTCCACACCCGACACCACGCCTATCCCGGTGACCGTGCTGGCGCCGACGGTGAATGCGCTGCCATAGGCGGCCAGCGGGCTGAGCTCCAGGAATGGGGAGTCGGGGTCGACGAGCAGCTCGATGCGTTCCCGCGCGGTCAGCTTGCCGCGGGCGTGGTGACGCTCGACGTACTTGGGCCCGCCTCCCGCAAGCGCTTTGGCGAGCTCGGCGTCGATCTCGTCGAGCCGCGAGGTCGCCGTCGACGCCGCGTCGGTGTAAGCCGCGGAGTTCGGGTCGAGTGTTGACTGCAGTGTCGTCATGATTGGAATCCAAGCGTTTTCGCGGCCAGCGCGGTCAGGATCTCGGTGGTTCCGCCGCCGATGCCGAGGATCCGCATGTCCCGGTATTGGCGCTCGACTTCGGATTCGGCCATGTAGCCCATGCCGCCGAACAGCTGCACGGCCTGGTTGGCCACCCATTCGCCCGCCTCCACGGCGGTGTTCTTCGCGAAGCACACCTCCGCGATCAGGTTGGTTTCGCCTGCCAGCTGACGCTCGACCACATGGCGCGAGTAGACCCGGGCGACGTCGATGCGCCGGGCCATCTCGGCGAGCGTGTTCTGTACCGACTGCCGGGAGATCAGCGGGCGTCCGAAGGTTTCCCGGTCGCGGCACCACTGCAACGTCAGGTCCAGACAACGCTGGGCGCTCGAATAGGCCTGGGCGGCAAGGCCGATGCGCTCGGCGACGAAGGCCTGCGCGATTTGCAGGAACCCGCTGTTCTCGGCGCCGACCAGGTTGGCCGCCGGCACCCGCGCGTCGACGAAGGAGAGCTCGGCGGTGTCCGAGGACCGCCACCCCATCTTGGCGAGCTTGCGGCTCACCTCGAAACCCGGTGTGCCCTTCTCGATCACCAGTAACGAGACACCGGCCGCACCGGCGCCGCCGGTGCGCACCGCGGTGACGACGTAGTCGGCGCGGACACCGGAGGTGATGTAGGTCTTGGCGCCGTTGACCACGTAGTGATCCCCTTGCGGACCGGAAGAGCGCACCGCCGACGTTCGTAGGTGCCCGACGTCCGAGCCGCCGCCCGGCTCGGTGATGGCGAGGGCGCCGATCTTGTCGCCGGTCAACGTCGGCCGGACGAACTCCTCGATCAGTCGCCGATCGCCCGAGGCGATCATGTGCGGCACCGCGATTCCGCAGGTGAAAAGTGAGGCGAAGACGCCTCCCGGGGCGCCGGCCTGATGCACCTCTTCGCAGATGATCACCGCGTCCGCGCCGTCACCACCACCCCCGCCGACCGCCTCGGGGAAGCCCGCACCCAGCAGGCCGGCCGCGCCGGCGCGCCGGTGCAAGTCGCGCGGCAGCTCGCCGATGCGCTCCCACTCGTCGGCGTGGGGCAGGATCTCGCGTTCGGTGAAGGAGCGCACCGTCTTTCGCAACTGTTCGCGCTCCGGCGTGGTCCACAGATTCATAAGAGCCTTTCGGGGATGTCGACATGCCGGCCGCGCAGCCATTCACCCAGCCCCTTGGCCTGCGGATCGAAACGTGCCTGATAGGCGACGCCCTGGCCCAGGATGCCGTCGATGACGAAGTTGACCGCGCGCAGGTTCGGCAGCACGTGGCGGGTGACGTCGAACTCCGCGGCTTCGGGCAGCAACTCCTTGAGCAGCTCGACGGTCAGCGTGTTGGCCAGCCAACGCCACTGTTCGTCGGTGCGGACCCAGACCCCGACGTTGGCCGATCCGCCCTTGTCTCCGCTGCGGGCGCCGGCGATGCGGCCCAGCGGCACCCGGCGGGTCGGACCGGCCGGCAGCGGATCGGGCAGCGGCGGGGGAGCGGCGGGAGCCAGTTCCAAAGTCTCGGTGGCGCAAGGGATGTAGGTCCCGGTGCCGTCGGCATGCACGGCGACATGCGGCACCTTCGTGGCGTCGACATAGCCGGCGGTGAACACGCCGTACACCTGGCCGTCGCCAGGCGGGGCCGTCACGTGAAACCCCGGATAGCTGGCAAGCGCCAATTCCACTGCCGCGGAAGAAAATTGGCGCCCAACGTTTGCCGGATCGGGGTCGCGGACCACGCAGTGCAGCAGCGCGCTGGCGGCCTCTTCAGTGTCGGCGTCGGTGTGGTCCGTGCGGGCCAGCGACCACTGCAGCTCCGTGGGCTTCACTGTCAACGCGGCCTCGAGCTGGCGGCGCACCAAGTCGGCCTTGGCCTCGATGTCCAGGCCGGTCAACACGAACGTCATGGAGTTGCGGAACCCGCCGATGCTGTTCAGCGACACCTTGTACGTGGGTGGCGGCGGTTCGCCGCGCACCCCGCTGATGCGCACCCGGTCGGGGCCTTCAGAAGCGGACAGCGCGATGGTGTCCATCCGGGCGGTGACGTCGGGGTTGGCGTAGCGGGCGCCGGTGATCTCGTAGAGCAGTTGCGCGGTGACGGTGTCGACGCTGACCACGCCGCCGGTGCCGGGGTGCTTGGTGATCACCGACGAGCCGTCGGCGTGGACCTCGGCCAGCGGGAAGCCGGCGTGGGTCAGGTCGGGTACCTCCGTAAAGAAGGAGTAGTTGCCGCCGGTGGCCTGCACGCCGCACTCGATGACGTGACCGGCGACCACGGCACCGGCGAGCGGGTCGTAGTCGGTGCGGCCCCAGCCGAAGTGCGCCGCGGCGGCCCCGACGATCACCGAGGCGTCGGTGACCCGGCCGGTGACGACGACGTCCGCGCCGCCCTGGAGGCAATCGACGATGCCCCACGCGCCCAGGTAGGCGTTCGCGGTCAGCGGCGTGCCCAGCCCCAGTTCCGCCGCGCGCGGCTGCAGGTCGTCACCCTCGACATGGGCGACGCGGGCCGGGACACCTAGGCGCTCGGCCAGCGCGCGGATCGCATCGGCCAGTCCGGCCGGGTTGAGGCCGCCGGCGTTGGCCACGATGCGGACGCCCCGGTCACGGGCCTCGCCCAGGCAGTCCTCGAGTTGGGTCAGGAACGTCTTGGCGTAGCCGCGTTCGGGATGCTTCATCCGGTCGCGGCCCAGGATCAGCATGGTCAGTTCGGCCAGGTAGTCGCCGGTGAGGTACTCCAGGTCACCGCCGGTGAGCATCTCGCGCATCGCCGACAGCCGGTCGCCGTAGAACCCGGAGCAGTTCGCGATCCGGACGGCGCCATCGGTGCAGGAAGCACCGGAAGCAGAGGCCATGCAGTCCTCCAATCTGCGTTTCACCGGGGAGCGCAAACCAACCAACCAACCGGTAGGTTAGCGGGTCGCGCCGGTGCCCCGTCAAGGACGCCGTTCCCGGCTGCCGCGCCCAGATTGCCGCCATGGTCGTCGACGGTGCCCGGATAATCCCCGTCACGGCAATGTCGGCGCCGGCGGGCGCCGTTTTGGTGCGCAGCAGGCCACCGACTATCCTGGTGGCAATCGTCGCACGTTCGGCCCCATCGGCCACGCCGTGCGACAAGCCCCCGACCCGAGGAGTTAGGCCCGACCATGGCCGTACCCAAGCGCAGGATGTCGCGCGCGAACACCCGAAGCCGTCGCGCGCAGTGGAAGGCCACCAAGACGGAGCTCGTCGGTGTGACGGTCGCAGGCCAGAAGCACAAGGTGCCGCGCCGGCTGCTCAAGGCCGCCCGCCTCGGTCTGATCGACCTGGACCGGCGTTAGTTAATCTCGGCAAACACCCGGCGCGCCTCTCAGGCCGCTCTCAGGCGCCGGGACGACACTAGGCCCGTGCGGATACTGGTCGTCGACGACGATCGCGCAGTGCGTGAGTCGCTGCGGCGGTCGCTTTCCTTCAATGGCTACTCGGTCGAGTTGGCCCATGACGGGCTGGAGGCGCTCGAGATGATCGCCAGCGACCGGCCCGACGCGCTCGTGCTCGATGTGATGATGCCGCGGCTGGATGGCCTCGAGGTGTGCCGTCAGCTCCGCAGCACCGGCGATGACCTGCCGATCCTGGTGCTCACGGCCCGCGATTCGGTCTCCGAGCGGGTCGCCGGGTTGGACGCCGGCGCGGATGACTATCTGCCGAAGCCGTTCGCCCTTGAGGAACTGTTGGCCCGGATGCGGGCGTTGCTGCGCCGCACCAAGCCGGATGACGATGACGCCGAATCGGTGGCCATGCAGTTCTCCGACCTGACGCTGGACCCGGTGACCCGCGAAGTCACCCGCGGGCAACGCCAAATCAGCCTGACGCGCACCGAATTCGCCCTGCTGGAGATGCTGATCGCCAATCCGCGCCGCGTGCTCACCCGCAGCCGGATCCTGGAGGAGGTGTGGGGCTTCGACTTCCCCACCTCCGGCAACGCGCTCGAGGTCTACGTCGGCTATCTCCGCCGCAAGACCGAGGCCGGCGGCGAGCCACGGCTGATCCACACGGTGCGCGGTGTGGGCTACGTCCTTCGGGAGACACCGCCGTGACGAGTCGCCCGCGACGATGATCCGGTACCAACGACCCCAACGCGTACCGCTGCGCGCCACCAGCTCGTTGTCGCTGCGGTGGCGCGTCATGCTGCTGGCGATGTCGATGGTGGCGATGGTCGTCGTGTTGATGGCATTCGCCGTCTATGCGGTGATTTCGGCTGCGCTGTACAACGACATCGACAACCAGCTGCAAAGCCGCGCGCAGCTGCTGATCGCCAGCGGTTCACTGGCCGCCGACCCCGGCAAGGCCATCGAAGGCACCGCCTACTCGGACGTCAACGCGATGCTGGTGAACCCGGGTCACTCGATTTACACCGCGCAGCAGCCGGGCCAGACGCTGCCGGTCGGCGCGCCGGAAAAGGCGGTGATCCGCGGTGATCTGTTCATGTCCCGCCGCACCGCCCTCGACCAGCGGGTCCTGGCCATCCACCTGCCCAACGGCTCTTCGCTGTTGATCTCCAAGAGCCTCAAACCGACCGAGGCGGTGATGACCAAGCTGCGCTGGGTGCTGCTGATCGTCGGCGGCGTCGGCGCCGCGGTCGCCGCGGTGGCGGGCGGCATGGTCACCAGGGCGGGGCTACGCCCGGTGGCGCGCCTCACCGAAGCGGCCGAACGGGTGGCGCGCACCGACGACCTGCGGCCCATTCCGGTGTTCGGTAGCGACGAATTGGCAAGGCTCACCGAGGCATTCAACTTGATGCTGCGGGCGCTGGCCGAGTCCCGCGAACGGCAGGCGCGGTTGGTCACCGACGCCGGCCATGAATTGCGCACCCCGCTGACGTCGCTGCGCACCAACGTCGAGCTGCTGATGGCCTCGATGGAACCGGGGGCGCCGCGGCTGCCCGAGCAGGAGATGGTCGAGCTTCGTGCCGACGTGCTGGCGCAGATCGAGGAATTGTCCACGCTGGTGGGCGATTTGGTGGACCTCACTCGGGACGATGCCGGCCAGGTGGTGCACGAGCCGGTCGACATGTCCGAGGTGGTCGATCGCAGCCTGGAGCGAGTCAGGCGGCGCCGCAACGACATTCACTTCGACGTCGACATCACGCCCTGGCAGATGTACGGCGACGCCGCGGGGCTGTCGCGGGCGGTGCTCAATCTCCTGGACAACGCGGCCAAGTGGAGCCCACCGGGTGGTCATGTCGGCATCACCATGCGACAACTCGACCCGACGCACGCGGAGTTGGTGGTGTCCGACCACGGCCCCGGCATTCCGCCGCACGAACGCCGGCTGGTGTTCGAGCGGTTCTACCGTTCGACGACCGCACGCGCCATGCCGGGCTCGGGGCTGGGGCTGGCGATCGTCAAGAAGGTCGTGCTGAATCACGGTGGATTGCTCCGTGTCGAGGACACCGTGCCCGGCGGACAGCCGCCGGGAACCTCGTTTTATGTGCTGCTGCCCGGTCGGCCGATGCCGCCGTCGCCGTATCCGACGCCCGCCGCAGGTAATCCCGAGGAAGAGTCCGGCACCGACGCCACGGTCCCCGTGGCCGGCGACCAGTCGAACTCTCGGGAACCAGCGAACGTTATCTCAGTGGACTCTCAGTCCGCGCGGGCAAGGTAGGTCTGCAGCTACTGTTGAAGAACCCAGTCGAGCCGACGAGCCGATACTGAGATAGAGGAAGTGCGACCCAGCGACATGACGAATGACCCGAGGTATTCGCCACCGCCGCAGCAGCCGGGATATCGTCCCGCGCCGAATCAGCCTGCGCCCACCCCGAGCCATTCGGGGACCTCTGCTTACGGCCAGGGGCATCAGCAACCGTATAGCCAGCCATTCGATTGGCGGCGTCAATCGCAGACGACCCAATTCCGCCAGCCCTACGACCCGTACAACGGCACCGGTCCGGGCCGGATACCGGGGGGCACCGGAGTAGGCCCCGTCCCCGGGGCCACCGGGACCGGACCGATTCCGGGCATGCTCCCGCCGATGCTGCCGCCGGCCCCCCGAAAACGGTCCCGCGCAGGGTTGTTGACCGTGGGCGCATTGGCCATCGCGGTGGTGTCGGCCGGCATCGGCGGAGCCGCGGCGACGGCTGTCGAGCTGGGCACGCACAACACCAACGGCAATGCGCACACCGTCATCGGTGCGCCCAGCGTCCCCGCGGCGAACATGGCGCCGGGCAGCGTCGAGCAGGTCGCCTCCAAGGTGGTGCCCAGCGTCGTCATGCTGGAGACGGATCTGGGCCGCCAGTCCGAAGAGGGCTCCGGCATCATCCTTTCCGCCGACGGGCTGATTCTGACCAACAACCACGTGGTGGCGGCGGCCGCGGGGCCGCCGAGGGGCCCCGCGGCTCCCCCCGGCGGTCCGCCCGGAGGCCCCGGTGGCGGACCCGGTGGTCCGGCTCCTAAGACGACGGTGACCTTCGCCGACGGCCGCACCGCACCCTTCACGGTGCTCGGCGCCGACCCCACCAGCGACATCGCCGTGATCCGCGTGCAGGGCGTCTCCGGCCTCACCCCGATCTCCCTGGGTTCCTCATCGGACCTGCGCGTCGGCCAACCGGTGGTGGCCATCGGGTCGCCGCTGGGTCTGTCGGGCACGGTGACCACCGGGATCGTCAGTGCGCTGAATCGGCCGGTGTCCACCACCGGTGAAGCGGGCAACCAGAACACCGTGCTGGACGCGATCCAGACGGATGCCGCCATCAACCCGGGTAACTCCGGTGGCGCGTTGGTCAACATGAATGGCCAGCTGGTCGGCGTGAACTCGGCCATCGCCACCCTGGGTGCCGACTCGCCGGACGCACAGAGCGGTTCGATCGGGCTCGGGTTTGCGATCCCGGTCGATCAGGCCAAGCGCATCGCCGACGAGCTGATCAGCAGCGGCAAGGCATCGCACGCCTCGCTCGGCGTGCAGGTGACGAACGACAAGGGCACCCCCGGGGCCAAGATCGTCGACGTCGTGCCCGGCGGCGCGGCCGCGAGCGCAGGCGTGCCCAAGAATGTGATCGTCACCAAGGTCGACGATCGCCCCATCAGCAGTGCCGATGCCCTGGTCGCGGCCGTGCGGTCCAAGGCGCCCGGCGACAAGATCTCGCTGACCTTCCAGGATCCCGCTGGTGGCAGCCGTACCGTGCCGGTGACCCTGGGGAAGGCGGATCAGTAATGCGAGTGGAAGAACCCTCGGCTGCGGGATTGTCGGAGCTCGGTTATACCGTGGCGCCCATGGAAACGGGTGCGGAGTTGGTGGTCGGCCGGGCCCTGGTCGTGGTGGTCGACGACCGCACCGCTCACGGGGACGAGGACCACAGCGGGCCGCTGGTAACCGAACTGCTGACCGAGGCCGGATTCGTTGTCGACGGTGTGGTTGCGGTTGCCGCGGACGAGGTCGAGATTCGCAACGCGCTCAACACCGCGGTGATCGGCGGGGTGGACCTGGTGGTCTCCGTCGGCGGGACGGGTGTCACGCCCCGCGACGTCACCCCGGAGGCCACCCGCGAAATCCTGGACCGGGAGATCCTCGGCATCGCCGAAGCCATTCGGGGGTCCGGGCTGTCCGCGGGGATCATCGACGCCGGGCTGTCACGGGGCCTGGCCGGGGTGTCCGGAAGCACGTTGGTGGTGAACCTGGCCGGTTCCCGCTACGCGGTGCGCGACGGAATGGCGACGCTGAACCCGCTGGCCGCTCAAATCATCGGGCAGCTGTCGAGCCTGGAGATCTGACCGCTCCTGGGGCTTGGCTGTGACCAGACCTTCCAGGTATCGACGCAGAATCGGGTTCACGCACTCAGAAGCCGATGTACGGGCTCGACGCGGACGCCTATAAGTACTCGACGCGGACGCCTATAGGTACGAGCAGCGGTGGCGGGAGAACGTGCCACCTCACCACGGCTGACAGGGCACCCGACCAAGGGGTTCTGTTTCCGGCGTCACGGCGCGGTCAACTTTTGGTAGCCAATTGTCCGCGAAATGTGCGATAGCGCCCAAACCTGGCATAGCGTTTTCTAGGGCGGCGGCGCGCTGCCCTGATAGTTGGCGCTACGGGAGGTCTGCGCATGTTCAAGGGATTCAAGAGTTTTGTGATGCGCGGTGACGTGATCACCGTCGCCATCGGTCTGGTTGTCGCCCTGGCCTTCTCGAACCTCGTCAAGGCCTTCACCGACAGCGTGATCAACCCGCTGGTTGCGGCCGTGCAGCCCAATGCCAAGTTCGGATTGGGTTGGCAGCTCGGCGATGCCGGCAACAAGGCGACCTTCCTCGACATCGGATCGTTCATCTCGGCGATCATCTATTTCGTCGTCTTCATGACGGCCATCTACTTCATGATCGTGTTGCCCTACAAGCACATCCAGGCCCGCCGCGGGGTCGCCGTGTTCGGCGAAGAACCGGCGACGAAGGCATGCCCGGAGTGCAAATCCGACATCCCCGAGGCCGCGCGCAAGTGCAAATACTGTGCCAGCCTCCAGACGTCCGCCTGATCCGGTTCACCTCGGGTGCGAAGTCGCAGCGAGGCACTCAGTGCAGGGTGAGGGTCACCGCCTGACCCAGCGCCGAGCCCGCGACCGTGTTCGCCACGCGAGCCGGCAGCGCAACTAACACTACGCGGTCGCCGTCGTTGCCCTGGATCTTTGGCTTGGCCGACACGAGCACCACGACGGCGTCGGTGGCCACCACCTTCGGGGCGGTCTGGGGAGTCTCCGGCGCGCCGGTGGCCGGCGCGGCCAGCACGTCGACGACGTCGCCGACGCGGACAAGGTCGATCAGACCGCTGTCCGCCAGCCGCAGCGGCACGATGCGGGCGCCGGGTCCCGCCTTCGACGCTATTGCGGCCTCGGCCAGCCGGCTCCCCAGTAACCGCACATCGGTGAGCACCTCGCCGCGTCTCGTCGGGCCGGCCAGCGTCGAACCGGCCACGGTGCTGACGTCGGCCAGTGACCCATCGGGAATGGTTGAGGCCAAACGTTTTTCGAGACGAACATCGGCGACGGTCAACGCGACGCCCGGCCGCAGGTCGTGATCGGCGACCACCACCTCGGCATAGTCACCGGCCGGATTGGAGCGCAGCGCCGCCAGGCCGGCCAGCACGACGAGCCCGCCCGCGGCGACCCGCCGCGCCAACACGGTCCGGGTCCAATCCGGACGCAGCATCAACAGGCGGCTGAATAGGCTTGGATTCAGCGATGATTCGCCCACGCCGCAAAGGTAAGCGCAACGCGATCACCGGCGACTGCCGGCGGCGGATGCGTTTGTGGATAACCCGTTAGCTCGAGGCGGCTGCGGTGGAGGCCGTGGAGGCGCTGCTCGACTTCTCGCTCGAGCTCGAGCCGGATTTCTCGCTCGACCCGGACTTCTGGGCGGATCCCGTCGTCGAACCGGAGTCGCTCGACGAGGACCCATTCGTGGAACTTGTGGACGTCTTGCCGGACTCTCGGCTGTCGGTGCGGTAGAAGCCGCTGCCCTTGAACACCACGCCCACGGAGTTGAAGCGCTTGCGCAGCCGCCCGGAGCAGCGGTTGCAGGTGGTCAGCGCGTCGTCGGTGAAGGCCTGCACGATGTCGAAGCGATCGTCGCACGCGGTGCACTGATAGCTGTAAGTCGGCACAAAAACCTCCGGATGATCGCAAAGTCTGTTAGCACTCTAGCGTCTCAAGTGCTAGAACCGCCACGTGACGCCACTCATTCCCGATCCGTTACCCCAGATTGAGTGCGATTAGTCCCATTCGCGGCGTGAGCGCATCGGTCATCGGTATGTCGTGCGGCTCGGCGGGCAACTCGTCCACCAACTCCGCGTCGCGCACCAGCGCGACCAGCCGGGCACGGGGGTCGCGGTCGGGCAGGGAGCGATCGTAGAAACCACGCCCCCGGCCCAGCCGCACCCCCGAGCGGTCGACGGCCAACGACGGCACCAGGATGACGCTCGCCTCCGCGATCGCCGACGCGGGCAGCCACGGCTCCGGCGGCTCCAACAACCCCCACCGCGCGGACGTCAAGGTGCCCGGCCGGTATTCACCCCAGCGCAGCGGCAGCGGCGTGTTGTCCGCGGCGGTGCGCGCAACCGGCAGCAGCAGCCGTCCGGCGCGCCTCAGCAACACGTCCAGCATCTCGATGGATCCGGGTTCGGCGCCCACCGGCACGTACGCGCATACCGTGCTGACGCTGTTCACAAAGTTTTCCGCGGCTTCCAGTCGCTCGCACAGCATCCGCGCCTCGGCGGACCGGACGGCGTCGGCAACGCCGCGCCGGGCCACCTGCAGCTGCTCCCGCAACGTGGCCTTGCTGGTAGTCGCCATCCCTTAACCATTGCAGCCGTGTCTTCGGCCGCGCCACACCGACTCGGCAAACCACATCGGGTTATCGTGTGAACAATGTCAAGCCCAAAAGTGGTGGTCCCACACACGGCGATCGTGCCCGCTGCCGGTCTTGGTACCCGATTCCTGCCCGCGACGAAAACGGTGCCCAAGGAGCTGCTGCCCGTCGTCGACACCCCCGGCATCGAGCTGGTCGCCGCCGAGGCGGCTGAGGCGGGCGCCGACCGCCTGGTGATCATCACCTCCGAGGGCAAGGACGGCGTCGTCGCGCACTTCGTCGAGGACCTGGTCCTCGAGGGCACGCTGGAGGCGCGCGGCAAGAAGGCGATGCTCGACAAGGTGCGTCGGGCGCCGCAGCTGATCAAGGTCGAGTCCGTGGTGCAGGCCGAGCCGCTGGGCCTGGGGCACGCCATCAGCTGCGTGGAGCCTGCCCTGACGCCCGACGACGACGCCGTCATGGTGTTGCTGCCCGATGACCTGGTGCTGCCGACCGGCGTCCTGGAGACGATGGCGAAAGTCCGGGCGGACCACGGCGGCACGGTCTTGTGCGCCATCGAGGTGACGCCCGAAGAGATCAGCTCCTACGGCGTTTTCGACGTCGAGCCGGTGCCCGGCGATGAAAATCCCGACGTGCTGAAGGTCAACGGCATGGTCGAGAAGCCCAAGCGCGAGGACGCTCCATCGATGCTGGCCGCGGCGGGCCGCTACGTGCTCGACCGCGCCATCTTCGACGCGTTGCGCCGCGTCGACCGCGGAGTGGGCGGCGAAGTCCAGCTCACCGACGCGATCGCCCTGCTCATCTCGGAGGGCCACCCCGTGCACGTCGTCGTGCATCGCGGATCCCGACACGACTTGGGAAATCCCGGCGGCTACCTCAAGGCTGCGGTTGACTTTGCATTGGATCGTGACGACTACGGCCCTGATTTGCGGCGATGGTTGGTGGCGCGGTTAGGCCTGGCCGAGAGGTAGCCGGCCGATGCGCCCAGCCCAGGACGGCGCCCGTCTAGGGCAGAGAGGCGCGCTGTGCGTTCTGTGGAGGAGCAGCAGGCCCGGATAACGGCTGCCGCGGTGGCTCCGCGGCCCATCCGGGTGGCCATCGCCGAGGCGCAGGGGCTGATGTGCGCCGAGGAAGTAGTCACCGAGCGCCCGATGCCCGGGTTCGATCAGGCCGCAATCGACGGCTACGCGGTGCGCAGCGTCGACGTGCTGGGCGTCGGCGAAGTGGGCGCCGACAGTTTGGGCGAGCCGCCCGGCGAGGCGGAGCGCGACGAAGACCGGCGCGAGGGGTTGGTGCTGCCCGTGATGGGAACCATCGAGGCCGGTGCGCGCACGCCCAGCCGCCTGCAGCCCCGACAGGCCGCCCGCGTGCACACGGGAGCCCCGCTACCCACGCTCGCCGACGCCGTGATCCCGTTGCGCTGGACCGATGGCGGCAGCTCGCGGGTGCGGATCCTGCGCGGGGCGCCGTCGGGCGCGTACGTGCGACGCACCGGGGACGATGTGCAGCCCGGTGACGTCGCGGTGCGCGCCGGGACGGTCATCGGCGCGGCCCAGGTCGGCCTGCTGGCGGCGGTCGGGCGCGAACGGGTGTTGGTGCATCCGCGGCCGCGGGTGACGGTGGTGGCCGTCGGCGGCGAACTGGTCGACATCTCGCGCACCCCCGGCAGCGGCCAGGTGTATGACGTCAACTCTTACGCGTTGGCGGCGGCAGCCCGCGATGCCGGTGCGGAGGTCAACCGCATCGGCATCGTCAGCAGCGATCCCGGCGAATTCCGCGAAGTCATCGAGGGCCAGATCAACCGGGCCGAGGTGGTGGTGATCGCCGGCGGTGTCGGGGGCGCCGCCGCCGAGCCGGTGCGGTTGGTCCTCTCCGAGCTCGGGGAGATGGAAGTCGTCCGCGTCGCGATGCATCCCGGGTCCGTCCAGGGATTCGGGCAGCTCGGCCGCGACGGTGTCCCGACGTTCCTGCTGCCCGCCAACCCGGTCAGCGCGCTGGTGGTCTTCGAAGTGATGGTGCGGCCGCTGATCCGGCTTTCCTTGGGCAAGCGCCAGCCGATGCGCAGAATCGTGCAGGCCCGCACGCTGTCGCCGATCACGTCGGTCGCGGGGCGTAAGGGCTACCTGCGCGGCCAGCTGATGCGCGACCAGGAGACCGGTGAATATCTGGTGCAGGCGCTGGGTGGTGGGGCCCCGGGGGCGTCCTCGCACCTGTTGGCCACCCTCGCCGAAGCGAACTGCCTCGTGGTGGTGCCCAGCGGCGCCGAACAAATCCGCACCGGCGAGATCGTCGACGTCGCCTTCTTGGCTCAACGCGGTTAAGTGCGACGACTCCGCGCGCGCGTGAACCTGTTGCGTACCAACGCCCGTCATCCGGGTTGGCCCCTGGACGTCGGCCCGTTGCGGGTCCCCGCGGGGGTGGTCCGGTTGCGGCCGGTGCGGATGCGCGATGGCGCCCAGTGGAGCCGCATTCGGTTGGCCGACCGGGCGCACCTCGAACCGTGGGAGCCAAGCGCGGAGGGCGATTGGACCACCCGGCACACGGTCGCCGCGTGGCCGGCGCTGTGCTCCGGTCTGCGTGCCGAGGCTCGTGCGGGCCGGATGTTGCCCTACGTCATCGAGCTCGACGGGCGGTTCTGTGGCCAGCTGACCATCGGCAACGTCACCCACGGCGCGCTGCGGTCGGCGTGGATCGGCTACTGGGTGCCCCGGTCGGCGACCGGCGGCGGGGTGGCCACGGCGGCGTTGGCGCTGGGCCTGGACCACTGCTTCGGCCCGGTGATGCTGCATCGCGTGGAGGCCACGGTGCGGCCCGAGAACGCCGCCAGCCGGGCCGTACTGGCGAAAGTCGGCTTCCGCCAGGAGGGACTGTTGCAGCGTTATCTCGAGGTGGACAAGGCGTGGCGAGACCATCTGTTGATGGCCATCACGGCCGAAGAGGTGTCCGGATCGGTGGCCTCGACGCTGGTCCGCGGAGGGCACGCCAGCTGGGCCTGACCGCCCCGCTTGATTGCCGCCCAACCCTCCGCTTTGTGGCTACCGCGACACGAGTGACTTGTGGTGCTTGTGAGAGGCAAATTACAGGTGTGTAATTGTCCTGGTCACTAAGACCCGGCCGTGCTGGCCCCGGTGGGCCTCGCGGGGATCGGAATCGAAGAGAGCAGGTCGTCATGCCAAGCATTCCGCAGTCACTGTTGTGGATCTCGCTCGTAGTGCTCTGGCTCTTCGTCTTGGTGCCGATGCTCGTCAGCAAACGCGACGCCGTGCGGCGCACCAGCGACGTGGCCCTGGCGACCCGGGTCCTCAACGGTGGCGAGAACTCGCGGCTGCTCAAGCGCAGCGGTCCGGCCGCCGGTCACCGCAGCGACCCCGACTGGAAGCCGCCGGAAGAGTCGGCCGAAACCGAGCTCGACGAGGACCGCGACCTCGCCGAGGATGAGGACGAAGAAGACACCGACGAGCTGCGCCAGCTGCGCCCAGTGGTCATGAAGGTCGCGGCGCCCGAGGACACCGAGCCGGACTACCTCGACGTCGACGTCGTCGAGGACTCACAGGCGCTACCGGCGGCCGCGGCGGTCGAGGAGGAAGCCGAAGCCGACGAGGACGACGAGGATTCCGACACCGACGTGGTCGCTCACGGGGGCGACGAGGGTGACGGGGGCGACGAGGGCTACGAATACGTCGAGGACTCTTCGGGTCTGGAGCCGGGGGCCGAGGCCGAGGCCGACGACGAGGAGATGCCGGCGCCGGCCCCCCGGAACGCGTCGCGCCGCCGCCGGTTCGACACCAAGACCGCGGCCGCGGTCAGCGCCCGCAAGTACGCCTTCCGCAAGCGCGTGCTGATGGTGATGGCCGTCGTCCTGGTCGGCACGGCCACGGCCGCATTCAAAATTTCGCCGAGCGCCTGGTGGGCGTGCGGCAGTGCCACGGCCGTGACGCTGCTGTACCTGGCCTACCTGCGGCGCCAGACCCGCATCGAGGAGAAGGTGCGTCGCCGCCGCATGCAGCGGATGGCGCGAGCGCGGATGGGCGTCGAGAACGCGTACGACCGCGACTACGACGTGGTTCCGTCGCGGCTGCGGCGTCCGGGCGCGGTGGTCCTGGAAATCGACGACGAGGACCCGATCTTCGAGCACCTGGATTACGCGATGCCGATGCGGAACTTCGGTTGGCCCCGCGACCTGCCGCGCGCCGTCGGCGAGTAGCGCCGGCGGTTCGGCGGTTCGTGCCGCGGCTGGTAGCCTGCTAGCGGTCAGGGGCTATGGCGCAGTTGGTAGCGCGACTCGTTCGCATCGAGTAGGTCAGGGGTTCGAATCCCCTTAGCTCCACCAAACTGGAATCCGCGTCAAGCTTGATCCAGGCCTGGCTGCTCTCCGAATTCGCCGTGCGGTGACGTCGCTGAGCTGCCGAACGGCGAAGGTCTCCACTCCTTCGCACGGTCGGTTCGAGCTCCGTCCTGCAGCGGTTGGTGTGCAGCGGGGTTCCTTCGCTTGTCAGCGAATCGAGAGGCCGTTAATCACCGTGTCGATCAGTCCCTCATAGCGGCCGATCGTTTCCTGCGCCGATGTCGTGACGCTGAGCATGCGGTACAGCATGGCTCCGATTATCGCGTCGGCCGCGGCTTCAATGTTGGCGTCGGCTCGGATCTGACCGCGCGAGATTCCGGTTCGTAACCGTTCACCCAAGGCGTCGTGAAAGCGGCCGGTGAGTTGGCCGTACAAGATGTCGCGGTCGTGAAGATCCTCGGCGGCCGCAACCGCTAAGGCGCGCACAAGCGCAACGTTGTCCGCCGCGGCGCTGAGTGCGGCAGACGAATGCATCCAGGTTCGCAGGTCTGCCACCGTGTCGCCCGTATCAGGAAGAGTGAAGTCGGCTTGGGCGTACGCGTGCATCACGGCCTCGGCCACGAGCGGAGCTTTTGACGGCCATCGGCGATAGACCGTCTGTGTGCCCACGCCGGCGCGAGCGGCGACCTTGTCCATGGACACCCCCACGTAGCCGCTCTCAACAAGCAGGGCGCGGGTGGCGTCGAGGATGGCCTCGTGCGCTGCAGCACTGCGCGGTCGCCCTGGCCGAGATCGGCTCACCAGACGACCCTAATCCAGGATGGTGAGTCGCTCCTGCCCCTACTGAGGTTGACCGCGGCGCTGTGTGCATGTGGACATAGCCTGTCACATCGTGCGACTATTTACGAGAAAATTCCTCTCGTATTGAAGGATGCTTGTGGTGTTCCCGTGGTAAGTGAACGCGATTCGATGGACGCACAACTGAGGCGTCTCGCGACGATTGACACTCAGGTTCGCAATGCCGAGGGAAACTACTATCGGGCACTAGTGGTCACCGTCATCGGGCTCGCGCATTTTGCGGTTCCCAGAGTCTTCGACCCCATCAACCGCCTTGCCTTCCGGGACAATCCGCGCACATTCACCTACATCAATGGCGCGATCGAAACGATGATGGGGGTCCTGATGGCCGTTTCACGGACCCGCGGGATATTGGCTTTCGTGTCCACCGGCTACGTCGTATACCTCGTCGTCAACATCATTCGAACGTGGACGGCAAGACGCAGCCACCCGGATCGCGCCGGCGGACAGTCCGGATAGGGGAGCCAAGATGTCGATCAGCGAGAAGGTGCGAACAGGCGTCGAGGCTGTCAAGCCGTTCAGTGACGCAGTGCATATGAACGTGGCTGCCGCGATTCGGACCCGCCGACGCGGCTACGACGGCTGGACTGGCGCGGTGAACACCGACTACGACCCACAAGATCCGGCTACTGCGGCACAGCCGTTCGGGGCCTACCGCGCCCTGCACAGCGGTGGGCGGGTGCACTACAACCCGCGGCGGGCTACTTGGATCTTGAGTCGTCTCGAAGACGTTCGGGCCGCGCTGCGTGACACTGACCAAGTCACCAGCACCGAAGGGGTTACCCGCCTGCGGATTTCGGCGCCGCTGGCGGTACTCACCGATGGCGAAGAGCACACCCGCCTTCGCAAACAGGTCCAGCCCGGCTTCAGCAAGGGTGCCATGGACGCATGGAAGGACATGACCGACAAGCTGGCCGTGGAGCTGGTGTCCAACCTTGTGTCCAGTCCCGGAAGCGACGTCGTTCAGCAGTTGGCAATACCGATGCCGATTCGGCTCATCGCTCAGATTCTCGGAGTGCCCGAGCGCGATGTCAGCGACTTCCGGCGTTGGTCCGAAAACCTCGTTGGCGTTATGGAACTGCGTGCCACCCCCGGAGCCCTCGCCGGAGCCGCGAAGTCGATGACCGCCGTAGTGGCGTTGCATCGTTATTTCATGCGGCAATTCGCCACGGGCGGACTCAAGGGCTCAGGCACCGTGTTGGGTCGGTTGCTCGAGCACAATACCGACGGCAGCCTCACCGATCGCCAACTGCTTCTGATCGCGATTCATCTGTTGATCGCTGGCAACGAAACGACGACCAACCTGCTCGGTGGGATGTTCGACACCCTTGCGCACAACCCCGAGCAATACAACTCGATCCGCGCAGATCCCGACCTCATTCCCATGGCGGTCGAAGAGCAATTGCGAATCACGACCCCCATCCAGAACCTCTATCGCTACACGCGCGCCGAATACCAGGTCGGCGATGTCACCATCCCGACCGGCTCACGAATCCTGTTGTCATTCGGTGCGGCCAACCGCGACCCGTCGATCTTCGACAATCCCGACGAATACCGCGCAGACCGCAACCCGCGCAATCACGTCGCGTTCGGGTACGGCGCGCATATGTGCCCGGGAGCGCCATTAGCCCGCATGGAAGCGCAAGCGGTGCTACGAGAACTGGCGAGCCGAGTCGCCCAGGTCTGTCCTGCCGGTCCAACGACTTGGTCCACCCACAGTTCCCTTCGCGGCCCAACCCGCCTGCCAGTGCGTCTCATGCCAGCCTGATCGACAGCCCCTAGGCTCCCGTATATACCCGGCAGTCAACGACTCTCGCTCCCGGTGCCGACGCTCCCGAATCGCCTACTGTCTGTCCCCGGCGTCGCCGAAAAGGAATCTGTCGGCGATCGCGTGTTCGTTGCGGATCGACATCTCCTGCGCGGTGTTGAGCCAGAGCCCATCAAATCCCGCGGAATGCATGCCGGCATGGATCGCGCCGATGTTCATCAGGTCTTGCGTCGGAAGCTCGCCCCAACCGTCGTGGTCCTGCCACCGCTTGAAGATCTGCCACTTTGTTTGGGGAACTTTCCCCGGCGCGAAATGCTCCAACGAGAACATTTCGAACGTGCACCGGTTCGGATCCTCGGCGTCGGGCAGCATGCGGTATCCGAGCAGGCATGACTTCTCGACAAGGATGACCATGCTGGGGAACACATGCCAGTCGCCGTTGCCCGCGAAGTACTCCTCCATCGACATCTGCGGAAAGTCGACGCCTTCGGCGCGTGCGAGTTCCTCACACATCTGGTGGTACAGCATGAATGGTGGGACGTCGCTGGGCTCCAGCGTGGCAAGCTTCTGCGCGGCGCGGTAGTCGCGCTCGGTGACCAGTGATCCGACTTCCAAGTACTGGTATTGCATCGAATTCGCGAACACTTCCGGTCGCGCTGACAGTTCTTGACGCCCTTTGTCGCGCCCGGCGTGTTCGGGGCGCTGCGTGTAGACGAACCGAGAGTGGTTTTTGTAGGTGATGGTCGGCGTGTAGGGAGCGTAGACGTACTCCTGGGGCGCTGCCGGGGCCGTGGAGGGCCGCGGGCCTTCCGCCGACCGCATCGTCTGCGGATGGGTGCCCGGCGTGTGATAACCCTCGATGAATGCGTCGACGACGGTTTTCCAGTTAGCCGGCAAGAACGTACGCTTGCGCCAGCGAAAGCGCATGTCCTGCAACCGGAACGGCGCTAGTGCGGTTGGCAGCGGGTCCAGCCATTCGAGCAGATCCGGCGGATTTTCCGCCATACTCACGAACACCCACCCGCCCCACATGCCGACATTCACTGGACGCAGGCCCCACTGCTCGCGCGGGCGGGACGCGAACTCCTCGCGGCAGGGAACGAAGGAAGACCGACCGTCCAACGCGTAGCGCCAGCCGTGGAACTCGCAGCGGAACTCCCTGTCCGGCAAGCATCCGCTGTCGCGGGCAACCTTCATCCCGCGGTGAGCGCAGGTGTTATGGAAGGCTTTGACGCCGCCGTCCTTCTGGCGCACCACCACGATGGATTGCCGTCCGACCGAGTATTCGTAATAGCTTCCGGCATCGGGAATTTCCTCTTCGCGACAAGCCGGCTGCCAAACCTGGGTGAATAACCGGTTCAACTCGAGTTGCAGGAACTCCGGATCGATGTACCGGCTTTTGGGAACGAATGTCTCTCCACAGGAGAACTTCTCGGGTATCCGTTCGGTGGCTAGCTCGGTCATGGTCACCCTCTCCCTGTGTTCAGCCGGCGGGTGGTTTGTCAAAGATGTTGGGATACAGGACGGCCTCCTTGAAGGCCGTCTCGATCTCCGCGAAGGCGGTGGGGATGTCCCAGGTTCCCGAGGCCGTCACGATTTCGCGTTCGACAACGGGATTAGACATCAGGCTGATGCGGCCGTTGCCGGCGAAGATCACGCGTCGGTTGAGCCAATCGGACTGCGTGCTGGCCAGATACGCCACGGGAGGCACACAGTTCCTGGGCGACAGGCGAACATTGCTGTCCGAATAGTCCATGCTTCCGCCACCCTTGATGCCCTGAGTCATGCGGGTACCGGCAATGGGCGCGATCGCGTTGGAACGCACGCCGTAATTTCGTAATGCGTTGGCGCACGAGAACGTCAGGCCGACGATTCCCATCTTGGCCGCCGCGTAGTTTGGCTGGCTCGGGGCGCCCTGCAGCCCCGACATCGAGGTGAAGTTGATCAGCCGGTACTGGCCTCCCCGGTTCTCGCGCCACCACGCCGCCGCGTGCCGCGTTACGTTGAAGGTCCCCTTGAGGTGCACCGAGATCACCGCATCCCAGTCCTGCTCACTCATCTTGAACACCATGCCGTCGCGCAAGATCCCGGCCGCGTTCACCACGACATCCAGACCGCCAAGCGTATGGGCCGCGCGGTCTATCAGCCTCCCGCACGCCTCGAAGTCGGTGACGTCGGTGGCATCTGCGAAGGCCTTACCGCCGCCACTGGTGATCGCCGCGGCCACCTTTTCGGCGGGGCCGCCGTCTTGCCCGGTTCCGTCGACGCTTACCCCGGCATCCGATACCAGGACGGTCGCGCCCTCGGCGGCCAGGCCCTCGGCGACCGCGGCGCCGATTCCGCGCCCGGCGCCCGTCACCAGCGCGGTACGTCCCTCAAGGACACCCATCGTCATGCAACTCCTTGCGCTAAGTTGTCTGTTTCAGCATACAGAACACAAATACATGATTTGTATAGTTGTCGAGCAGCCGGTTATTAGTCGAACCCCCACTCCCGATAGCGGCGCTCGAGCTCCGCCAGGGCCTCCCGGCCGCCGCGGGCGCCGCGTTCCTTCATGAAATTGAACTCGTCTTCGCGCCACGACAAGTTGCTGAACACGGCATGGGCCATCGGAACCCAATCGCCGAATTGCGCCATCCCGACGGCGTGCCAAAACGCGATCAGGGCGTGTTTGCCTACCATCAGCCCGTCAGCGGAGTGATGAGCGATCGCGCGGGCATAACGCATGGCCTCGTCACGCAATAACTCTGCGGGCACCACCGACGCGGCCACTCCCCAGTCACGGAGCTCGGTCGCGGGCACCTTCCGCCCAGTGATCATCGCTTCGTAGCCGCGATTCGGGCCCAGCTTGAGCAGCGCCAGCGGCATGGCTGTGGAGAAGCCGGCGAACCCGATGCGCGACTGCGGCCGGGCAAGATACATGTCGTCGGAAACCACCAGGATGTCAGCGGCGAGGGCAAGGTTCATCCCGGCGCCCAGCGTTGCGCCCTGGCAGGCGGCGATGACCGTCTTGGGAAATTCCAGCCAGGTCGTCAGGTGCCGGTGCAGGCGGCGCGCGTTTCCCAGGCGCGCGGTCTGCGGTAATCGCTTGCCTTTGGTCAGCCCCGCCTGTTCGACGGGGAGCCGCCGGACGTCGTCGCCGCTGCAAAAGTCCTTGCCCTCGGCGAGCAAGACGACCACTTTGATGTCGTCGTCGTCTTCGGCGCGCGTCAGCCGCTCTTTGAACAGGGTGTGCATGTCCGGCGAGAGAATGGCGTTGCGGCGGTCCGGCCGGTTAATGGTGATGTGGGCGATGTGCGGCTCCACCACCTCGTAGCGAACCCAGTCCTCATCGACCTCGAATTCGCCTTCAGCGGCGGCGTCGGTGCTCACATCACCCTCCTTCGCGCTTCCGCAGTACACAAGTACACTAGTCGATTAACTGTTACACCGGGTGATACGGTCAGCGGATGCCAACCCTCACGGTCACGAAGCGGCTTGCAGCATCACCAGAGGCGGTTTGGGCGGTCCTCGCCGACTTCGGTGACGTCGGCTGGATTCCCGGACCCAGCGACGTCAGGGTCGAAGGCGAGGGACCGGGTATGCGGCGGTTGATCGCTGCGAGCAGTGAGAAGCCGGTGATCGAGACGCTGATCTGGATCAAGCCGGAGCGGCGTGCGCTGTCATATGAGATCACCAACAATCCGATGCCGGTCAGCCGGTTTATCGCGGTGACGACCGTCTCCGATGCCGTTGACTCGCCCGACGAATCGACCGTCGCCTGGGAAATCGAGTACGAGGCGATCGGCGACGATGCCAGTGCGCGAGAAGCCATCGAGGGCGTCTATGGCCTGATGGCCGGCTGGGTGCAGGATTACGCCAACGCCCCCCGTTGACTGAATGGAACACTTAGACAATATCTGTTTATTAGTTTAAGATCTTTCAGGTGATTGATCCCTGCGATCTGGTGCTGATCAGTGTCGACGACCACACCGTCGAGCCCCCCGACATGTTTGCTGGACGAGTGCCGAGCCGCTTCGCCGACGACGCTCCGCGCGTCGTCGAGGATGCCGACGGCATGTGCTTCTGGGAGTATGACGGTCTGCAGTTGCCCAACATCGGACTCAACGCCGTGGTCGGGCGCCCCAACGACGAGTGGGGATTCGAGCCGTCGCGATTCACCGACATGCGGGCCGGATGTTATGACGTCGACGCCCGCGTCAACGACATGAACGCCTCGGGTGTGCTTGCTTCGCTGTGTTTCCCGTCGTTTCCGACCATCTCGGGGGCGCTGTTCACCTATCGGGGTGACCGAGAGGTTTCCGAGGTGATGGTCCGCGCCTACAACGACTGGCATATCGAGGACTGGTGTGGACGGCACCCCGACCGGTTCATCCCGATGGGCATTCTGCCGCTGTGGGATCCGGCGCTTGCGGCCGCGGAGGTGCACCGGCTGGCAGCGCTGGGCTGCCGGGCTGTGACCGCCCCACAACACATCAGCAACTACGACCAGCCACCTTGGCAGGACCCACGCTGGGACCCACTGTGGGAGGCGATCTGCGAAGAGAACACCGTCGTCAACATCCACATCGGCACCGGCGGCGGCCTCCCCGTGCCTTCCGACCTGACCACATACCTGGCCTACAACTCGATGTTGCCGATCGACACCCAGAGATTCACCGCCGACCTGTTGTTCTCTCCGATCCCGACGAAGTTCCCCACCATCAAGTTCTCCCTCTCGGAAGGGGGCATCGGGTGGATCCCGTTCCTACTAGAACGTTTCGAAGACATCTACTCACGCCAGCGGGCGTGGACGGGTGACGACCTCGGCGACGGCCTGAGCCCCACCGACGTGTTCCGCCGTAACTTCATGTCGTGCTTCATCCGGGACCGCGTGGGCATCGAAATGCGCGAGCGCATCGGCGTGGAGACCATCTGCTGGGAGATGGACTACCCACACTCGGACAGCAGCTGGCCCGACGCGCCCGAGCAGTTGGCCGCCCAGCTGGAGGGCTGTACCCCCGACGAGGTCGAAGCCATCACATGGAGAAACGCAGCGCGCGCCTTCGGCTATACCGGCGTTGAGCGGCTCGGCCGAGAGAACTGCACCGTGTCGGCGTTGCGGCAGAAGATCGCCGCCCTGGATCTGTCCGCGCCGAAGGTGGACGCCGGACGCGCGCCCAGGGCGGGCGCCACGGCGATCACCTACGGCGACATGAAGGTGCGGATGGCCTCTATCATCCGCGGTGGCGCGTGACCGAGCCAGACTACGGCGTCGTCCTCGGTGAGGCCGATCGCGGATTCCGCGACGAGGTACGCGCCTTTCTGGCATCAGCGCTGACCGCCGACGTACGCGGTACAGCGCGCGACGAGACCGATCGTCTTGATCGAATGCGGCTGTGGCAGAGCCGTCTTCACCACGCCGGCCTCGCCGCGATTTCCTGGCCTGAGCAATTCGGTGGTCGCGGTGCGTCGCCCGTCAAGCAGCTGATTTTCAACGCCGAGATGGCCGCCGCGCACGCGCCCGAGCCCATCAATCGCAGCGCCATCAATCAGCTGGGGCCCACCATCATCCAGTGGGGTACCGACGAGCAGCGAACCCGTTACCTGCCCAAGATTCTGTCCGGCGAGGAGGTTTGGTGCCAGGGGTTCAGTGAGCCCGACGCCGGTAGCGACCTCGCCGCGCTGAAAACCAGGGCCGAGATCGACGGCGACGAGCTGGTGGTCACCGGCCAGAAGATCTGGACCTCCAAAGCCCAATACGCCGACTGGATCTACATTTTGGCCCGTACCGATGCCCCGGCTGACGGCAAGGCCGACAGGCACGCTGGACTCAGTTACATATTGGTGCGGCTGGCCACTCCCGGGATCGAGGTGCGCCCGATCCGGCAGATCACCGGCCAGGCCGAGTTCAACGAGGTGTTCTTCGAATCCGTACGCGTTCCGCTCGCCAACGTGCTCGGGCCCCTGCACGGTGGTTGGAAGGTCGCCAAGTCGACGCTGGGCTACGAGCGCGTCGGCCAGAGCCGTACCCACCGTATCGAGCGAAGGCTGGCGATCCTGGTCAGGATGGCGCAAGAAGAAAATGCCCTGGCGAGCGAGGGGTTGGGCGATAGCTATGTTGCCGATCGAATCGTCGGGTTCGCCGCGCAGGTGGAAGCTTTACGGCAGATCTCTGCGCAGGCGACCGCCGCCGGCGTCCGTGGCGTCGCTCCCGGGCCCGAGGCGTCGGTGGCCAAGCTGCTGACCTCCGAGGTCGACCAGGCAATGGCCAACTTCGGATTAGACCTCGCCGGGCCCGGGGGGACGCTCGAGCGTGGCTCGGTGGGAGCGACCAAGGGCGGCAATGTCGCCCAGAGCTACCTCCTGATGCGGGCCGCGACATTCGGCGCCGGCACGTCGGAGATCCAGCGCAACGTGATAGCCGAGAAGCTACTGGGGCTGCCCCGTGACCCCTAACGCGCTGCCCCCATTGGACGAAATCAGCGACACTGCAGCCGAACTCGCACAACTGCGCGAGTCGGCCGACGATATCCTGCGGCGCGCGTGGTCGCTTGAACCGTTCCGGAGTCTCCTCGACGGTCCCGGCCCGGTGTTCGAACCGGGGTTGTGGCAAACCATAAGCGAGTTGGGCTGGCCCGACGTCCTGGTGAGTGACGACAATGGCGGCGGAGGCGGCAGTCTTCGGGAGCTCTGCGTGCTGGCCGAGGCGGCGGGCTTTGCGGCGGCCCCGCTCCCGTTGGCCGCGGCGGCCGCGGCCGGCTGGTGCGAGGATCGGTGTTCTGACGGCCTCAGTATGGTATTGCCCGGACACGCTGAGTTGAGCACCGACGGCGTCTCGGGTGTCTGGCAGGTCGTCGCATTCGGCGCCTGCGCCGACCGTATGCTCGTCTGCGCGGGCAACGACGACCGTACTGTTCTGGGCTTGGTGGATCCGACCGGCGCGGGCGTCGAACGCGAGCCGGTATCTCCACTGGATCACAACCCGGCCGCACGAATTACTCTGCGCAGTGTGCCTATTCAGGTCATCGAACAAGGGGAACGGGCCGGGTCCCGCCATCAGGAGGCGATGCAGCGCGCATTGATCGCGCAGGTGGCCGAGCTGGTCGGAATTGCGTCGGCCGCCAACGACGCCGCGACCGCCTATGCCAAGGTTCGCATCGCGTTCGGCCGGCCGATCGGGGCGTTCCAGGCCATCAAGCACCGTCTCGTCAACCAGCGCTGCGCGATCGAAGTCGGGCGTGCGCTGGTCAATCGCGCCGCCGACGCATGCCAGCATGGGCAGTCCGACGCCGCGGCCCTGGCATCGCTCGCGGCCTTCTGGGGTATCGACTCGCTGCGGGCCGTACCCGAGGGCGCCACACAGGTATTCGGCGGCATCGCCTACACCTGGGAGCACCCCGCCCATATCCACCTTCGGCGGGCGGCGAGCGCAGCCGCAGCGCTCGGGCCGCGCGCCTATCACCGCGACGTCGTCACGCGCTGGCTCAGTGCCCGCCACGCGTCCGCCGACATCGGAGGCTAGTGAGTGTGAACAACCGCGAACACATCCGCTTTTTGAGCGGAATCAGCGTGCTTCAGCTCGGCGACAGCATTGCCGGTTCGGCGGCCGCAGCGGTGCTGGCCAGCCTCGGGGCCGACGTCACCAAGGTGTCCACCGACGAGGTGACCGGACGGACAGGACCGGCGATCACCACCGCGGCGGGACGCGTTGCGGCCGTGGACATTACTCTCGATCGCGACAAACGCGTCGTCCCGGCGCACACCGACCTCACAGCGCCGATCACCGAACACGACATCGTGATTGTCGACTACGGCGTCGTCGTCGCCGCACCGGAGGCCGAAAACGCCGTCGTGGTGTGTGTCAGCCCGTTCGGTCTGGACGGCCCCCGGTCGTCGCAGCCGGGCGGGGAGCTGGTCGCCCAGGCCGCCGGTGGGATGCTGGCCACCATTCAGGGCTCCGACGGTGTTCCGGTCCCCGCCCCGGGATATGTGGCACTGAAGGCGGCCGGAGCGGTGACCGCGTTATCGGCGTTGCATGGCTTGGATCGGCGGAACACCACCAATGCTTCGGTCTACGTTGATGTTTCGGTGCAGGAGGCAGTGGCGTTCACTGCGGCCCTCCCAGAATGCGCCCACGTGTTGTACTCGTGCCCCGGAAAGGCGGGCAGTGGCCGCTACCTCGCGCCGTCGGGCCTCTTCGCATGCCGCGACGGGCTGGTCCGCATCACCGCCGTGGAAAATCACCAGTGGAGCGGGCTGCTTGCGGCCCTGGGCCACCCGGGATGGGCGGTTGGTCTCGACGAAAGGTCTGCCCGCATCGAACAGGCCGACCTGATCAATCAGCACGTCGCGGAGTGGGCGGCCGCACACGACAAAGAAGCATGTTCAGCACTCTTGCAGGCCAACGGTGTTCCGTCGACCCCGGTTAATACACCCGAGGAAATCCTGACCTCACCGCAGTTCGCATTCCGTGGGGCGTTGTCGTCAACGTGGCTTGACGGCGTCGAAGTTGCCGTCCTGGATGCCCCCTGGCTGGCAACCACCGGCGGTCTGTCCGACCGCAGCCGAACGGGCCGGCTGGCCGACTTGCGGATCGTCGAACTGACCCACGTGCTGGCCGGACCGATCATCGGGGCGCTCCTCGGCGGGATGGGGGCACGGGTGGTACGCCTGGAAGACCCCGACCGCCTCGACATCTACCGGCGCACCGGCCCGTTCGCCGAAGGTAAGCCCGGCGTGGAGCGCGGGGCCTACTTCACTGTGGCCAACCACTCCAAGCAGAGCATGCTGATTGAGCCCGCCCGGGCCGTTGTGGACGTCGCTGCCGCGCTCGCTGACGCCGATGTCGTCATCGAAAATGTCGGCAAGTCACGACTGGCCCGTCTGGGCGTGGATCTCACGTCGCTCGCCTGCGCGGGAAGGCTTGCGGTCAGCGTGTCCGGATTCGGGTCCAGTGGCCCCATGGCGGGATATCGGGTGTACGCCAACAATGTTCAGTCGTACGGCGGGTTGGCCGGGCTGACCGTCGGCGCAGACGGTTCGCCGGCGCGACTCGGCACGGTCATCGCGGATCCGTTGTCGTCGGTGGTGGCCGCCACAGTCATTGCGGCCTGGGCTATCGGGCCCGCCCGTGACACCGGCGCGGTGATCGATCTGTCCATGGCCGAGGTTGTCGCCGCAACGGTGGCTGAATTCGTCGCCGCGGCCTCGATCGACGCGCGACTCGTCACCGGCAGTGACGCACATCGCGGGGTCTACCTAGCTGCCGACAAACGGTGGGTGGCAGTCGAATTCGCCGAAAGCGGCGACAGCCTGATCGACGAACTGTCCGCAATGATCGCCGCGGTCCCAGCCGACGACGCAGCCGAGCGGTTGCGCGCGATGGGCGTGTCTGCCGCGCCGGTGCAGGCAGCCGAGGAACTGGTGGCCGACCCACATCTGGCTGCGCGCGGATTCTTTCCGGAGATCGCCCACCCCGACCCCGACATCGGCACCGCCCGGCTGGTCGGGTTGCCATGGCGGTTCACCGACGAAGGCCCCATACCGCTGGCGCCGCCCCCGGCTCTGGGCAGCGCAATCGTCAGTCAGGAAAGGAAGACCAGTGTTCGCTGACAAGTCCACCGACGTCACCGCGACCGTGTGGGCGTCGACCTTCGTCCCGTCGAAGTCACCGATCCCCGAGTACGGCCAGGAAGGCTATAGCGTCGCCTGGGTGGACACCACGGAAGGGCGACTGCAGCTCCTGGTATCCGGGACGCAGCCCGCGGCCGGCACCGTCGGCAGGATCGTCGAAAAGAAGCTTGGTGAAACGAAAACCAAGATGTTCGAAGCGGATCCGACATGACCGGCGTCCATGTCGCCGGTATCGGAATAACACCGTTCGGCAGGCACGGCGAGACCGCGCTGGCCGACCTCGGAGCCGTGGCGGCCGAGCAGGCGCTCGCCGACGCCGCCCTTGGCTACGACGCCGTGGGTGAGGTCTTCGCATCGTCGTCGATGGCGCCGCCGCAAACGGCGCTGAAGGTCGCGTATCGGCTGGGGCGCACTGGGGTTCCCGTGACCGCCATTGAAAGCGCCTCCGCGGGCGGCATGGTGGCGTTGCGGCACGCGGTTTGGGCGGTCGCCTCCGGCCGCTGTTGCACGGCGATGGCGATCGGCTACGAGAAAACCACCGTGTTGGAACCCGGCGGAGTGGTGCCCGCAGCGGTCGATTTCTGGGACCGCTTCCCGCCGCAGGTGCACTACGCCATCGAGGCAAATCGCTGGCTCCACGACGCGCAATGCGGGCCCGAAACGATCGGCGCTGTCGCCGCCAAGTCGTACAACCAGGCACGGCTCAATCCCTTGGCGGCGCGGCGCAACGAGGACGAGGTGACCGTCGAGCAGGTGATGTCGGCCCGGATGGTCGCCGAGCCGCTAACCAAAATGATGTGTCACGCCTCGGTCGATGGTGGTGCGGCGATCGTGGTGACCGCCGACCAGCCTCCGAGGTCCGTGGCGATCAACGCCATCGAGCAGACGAGCTGGCCCCAGGACCCAACCTGGCCGCTGACCGGTCCGTGTGTCGGCCCGCCCTCGCAGATCAGGCTCACCGCGCAGCGAGCTTTCGATGCCGCGCAGATCGCCCCGAACGATGTTGGCGTCGTTTCGCTCCACGACATGTGCGCCAGCGAGGAGATCACCGCGCTGATAGCGCTCGGGCTCGCAGACGCCAGGGAAGTAGCCGAGCTGGCACAGACGGGCGAGCTCGGGTTCGCCGGCCGACTTCCGACCAACACCGACGGGGGATGTCTGGCTCGCGGCCACGCGTTCGGCGCAACGGGTTTGGCCCAGGCGGGCGAAGTGGTCAGTCAGCTTCGGGGAGAAGCGGATTCGCGGCAGGTTCTCGATCCGCGGGTCGGGCTGGTGCAGGCGATGGGCGGCGGCGGCTCCTGCGTTGTCGCTGTGTTTGGTCGATGATCTGGGGTTTCAAGTGCGATTGAGATAGGACGGGCCAAGGAAGCCTTCCACAATGGCGCGTTCGGTCGCAGGGTCCTTCAGCGGCCAGCACCACAGCGCAAGAAACACGCGGATGAGCCACTGCGCCGCCAACGGATCGGGGTTGTCTTCACCGAGCATTTCCGAGGCAAAGGCGGTAATGACCGGCGAGGTGGTGAGCCATTCACTGCCCGGTACCAAATGCGGTGGCTGCATGAGCTGAACCAACGGATCTGAACGCATGCATTGCAAAGCAAGGATCGTGGCGGTCACCACCCGGTCCGGCCCGGTGAGGTCTTTGATGGCGTCGCGCACCGTATCGACGATGCGCGTCGCCTGGATGGCGACGACGGCGTTGCGGATGGCCGCTTTACCGCCGGCATGCCGGTAAATCGTCGCCGGTGAGCAGTGGACGCTCTCGGCCAACGCCTCGATGGTGAACGCGTCGTATCCGACATGCGAAATCAGGTCAGCGGCCGCTGCGTGGATCCGTTCCGCGGCTTCGCTGCGGCGATCCCGCCCCAGCAGCCAGTCGTTGTTCGGCATGCGTCCCTCAGCGTTGCAGTCTACCAAAAGTTTCTCTCACCGTGAGAATTCAGTGGAGAGTTTCTCATACTAACGCGCTGGTCGTGCTGCGCAATAGTTTTCGGGCGTGGGGGCGGCGCGACCGGGCCTTTATCAACTTATCCGAACCCTATTGACGCTGCCGGCGACCACACGCAGCCTGAAGTCATGGCGGTTTTGAGCGATCCGGTCGACTTTTTCGGCGTCGAGGCTTTGCAGGATCCCTATCCGCTTTATGACCGCATGCGCGCCGAGGCACCGGTGCACCGGATCGGTGACTCGGAGTTCTACGCCGTGTGCGGCTGGGATGCGGTGATCGAGGCCGTCAATCGCGTGGAGGACTTTTCGTCCAACCTCACCGCGACCATGGTCTACCACGAGGATGGAACGGTCACCCCGTTTCCGATGTTTGAGGCCGGAAGTCCCCACCACTCCCTGGCTACCGCCGACGATCCGGCCCACGCGATACATCGCAAAATCCTGCTGCCGCACTTGTCCGCGAAACGCGTGCGCATCATCGAAGAATTCGCCTACCAGGTCGCCGAACGCCTCTGGGACGAGAATCTGCACGATGGACGCATCGAGTGGATGAGCGCCATCGCCAACCGCCTTCCCATGATGGTGGTCGCCAAGCTGCTGGGCCTTCCCGATGCCGATGTTGACAATCTCATCCGGTTGGGCTTCGCCACCACCACGCTGCTCGATGGAGTCGTCAGCCAGGCGCAACTCGAGGCGGCCGGGGCTGCGGCGTTCGAACTGTCGGGCTACGTCATGGAACACTTCGAAAAGGCAAGCGGCTCAAGTGAATCCGGCCTGATCCCCGACATGGCCGCACGCTACGCCTGCGGCGAGGTGGACCAGACCGTTGCGATGGGCATCATGCTCACACTGTTCAGCGCTGCCGGCGAATCCACGGCTTCGTTGTTGGGCAGCGCCGCATGGATTCTCGCCGACCGCCCCGACATCCAAAAGCAGGTGAGGAATAACCCCGAATTGTTGAATGCCTTCATCGAAGAGGCGCTGCGCTACGAGGCGCCGTTTCGGGGGCATTACCGGCACGTGTGGCGCGACACGACCCTCGATGGAGTCGAGGTGCCCGCGAACGCTCATCTGCTGCTGATGTGGGGAGCGGCCAATCGCGATCCCGCACATTTCGAGACACCAAACGAATTTCGGCTGGATCGCAGCGGCGGCAAAGGCCATGTGACCTTCGGCAAGGGCGTGCACTTCTGTGTCGGAGCCGCTCTGGCGCGGTTGGAGGCCCAGGTCGTTTTTCGGACGCTTCTGGATCGTACGACGTGGATCGAGGCGACCGATGTCGGAGAGTGGTTGCCCAGCATTCTCGTTCGGCGCCTAAACCGCCTCGGGCTGGCCGCCCAATAGGCTTCTCAGCCGATTGCGCCACTGTCTTTGAGCGCGGCGATGTGGTCCCAGTCGCCACCGAGTTCAAGGATCAGCGCTTCGGTGTGTTCGGCGAACTCCGGCGACGTCCCAAGCCGCAGCGGCGTCTCATCGAACATCACCGGGCTGGCCACCAGGTCGTACGATTCGCCCTCTTGACCGACGGATACGATCCCCCCGTTGGCGCGCACTTGCGGGTCGGTCGCCACCTCGGCGGTGTTGAGGACCGGCGCCCACTGGCCGTCGAAATCCGCGAGCACCTTACGCCAGTGCTCCAGCGGCCGTGCCGCGATCGCGCCACGCAGAACCCTGGCGGCCTCGCCGGCGTTCTTAGCCAACAGCGCGTGACTGGAAAATCGCTCGTCGGTGGCGAGTTCCGGGACTCCCACCCGCGCACAGAAGTCGGCGAAGTAGCGGAACGCCTGCAGCATCGACAATCCCAGAAAACGGTCGTCGCTGGTCCGGTAGAACCCGGTGAGCGGGTTCTGCGGCGCAACGTTGGCACCCGCGGGATTGGCCACCCACGGCTCGCCGCTGACCAGGGCGGCGTTGACGGCCACGCCCATCGCCCACACTCCGACGCCGAGCAGCGAGATATCCACGGTGCGCGCCGCGCCGGTCCGCTCCCGTTCGAAGAGGGCTGCGGCGATGCCACCGGCTATGGTCATGCCACCAATCGAATCGCCGTATGCCGGACCCGGTTGGGCGACAACCCCGTTCACGTCGCTAGGCGTGGTGCTGGCCGCCCCGGCGGCACGACTCCAGAACCCGGTCATGTCGTAGCCGCCCTTGGAGCCGTCGTCACCGAGCGGACCGTAGGCGCTGCCCCGCGCATAGATGATGTTGGGATTCACCGCCCGTAGATCATCGACGTCGATCTTGAGTTTCTTGCGCGCATCGGGCAGGAAGTTCGTGAGAAAGACGTCGCTGGTGCGTGCGATATCCATCAGCAGTGCGTGCCCGTCGGGAGTCGAGATATCCAGCGCGATGGACCGCTTACCTCGGTTGGCATGTTCCATCACGGGATTACGGGCGCCGTCTATGGTGATGTTGCCAAGTTCGCGCAGGCCGCGCTGGGAGTCGCCGGTACGAGGATGCTCGATCTTCAACACATCGGCACCCCAGTCGGCGAGCACAGCCCCCGCGGCCGGAACGAACGTCCATTGCGCGACCTCGAGGACGCGCACGCCGGTCATCGGTCCGCTCATCGATGCGCCCCTCAGCGGTAGTTCAACACGACCGGCAAGTGGTCGTGGGTGTGCACCAGCGCGGATTTCCGTTGGACTCGCTGCCCGACCACGTGAATTCCCTTGGCACGTTTGGCGATTTCCTCTACCAACAAACGCGCCTCGCGTCGGGCGAGCGCGGCGCCCATGCAGAAGTGTTCGCCGACACCGAAGCCGAGGTGACCTGCGGCGTCGACGCGGGTGATGTCGAATCGCTCGGCTGTGGGCCCCCAGTGGTCTTGATCGCGATTCGCCGACGCGTAGGCGAGCAGCACACCGTCGCCTTCTTTGACGGTGACGCCACGCAGGTCCACGTCACGGGCGGCCTGACGTGCCATGCTCATCACGGGCGTCCAGTAGCGCAACACCTCCTCGACCGCGTTGGCGGCCAGGCTCGGTTCGGCGAACAACATCTCGGCCTGGTCCGGATACTGGTCGAGGCAGTCCGCGATCCCCGCGATCAGACTCTGTGTCGTTTCGCTGCCCGCCGCCAACAGCGTCAGCGCGTAGATCATCACCTGCGCATCGTTGAACGGCTCGCCGTCGATGGTCACTGTCGACAACATGGTCAGCAGGTCGTCTCGGGGGTTGTCTTTGCGCTCGGCGACCAAGCCCAGCAGGTAGGGACCGATCTGGTCGAAAATCAACGCCATGTCTTCATCGGTGGCCAGCCCGCCTCCCACATTCGCGATCGTGGTCGCCCAACCCGCCACCTTGGGCCAGTCCGCCTCCGGTACCCCGAGCAGATAGGCGAACACATACACGGGAATGGGCTCGGCGATCCGCTCGATCCAGTCGAATTCGCCATCTGGCAGATCGTCAAGGGCGTCGTTGACGACCTGGCGCACCCGAGCTTCCATCTTCGCTACCGCGGCCGGCGTGAAGCGAACGCCGATGGCCTTGCGGTGCGCGCGATGTTCCGGAGGATCCATGAACATGATGCCGCGAGACTGGTATCCCTGCGGATCTCGGCCCTCCCGGTGTGCGATCAGATCCATCATGATGCCGATACGCTCGGACTTGAACTTCTCGGGGCGGGCTGAGATTCCCTTGATGTCTTCATATTTGGTGATGACCCAGAACTTGCCCTCGTCATACCAATGCACCGGATCATTGGCGCGCAAGTACGCAAACATCGCGTTCGGGTCGTCGAGATAGAACGCCGGCTCGTCGAACCGAGCGGCTGCGATCGTCGCCATAGATATGAACAATAGAACATTTGGTGTAACTCTGCGAGCGCCCCAGATTACCGCTCGGCCGGGAGTCCAAGGGTTGGCAGAAGAACAAATTGTGTCATATTGTTGCATCATGACCGCTGGTTTGTCCCACCTTCGAGTGTGCGACCTCGGCGGTCAACTGGCTGGGGCGGGTGCGACAAAGATACTGGCGGCGTTCGGTGCCGAGGTGATCCGGGTGGAAGATCCCGTCACGCGTGGAATGTGGGATGCGCTCCGCGGCGTGGGGCCGTTCGTCGACGAGCGCCGCGGTGTCAACCTCGGTGCGGGCTTCAACAATCACAACGTGGGCAAGCTCGGCGTCACCATCAACTTGCGCACCGATGCGGGCAAGCAACTGCTGCGCGAGCTGATCGCGGTGTCCGACATCGTCTGTGAAAATTTCGCGGCGGGCGTGCTGGCCAGGATGGGTTTCGGCTACGACGAGCTGCGACGGATCAAGCCCGACATCATCTACGTCTCGAACTGCGGCTTCGGCCACACCGGCCCGTACCGCGACTTCAAAACCTGGGGCCCGATCGTGCAAGCGCTTAGCGGGTTGACCTTCACCGCCGGGCTGCCCGACCACGAACCCGCCGGTTGGGGTTATTCCTACATGGACCACATCGCCGCCTATTACATGACCGTCGCAATTCTGGCGGCCCTGCACCAGCGTGAACGCACTGGCGAGGGCCAGCACATCGATTTGGCGACGGTGCCGGCCGGTATCGCCATGCTGCCCACCGAAGTGCTCGACTGGACGGTCAACAACCGGCCCACCCGGCGGGCCGGAAGTCCGGACGGCAACCGGGCCGACTTCGGTGAAATGGCGCCGCACGGGATCTACCCGTGCCTGGGCGAGGATCGGTGGATTGCCATCGCGTGCCGCGACGAACGCGACGTCGCCCTGCTGGCCAAAGTCGTGGATGAACCGGAACTGACGGCCGACCGGTTCGCCACCCTCGAGCAGCGGGTGCGCGCCGCCGACGAACTCGACGAACTGATCGGTACCTGCACCCGGACTCGGGAGGCCTCTCTTCTGGCAAGCGAACTCAGCGCCGCGGGAGTTCCGGCCAGCGTCGTCAAATCGCCGCGGGAACGCATCGACGAAGATCCCGACTTGGCTGAGTGGGGGCTGTTCCCGACGGTGACGCACCCAGAGATCGGGGCGGTCCGGGTCGAGGGGCTTCCGCTGCGGCTATCGGCATCGCCGTGGAACATTTCGCGACCGGCGCCCTGTCTGGCACAACACAATCGCGATGTGCTGGGCGGCCTCCTCGGGCACAGCGATGAGGAATTGGACGGTCTTACGAAGCAGGGTGTGATCTGAACGCGTTAGCCGGACTTCGCGTCGTCGAGATCAGCGACCAATTCACCGCGATTGGCGGAAGGGTGCTCGCTGAACTCGGCGCCGACGTCATTGTCGTCGAACCCCCTGATGGGTCCTCGCACCGGCTGCGGCCTCCATTTGCGGGCGACCGTTCGGGGCCCGACACGAGTCTACGATGGTGGGCTGGCAACGTCGGGAAGCGTTCGGTGGCCGTCGATCTCGACGCCGCGCCGGGTGTAGCAGCGCTGCGCGGCTTGATCTCCAGCGCCGACATCGTGATCTCCGGAGCCGGCCCGGTTAACGGCGGCGCACTGAGTTACGACAACGTCAGAGCCGAGCATCCGTCGCTGATCTGGGTGGCAATCAGCCCGTTTGGACTCAGCAGCGTCCGGTCCGACCAGCCGGTCACCGACCTGACGATGCTTGCCGGCGGGGGCCCGGTATGGAACTGCGGCTACGACGACCATTCGTTGCCACCGATTCGCGGTGCCGGTGAGCAATCGGCCAACATCGCGGGTCTGTACTGCGCAATCGGAGCGCTGGTCGCGCTGGCGCATCGCGACCAGACCGGACAAGGCCAGCTCGTCGACGTCAACGTCAACGCCGCCTGCAACGTCAGCTGCGAGCAGACCACCTACCACTGGCTGGTCAACAACGAGACCTGCGTTCGCCAGACTGGCCGGCACGCGTACTTCACCCCAAGCCAGCGGACCCAGGTTCAATGCGCCGACGGCGCGTATGCCACCACCGGCGTGCTGCCCCGTAAGCCCCACGAATTCGCGAACCTACTGAACTGGCTCGCCGATCTGGGCATCACCGCCGACTTGCCCGAGGCGGTCTTCCTGGAAATGGCCGCATCCCGTGACGTTCCGGTGGATATCGCGTTGATCGGCGCCGACGACGAAACGACAGCGATGCTCACGGCGGCACGTGATGCGATCACCTTGATCGCGTCCCGGATGCCCGCCAAGGAGTACTTCCTGGAAAGCCAGCGGCGTGGATTCCCGGCCGGCGCGGTGGTCGGTGCGAGACCGAACACGTACGGTGTGCCCGGATAGGTGAATGTCTTTCCCAGCTCCGGATGGCTTACGAGAACGTGAAATCCGCGGGCGGCGATGTGCTCGTCCTCGATCGCCTCATCGGGTGACAACACCGCGCCGGCCGGGAATCCACGCCGCTGGCTTTCCAGGAAGTACTCCTTGGCGGGCATCCGGGACGCGATCAAGG
>NZ_LZJZ01000049.1 GCF_001667585.1 Mycobacterium sp. E2733
CCTCGGGCTGGTCGGCTTCGCGGGCACGCCGTACCTGCTGGTGCCGCCGACCCCGCAGCACCAGGCGACCATCGACGCCCTGAAGAAGCTCGACTTCGCCGACAGCACGGCCACCGGCGAGGCCATCTTCACCGCCCTGCACGCGGTGAGCGCCAACGCGATCACCGGGGGCGACACCCCGCCGCCGGCCCGCATCGTCCTGCTCTCCGACGGCAAGGAGAACAAGCCGTCCAACCCCAGCGATCCGCATGACGGGGCCTACACCGCGGCGCGGCTTGCCCGCGACGAGGGCGTGCAGATCTCGACGATCTCCTTCGGCACGCCGTACGGCACCGTCGAGTACGAGGGCGCCACCATCCCGGTTCCCGTCGACGACCAGACCCTGCAGAAGATCTGCGAAATCACCGACGGCCAGTCGTTCCACGCGGACAGCCTCGAGTCGCTGAAGAACGTCTACGCGACCCTGCAGCGCCAGATCGGCTACGAGACCGTCAAGGGCGACGCCAGCCTGGCGTGGATGCTGCTGGGGGCCGTCGCGATGGCCGGCGCCATCTTGGCCGGGCTGTTGCTGAACCGCCGGCTGCCGTCCTGAGCGGTCAGACCGGGAGCCGCCGGTTGATCCGCAGCGCCAGCGCCGTCGCGATCAGCGCGGTGATGACGCCCAGGCGCAACCACCCGGCGCTGCCCGGCCCCGGCACCGTGCGGTAGCCGATGTCCTTCTCGATGGCGTTGTAGCTCTTGGACAGCTCGTCGACGTTGCTGGCCGTGTAGGACTGCCCGCCGGACAGCTTGGCGATCATCTTCATCTGGTCGGTCGAGACCGGGACGGCCACCCGCTTCCCGTCCATCTCGATCTCGCCGGTCTTGGTGCCGAACGAGATCGTCGAGATGGGCACCCCCTCGTCGCGGGCAAGCCGCGCCGCGGTGTAGGCCCCGTCATGCGGATCGCTGGGGTTGGACGGCTTGTTCTCCTT
>NZ_LZJZ01000050.1 GCF_001667585.1 Mycobacterium sp. E2733
ACATCGGGGTGCAGCGGCTCAAGAACGGGCTCAACGCCGTCGGGGCGGCTCCGATCGCCGGACGGGTCTCGGGCACCTCGTCGAGCGGTACCCAGGCGCCGACCCGCTGGGCCAGCATAGGGTTGGTGGACAGGCCGCCGCCGACCCACAGGTCCAGGCCGGGCCCATGCTCGGGATGGTTGACGCCGATGAAGGCGATGTCGTTGATCTCGTGCGCGACGTCCTGCAGACCCGAGATCGCGGTCTTGTACTTGCGCGGCAGGTCGGCGAAGTCCGGCTGGCCGATGTAGCGGCGCACGATCTCGTCGATCGCCCAGGTCGGGTCGAGCACCTCGTCGATCGATTCGCCGGCCAGCGGCGAACCCAGGATGACGCGCGGGCAGTCGCCGCACGCCTCGGCGGTCTGCAGCCCGACGTCGGCGAGACGCCGCCAGATTTCGGGGACGTTTTCGACCTCGATCCAGTGCATCTGCACGTTCTGGCGATCGGAGATGTCGGCGGTGTCGCGGCCGAACTCGGTAGAGATCCGGCCGACCGTGCGCAGCGCGGCGGCCGACAGCGCGCCGCCGTCGCAGCGCACCCGCATCATGAAGTACTTGGCTTCAAGCAGATCGGCGTTCTCGTCGCCGGTGAAGGTGCCGTCGTAACCCTGTTCGCGCTGGGTGTAGAGCCCCCACCAGCGGAAGCGTCCGCGCAGGTCGCTCTTGTCGATGCTGTCGAACCCGTCCCTGGCGTAGACGTTCTCGATGCGTTCGCGCACCTCGAGCGGGGCGCCGGCGTGCTTCATCTCTTCGTTGGGATTGAGTGGCTCCCGGTCTCCCAGCGCCCACTGGCCCTCGTTGCGGGTTTTCGCCGGACGGGCTGTGGTCATTGCAGAGGTCTCCTTCTCGACATCGCAGGCATAGAAGCGCAGCTCACCGGTTGGTATCGGCGGCGCAGATCCGATGCCAGCTGGACGTACAGGTGGGCGGGTCTACGACATCAAGGGAGACAGCAACAGCTGCAAACACGCTTGAGATCAATGTGCCGCCGCGCCACGAGCGCAATGCGAAGGCTGGGCTGAGCGACGGTCACGCGTCCATTGTGCCATGCCCGTCGGGGGGCATTGCCACCAGGTCAAATATCCGCTCACGGTGAGCTTAATTCTCGATTAAGCTGGCCGTCCCGGTGAGAAAACCCACGGGAAGGCCGCGGGCGGTCGATCGCGATTCGGCGACCGACGCCGCAGCCGGGTGCCGCACACCGTGGGATCATTTGGCATGGCACTTCGCGAGCAAGCGGTCGAGCTGCCCGAGCTGCAGCCCGTTCCCAGGCGGCCGTTCGGGGTGTACATCCATGTCCCGTTCTGCATAACGCGTTGCGGTTACTGCGATTTCAACACCTACACGCCCGCCGAGTTGGGCGGTGTGAACCCCGACGCCTGGCTGGCGGCGCTGCGGACCGAGTTGAAGCTGGCCGCCGAGCGGCTTTCCGGGCCGACCGTCAACACGGTGTTCGTCGGGGGAGGGACGCCGTCGCTGTTGGGCGGCGCGCGCGTGGCGGCGCTGCTGGACATGGTGCGCGAACATTTCGCGCTGGCACCCGACGCCGAGATCACCACGGAGGCCAACCCCGAGTCGGCCTGGCCGGACTTCTTCGACGCCATCCGCGCGGCCGGCTACACGCGGGTGTCGCTCGGCATGCAGTCGGTATCACCCAGAGTCCTGGGGGTCCTCGACCGCATCCACACCCCGAACCGATCGGCCGCCGCCGCCCGCGAAGCGTTGGCTGCGGGCTTCGAGCACGTCAGCCTCGATCTGATCTACGGGACGCCCGGGGAGTCCGACGACGATCTGCTGCGCTCGGTCGACATGGCAATCGAGACCGGCGTCGATCACGTGTCGGCGTACGCGCTGGTCGTCGAGGAAGGCACCGCGCTGGCCCGACGGGTTCGGCGTGGCGAGTTGGCGGCTCCGGACGACGATGTGCTCGCACACCGCTACGAGCTGGTCGATGCGCGGCTGTCCGAGGCCGGAATGACGTGGTACGAAGTGTCCAACTGGTCGCGGCCCGGCGGGGAATGCCGACACAACCTCGGCTATTGGGACGATGGCCAGTGGTGGGGCGCGGGACCTGGAGCCCACGGCTACGTCGGCGCCACGCGGTGGTGGAACGTCAAGCATCCCAACGCTTACGCGGAGAAGCTGGCGGCCGCCGCGCTGCCGGTGGGAGGATTCGAGCGGCTGGACGACGACGCCCTGCACACCGAGGACGTGTTGTTGAAAACCCGTCTGCGGCAGGGTCTTCCGCGTGAGGTGCTGAGTCGCACCGAATGTGAACGCGCCGAACGCGCGGTCGCCGACGGGTTGCTGGTGTCCGACGCCGACCGGTTCGTCCTCACGCCGCGCGGTCGGCTGCTGGCCGACGCGGTGGTGCGCGCCGTCCTGGGATAGGGCCCAGCTGATTGGGAACCAGTGCGCGACTGCGCGATTGATCTCGACGTACAGCGGAACCCCGCGGCAGGGTCGCGCTCGCCTCGGCGATTCCCAGCAGCTGCACCGCGGGCAGCGCGATGTAGGACGCCGACTCGCAACGCCCACGAACTTAACGGAAACCCGCTCGCTTCGCGGGCCGGCTCAACCCGCCTTTACGTACAACTAACAACCAGCTGAGGCAACCCTCGTCTCTGGCTCGGACGGTCGCGTCAAAGGAACTGTCGCCCCTTGCGATTCGCCGGGCCCGGTCGGGACTAGAACCAGTGGCTGATCAGCCGATTGACCTCAATGTAGAGCGGGATCCCGATCGTCACATTGTAGGAGAACGTCAGACCGAGCGACGCTGCCAACGGAAGCGTGGGGCTGGCCTCGGGGATCGCCAGCCGCTGGACCGCGGGGACGGCGATGTAGGACGCCGCGCCGCAAAGGACCGCGAAAAGTACGTAGGTTCCCGGCTTGAAATCGGCGTGGGTGAGCGAGGCGTAGCTGTGCGCGACCAGGATGCCAAGCGGCGCAAAGACATTCGGTGCCAGCAGGCCGAAGATGATGAAACCGGGGCCCGCCCTTCGCAGGTCCCTCAACTTCCGGGAGGCCGTCATCCCCATCTCGAGCAGGAACAGACAAAGCACGCCCTGGAACGCCAGGACAAAGAACTTGTCGTCGTCGGCGACCACCTTTTGCCCTTGCAGCCCACTGACGAGGCCGATGATGATGCCGCCCATCAGCAGGACGAGCCCCGGGTTGAGGAACACCTCTTGGAACAGCTCCCGCGAGAAGATCGGCACCTTCTTGCCCGTCGCACGGGGCAAGTTCTGGTCTTGCTCCCAGTCGGGGTGGTCGAGCTTTTCCAGGGAGAGTTCGAGCTCCTCCTCCAGTCCGCGCTCGTTTTCGGCCTCGAGGCTCTGGCCGGGCGTGGGTTTGGCCGCGGTGCCGGGTCCGACGCCCACCCTGACCGGCGCGACGTAGCCCGGCTCGTCAACCATGTTCCCCGCCGTGTCCATCCCGCGGTGGCGAAGACGCGCCACGAAGTACAGCGCCACCAGGCAGCCCGGAATCTCCATGACGGCCAACATGACCGGCATATAGGCGTTGAACGCCATGCCGATGGCCGTCAGGACGGCCACGCAGGTGGCGAACGTTCCCGCCGAGTCTGACCCGTAATAGCCCGCGACGGTCGCCCGGTCTATTCGTCGAATTGAGGTCAGCCAATTCAGCAGCAGATAAGCGAGGCCGCCGATCACGAAGTTGAGCACGAAGCCCAACACCATGAAGCCCACGATCACTCCGACGCTGCCGGCGCTGATCTTGGCGAGTTCCTCACCGCCGTGCCAGCCGATGGCCAGCAGCAGGTACATGGTCAGGCCTTGGTAGATCACATAGGGAAATTCGAAGCGCACCTTCAGGATTGGGATGAGGAATCCGAAGTAGAAGAACAGCAGGAGCGGCTTGAACAGGTTATGGGTGAAGTTCTGCCAAAACTCTTGCAGCATTCGATGCCTCCCTCGATGAGTGCGGTGATCAGGGAAAGCACCGTCCGCAAGCGGAGCCACCACGAACATCCCGACGACCGTGGAAAACTTATCCCCGCCGGTGTCAAAGCGCCACTCGAATGCAAACTATGTAGTAACGGCGTGTCTAATCGCTGCGAGCCGACCGACGTCCGGGAAAACCGCTGTTCAGAGGGCTAAGGCTGGCGATCTTTGCAACGCGGGACGGCGGTTCGGAAGGCGTTGATTTGGTGGGAAAGTGCTGTGTATTTGCTGTGGGGTCAACACAGAATCAACGTGCCGACGAAATAACTGACGGCCTGACCCCGACACCCTTCTGGCGGTGTGTCACCGACAGCCATGCCATTGGTGAGTAATGGGTGGTGATTTTCTCGAAACCGTCCACGCGCGAAACCGTGAGCACGCCCGTCTCCTGGTTGATTTCGAGTTCGTCCGTCTCGCCGCCCTGCACCTCTTCGCCGTTCGCAAGCCGGATCACGAACATGATGTTGCTCTCGAAGAGTCGTTCAGATAGGAGTTCACGCGCCACTCCTTTACGCACTGCGATCGAACTCGCCGAGCCACCGCGTCCAACTGAATCTCCGGTTGGCGGGTTTGCACGGATCGACACGATTTTAGGAGAAGTCTCGTCGGCGTGGGGGGGTGATGTGCAGTAACGACGTAAACGCTGTGGAAACGTTTGGGGTGTTTTTGGGGCGGCAAGGTGCCCAGAGGGTGTGTGGGACCAGCGGCACCAGCCTTGGCGGCGCTTCTACCTGCGGAAGTTGTCAGCCGCCGGGCGGCCGGGTGTTCAGCCGGCGCAGCTCGTAGGGCCGGCTGGCGCGCTGACTGGAAGGGAGTTTTGGCGGGCCGATCGGATTTGCCGGCCCGCGGGGGGAGCGGTTGAGCGTTCTTAGATAGGTTAGGCTACATTTACTAACCGTGACCGAGGTCAGCGTTCAGACGAGTTCCGCCGGCTCCACGTCATCGCCGATCCCCCTTCCCGCGCATGTCGACCCGGCCGACCTGGCCGCCGAGCTGGCTGCGCTGCTGCCCGAACAAGTCGGCGAGGAATACCTGCTCTACGAGCGCGGCGGTCAATGGGTGCTGGCCAGCGGTGTGCGTGCGATGGTCGAGCTGGACAGCGACGAGGTGCGCGTCATCCGGGACGGCGTGGTTCAGCGGCAGCAGTGGTCGGGGCGGCCCGGGCCCGTGCTGGGAGAAGCCGCCGACAGGCTGTTGCTGGAGACCGACCAGCTCTTCGGTTGGATCGCCTTCGAGTTCGGCGTCTACCGGTACGGGCTGCAGCAGCGGCTGGCGCCGCGAACCCCGCTGGCGCGCGTGTTTTGGCCCCGCACCCGCATCGTGGTGAACCGGGAGTCGGTCCGGCTGTGGGGCGCGACGGCGGTGCATCGCGACACGGTACTCGGATTGGTGGGTGGCGGGCTGCCTGAGGCGCGGCGGGCTCGCGCCGTCGACGTCATCGCCGACCCGTCCGGATACCGCGATCGGGTGGCGTCGGCCGTCGGCGAGATTGCGTCGGGCCGCTACCACAAGGTGATCTTGTCCCGTTGTCTAGAGGTGCCGTTTCGGCTCGACTTCCCGTCCACCTACCGGCTGGGTCGTCGACACAACACCCCGGTGCGGTCGTTCTTGTTGCGGCTGGGCGGAATTCGCGCCGTCGGCTACAGCCCCGAGCTTGTCGCGGCCGTCCATGACGACGGCATCGTGGTGACCGAGCCGCTGGCGGGTACGCGCGCACTGGGTCGCGGCGTGGCCCGCGACCGGCAGGCCCGCGACGACCTGGAATCGAACTCCAAAGAGATTGTCGAGCATGCGATCTCGGTGCGCAGCTCGCTGCAGGAGATGACCGAGATCGCCGAGCCCGGCAGTGCTGTGGTCACCGATTTCATGACGGTGCGGGAGCGCGGGAGTGTGCAGCACCTCGGCTCCACGGTCAGCGGGCGGCTAGGTCCCTCGAACGACCGGATGGACGCGCTGGAAGCGCTTTTCCCCGCGGTCACCGCGTCCGGCGTCCCGAAAGCGGCTGGGGTCGAGGCGATCCTGCGCCTCGACGACGCCCCGCGCGGACTGTATTCCGGAGCGGTCGTGATGTTTTCGGCCGACGGCGGCCTGGACGCGGCGCTGACGCTGCGGGCGGCTTACGAACACGAAGGCAAGACATGGTTGCGGGCCGGGGCGGGCATCATCGAAGAGTCCACCCCGGAGCGGGAATTCGAAGAGACCTGCGAAAAGCTGTCCACCCTCGCGCCCTACCTGGTTCCACGCCCGTAGCGCGCCATTCGTCTGCCCTGTCGGAGCCTCCGGTGTGGCCACCCCAGGCGTAGGGACCTTTGGCCCTAGTTTGCCGTATTTTCGGCGTGTCATCTTTATGTAACCGCATGACACAGATACATTGTGCGTTACTTGACGGCACACATAACTGGAGGGCCTTGTGTCCAACGACCTGACCAACCTGCAGCTACTCCACGAACTTGAGCCGGTGGTCGAGGACCTGCTCAATCGCCACCTGTCGATGTTCAAAGAGTGGAATCCGCACGACTACGTCCCATGGTCGGATGGCAAGGACTTCTACGCGCTGGACGGTCAGGATTGGGAGCCCGGAGACAGCCGGCTCCCCGACGTCGCGCAAGTGGCGATGGTGCAGAACCTGCTGACTGAGGACAATTTGCCGTCGTATCACCGTGAGATCGCGATGAACTTCAGCATGGACGGCCCGTGGGGGCAGTGGGTCAACAGGTGGACGGCCGAGGAGGCCAGGCACAGCACGGCGTTGCGCGACTACCTTGTGGTCACCCGAGCCGTCGACCCGGTGGCGCTGGAAAAGCTACGCCTGGAGCAAATGACCCGGGGCTTCAGCCCCGGCCAGAATCAGCAGGGCGACATGTTTGCCGACTGCCTGTTCGACTCGGTCATGTACGTTTCGTTCCAGGAGTTGGCCACCCGGGTTTCCCACCGCAACACGGGTAAGGCGTCCCAAGACCCGATCGCGGAGCAGCTGATGGCCAGGGTGTCACACGACGAGAACCTGCACATGATCTTCTATCGGGACGTCAGCGCGGCGGGTCTGGACATCGCCCCGAACCAGGCGATGAAGTCGGTGCACCGGATCTTGCGCAATTTCAAGATGCCCGGGTTCACGGTGCCGGAATTCCGGCGCAAGGCGGTAATCATCGCCGTCGGCGGTGTTTACGACCCGCGCATCCACCTCGACGAGGTGGTGATGCCGGTGCTGAGGAAGTGGCGCATCTTCGAACGCGAAGACTTCAGCGGGGAGGCCGCACGGATGCGCGACGATCTCGCCGTGTTGGTCAAGGAGCTCGAGCAGGCCTCCGACAAATTCGAGGAATCCAAGCAGCGCTATCTCGAGCGCGAGGCCCGCAAAACCGAGAGAATCACCGCCAGTAAAGTCCTGAAAACCGAAGGGACGCTGACCCTGAGCGGCCACTGACGCGGCTGGCGAGGCGGCACGAGCGTTCAGGCCGAAGAGCTGGACTCCAGATAGTCGGCGAGTATGCGACCCACCAACGACTCGATGTTGGACTCGATCGACGACGCGAGCGTGGCGGTGACCGTCGCCACGGCTTGCGTCCGGAAGCGCACCAACATCGTGATCAGCTCGGCGATCTCGGCATCCGCGGGCAGGGGCTCGCCCGGCTTGATGCGCTCCAGCACATGCTCGGCTCCGGCGCGCACCAGCATGTCGCTGATCTTGTCGATCTCCGGCACGATCTGCTCGTGTAGGTCGACGAGCTTTTCCAATTTGACACCGTAGCCGCGGATTTCGTTGAACGCCTCGATCAGTTTGGGACGGGTAATGGTGGCCATTGCCCCATCGACCCGGATGACCTGCAGCGCTACCAGGCGCTCGAACGCCTCCGGGTCGTCGACGAGTCGCTGCGCGTCGACCAGTGCCATGGTCTCCGGCTTCTCCGTGGTCCAGGTGCCCGCGATGGCGTTCTCCAGTCCCAGCACGTCACCCAGGTTCTTCCCCTCCTCCCAGGCGCCGAGCATTTCACGTACGTGGGCGATGTTGTATCCGCGGTCGAGCATCGAGGTGATCAGGCGCAGCCGGGTCAGGTGGGTGTCGTTGAACAATGCGATGCGGCCCACCCGCAACGGCGGGGGGAGCAACCCGCGGTCGCGGTAGACCCGGATGTTGCGGGTGGTGGTGCCGGCCAGCCGGGCCAGGTCGTCGATCCGGTACTCACCGGACTCGGCGACGCCGTGGGGGTGGCGGACCGCCGCGTCGAAAAGCTGTGCGACCGCGGTCTCGATGAGCTGCCGGTACTCCCGCGATTGTCGCCGAACGCGCTTGGGTGCGCGCCGCACGTTGTGCAGCACGCTGGCGATGGTCCCGGGTTCGGGCCTTGAAGAACGGTCGAGCGGGCGGTCCGGTGTCATCCGTCAGCCCGACGCGACAGCTAACGCCCGGGTGTGGCGCGCCACCGCTTGGTAATCCTCGTAGCGGAAATCCCTCATCTGGCGAAGATACTGCGTCGCGAAACCCGGGTACATCGACCCGTTGTATCCGTCCTTGGTGAGGTACCAACTGCGGCAGCCGGACATCCACGTCGTCTTGGTGAGGCGGCGCTGGAGGGCGTCGTTATAGCGGCGCTGGACCTCTTCGCGCACATCGAGATAGCGCAGGTCGTTGTCGAGGATGGCGGTGATGCCGCGCACCGCGTACTCCAGCTGACCCTCGATGTAGACCAGCAGCGAGTTGTGGCCCGGCCCGGAGTTGGGTCCGGTCATGACGAACAGGTTCGGGTAGCCGTGCACGTTGATGCTCTTGTAAGCCTGGGCACCATCGGCCCATTCGTCGGCCAGCGACCGACCGCCGAGCCCGGTGACCGCAAAGGGCGGTCCGGTCAGATGGACGTCGTAGCCGGTGGCGAAGACGATGCAGTCGAGGTGGTGCTCGATGCCGTCACTGGTGCGGACGCCGGCCGGGCTCAAGGTGGCGATCGGCCAGTCGATGAGCTTGCAGTTGTCGCGCTGCAGGGCGGGGTAGTAGTTGCTGGAGACCAACATGCGCTTGCACCCCGGGCGGAAGTCCGGCGTCAGCTGGCGTCGCAGCCACGGGTCCTTCACCTGAGCGCGTAGGTGTGCCCGCCCCAGGCGCGCGGCCAGCGAGGTTAACGGCGTGTCCCACACCAGTGCCGTGGCGCTCGCCTCGTGACCCCAGAACAGGGCCTGCCGCGCAAGCTGCTGGGCGGCAGGAACTTTGGCGAACAGGGCCTGCACGGCCGGTGGGGTGGCGGCGTCCAAGCGCGGCAGCACCCAGCAGGGGGTGCGCTGAAAAACCTTGACGAACCCGGCCTGCTTCACCAGCTCGGGGATGATCTGGATCGCGCTGGCGCCGGTGCCGATGACGGCGACCCGTTTGCCCGCGAAATCGTAGTCGTGGTCCCACCGGGCGCTGTGTATCTTGTGTCCGCGATAGCTGTCCAGACCGCGGATGTCGGGAAAGCTGACGTCCGACAGCGGTCCGGAAGCCAGCACTACGGTGCGTGCGCGAAAGCGCTTGCGACGTTTGGTGGTTGCAGTCCAGATCCCGTTGTCTTCGTCGAAGGTGAGGCCGCTGACCGCATGGCCGAATCGGATGTGGCGACGGATGTCGAATCTGGTCGCCATGTCTTCGAGATGCCGGCAGATCTCCGGGGCGGGGGAGTAGGTGCGTGACCAGGTGGGGTTCTTGACGAACGAGTACGAATACAGCAGCGAGGGGACGTCGCAGCTGGCGCCCGGATAGGTTGTGTCGCGCCAGGTTCCGCCAACCCGGTCGCCGCGTTCCAGGATCACGATGTCCTCGACTCCGGCGTCGGCCAATCGGATCGCGGCTCCCAGCCCGCTGAAGCCGGCTCCGATGATGAGCACCGCGTGGGCGCGGTCGTCTGCCATGGTCACGCCGCCGGCTTGTAGGTGAGTTCCTTGAACCAACTGGGCACCGGCCTCAACAGCGGTTTGGGATAGCGATCCGACAGCCAAACCATCGAACTGGCCAGAATCTGATACGGGTGCTGCGGGTTGACCACCATTGCGGCGTGCCGTTTGAGGAGTTGGTACGTGGGCACGCGCCAGGTGTTTTCGCCACGTTCGCCGAGCTGCTTGAAGCGCTTGACCGCATTATTCAGCCGCTCCGGCTCCAATCCCATCTCGGCCATCTCACCGTAGATGCGTTTGAGCAGCGGAACATACATGAGCATGCCGATGATGAGGCCCGGGGATGCCATGCGGCCGATGAGTTCGATGGCCATTCGGCGTGCCTTGGCGTGTCCGATCAGGTCGAGCACCTCGAAATCCACAGCGATGTGCCGTGATTCGTCGTTGTTGATCTTCTCGAAAACTTGATGGCACACCGGGTCTTCCACGGTGTCGAGCAGGAACTTCAACAGCGCGCCGTCGAGGGCGACCTCGAGCATCGGGATGACGGTGCCCAGCACGGACAGCGGCATGCTGTCGGAGAACGCGTCGAGCCACTCGATCGACAGCCGGATATTGATGTTGGGTTCGGGCAGTTCGCCATCGTCGAGCATTGCCCAGCGTTTCATCAGCGCCATCTCGGCGTTGGCATGCCGTTGTTCCTCGGCGTGGAAATACCGGTAGATCTCCGCCAGCGTCGGGTTGGGCGCCTTCTTGGCCAGCGCCGCGAATCCACGGGCGCCCACGTTTTCGATCCAGCACAGGTCGGCCATGAACGCCTTGAGCTTGGGGCGGAACTCCGGCCGGATGGTATCGGCACCGGGCGCGTCCCAATCGATGTCGGCGAGCGCCCACTGGCGATCCTTGATCTTGGCGAGCATAGCTTCCATGTCGATGGCCACTGGGAGCTCCTTTGCTTGATCAGGGCAGGTTGATTCGGGATATCAGGCCGGCCGTGCGCGTATAGGCCTGCGGGGCCATGCGTTTGATGTTCCAGCCGATCTTGGCGTCGAGTTGCGGCATGCAGTACAGCTCGCCGCGGTCATGTGCGTCCAGGCAGATCCGCGCGACCTTGTCCGCCGAGAATCCGGTCCAGCGCATCAATCTATTGGCCAGCTGGCTGGATTCCTCGCTGATGCGGCCCGACTCGACGATGTTGGTCTTCACGAAGGTTGGGCACAGCACTGTGACTCTTACCCCGCTGCCGGCCAATTCGGCGGCCAGGGTCTCCGAAAGCGACAACACGCCGGCCTTGCTGACGTTGTAGGCGGCCATTCCCGGGGCCGCACCGAAGGCGGCCGCCGACGCGACGTTGATGATGCCCCGGGCAGACGGACCGGCCTCCCGCAGGATCGGGGTGAACACGTGGCAGCCGTGAATGGGGCCCCACAGGTTGATGCCCAGCGTCCACACCCAATCGTCCAGCGGCGCATCGCCGATGGCCGCGCCACCGGCACCCACGCCGGCGTTGTTGATCACCAGCGTGGGCGGCCCGGAGAACCAGGCCTGCGATTGCTCGGCCAGCCCCTCGACGTCCTCGAATTTCGAGACGTCACAACGGATGGCGGTGGCCCTGGCGCCCCGTTCGCTGATCGTGTCGACCGTCCTTTTGGCGGCGGCTTCGTCGATGTCGCTGCAGACGACCGCGCCGCCGCGACGGGCAAGTTCCACAGCGAAGGCGGCGCCGATGCCGCTTCCGGCGCCGGTCACCACCGCCGACGCGCCGCGGCTGGGTTTCGCCCTCCCCAGCAGTCTGTCCAACATTCTTCAGTGCACCTCCTGGGCCATGGCGCGCGCATCCTGCAGGGCGTGGGCGATGAACCGCGCGACATAGGCCACGGCCTTGGCGGCTTCGGGCGTGACGCGTGGCAGTGCCTGGAAGACGTGCACCTGGTGCGGCCAGATCTGCAGTTCGCATCGGCCGCCCGCGGTTTGGATGTCCGCGGCGAGCTGACGGGCGTCGTCTTGCAGTATCTCGGCGCCGCCCGCCTGGATGAGGGTCGGCGGAAGCGGCGCGCCGCCGGCCACATTCAGTGTCAGCCGTGGGTGGGCGAGGTCGACGCCGGCGTGATACATGCTGACCAGGCGGGCCGCGTCGGCCGCCCGGATCGCGGGATCGCGACGCGTTCGTTCACGGGCGATGCACAGCGCGAAGGTGACGTCGTACAGCGGGGAGAACAGCGCCAGCGCGGCGGGGTGATCGGCGGCGACCTCCGGTTGCAGCAACAGGTCGACGGCCAGGTGTCCACCGGCCGAATCCCCGGCGACCACGATCTCTTTCGGTGATACACCGCACGATTGCACGAGCCAGTCCCAGCCCGCCCGTGCGTCGTCGGCCGCGATTGGGAAGCGGTGGCGGGGCGCGAGTCGGTAATCGATGCTGAACACCGGCAAGCCGGTCAAGGATGAGAGCCAGGACGTCAACCGCCGGTGGGTCTTTGGCGAACACACAGCGTAACCGCTGCCGTGCACGTAGTAGATGGCTCCCACGGCTGTAGACGATCGCGGCGCGTCGCTCGTCGGCGTCCGCGGCCCATATATCCATTCGCCCTTGACGCGGCGGCCGCCGGGCAGCTTCGTGTCGACGTGTTCGACGCGGGTGCCCGTCAGCGCGGGACCGAACGTTCCCATGATGCTGGCGACGATCCGGCGCGATAGCCATAACCCCCAGGCGCGTTCGGGCGGTATCAGACCCGTGACGGGCCGCAGGGTGTAAGCACTTACCGCTGCCGCGCCACGGGACCGCACTGACCCGCGGGCCTGAACACCGTCCGCCATGCCACGCAGTCAACAACAAATGGTGACATTAGTCAATGGCAGTTTCGAGGTAGCTTTGAAGCAAGCTTGCGTCAGGAGCTTTCGGCCCGGGCAGTGGCCGCGCGCGCCGGCGCCGCACCATTCCATCCGGCCATCGTCAATTGGCTCAGAATTTTCAACTCTTACAAGGCCGTTGCTCGGTTTGGCGTGGCCACTGCACGACTTCGGAGAGCGGGCGTCGCGGCGTCGGCGGCAATGGGGCCGCGCTGTCTGGCGCCCAGCCCAGCCGTAGCAGCATCTGCGGATACCCTCCCGCACCCCACACCTCGTCGCGGACGGCGTCGCGTGTTTCCGGGATTTCCAGGGGTTCGGTGATCGGACAGGTGGCCAGCCCCATCGCCGTCGCGGTCAGCAGTAGCGCGCTGGTCGCCTCGCCCACGCGCAACTGACCCAGACGGTCGTCCGCTTCGCTGCCGAGCATCAGGATGACGGCATTGTCATCGGCGGGTGAGGCACCCGGCGGCTGCGCCAGGGCCGGTCCCGCGAAGATGCGGCCGGGTATCATTGCGCCACAATCATGTTCGGTTGTGCTCCGAGCCGGCACACCGGCCCGGGACCCGTATCGACCACTCCACCTGGCGAGCTCGACAAGGTAATCGCGGTCGGTCGCGTGAGCCAATGCAACTTGCTTGACGATGTCGTGCAGCCTTTTCAAGGCATCGACCTGGCGCAGCGGCACTCGCATTCGAGCGGCCACGGCAGCCAGCGCGGCGATATCACCCGCTGCAACTGGCCGAGCGCTGTAGGTCCGTCGGTCGGTTCGGCGCCGCTGGATTGCTGAGGCCAGCGTGATGTCGGTGCGATCGGGCTCGTAGGGGGATACCTCGATGGCGGCGAGATGGCTGGGGTCGGCCGGATCGGGTAGGCGACGAACGTCGGCGAGCCAACCCATCGCCGCGAGGGCAACGACGCAATGGTTAAGCGCTGCACCGCAACTCAAGATCATGTCCCGGCCATCCGGGTCGGCGTTGGGTAACTGCATGCGTGAATCGGTGTAGAGGTGCAGGCTCGAGCGACCCACGCGCCACCGCCACGGTTGGGTGTTCTCAATGGAAGGTGCCCGGACGGCCAGGGCGAGGACCGCACCGATGACCTCTTTATTCGGGACATGCCGGGCATTCACCGCGACCGGACGCTTGACTGCTCTCGCATCGAGGAGCGCGACCGCGTCGCTGATGTCTGACCATGAGGCATCGCCACTTTCGCGAAGATCTTGCTTCTTCACCGTGTCCAACATGACGGCCTCCGGTTTCCTCCTTGCTCGAGGCTTGCTCTTGCGTCACGAGCAGTTTAGATAAATAATATCCTTTAAATTAGGCATGTGCAACCGGGTGAGGACGCTTGCGACGAATGACCACAATGGCTACAAGCCCGTCTGGGCGCGCAGGCGAACAGTTGGCAGTCGGGCGTCAACGGGCCATTGGTTCGCTGAGGATGCTTTTGCTGCAGCGCATTTGGCCGCAAGATACCGCGTTGCTTGGGACTTTCGGCCCTGCTGCCGCGGTCGCCAGCGGCGGAGAATGATGTTACTACTGGTTGCAGATAAAGTTCGGAGGTGGCGGTCGTGGATCAATTGACAACCCTCGACGCGGGATTTCTCAAGGCGGAAGATGCCGACCGGAACGTGAGCCTGGCGATCGGCGGTCTCGCGGTCATCGAGGGGCCGATCCCGGACCGTGATTCGTTGACGGAGACACTTGCTCAGCGGATCCGCATGTGCCCCCGGTTCGGACAGCGCCTGCGAACGCGCCCGTTCGACCTCGGTGCACCCGAATGGGTGGACGATCCAACCTTTGATCTCGGCCGCCATGTACGGCACATCGCCTTGCCGAGGCCCGGCGACGACCGAGAGTTGATGCAGCTGGCCGCCGACGTGATTTCCCGGCGCCTCGACCGGGATCGCCCGCTGTGGGAAATCTGGATCATCGAAGGCCTCAGCGACAACCGGTGGGCGATGCTCACCAAGATCCACCACTGCATGGCCGACGGAATCGCGGCCACCCATATGCTTGCCGGCCTATGCGACCCTGATCCCAGCGGCATCTATGAGAGCTTCGCAAGCCGTATACGTGCCGCCAAAGAGCCTGAGCCACAAGAGCCCTCGCATGGGATATGGGGCGGAAATCCACTGAGCGTATTAGGCGGCCTGTGGAACGCATCGACCGCCGTCACGGCGACCGCCGCCCGCACGGCATTGGGTGCGGCAGAAATTGCCGCCGGTTTGCTGCGGCCCACAACGACGTCGCTGAATGGGCCGATAACCACATTGCGACGCTACGGCGTCGCGCGGGTGCCCCTCGCCGACATCGCGCAGGTGTGCCAAGCCTTCGACGTCACCATCAATGACGTTGCGCTGACCGCTATCACGGAGAGTTACCGCGACATCCTCATGCAGCGGGGCGAAGCGCCGCTGCCGGATGCGATTCGCGCGCTGGTGCCGGTATCGATGCGGTCTGGCGACGCGTTGGCTAAAACGGATAACCGCGTGTCGGTGATGTTGCCGTACCTGCCGGTCGAGACGGAGCACCCGATAGAGCGGCTGCGGACCGTGCATTCCCGCCTGGACCGCACGAAGTCCCACGGTCAGCACCAGGCGGGTCACGCATTCGTGTCGATGGCCAATCGCATTCCGTTCCCCATGACCGCATGGGCGGTCCGGTTGTTGACCCACTTACCGCAGCGTGGCGTCACCACCTTGGCGACGAACGTCCCGGGCCCTCGTCAGCCCCTGCAACTCATGGGCCAACGGGTGCTCAGTGTGTTTCCCGTACCGCCGATCGCGATGCAATTACGAACCGGGGTGGCGATGCTCAGCTATGCCGAGGACCTGTTCTTCGGTGTCCTCGCCGACTACGAGGCCGTGGCCGACATCGACGCATTGGCCCGCGGAATCGAGCTAGCGGTGGCCCGTCTGGTGGCAATCAGCAAGCACCGCAAGAAAATACGTGGTCGTCGCGGATTGTCACTCGTCGTCAGTGGCTAGCCACACCCTGACCGTCTTAATTCCGCTAGCGCGTTGATTGCTCGCAACGCCTCCGTCGCCAAGCTGCCGCGGAGCGGCATATGATTTGCGACGAGGAAGGAGCCTGCCCGATGGACAAGATCTCGCTCACAGCACTGGCGCGCGAGCAGCTGGCGGCCGCGCACCGCGCCTCCAGCGGCCGCAGCGCACACACGGTGTACGGCGGTCACCAACACACGCTGCGGCAAACCATGGTCGCCTTGACCGCTGGATCGGCGCTGCATGACCACGACAGCCCCGGCGAAGCTACCTTGCATGTATTGGAGGGACGCATCCGGCTGACGGCGCCCGAGACCAGCTGGGACGGCGCTCCGGGCGATCACCTGGTGATCCCGCCGAGCCGGCATGGGGTGCAGGCCGTCAAAGACTCCGTCATCCTGCTCACCGTCGCAAAAGGTGTTCAGCTGAATCAGGACTGACGGATTGGTGATGATCCCGTTGGAATGAGTTACCGTCCGGCCACCTCGATGATGCCGTGGGCCCCGCGTTCCGCGTCGACCATCGCGTGTGACACGAACGGGTACCGACCGGGTTGGCCGAAGGTCAATTCGACGAATCCGCCTTGGGCCGCGGACAATCCGAGTGCCTGGGCACCGCCCGCGCCCAATCCTCGCTTGCCTCCCAGTCGGTAGTCGCCCTCAGACCACACGGTGTCGAACTGCCCACCGACGACGTGGAATGAGGTACCTCGGTTCGGTCCCGCGGCCAGCACCCAGATGCGGACTCGCTCGCCCACCCGCGCGGCCAGCGGCGCATGGTCGTATTGGCGGGCGTAGCCGTTGAACACCACCAGGTCGGGCTTATCCGCGGCGACCTTGTCCGCGTCGGCTTCTCCCCCGGGCGCGCCCAGGTACATCTCGGACTGGACGATCAGATACTCGCGGTCGACGCGCGGCAGGTCCGGCGGGTCGATGATCACCGCCCCGAACATGCCGTTGGCGATGTGCAGTGACATCGGCATCGTCGAGCAGTGGTAGAGCCAGATACCCGCCCGCGTCGCGGTGAACCGGTACACCAGGCGCTGGCCGGGTTGGATGGTCCGCATCGGTTCGTCCGGAGCGAGCGCCCCCGCGTGGAAGTCGATCGAATGCCCCGTACTGCCGTCGTTGACGAGGGTGATCTCGAAGACGTCGCCGACCCTGCCGTGCAACGTGGGGCCGGGGGCGGTACCGCCGAATGTCCACAGCCGCTGGGTGATTCCGGGCGAGACCTCCCGCTGGATTTCGGTCACCGGCAGCGTCACCCGGTGCGCGGCCGTTGCCTGTGGCAGCGTGGCGTCGCGTGCGGCGAAGCCGGGAGCCGGGTCTGCGCTGAGGCTGCGCGCGATATCTGCGGCGGAGATTGACGGGAGGTGCGCCGGGCCCTCGTGGTCTGGGTGGCCCGGGTGTGTGGAGGGCATCGGCGCACCGGTCACCCGGACCGAAAACGTCATGCCCATCTGCCGGTGTCCGGCCACCGCGCACCAGCCATCGAGGCTGGAACCGATCACGCCGGCATTGAGAACCGCCGACTCGCCGGGCGCGATGCGTCCGGTGCGGGTGCCGTTGGACAGCACCAGGTCATGTCGGTCGGTGCCCGTGTTGGCCAGGTTGATTTGCAGCCGGTCTCCGGCGGGAACCTCGACCGTGTCCGGCACGAAACGCATGCCCTCGATACGGACCGACACTGTGGTGGTGTGGCCCGTGGCGGCCACTGCCACCTGCGGCGACTTACCGATTCCGAGCGATGCGGGGTCCGCGGCCACGGCGGCTGCGGTCACCAGCACGACGACCGAGAGTCCGGCGGCGGCGATGCCGAGCCGTTGCCGCGACGGTGAGACCTGTGCGCCCGGCACCGAGGGCTTGTCGCGATCGCGGTGTACCCGCCACACCGCCCGAACCAGCAACGGCAGAAAGGCCGCGTAGGACGCCAGCACCAGCATGGATGCCGCGACCCGCACCAGACTGGGAGTCGGAAGAACGCAGAGCAACAGCCCGGCGTTGGCGACGGTCAGCCGCCACGGCGCCCCTCGCTCCAGCTCGGCTCCGGCCACCAGCGTTGCCGCACGCCCACCCATCACCACGGGCGCCAGGTAGCTCAGCGACCCGAGCAGCACTTGCACCAGGAAGCCGGCCAGCACCGGCGCGGTGAGTTTGGCGGCCGCCCCGAGCGCCACCGGCCAGGTCGGCGAGATCGCCAGTGCGACGGCGGCGAAGGCCAGCGACCCGATCAGCCAGGTGACACCGGCCAACACCGACAAGGTCGCAAAGTCGTTGGGCCGCTTGCGGCGAATCTCGTCGAGGTGCGGTCGCAGGACGATCCCGGCGGCACCCAGATACCCGACGGCGCCCAGGCCGGCGATCGGGGGCGAGCCCACCATCGCGCCACCGGCGGTGATGGCCAGCGACGCAAGCAGCGCCGGCAGGCCGAGTCGGGCGGCCACCTCGACGCCGTCGGCCATCCGGGTGCGCAGCATCGTCGGCCACAGCGTGACGAGCGTGCCCAGCACCGTGAGCCCCACCCAACCGAACAAATTCAGCGCCGCATGCGCGATCACGAACCGCTCGTGGAGATTGCCGGGCAGCGCCGGATTCGCCATCGCCACCCCGAGTCCCGCGCCGATCGCCAGACAGCCCGTCGCGGCCACGTAGTAATGCACGGTGACGCCGAAGCGGGCGGGCAACGCGGTACGCAGCTGCCGCAGAAGTGTCGCCCCGTGCGCCAGGGCGACGACTCCGACCACGACACCGCCCGCCAACACCACCAGCCACCACCGGCCCAGCATGCCGGCGACCACCGTGACGGCACCGGCGTTGAAGGCGCTGAGGCGCAACACTTCCACCGTCCGCGCCGGATCGGGGGGCCGGCGCAGCAACGCATCGGCGAAATGGCGGCTCCAGATCAGGATGGCGTTGCCGGCCGCGCCGAGTGCCAGCAGATGGACCAGCAGCCAGCCGGACAGCGGAAGGAACCGGTGCGCGACCGCCACGACGACGAGCGCGGCGAGCCAGGCGAACACGACCGCCCCGACACGCAGATGCCATCCCGACCGATTCATGCCGGCACCCGAGTTGCTGCTCGCGTCGCCGAATAACCGGCCACCGCAATGAAGCCGAGGACAGCCACGATGTTCAGGACGCCACCGGCCTGGAGTGCCCAGTGGACGCCGCGTGCGTCACCGACCGCCAGCCGAAGCAGCAGCGACAGGTGCAACAGCGCCGCCGCGCCGTACATCAAAGGGGTGTATGGCAGCGGGCGACGCAAGACGGCGGGCAAGACCACGGGTGCATGCGCCATGATCATCGACAGCACAAAGCCGAGCATCACCGCGTGCACCACCGCGTCATAGCCGGCGCCGGAACGGATTTGGCCGAGCAGCAGCCAGGTCGACGCGGGCACCAGCAACCACACGTAACCGGCAAGCAGGCAGACGGCCATGTATCGGGTCAGGCCCGTCGCGCGCACGGTGTGGCGAGCGACATCGAACCGGCCCAGCCACACCACCGTCGCCAGCAGCGCCGCGCCGAGCACTGGGTAGCCGGGCGCCGGCCACAACAACGCGGCGACCGTACCGGCGACCATCGCCACCGCGAGGACGATCAGCAGCGTCTCGGCGGGGGTACCGTGTATCGCCACGCGGGCGAGCTCGAGGCGCTCTCCGACGATCGTGAGGATGAGAAAACCCGACAGCCAGGGCAACAGGTCGGGAACCGGCACACCGCCCAGCCACAATAGCGCCGCACCGGTCGCCAGCACCGCGCCGGCCACCTGGACCAGAATCGCGATGTCGGCAGACCGTCGCCATAACGACACGTAGACCGCAACCAGCATCGCGGACCCGGCGAGCAGCATTACACCGCCAAGCTCTCGGGGCGCCGGCCCGACCAACAGCACCGCGCCGGCGCCGAGGAATGCCGGCCCCAGGTAGGCCCACCATCGATGCGCGGCCACGGCTCGCTCCAGTGCAACCACCGTGCCGACGAACCCGAGCACCAGTAGGACGCCGTGCACTTCGCCCAGCCGTGTGGTCGTGATCGGCGCGGGCAGGCCGAGGAGCCCCAGCGCCGCATCGAGTCCGGCCAAGAGCGCGAACCCACCGGGAACCAGTAGCAGCGCTCGGGCCGGGATCCGCCGGTCAATCACCATGTCGCACAGCGGGATCGGGCAGGAACAGCCGGCAGGCGCCGGGTTCGGCGAACGGAATGAGATCGAGCCCGCGGCCGCTGGGGGCGCCGAGCCGCTCGAGCATTCCCTCGACGATGCCGAGGTGGACCTGACAGACGACAGTGGGGTAACGACGGGCGGCGTCCAGCAAGGGGCAGCGGCGCAACGCGATGCCCCGTCCGGCGTCCGAGGTGCCTTCTGCGTGGTCGGGTGCGAAGCCGAGGCGGGTCAGCGCTTCGAGCACGGACTGCCGCGGACCGCTGCCGGCCTCAATCCCCTCGTCGATGAGTTCACGCCCCCACTCGATGCCGGCCGCCCGCGCATCGCGCTCGGCGTGGGCGCTGGTGCGAGCCAGATGACCGGCCAGAGCGGTCGCCAGACCCGCGTAATCGCGGACCGCGACGGCGGGGTCGGCGGCCGATGCGCGATACAACGTAGCCGGACGTCCGCGTCCGAGTGCGGTTGCTGTGGAACGCTCCGCGAGCCCGAGCCCAACGACCGCGTCGAGGTGTTCGCGAACGGTGTTGGGGTGCAGCTCAAGAGCGGTGGCGGCGTCGGCGACCCGGACGGGGGAGTGTGCGCGCACATACTCGAGCACCCGCAGTCGCTGCCCGGACAGCGCCACCGGCGACCGGAGCACCGGCGTCGGTTCGGGCCCCAGGACGGCCAAGCCTTTTTTCACGGAATTTATTGTAGTAAATTAGAGGGCAATGCACATAGGGCAATGAGTCACATTCGCTCAGCGGAGCTTCTGGACTCGACGGGAAGGAACCAACATGCCAGCCAACGATGTGATCGTCGCGTCCACAGCTGCTGACGCCGAGGCGGTCGAAGCCATCAAGGGTCATCACGCTCAGCTCGCCGGGCAGCTTGGGGTGCTCACCGATGCGATGCTGTGGGCGGTCGAGCGCGGTGCGGACTTCGAGCCGGCGCGCGCAGCGGTCCTGGCCTTCCTGGCCGGTGAGCTGCTGCCGCACGCCGCCGCCGAAGAGGACCGCCTCTACCCGGCCGCCACCCGCACCGGGCTCGCGCGGCCGCTGGTCGAATCGATGATCGCGGTGCACCGCGTCATCGGCTCGCTCGTCGAGCGCATCCGCATCGAGCCACCGCTGCGTGCGGCCGCGTCCGGCCACGCCCTGCGGGTGGTGTTCGACGCCCACCTGACCGACGAGAACGAGCGGATCCTGCCGATCGTGGCCGGCGATCCGGAGGTCTCCCTCGTCGAGGTGACCCACGGGATGCACGAGCTCCTCGGCCATGCCCACCCAACCAACGGCGCCGAGCCATCGCAGACCTGCGGCTGTGGCGAAGCCGATACCGACGCGCCCGTGCTCGACGTTCGCGACGTGCCGCACTCGATCCGGCATGCCACCGTGTTCGGCGCGTTCGACGCCGTTCCGGCCGGCGGCGCGCTGGTGCTGGTGGCTCCCCATGATCCAATCCCGCTCCTGCACCAACTCGACCACCGCGCCTCGGGCCGTCTCGAAATTCAGTACGAGCAGCGCGGGCCGGAGGCCTGGCGGCTGCGCCTGACCAAGCGGTAGGAAACCGCTACTTCAGACAGGAAGCTCGAAATCCGTTGTGACGCAGCAGACTCGAGCGTCAGCCGAATGCTAGCCTTCGCGGGATAACGCCGCGCGAGGGCAGGCTTCGATGGCCTGCTCGACCAGCGTCTCCTGCTCGACGGGAACGGGGTCGGTGATGACCACGGCGTATTCGTCGTCGTCGAGTTGGAACACCTTCGGCGCGATATTCACGCAAAACGCGTTGCCCTCACAGCGATCACGGTCTACCACGACGCGCATGTGAATCCTCCTTTAGTCCGAGTCGGGCTGTCGGATGGGCTGGGAGAGCGCAACAGTCGAACCTCACCCACCCGCTTGCTGGCATACCCATCCATCCGGGGCGCGGCCGGTCTCGATGAACCGGCGCAATTCCGCGCTCGTTTGTGGTGGTACGTCGGTGTCGGCGTTGGGATAGATGACCGGCTCCTCTTTTGAGTTGTGCTGGTGAAGTTGGTCCAGCAGCTGCACGCACGTATCCCTCAGCCGGGAGCTGTAGTTTCCGTCAGCGAGCAGATCCGTCAGCGCATCCATGGTGCGCCACAGCTGACCATGCTCGCGCATCATCACGAAGATCGGCATCACGATCCCGGCGTCCCGGAGCGGAGGGAACACGAAGACTTCTTCGAGGTAGATGTGCCGGCGCAGCGCCTCCAACGTCTCGGTGAGTAGTTCGTGATGCAAGCCGCCGCCATCGAGCTTTTCGATGAAAGTCTCTATCGCGACATCGATCTCGCGGTGTTCCCTCGTCAGCTCGGCAGCTAAGGTCAGGCTGGGCATCGCGGGCTCCTCTCAGCCAGCGGAGCGGGCGGATTCGCTCTCGTCGAGCTCGGCGTCGACACTGATCGTGGCGCTGGCGAACAATCGCGATACCGGACACAGGGCAGCGGCCTGGCCGACCACGGCGGCGAACGCTTCGTCATCCAGGCCCGCGACCTGCGCCCTGACTTTCAACCGCGACGTGGTGATCGTCGGGATTCCGTCGACCGCGTCCAGGATAACGGTGGCAGTGACATCGAGTCGCTGTGGCGGCGTGTGGTTTTCGCCCAACTTCAACGCCAGTGCCATCGCGAAACACGACGAGTGTGCCGCCGCCGCCAGCTCCTCGGGGCTGGTCTTGCCGCCCGGCTGCTCAGTCCGGGAGGCCCAGGTCAACGGCAGGCCATCCAGGGCCGCACTGCTGCCCTGTGACAGCATGCCCTTGCCTGAGGCCAGCGGGCCTTCCCACTGGGTCTGCGTGCTCCGTTCGGCAATGCTCATAGTCCGCGACTCCTTTATCGGCGACCCAAGGGGCCAGTTTTTACAAGCCTGACTTGTGTAAACGCTAGACCATGGCGGCGCGTGTTGGCTAGAGGGTTGTGAGGCTTGTCGACTGAGCAAGCGTTCGATGCATTGGATCCGCGCAACGTCGCTCCGGCACTCGATATTTCGTGCGGAGGCGTCAGGATGGACTGCCCGCTTGGACGCGGTCGGCGGCGGTTCTGATCTCGTCGAGATGCTGGGCCACACCGGCTTTGGCGGGCCATCGCCCATACCCGGCAGGAACACCAGCGTCGTGTCGGGAATGGCTCCGGCTATCGCGCGTCCGCCGGCGAAACGGATCAGCCGGTCGTCTCGACCGTGCAGGACGACGGCGGGGATGCGCAGTTTGGCGAGGTCAGTCGGCGGTCGGTGTGGGCCAGCATCGCGGCGGCTTGGCGGGCCCGCGCAGCTGGATCGAGTCCTCCTCGGCTATGTCCTCGAGCCGGTAGGGCGCAGTTCCTGGATCGCGTCGTGCGGCCCGCCTGGACGGAGCTCAGAACCCGTCCAGATGGGTCGACCGGAATCGCGGTTGTCAAACCGCGCGACGTGAAATCCTTTGTTTACCAGAGCAGCACAGAGGTCGTCCTGCCAATAATGCATGTCGGCCACGGGACCGGTCATCAACAGCGGCGGGTCTCCGGCGCTGCCGACGCGCTCGGTGGCGGCCGAAATAGTCGTCGGCACATGCTCGATCAGTGATGCGATGGCAACTTCTGTTCGGCGATCCAGTTAAGCCTAATACCGCCGGCTCCGTGCGATTCGGACCCGGTGACGCGAACGTACGACGGAACTGACGGTCAAGGCGGTTGCGTAGTCGGGCTACGAGCGACGACTTCGTGGACTCGGCGCCCGCCCCGGTGGCTGCGTCGGCGGCGGGTCTTTCACCGAAATAGGAGGAATCGCCAGGGTAATCGGCTTACTGACGGGGACGGTGACCGGCTGGCCATGGTGGGCCAGGTGCAGTGGTCCACCCGAACGTAGGGCATACGTTGCGGAGGATGCCGCGACCTCAACCGCGAGGCACCGCCCGTGCAAGGTGATGGTGAAGGCGAGCCGAGTCAGCGCGTCGGGCAGACGCGGGGCGAAGGTGAGGGCTCCGTTTTGGTCTCGCATGCCCGCCAGCCCGGCGATCAGGGCGATCCAACTGCCGGCGAGGGCGGCCATGTGTAGCCCGTCGCGGGTGTTGTGTTCCAGGTCGTCGAGGTCCATCAGAGCGGCCTCGCCAAGATAGTCGTAAGCCAGCGCGGTGTGCCCGACCTCGGCGGCGATGACCGCCTGGGTGCACGCGGAAAGGGACGAGTCGCGGACGGTCAGCTTTTCGTAGTAGGCGAAGTTACGGGCTTTCTGGTCGGGGGTGAAGGCGTCGGTGCGGCGATGCATGGCCAGAACAAGGTCGGCTTGTTTGACCACTTGTTTGCGATACAGGTCGAAGTACGGGTAGTGCAGCAGCAGCGGGTACCGCTCGGCAGGAGTGGCTTCGAAATTCCAGACCTGATGAGTGGTGAAGCCGTCGGCCTGCGGGTGCACACCGAGCACCTCGTCGTAGGGGAGGTACACGGCCTCGGCGGCCGCCCGCCATCGGGCGGTCTCCTCTTCGTCGATGCCGAGTGCGCGGGCCCGATCGGGATGGCGGTCGGCGGCGTCGGCGGCGGCCCGCAGGTTTTGTTGTGCCATCAGGTTGGTGTAGACGTTGTTGTCGGCGACCGCACTGTATTCGTCGGGGCCGGTAACCCCGTCGATACGGAAGCGCCCGTCGATGTCGTAGTGACCGAGAGATGCCCAGAGCCGGGCGGTTTCGGTGAGCAGCTCAACGCCGACGTCACGCTCGAATGCATCGTCACCGGTGGTGTCACGGTAACGGATGACGGCGTCCGCGATCGCGGCGTTGATGTGAAACGCGTCGGTCCCTGCCGGCCAGTAGCTGGAGCATTCTTCGCCACGGATGGTGCGCCACGGGAAGGCGGCACCGGTCAGCCCTAGCTGGGCGGCGCGTGCGGTGGCCAGCGGCAGGGTGGAGTGGCGCCAGCGCAGCGCTTGCGCCGCGGCGTCGGGGAAGACTTGGGTCAACACTGGCAACACGTAGGCTTCGGTGTCCCAGAAGCTGTGTCCGAAGTACCCGGGCCCGGTAAGTCCTTTCGCGGGAATCGCTCTGCCCTCCGCGCGGGCGGCGGCCTGCAGGATGTGGAACAGCGCGAACCGCACCGCGTGCTGGATCTGGGGATCGCCGTCGAGTTCGATGTCGGCGCGCTCCCAGAATTCGTCGAGGAAGGCGCGCTGCGCGACGCGTAGACCGTCCCATCCGGTCTGTTGCGCGGCGAACAAGGCGGCGTCGGCCTGATCACGCACCGCGGGCAGTGAGCGGTGCCCCGACCAGCCGTAGGCGACGAACTTGTCCAGCCGCAGCCGGTCCCCGGGTCGGAGCTCGGCCGTAATGGTCACCCGGCCCAGATGCGGGAAACTTTCGGAGGTCACCACCGTGGTGTCGGGCCCATCCACGACATGCTCCATCACCGCAGCGATACACAGCTCACTGTTGGCCGTGGTGTGGACCAGCCCCGCGAGGGTGCCCCTCGCCACGTGGTCGCGGGCGATCAGCGGCGCGAGTTCCGGTAGCCCCGCCCTCGGGTCACCGGGCGGGGGCGCGGGCAGCGCCTCGTTTGCGACCAACTCGGACTGGATCACCACCCGCACCACACGGTCGAGAGCCTCGACCTGATAGCGGATCGCACCGATCGCACGTTGCACCAGCGACACCAACCGGGTCGAGGACACGCGCACGGCACATCCTGCCGGCGATGCCCAGTCAGTGCGCCGATGTAAGACTCCCTCGCGAAAGTCCAGGCGCCACTCGTGGGCATCAAGCCACCCGTAGGTGACGTCGAAGGGCTCGTCGTCGACAAGCAGGCGAATCAGCTTGCCGTTGGTCACATTTTTGACAACCTGCCCGGACTCCGGGTAGCCGTAGCCTGGTTCCACATAGGGCAGGGTCCGCCGCTCGTGCACCCCGTTGAGGTAGCTGCCCGGCAATCGGTGTGGCTCACCCTCATCGAGGTTTCCCCGCCACCCGATGTGCCCATTCGACAGCGCGAACAGCGATTCGATTTGCGCAAGCACCTCCAGGTCGAGCGCTGTACAACGCAGACACCATGGTTCCATCCGGAACGAAGGATGCTTGATCATCGGTGGCGAATCGCATCCGTCGACATGGTGTGGGCGTGGTGCGCGCCAAGCTGATTGGGTTTGCCGACTACACGCGATACTTGCCGGCACGGCATCAATGCTCGCGCGTTAGCACCTCGCCGTTGACTGCAGCAGATTCTCAGTTCACTGGCCTTCCCGAGCATCCTCGTCGTACCCGGCGATCACGCCTGGCGCTGGTATCCCGCCGTCGGCGAGGACGGCAAGCGCATTCATCTCCTCGGTAATGTCAATCCCCGTGGGGCACCACGCGATACAGCGTCCACAGCCCACGCAGCCGGTGCTGCCGAACTGGTCGTGCCAGGTGCCGAGCTTGTGGGTGATCCAGTGCCGGTATCGCGACTGGCCGGACTGCCGCACGCTGCCGCCCCCGTGGATGAACGTGAAATCGAATTCGAAACACGAGGCCCAGTGCTGCCAGCGCTCGGCGTGCTCGCCGGCCAGGTCGGTGATGTCCTCTACGTTGGTGCAATAGCAGGTCGGGCAAACCATCGTGCAGTTGCCGCAAGTCAGGCATCGGCTCGCCACGTCGTCCCAACGCGGGGATTCGCGCGAGACTATCAGCAGCTCGCGCAGGTCTCTGCCGGGCATCTGCCGGCCCATCTTGCCGGCCGCATCGGCGACGTCGCACCGTGCCGCGTCAATCTCGGTAGCGGTAGCGTCTCGGTGCGTCACCGCGGCCAGCACCGCGGCACCGTCTGCGCTGCCCACGTCGACGACGTAGCGGCAACCATCGCTGTCGATGCGTTCGGTCAGCGCCAGGTCGTAGCGGTGCCCCAAGCCCGGCCCGACCGCGGGTCCGGTTCCCATCGATGCGCAAAAGCACAATCCGCCCGGCTCGGTGCAGTTGACCGCCACGACGAAAATCTTGCGGCGGCGTGCCACGAACCCCTGGTCCGGGTAGTCGCCGACACCGAGCACACCGTTGAGAATCGCGATCGACGACAGGTCGCAGGCGCGCACCCCGATGAACGCGTACTGCGGAGTCTCTTGCGGCTCAGTGGTTTCCGCGCCATCTGCCGTGCCAGCCCATAACTTCTGCCGCGGTGGGTGAAGGAACTGCTTCCACGATTGGGCACCGGCCGAATGGCCGAACAGCGCGTCGTCGCCTCGGCGTCGCAGCCGATAATGTCCCGGGCCCACGTCCACTCCCCAACCTTGGGGGAGATCGGCGGCAGAGGTCAGCTCGGCCAGCACGATCGCGTTACCGTCACGCGACAGCGTGGGACCCACGACGCGGTACCCGCGATCGATCAACTCGGATATGAGTTGCTGTAAGCCCGCGCCATCAATCACCGCGCTGCGATCGGCGTCGCTGATGCCGTCCTCGCCCATGGCCTTATCATGCCCCTCCGGCCGCCGAGTGCACAGTGCCCGAGGTGCGGCCCCGCCCGCACCGCCCGCCACGACGGCGGTCCCGGCGATCCGCTTAGGCCACTGGCGCAACTACGGGGAAGACGGCGCTGCGGCACCGATCGCCACCGCACGTTGCAGGACATCGCGGAACATGGCGCTGGTGAGGGTGCGCGTGGACACGTTGCGCTGACTGGGGTGATAGCAGCCGAACAAATGCAATTCGCGGCGGCGGGATTCATCCGCGATCAGGATGTGGGTTCCGTGACCGAATTTGGGGCGGGGCTTGGGGAGTGACCAACCCGCATCGGCAAGGATCGGAAGCAATGCCTGCCACGCAAATCCACCCAGCGCCACGATGACGGACAGGGTGGGGCTCAGCAACTGCAGTTCTCGGACCAGCCAGGGGCGGCAGGCCTCGCGCTCGCCGGTGGTGGGCTGATTGTTCGGCGGGGCGCAGTGCACCGGGACGGTGATGCGGACACCGTTCAACTCCATGCCGTCGCCGCGGCGTGTGGAGGTGGGTTGCGAGGCGACACCGATGGCATGCAGGGCCGCATAGAGCAGATCGCCGGACGGGTCACCGGTGAAGATGCGGCCGGTGCGATTTCCGCCGTGCGCGGCCGGCGCGAGACCGACGATCGCGACAGCGGCATCCATCGGTCCGAACCCGGGCACAGGTTTGGCCCAATAGTCCCAGTCTCGATACGCGTGGCGTTTGACCACGGCGACGTGCTCGCGCCAGGCAACCAGGCGGGGGCAAGCCCGGCACTGAATCAACCGCGCCTCCAACGCGCCCGGTGTCCGGGCGTCGGCCGCCGCGTGCCGGGGGAAATCGGGGGCGCTGCGGTCGAATTCGGCCGACTGCGGAGCGCCGTTCTGGTCACGGTGTGGCATTCGGTCTCCTGCGTCATCCTACCGTCATCGAAATTGCCCGCTCTCGATACGCGATTCGGAGTACGCTTGCTGGCGGAGTCAATGAGGGGTGAGCCATGAGCGGTCATGTCTCCTATCGCAGGGTTTACGACGAGGTTTCGCCGTCCGACGGCGCACGCGTGCTGGTTGACCGGGTCTGGCCGCGCGGCATGCGGAAGGAAGCCCTCCAGCTGACCGAGTGGTTGCGCGAGGCCGCGCCCTCGACCGAATTGCGGCAATGGTATTCCCACGAGCCCGAGAAATTCACGGAATTCCGGCGGCGCTATCTGGCCGAATTGAAGTCGCCGGAACGTCGCGGCGCCGTCGAGCATCTAAAGGAAATCGCCCGCAAAGGCGACCTGGTACTGCTGACGGCCACCCGCGACGTCGACCACAGTCAGGCGGCGGTTCTGGCTGGATGGCTCGGTGAGACCCGCGGCAGGCCTTAGTCAGTCAGGCCCGGCAGGCGTAACCTCACGAATGTGGATCCGCAAGACGGCACGGCGGTGTCGCTGGCCCACGTGACAGCCGGAGACGTCATGTCTTCGCCGGTGATCACTGTCCTGGCCGATGCGTCCACACAGCAGGTGGCCGACACCCTGGCCCGGCACCGGATCAGCGCGGTACCCGTAGTCGATCACACGGGAACACTTTTGGGTCTGGTCAGCGAGCACGACCTGCTATCGAAAACCGGCGCAGTGGCGAGTGACCTGATGACCACCGCGCTGGTCAGCGTGACGGTGGATAGCGCTGCCGACGACATCCGGCATCTACTGATCGACCGGCGTATCCGCCGGGTTCCGGTGATGAAAGGCGGCCGCCTGGTCGGGATCGTGAGCCGCCATGACCTGGTGGCGGTCATGGCGACGGAATGGGTGTGCCAGGTTTGCGGTGAGCCGGTGCGTGGTCAGCATCCCCCCACCGCGTGTCCGAAATGCCATGGAGGAGGCGCGCAATTCGCCCTGCAGGAGCAACCACCGGGTACCTAGCGGGAGGGTAATGACAGATCAGCCGACTCCGACCCCGAGACCGGGTTCCGATGGACCCGCCGGATTCCCGGCCCAGGAACCCGCTGAGACCCTCCGCGACTACTACCGACAGATGACGCTGATCCGGGCGTTCGAGCTGCGGTCGGCCGAGATGTATCAGCGGGCGAAAATCGGTGGATACTGCCACCTCAACCTGGGCGAGGAAGCCACAGTGGTCGGCCTGATGGCGGCACTGGAGCCGCGCGATTACCTGTACACGACCTATCGCGAGCACGGATATGCCCTTGCCCGCGGACTCGATCCGGGTCGTGTCATGGCAGAGCTTTTCGGCAAGTCCACCGGCGTGTCCGGGGGCCGCGGCGGCTCGATGCATCTCTTCGATCGCACGTTGCGCCTATTCGGCGGGTACGGCATCGTCGGCGGCCAGATCCCGCCGGCCACCGGTGCGGCCCTGGCCCTTACCTATCGCGACGGCCCCGGACCCGATGCCGAAGCCGTGATGTGCGTGCTCGGTGACGGCACCACCAACATCGGCTCGTTTCACGAGGCGCTGAACCTGGCCGGGTTGTGGCACCTCCCGATCGTGTATGTGATCGTCAACAACGGGTTGGGTATGGGGACCCCGGTGGAGAAGGCCGCGGCGGAGCCCGAGTTGTACAAGCGCGGCTGCTCCTACCGGATCCCCGGGGAACGTGTCGACGGTGACGACGCGCTCGCGGTGCGCGACGCTGCCAGGGCCGCACTCTCGCGTGCCCGGACCGAACGTCAGCCCGGCCTGCTAGAGGCGATGTGCCAGCGGCTGCGCGGCCACTCCGTGGTGGATCCTGCGAAGTACCGCTCCCGCGACGAGGTTGCGCGGCTACGCGCGCTCGATCCCGTTCCGGCGTTTCGTCATCGGTTGATCGAGGCGGGCATTCTCGACGACAAGGCGGCGCACGACGTGGAGGAACAGGCCGAGGCACGGGTCGACGCCGCGGTGGAGTTCGCCGCCGCCAGCCCCGATCCGAATCCCGGTGAGCTGTTTGACTATGTCTATGCCACGGCGGTTGCCAATGCGCCACACCAGCTGCCGGGTGATCCCGTCGTTTCCGGTCCGGTGCAACAGCCATGACCGTGATGACGTATCGGCAAGCGCTGCACGACACACTGCGCGCCGAATTGTTGCGGGACCAATCAGTATTTCTGATCGGCGAGGAGATCGGTGTCTTCGAAGGCTCCTACAAGATCACGGCAGGGCTGTTGGCGGAGTTCGGGCCCACCCGGGTGGTCGACACACCGATCTGCGAGGGGGGATTCGTCGGTGCTGCGATCGGTGCGGCGATGCTTGGCATGCGCCCGATCGTGGAGATCATGACGATCAACTTCAGCCTGCTGGCGATCGACCAGATCGTCAACCATGCCGCCAAGATGCACGCGATGTTCGCGGGCCAGGTGTCCGTGCCGCTGGTGATTCGCACCCCCGGCGGCGGCGGGCAGCAGCTGGCGGCGACCCACTCGCAGAACCTGGAAGTCTGGTACGCGCACGTGCCCGGGATGAAAGTGCTTACCCCGGCCACCCCGGCGGATGCCAAAGCGCTGCTCACCGCGGCCGTCCGCGACGATGACCCGGTGCTGTTGCTGGAGAATCTGGCGCTCTACAACACCAAGGGGGAGGTTCCCGACGGCGAGCAAATCGGCGAAATCGGGAAGGCTTCGATCGCCAAGCCCGGAACCGACCTGACCGTCGTCGCGTACTCGCGGTCCACGGTGATCGCGTTGGACGTCGCCCGCCGGTTCGAGGACGACGGGGTATCCATCGAAGTGGTAGACCTGCGCAGCCTGCGGCCGCTGGACCGGGAAACGATCTGCGCCTCGGTGCGCAAGACCAGCAGAGCCGTGATCCTCGAGGATGACTGGCTCAGCTACGGCGTGGGTGCGGAGATCGCGGCGACGATCGCCGAAGGCGCCTTCGACTATCTCGATGCGCCGATCCGACGGGTCGCCGCCGCCGAGGTGCCGCTGCCGTACGCCAAGCCGCTCGAGCTGGCAGCCCTGCCCGATGCCGCCGACCTGACCAAGGTCATCGGCGAGGTTCTCGACGCCAGCCGGTTCACCTGATGAGAGGGACCCGCCATGGTCGACGTGCTGATGCCGCGGTTGTCGGACACTATGACCGAAGGTGTCGTCGGCCAATGGCTTAAGGGCGAGGGTGACATCGTCGCGCCCGGCGACGTACTCGCCGAAATCGAGACGGACAAGGCCACCATGGAACTCGAGGCCTACGACGGCGGCGTGCTGACGCGCATCATCGCTCCCCCCGGAAGCACCGTACCCATCGGTCAGCCGATCGCCGTCATCGACGACTCAACGGCGGTTGACGTACCCAAAACTGTTGGCGGGCAAGCCGACACGTCCGCATCCCGGGCGTTTTCCCCTGAAGCCCGGCCGGTCCCGCCGCCGCCCGCCGCTTCGGTGCGCGCCACCCCGCTCGTCCGCACCCTGGCGCGTGAGCACGGAATTGACCTTACCCGCGTGACCGGCACCGGCCCGGGCGGACGCATCGTGCGCAAAGATATCGACGGCATCATCGACCAGCGTTCCGCTGCTGCACAACCTGGGCCCCCGACGGCGCTCCCGACGGGAACTGGGGGCGGAGACGACGAGCAGGTGCCGCTGTCTTCGATACGACGTATCACGGCGCAGCGGCTCACCGAAAGCGCTGCCGCACCGCACTTCTACCTGACCGCCGTCGCCGACGCCGGCGCGCTGCAGAGGCTACGCAACGAACTCAACGCGGAGTTTCCGGATACCGGGCCAAAAATCAGCGTCACCGATCTGTTGATACGGGCGTGCGCGGTAACGCTGCGCACCCACCTGCACGTCAATTCCTCGTGGGGCGGCGATCACCTGGTGCGGCACGGCCACGTGAACGTGGGATGCGCCGTCGCTACCGACAGCGGGCTCCTGGTGCCTGTCATCCGCGATGCGGACCGCAAAACCCTTACCGAGATCGGGGGCGAGGCGCATGCCCTCATCGATCGGGCGCGAGCCGGCAAGCTCACGCCGAACGAGTTGACCGGTAGCACCTTCACCGTGAGCAACCTCGGGATGTACGGCATCGACCATTTCACCGCCGTCATCAACCCGCCGGAGGCGGCGATCCTCGCCGTCGGTGCCGTCCAGGAAGAGGCCGTCGTCCGGGACGGTCAGCTCACCGCGGCAACCACATTGAAGCTCACGCTGTCCATCGACCACCGCGTGCTCGACGGCGCCACAGCCGCGGTGTTTCTGCAAGATCTGGTGAAGCTGCTCGAACACCCGCTTCGCATCCTCGCCTGAGCGCAAGAATCGGATCACGTTGTCGCTCAACGTCGGTAAGCGCTGATCACATCCGGATCGGGGTCCAATCCCAGGCCCGGTCCGAGAGGGACCGACACCTGGCCCGCGGTCGGGGCGAGGGCATCGTCATAGACGGCGGCCTCCAGTTCGAACCAGCGCCATTCGATCATGGAGTCAGGGGTACCAAGCGCGGCCGTCGCATGAATCGCCGCGAGCAGGCCCGGGCCGTCGTAGAAGGAGTGCGTCATCACCGGGACGTTGCGGGCCGCCGCGAGAGGAAAAACCTTACACAGCTCGCTGATGCCGCCCATCTTGGCCGGGCTCGGCTGTACGAAGTCCACCGCCCTTGCGGCGAGCATGCGCTCGAATTCCATGAGCGTCGAGACGTTTTCGCCGGACGAGATGCGGATGCCGCTGATTCGTCGCAGTTCGGCAAGACCGACGAAATTCTCCGGCGGCCAGAGCGGCTCCTCGAGAAATTTGAGTCCAACCGGCTTGAGTTCCTGAGCGAAAACGTCGGCTTCGGTCAAGGTCCACGGACAGCCGGCGTCCACAATCAGCTCCACGTCGGGGCCGGCTTCCTCGCGGGCCGCGCGGATTGCCGGCATGCTCACCTCGTGCAGCTTGATTCCCCGAAATCCAGCATCGAGGGTTCGCCGAACCGCGGTGCGGACCAGCGCGGGGTCGGCATAGCACGCCAAGCTCGCGTAGCAAGGCATAGCGGTCATTCCGCCGCCGAGAAGCCGGCACACCGGGGTGTTGGCGAGCTTGCCGGCGATATCCCACAGGGCGATGTCCACCGCCGAGAGCGCATAGGTCAAGGCATCGCCGCGTCCGAAAACATGCAGGTTCTTTTGAACCTCCAGCATCAGGGGCCCGATCCGGGTGGCGTCCCGGCCAATGCAGAGCGGCGCGATCAGTTCATCGACGGCAAGCTTGGCCGAATCGACGGCGCGAAAACCGAAGGCTTCGCCCCAACCCTCCACTCCGTCGCGGGTTGTGACCTTGACGAGCAGCGAGTCTGCGGCGGACAGCTCGTCGCCCCAGAGGGACGCCCCGGGTATGCTGCCCGCCTTCAAGGGGATACGCAGCGGAACCGTTTCGATCTTGGCGATGACTGCCGTGCGATCTGCGGCAATGGGAGACATCTGCGACTCCTGATGCTTGCGGGGCCGGGGTCAGCCGTGCAGCCGTTTGGCAATGACCTCGCGGGGCAGCTGCCGGGGAGTCGGGTAGGCAACGATCACCCGTTCCCTGTCGGGATCGCAAGCTTCGACGAAGGTTATCCCGCCCTGGGTATACGAATAGGCGGCAACGTCGTGAGCCTTCAGGCGGTGTGCAATCTGCTGCAGATCGGATTCGCTGTCGGTGGCCCACATCAGATACTGCACGCCGATGGTGCCCGGCCCGCGATGCCGGAAGGTGGGCTCTGCATGCAGGTATAGCTGAAATCCGTTGGGTGCCAACAGCAGAGCCATGTTGGACTCCCGAATGAGCACACTGCAGGAGAACACATCGCAGTAGAACTTCAGCGACCGGTCCAAGTCCGACACCCGGATCACACACGAGGCAACCCCCGCGGCGATCCCGGCCTCGGGGTTTTCGGTATCCATAGCTTGATTCTGCTCGCCTGCCATGTCATGTCTCCGGCGGCTATTTGGCGAGTTCCTCGAGGGCCAGCGTGGCATGCGCGTAGGCGCCACCGGCGCGCATCTCGGCCGCGACCCAGATGGCCTCCATGATCTCTTGGTCGCTGTTGCCTTTCCGGCGGGCGAGCCGGGTGTGCCCGCGGATGCAATAGGGGCATTGGGTGGTGTGCGCGACCGCGACCGCGATGAGCTGTTTGGTTTTCTCCGGCAGGGCGCCATCGGCGAACACCGCACGGCTGAACGCCTCAAACGCGTCATGGGTGTGGGGGACGAGTTCCTTGCGGAGTTTGTGGATCTCGGGGGTTGTGGGGTGGTACATCTCCTCGGCCATGGTGGTGTCTCCTTCCTGAGTCGGACTAAATTGTCAGCGCTTTGTGGCCGCGGGTTCGTTGCCGAGCAGTTGGCGGAGGACGTACTGCATGATGCCGCCGTGCCGGTAGTAGTCGGCCTCGCCAGGGGTATCGATGCGCACCACCGCGTCGAACTCGACATCGCCGGCCTTCACATGCACGGTCTCGGGGATGCTGTGGTTGAGCGCGTCGACACCGGTGATGTCGACGGCCTCCTCCCCGGTCAACCCTAGCGAGTCCGCGCTTTTCCCATCGGGGAATTGCAGTGGCAGCACACCCATCCCGATGAGGTTGGAGCGGTGGATCCGTTCGTAGGACTCGGCGATCACCGCGTGCACACCGAGCAGGGCGGTGCCCTTGGCCGCCCAGTCGCGCGACGACCCGGAGCCGTATTCCTTGCCGGCGAGGATGACCAGGGGCGCACCGGCCTTGGCGTAGTTCACCGATGCGTCGTAAATGGTCGCCACCGGGCCGTCGGGCTGGGTGAAGTCGCGCGTCCATCCGCCTTCGGTACCCGGGGCAAGCTGGTTGCGCAGCCGGATGTTGGCGAAGGTGCCGCGGATCATCACCTCGTGGTTGCCGCGCCGGGAGCCGTAGGAGTTGAAGTCCTTGCGGTCAATCCCGTGTTCGGACAAATACTTTCCCGCGGGTGAGTCGAATTTGATGGAGCCGGCCGGACTGATGTGATCGGTGGTGACCGAGTCACCGAGCTTGGCGAGCACGCGGGCGGCGGTGATGTCGCCGACCGGCTCGGGTTCGCGGGCCATGCCGTCGAAGTAGGGCGGCTGGCGCACATATGTCGACCCGGGGTCCCACTGGAAGGTGTCGCTGCCGGGGACCGTCAGCGAGCGCCAGCGATCGTCGCCGGCGTACACGTCGGCATAGCTCTTGGTGAACATCTCGGCGCGCAAGTTCTCGTCGACGACTGCACTTATTTCTTCGGTCGACGGCCAGATGTCGCGCAGGTACACCGGTTGGCCGTCGCTGCCGGTGCCAATCGGGTCTTGAAGCAGGTTGGTGCGCAGCGTGCCTGCCAATGCGTAGGCGACCACCAACAGCGGCGACGCAAGGAAGTTCATTCTGGTCTCCGGGTGGATGCGCCCCTCGAAATTGCGGTTACCCGACAGCACCGAGCAGACCGTGAGGTCGTTGTCGGACATCGCCTGGCTCACCTCGGGAATCAGCGGGCCGGAATTGCCGATGCAGGTGGTGCAGCCGTAGCCGACCAGGTTGAAGCCGAGCTTGTCCAGATACGGTGTGAGCCCGGCCCTTTCGTAATAGTCGGTGACGACGCGGGACCCGGGCGCCAGCGAGGTCTTGACCCACGGTTTGCGGGCCAACCCTTTTTCCACCGCCTTCTTCGCCAGCAGCGCCGCGCCCACCATCACCGACGGGTTGGAGGTGTTGGTGCACGAGGTGATCGCGGCGATCACCACATGTCCATTGTCGATTTCCGTGCGGGTGCCGTCGGCAAACTCGACCGGCGCCGGCGCGGTCACCCACGGGAGTTTCTCGCCGTCGTCCCAGGGCGCGCGCGGTTTGCCTTCCGGCTGGGCATGGTCGCCAAAGGCGATCGGGTCACTGGCCGGGAATGAGTCCGCCGATGCTTTGTCCAAAGCCGACAACGCCTCCGCTGTGGTCTCGGCGCCGTTGAGCAGCGCGGCGACCGTGTGCGGGGCCACCCGCAGCGGGATGCGGTCCTGCGGTCGTTTGGGCCCCGCGATCGACGGCTGGATGGAGCCCAGGTCCAGTTCGATCGTCTGCGAGAACGTCGGCTCGTGGTCGGGGTGGTGCCACAGGCCCTGCTCCTTCGCGTAGGTCTCCACCAGCCGGATCTGGTTTTCGGGGCGACCCGTCAGCCGCAGGTAGTCCAGGGTGACGTCGTCGATCGGGAAAATGGCGCAGGTGGCGCCGTATTCGGGGCTCATGTTGCCGATGGTGGCCCGGTTGGCTAGCGGCACGTTGGGCACACCGGGTCCGTAGAAGTCGACGAACTTTCCGACCACACCGGTTCGACGCAGCAGCTCGGCCACCGTCAGCACCAAGTCGGTGGCCGTGGTGCCGGACGGTAGCTCACCGGTCAGCTTCAGGCCCAGCACCTGCGGTATCAGCATGCTCATCGGTTGGCCGAGCATGGCCGCCTCGGCTTCGATACCGCCCACACCCCAGCCGAGCACCCCCAGCCCGTTGACCATCGGGGTGTGCGAGTCGGTGCCGACGAGCGTGTCCGGATAGGCCTGCGGACCGTCCGGGCCCTGGCGGGTGAACACGACTCTGGACAGATATTCCAGATTGACCTGGTGGCAGATCCCCGTATCCGGTGGCACGACACTGAAATCCGTGAACGCCTGCTGCGCCCAGCGCAGCAATTGATAGCGCTCGGCATTGCGTTCGAACTCTAATTCGGCATTGATCCGGAAGGCGTCCGGGCGGCCGAAGACGTCGGCGATCACCGAGTGGTCGATCACCAGCTCCGTCGGGCACAGTGGATTGATTCGTTTGGTCTCACCGCCGAGATCGGCGATGGCGTCGCGCATCGCCACCAGGTCCACTACGCACGGCACCCCCGTGAAGTCCTGCATCAGCACTCGTGCCGGGGTATAGGCCACCTCCCGCCCATGCTTGGCCGCCGGATCCCAGGCCGCCAGTGCGCCGATCTGTTCGGCGGTCACCAGCCGGCCGTCCTCGTTGCGTAACAGGTTCTCCAGCAAGACTTTCAAGCTGTAGGGCAACCGATCCGCGCCGTCGATCCGTGCCAGGCGGTGGATCTGGTAGGTGGTGCCGCCAACGGCAAGTTGATCACGCGTTCCGAAGCTGTCCGAGGCCATGAGAAACCCCCTTACGCGCTGCCCGACTGGTAATTCGAGCCTACGGCAATTGAGTACATGGGCAAGAGTGGCAGGTTGGCACACCGGCCCGAGCGAACCCCCAGAATTCGATGAATACCCTCTTGCGGGCCGGCCGCATACTGGGTACATGCCGGAGCTGACCATCCAGCCGCAAGCAGCCGACGGCACGTGATAAACCCGCCGATTGCGCGGCAACGTTGAGCCATCTCGACGCCCACTATTGACCAGGAGTCCCGATGACAACCGAGGCTGACGCCGCTCTCATCAAGCTCACGGGTACGGTCGTGAAGGTCAAGAACGCCACCGACGACATGCGTGGACGGCAGGTAAAGGACAAGGACCACAAGCACTTCGGCAGGGTGCATGACGTCTTCGTGGACGACCGTGAGCGCAAGCCCCGCTTCCTCCTCGTCGACCATGGTGGCCTTCTCGGCATCGGCGAAAGAGAGTCTTTCATCCCGGTCGACGTGATCGACGCGACCACCAGTGATGATGTCTTCATCGGCGATACGCACGATCACATCTGCGGGGCTCCGGCGTATGACTCAGGACTGGTCAACGATCGTGACTACCAGAGCCGTGTCTGTGGGTATTACGGATGCTCGCCCTACTGGCAGTCCGGTTACGTCTACCCAAGCTTCAACCTGTAAGCGAGTTCGGAACCGTGGGTTCCGAAACCACCAAGTCGCGATCGGTAACTGTCGACACCGACAAGCCGGTGACTGACCCCGCGGGGGTGCTGCCACGGCCGGGACTCAGCCCTTGCGTCGCAACACGTCGGCGAGCGCCCGCCGCGGCGTGGGCGGCGGCGTCCCGTCGAGTGCCGGCGCGACACCCACCCGGATCAGGACCTGGGGCAGATCGGTGTGACCCGTGATCGCCGCGAGCAGTTCACGGCTGACCGACAGTTCCGTCAGTTGTGAGACCGTGCACGTGGCCAAGCCGGCCATCGTGCATTCCAGCAGGACACGCGACAGCGCCTCGCCGCACTCCAGCGCGTTGGCGTGGGTGTCGTCCTCGGTGGACAGCATCAAGATCTTCGAGAAATCTCGCGTGATCCCGGCGCGCCTGTCCAGGTTGCGGGTGAAGGGAAAGTGGCGATTGACGCCTACCCGATGCGACTCGGCGGCCGAGATCAGCGAGCTATAGGGGATGCCCTCGGCTACTTCGAACGGGGCTGTCCACCAATCGAGTTCGAGATGGTACGGAGAATCGTACAGACGCAGCGACTCGGTGAACTCGGCCGCCTCGGCCAGGCGCGGACGCGTCTCCTCCGGTAGCACGTCCAAGCGCACTCCGCCGCCGTCGATGCCGCCGCGTAGCAGGGGCTCGAACGATTCCCAGTCGACCGGTGCGAGGAATGGCAGCCGATCAGTCCGGCGTTTCAGCATCGCGTCGGCGCGACGACGCTGCTCGTCGGTCACGCCTTCCGCGGGTACGAATTTCACCCGCGCCAGGTGGGCCGGATTAGCTGGATCGGGAAATCGCTCGACATCGGCGATCCAGCCCGCGGCCGCCATCGCCACCCGAAGATGATCGAGCACCCCGCCGCAGCCGATGTGAGCCTCTCGCGTCGATCGGTCCGTGTGCACGACACGGCTCGTATCGAGAAACAGGTCCAGCCCGGCGCCGTCTGTCACCCACAGCCACGGCTGGGTGTTGTACAGGGACGGGGCACGGCAGGCGATCCGGACCGCGTTCTCGATGACTGTGGTTTCCACCATGGTGTCCAACATGGCGCACCTCCGGTTTCCCTGCTGCCCCAAGGTCGTCGCGTCAGTGGAGACGCCCAGGGCGTTCAGTGCTATTATTAATGAATAATATCCTCTAAATAGCTGGAAGGCAACCGGACGAGAGGACTGATGGGGTGGGCGAGCACAACGAGGAGGAGGCCGGGCGGCCGCACCGCGGAAAACGCAACCGGCAGCACCAACGAGTTCTGGAAATGGTGCGCGAGCACGACGGACCGGTCGACGCGGCCGAACTCGGTGCCCGGCTCGGACTGCACACGACGACCGTGCGCTTTCATCTTGACGCGCTGTGCGCCGAGGGGCTCGTTGAGCGCACCCGGATCACGCGCGCCGGCGTGGGCCGCCCCCGCACCGGCTACAGCGCGGTGCGCGAGCGGCTGGACTATCGAATCCTGGCCGAGATATTGGCGCTGGAACTCGGTGAGACCGTCGACAAGCGGCGCCGCCGCGCTGAAGCCGCCGGCCGGCGATGGGCTGAGCGGATCAAGGAGGACGATTCCCACGAAGGTATTGCGGGGCAACATGTTCCACAGCGCCTTACACCCAGAAAAGCCGCTGAAGAGCGATCGGCGATGATTACGACGGTGTTCGACCGCATGGGATTCGGTCCCGAGTTAATCTCGCCCGAGAAGTCGACTCCCGGCAACGAGCGGACCATCCGCCTGCACAGTTGTCCGGTCCGTGACATGGCCCGTGATCACCCGGAGGTGGCGTGCGCCCTGCACCGCGGGCTGTTGCAGGGCCTGGCGGGCCCGACGGAGCCGGTTGGTTCCGCGCCTGCGATGCACGCCGAGCTGAGACCCTTCGTCGAACCTGAACTGTGTCTGGCGAGGGTGATCGCGCGTGACTGACTTGTGCGCCCCGGTCGGCCATGGGATCGCAGATCTCGCTACCCGCGCGGACGTCGAGGCGCTCTTGCGCCGATTTTACGGCCGGGTGATGGTCGACGATGTGCTCGTCGAGCCGTTCGGGGAGTTGCGAAGCAAGGGTTTGGACTCGCACATCCCGGTGATGACCGACTTCTGGGAGACCGCCCTGTTTCGTGCCGGACTCTATCGCGGCAGCGCCCTGCACGCCCACCGGCACATCCATCGGCGAACCCCGTTGAGCAGCCGCCACTTTGTTCGCTGGCTGACGGTGTGGAATGAGACCGTCGACGCGATGTTCCAAGGACCCATCGCCGAACGCGCGAAGATTCAGGGCGCCAGGATCGCCTGGGCCATGCATCGGCGGTTGACGGGCACGGACACACCAGAACTCGACACCGCGGTCGCGCGCTGAACGCTCTCGTGGCGTGCTAGCGGCGGAAGAGCTTGCGCCCCAGCCAGACCGCCGGGTCGTACCTGCGACCCGCGACGCGTTCCTTCATGGGGATGATGGCGTTGTCGGTGATCTTGATGTGCTCCGGGCAGACCTCGGTACAGCACTTGGTGATGTTGCACAGTCCCAGGCCCTGCTGGTCCTGGGCGAGGTCTCGACGGTCGGCGGTATCGAGGGGGTGCATTTCCAGTTCCGCGAGGCGAATGAACATGCGCGGCCCGGCATACGCTCGCTTGTTGTCTTCGTGGTCACGGATCACGTGGCAGACGTCTTGGCACAGAAAGCACTCGATGCACTTGCGGAACTCCTGCGAGCGCTCGACGTCGGCTTGGGCCATCCGGTATTCGCCGGGCCGAAGATCCTTGAATGGCGCGAAAGACGGTATTCTTTTGGCCTTTTCATAGTTGAACGAGACGTCGGTGACGAGATCGCGAATCACCGGGAAGGCTCGCATCGGGGTACCGTGACAACCTCGTCTTCGGCGAAGGTCGACATGCGGGTCATGCACATCAACTTCGGATAGCCGTTGATCTCCGCCGAGCAGGAACCGCATTTGCCCGCCTTGCAGTTCCAGCGCACCGCCAGGTCGGGCACTTGCGTGGCCTGCACCCGGTGGATCACGTCCAGCACGACCTCGCCCTCGTTCACCTCGACGGTGAAGTCCCGGAGATCGCCACCCCGCTCGTCGCCGCGCCACACCCGGATGATCCCGTTGTAAGTCATCGACTCCTCCGTCCGGTCAAGGCATTCCAGTTGAGCATCGATTTTCGCGTCATTAGTTCCAGTTGCCCGTCGCGTCCTCCACTATGGGGGCAGGATGCGCATCAGATTGTCTGGTGACGCCCGAAGTATTCGTGGTCTTCGTTGTAGCCTCCGTATCCGCTGCCCAGCTCGGAGTAGTGGGCGATGAACTCAATGCCCTTGATCCACTTCACATGTCGGAAGCCGTGTTGTAGTTCGTTCCGCAGCCGCAGCGGTGCGCCGTGCCCGTAACTCACCGGCTCGTTGTTCATGTCATAGGCCAGCATGGTCAGATGGTGACTCATCTGCTCGATCGGGTGCGCGACGTAGTAGATGCCGCCGTCGGCGCCCGGACCCAGCGAGTAGAACACCACCCACTTGGCTGCCGGCAGCGGCTTGACGATGTCCATGATCGTCTGCATCGACACGCCACCCCATTTCGCGACGCCCGACCAGCCCTGAATGCAAAAGTGTTGGGTGATTTGTTCGTGGTACGGCAGCTCATGCAGGTCGGCTAAGGAAAACTCCATCGGATGCTCGACGAGACCGTAGACGCGCAGCCGCCAATCGACAAAGTTGTTCTTCTCCAGCTCTTTGTACTCAACGGTTTCCGGGTAGGTGCCGTTGTGCCAGAGATACGGCGAGATGTCATCTTCGGTGAACGCTCCTGGCTCGGGGTTGACGCGCTCGAACAGCCGTTGCAGCGGCCCGACGAGTGCGTAGCCGACCCGTTGCACCACGCGCGGATGGCGATGGGTGAAGGGCGTGGCGGCCACCCAGCCGACGGTGACCACCACCATGGCCATGGCGAATACCCCGAACCCGACCCAGCCGTTGTCGTCGCGCGCGGCGAACATGTGGTTGAGGTTGCGCAATGCCTCGGTAGCGAAGACGAACGTCACGTGGACGACGATGAAGAAGAGGAAATACACCAGCACCAGGAAATGCAGCGAGCGCGCGGCCTGGATGCTCAACCGCTTGCTGATCACGGTAAGACGCATCGAGAGGGCCGGCGACATTCCGAGCCCGGTGATGAGCGCGAGCGGTGCGGCGATGAAGACGGTGGTGAAGTACGCCAGCAGTTGCAGCCCGTTGTAGGCCACCCAGGTATTGTCCGTCGGCCAATCCAGCGACAGGTATTGGATCGCAACGGAAACCGCGTTGGGGAAGACGTCCCAGCTGGTCGGAACGACCCTTCGCCATTGGCCGGTAGCGAACAAAAGCACGTAGAACGCCGCGCCGTTGAGTAGCCACAAGACGTCTACGCCGAGGTGCCACCACCGCGCCAGGCCGATCGAATGGCGAATTCCCGGCAACCCCAGTTGGCGCGGTAGTGCTACCGAGTCGTCCTTGGCCGTCCACAGCGGGTCGTCCGGCACTGGCTTTGCCACCCGCAGCCATTCGTCCTTGCCCGGCGTGGAGTTGCGCCTGAAGTAGAGCCGCGGATGGTCGCACAGGATCTGGATCCCGGAGCGAATGATGAACATCATCAGGAACAGGTTGAAGAAATGCGTCCAGCCCACCCATGCGGGGATGCCCGGGCTGACCGCCGAGGGAACCCGGCTGCCGGGATAGCGTTGAATGAATGCCTGGACGGCCGGCATGTTGTGCAGGCCCTTGCCGACCGCTACCGCCGCGAGCAGGAAAACGAATCCAATGGGAATGAGCCACAACAGATTTAACCATCTGTCACGACCGATGCGCAGCCGCGGCGCAATCGCCCGTTTGTCTTCGATCCCGCCGGCCCAGGTCTGCGGGTCGACGATGTTCTCGGCCAGCTGCAACTCTGCGCGATAGCCCGCATCCTGACTCTGATCGCCGACGTCATTGTTGGGTGTGACGTGTCGACCGTCGCGCGGCGTAATCGCCTCGGCGCTCGCAGAGGAATCAAGCTGTCTGTCGGCGCCGTGATCACCCTGCGGGCGCAGAAAGTAGGTTTCGTGTTGTGTCATGGGGGAGCCCACTCTCTATCTAGTTTATACAATCCCCCTTGTGTAAACGATACGCCACGGCGGTGCGCCGCCCCCAGGCAGCGCAACATCCACGCCCGGACGGTTCGCGCTGCGGTCCGGACATCGGAGAACCCTTGACGGCATACAGACATACTGTATGTTAATACATACAGTATGTATGAGGGGGGGGGGGGGGGGGGGGGGTGGGGGGGGGGCCGGGGCCGCGGGGGGCGGGGGGCGGGGCGCGGGGGGG
>NZ_LZJZ01000051.1 GCF_001667585.1 Mycobacterium sp. E2733
ACCGTGAGCGGGTCGCGCATGTCCGTCATGAGCGGAAAGTCGAGCAACTTGGCGACGTCGAGTTCGTACTCGAGCCAGCGCGCGTCGGTGCGGCTGTGCTCCTCGAGGACGCGGCGCAGCGACCGCCACTGCGCGACGTGGTTGTCGCCGGTCTCCGGCGTTTCCGTCCGGTCGATCTGCGGCGGTTGTCCGGCCGGCCGACGGTTGGCGCTGAATGCGCGCACCGCGGCGATGGTCGCCCCGGCCAGGGGCAGGATCACGATCAACAGCTCCGCCAACCGGATGAGTAAGCCCACACGGCCAGGATGCCACCAGCGCGGCGGCTGCAGGCCGGCCGCCGCGGAGAGCGGGCCACATTCGGCGCCACTGCGACCGGACCCGTCACGTCTGCGGACGCACCCCGAGGACGTCGCGAAACAGCGCCTGCCGCAGCGCGAGTTCGCGTGGGTCGCTCCACAGGTGAAAACCCAGCCGGTTCATGACGTAGGCGAACCCGACGCCGGTGTCCGGGTCGGCGCAGCCGAAAGAGCCGCCGAAGCCGGGAGTCCCGAAGGCCCGGTCCGAGGAGCCGAAGGGGAAGTGCGGCAAGGGTTTACAGAAGCCGAGGGAATATGCTACATCGACCTTCATCACCTTGTCGCGAACTCCCTGGCTCGGTGAGAGCGCCGGGGCCGCCAGCGCGTCGACGGTGTCGCCGCCGATTCCGAGCTCGGCTCCCCCGGTGGCCGCGCTGCCGTACATGCGCGCCACCGACCGGGCGGTGCCGATGCCGTTGGCCGACGGGATCTCGACCGCCCGGACATCCTCGCGGTTGTAGTCGCCGTTGAACGGGTTGACGCCGCGCGGGACGGCGATGGCGCGGGCGGTCAGGCCGACCGGGTTGAGCGAGGCGCCCACGAACCCGGGCGGCATGACGTTGAGATGCAGAAGCGTTTCGGCGCGCGCCCAGTTGTGGACGTGCGCGACCCGCTCACGGT
>NZ_LZJZ01000052.1 GCF_001667585.1 Mycobacterium sp. E2733
ATAGCCCTGAGGGCGTGGAGGAGTGAGATGCTGACCGACCCGAAGACCGGCGAAGCGGAGATCACCGACGAGTTCGACCGCCGCGACCAGATTCTCGACGCGGCAAACGAATGCTTCACACAGCTCGGCATCCAGCGCACGAGCGTTCAGGACGTGGCGCGAATGGCCAAGGTGTCCCGCGGCACCATCTACCGATACTTCGTCGACCGCAATGTGCTCATCGACGCCGCCATCGAGTTCGGGGCGCAGCGGTTCTATCGTGACGTGGCGACCGCAATGGCTAAGAAAAGTACGCTGGCCGAGCAGGTTGGCGCGATGGCCGAAACACACGCGAGGATCTTGCTCGACCACCGAACTCGCAACCGTTTGATGGCCGATGACGCTGAGCTGATGCGGCACATGATCTCTGACGGGGATACGGCGGTCCGGCGGACGACCAAATTTCTCGAACCCTACGTACGTGACGCGCGTGACCGCGGAGAGGTTGGTGCCGGGGTCGACGTGACGGCCGCCAGCGAATGGCTCGCCCGCATCATCTGGTCGTTCTCTACCGTCAACGAGGCACAGACATTCGACATGTCCAAGCCTGACACCGTCCGACGCTACGT